>JBLWWC010000031.1:0-5143 GCA_048268145.1 Qipengyuania sp. | reverse complement strand
TCCGCCTTCGACAAGGAGAGTGAAACCCATGATCTCGTGTCAGGTGAAGACGACACTTCACTATCTAGAGATAATAATAACAAAACTATCTTCTCAGGGCTGATCGATATCACCGCGAGTTCGAACGTTTTTCAGACCAGTTGGGCAGAGCTCATCAAAGCAGTGAAGGCCACGTTGCCCTGCTGGAACATCGACACCCAGGTCATCTGGGATCGCTTCCTCGCCTTCAACCGGTCGCGAGGCAACGGCAGGGTGCCGGCCGGCTTCCTGCTTGGCTTCATGCGCCGGTGGCGAAATTCGTCGGGAACTCCAACTCGTCCCGCGGTCAAGCCGCCCGCGAGACCAACAACGGACCCCAAAGAGCGCGAATTGCTGAGACAGATGCAAGCCGCACCAACGGCGAACCGCCAGTTCCACGCGTCCGACTTGTGTCGCTTGATTGGACACGCTGCCTACGAAGCGCGGGTCCTCGATGTGATCCGCAAGTTTGAGTGCCAGAGGTTTTCAGCGACCTTGGCGGTGCACGGACTCGCGGTGCTGGCCGGCGAGATATCGAGATGACTTGCGGGCCCAATCCATTCTGGCCTGCCCTGCATCGCGGCAGACAGGCATTGAGTACCGAAGTGTTGGCCAACCAAAACGTGGTCACTCGCGGGCGCGCCGCCAACCCAACTGGCACCCAATATCCGGTCGAATGCAGCGCGCCCGTCAAACATCGCAGATAGTCATCGCAAAAGAATACCTGCGTGGTCGGCGATATGTCCGCCGACCTTGGTGGGCTCCGAACGGGTTCGCCGCCATCCCCACCTCCGCGCTTGATCCGGCCCACAGTCCGGCGTCTCCCGCGGTCCCCGCGCTTGAACTGGGTCCGGGTCCCCATCGTCAGATTGTTCCAGAATCCCTTAATCGTCCGCCTCGTCGGGCCCTTCCGAAGACGGTTCCGGTCGAGACAGGCCCGCCACGATTCGACCTAACTCGCCGAGGATCTCTCCATGGTTCTTTTCGAGATAGCGATTGATCCGTTCATTCGTGAGCAGCCGTTCGACGTAGCGACCCGCTACCACAAGGCGTAAATGATCGGGGCCAAGCGTCCCCTCGATCAACTTGATGTTCTTCTGCAGGCTGGCCATTTCGGCCTTCATCCGCTCCGCCTGTTCGCGCGTAATGCCAGAGGTTTCTTTTTTCATTTCCGGATCGACAAGGTCTTCGGCATCGGTCGCGGTAAGGATGGCCTCGGTATAGGCCACCGTGTAGTTGTTCGCGGCGATCATAAGTTCCGCCGCTTGAATCTGCCGCAAGGGCTTCATCTTGCGCAGGGACCTGAAACTGTTGACCGGGCAATGCTTGTCCTTCAGGAGTTCAGCAGCCTCGGGGCAGATGCCGTTCAGCAATGTCCGCTTTCGCCGGATCAACGCCACATCCACATTCAGTGCAGCAGCAATACGGGCCTCTGGCACGCCACGCTCAATGGCCCGCAAGATCATCTTGTGTTCCTGAATTGTCGCGAGACGGCTGATGCGCTTGTTGTAGGTGAAAGACTCGTCGTCTGTGGCGACCAGGGAGGTGACGGTTTCCTCGCCCATTTCCTTCAAGACATGCAGACGGACATGACCATCGAGCAGGATGAACGTGCCGTCCTGACCAGGAGCGCGCGCAACCACGAGCGGTTCGATCAAGCCGGCCTCGCGGATCGATGCGGCGATCTGTGCATACTTCTGGCCCTTGGGAACCGTGATCGGCAGTTGCTTCACCGGCAGGATGGTGGCGATCGGGATCTGACGCAGGGTCGGCTCAAATCCTGGCCCCTTGGGCGGGGGCGTTTTGCCCATATGTGTCATGCCCGAGGTTCCTTGAGACCGTCGACCACCATGCTCGGCAGGGAATCCAACCCCTCGGCACGGAGCAAAGTGAGGAAATTCTCATCCTTGAGCAGGGACTGGAACGCTGCGTCGAGGAACAGCAGGTTGCCGCGCGTCGACTGGGCCCTGCGGATCATGTCCTGCTGGCGTTCTGCCTCGATACGATAGGCCCGGACCAGCGCCGCCGATGTCATCCGCACCCCAGATCGTTTTGTGCGTGTGGCACCCTTTTTCTTGCCGTGCCGGTGGCGCAGTTCCACCAGCCGCCGTGCTTCAAGCAGCTTCTTGCCGCGCAATTCACCCGAGGCATAGGCCGCTTCCAGCGCCTTCTGCACATCCTTCTCTTCCGCCCTCGTGATATACAGTGCGACGCTGAGGGGCATCTGACCGGTCTCGACCGCGATCAGCAGTCGTTCCTCGCCGTTGGCGATCAACTCGCCGATTTCGTGAACGTACGACCATGACAATCCGGTTTTCTCGGTGATGTCGTGGTCCGAGTATCCTCGGTCGCGCAGGATGGCGATGTCCTGCAGCAGCTCGAGCGGTCGCTGCTGACGGCGGGCGATATTCTCGATCACGCTACGCAGAAGTCGTTCGACCTCGTTCGCGTCCACGACGATGGCCGGGATGTGGGTTTCGCCCAGTGCAACATAGGCCTCCATCCGCCCCTGACCGCAGACCAGCCGATAGGCATCCCCTGACGCCGTGTCATCCTGCGCGACGGTGATCGGCTTCTTCAGCCCGACCTTGCCGATACTGTCCACCAGCGCACGAAAGGTCTTTTCAGATCGTTCTCGCGGATTTTCCACGGTGATGGCCGCAATGGGGATAATCTGAACCTCGGCGTGGGTTTCGATATCGCTCACCATGGTGTCACCTCGGAAACGGAAACGCGCCGGGCCATGTCGAAGAAAAAGTTCAACGTTTCAAAGCGGAAGGCGTCCAGCATCAGGCCATTCTCCTCTGCAAGCCCCAGAGGTTTGCTCCGCATCTCGAATTGGGGCAGCAGGTAGTAATCGAGCGCGTCAGTGTTCGTGCGGTTCATCCTGATGGCGATGGTGATGTCGGGCGCGAGTCCGGTGTCGAAGCGGATCTTCCAGCGCAGGCCGCCTGAGGAGGTTTCGCGGCAGCGGGCGACGACGACGGATGCCGTGAATTCGCCGTTGATGGTCAGCAGGTCCGTCGCAGGGTTCCTGATCACAGCACCGCCAAGCAGGGTGATTTCGTGGATCACGCGCTCAATCTCGTCGCCGTGAAATTGCCGCAACAGGCGGTTGGCTTCGATGTAGCGATAGTCGCGATCCGGGGTGAACCCGACAAGGGAATAGGCCCTGAGCAGGCTGCCGAAGCGATGGGCATAGGCGCCGCTGGACGGCATGCCATCTGCTTCGTCGATCACCAGCCCGGAAATGTAACCATGACGCTGGAAGAGCCGGGCAAGGCGCTCCAGCATCACCTCATCCGAGAAGCGACGGTTGCGTGCCGCGATGATGGCCTGGGCCTTCTGAAACTGTTTCGGCTCGACGATGGCATCGAAGGCGCCGTCCGAGCGGATCCACATCTCCGGGCCGTTTGCGACCCGCTTTCGCTTCAGCTTGAACGAGCGCCGGTTGTAGACGTTGTTGCCGATGTATTTCTCATTGGTCAGGATCTGATGGACGGTCGCGCGGGTCCAGGCCCGCCCGAGATCGGTGAGGATGCCGCGCGCGTTCAGTTCTGTCGCAATTTCGGTTTCCGACAGGCCCTTCTTCAGAAACTGGCTGTAGATCCAGCGCACCGTCCGGACCTCATCGTCTGGTCCGGGAACCAGGACGACGCGATCCGTCTGAAGGCTCTTGTGCTCACCGCGCTTCAGTTCGGTTTTTACTTCGCCCCGCTCATTGAGCAGGGCGCGACGCAACCCGAAGCCCGCCGGGCCGCCCTGACGATAGCCGAGCTCAATCAGACGGCATTGGCCCGCGAAGACCTTCACTGAAAGCTCACGGCTGTATTCGCCCGCCATTGCCCGCTTGACGCTTTTGACGATGGTAGAGGTCGGAGAACCATCGTTCTCGAATTGCTCGGCGCAATAGGCGACCTGCATTCCCGCCTTTCGGCAGCGATATTCGTAATAGGCAGATTCGTCGGTGTCCTGAAAACGTCCCCAGCGGGTGACGTCATAGACCAGAATCACGCTGAAGTCGGCCACGCCGGATTCGACATCGGCGATCATCTGCTGCAATGCCATCCTGCCGCCGATGATCAGGCCGCTTTTCGCATCATCCGAATAGGTTTTGACAATCCTGATGCCGCGGCGTTCGGCGTATTCGCGGATCGTCTGCGCCTGGTTCTGGGTTGAATACTGTTGATGCTCGGTCGACATCCGGACGTACTCCGCAGCCAGCAGCTGCGCGGACGGCTCGGTTTCTCCTTCGGATAATGGTGCTTTTCCCCGAGCCACGCCCGCCTCCCAAGAAATCATGTGGGCTGCTTCGAGCTGATGGCCCTCTACCGCAGATTGGGCGCAAATACGAACTGCCGCTTTTCATGTCCTTCCCAGAGTATTATCGAAGGAGGACGCAGAGATGCGGACCAAGACGGGCACATTTGTGCCGAAAACGGGCACAAATGTGCACCTTGAAGCCGATGCCGCCGACTACCGGACCGCCATTGCCGCGGCGCTTCGGGACGAACTCGGCTTGACGCATCGAGCAGTCAAGACGGCGATGCGGTGGACGGGCGCCAGCGAGCGAACCGTGAAATACTGGATTGCGGGCGAGCGTGGACCCAGCGGCGAGCATCTGATCGCACTGGCCAGGCACTCGGATATCGTGTTCCACATGGTCTTGCTGCTGGCCGATCGGCACGACGGCGCGGATGCCGAATAAGGTCAAGCCGCCACTGAGGCGGCGGGGAGGCCAAATTGCTCCACCGCCGCCAGACTTGATGTGTAGTGTTTTTTGGTTATATTGAATACGCGCCAAGCATGAGGAGCCTTCCATGTCCCGCACCACGACCATGACCGTCCGTCTGAGCGGTGCGCTCAGCGATTTCGTCGCGGCCAATGTCGGCGAGAACGGCTCCTACGAGAACATCAGCGAATACGTGCGCGACCTGATCCGGCGAGACAAGGAGCGGGCCGAGCAGGAGGCTTTCGACCGGCTGAAGGCCGAGCTGACCCGCGCCTTCGCAGCGCCCGAGACCAGCTACAGGCCGCTGACGGCCGCCGAAGTCATCGCTCGCAACCGGGCCTGACCAGATGGCGATCCGGGTTCAGGAGGCGGCATCACTCCGCCTCGATGACA
>JBLWWC010000030.1:0-5618 GCA_048268145.1 Qipengyuania sp. | reverse complement strand
CGTTTCAAGGCCCATACGTTTGAGGACATCAGCGCTTTTGAGGCCATTCTCCCCGGGCAGGACGACGCAACGGTGGGCGTCAAAAAGGGCATCAAGTCCCTGATCGACGAATGCCTGATCGAATGGGCCGCTGATGCGCGCCCGGAGATCCGCGACATCGTCACCCGCGCGTTCAACACCGACAAGGCGGGCAAGATCAACCGCGCGGAAATCTTCATGCTCCTGCGGTTGGAGATTGAGGACGCGCGCTGGCAGCGCGCCATGCAGGCCATCAAGGACGCGATCCGGGTGATCGGCTCCAAGACCTATGTGCGCTGCTATCAGCGGCCCACCATCGACGCCGGCTGGGAGCCTATCCAGATCGACTTGGCGAAGGCTTGAAGGGGGACAGACCGATGCAAATTGCGAAGTTTATGGACGCGGCCAAAGTGCCGGCACTCCTTGATCACGACGACCAGCCGATTTCCGGCGGCGTCGCCAGCGTCATGGCGCGGGGGTATCCCACCCAGCTCGCGCGGCTTGGCGTGGATCACCTGATCCTCGGCGCCAGCGTGGAGGAATTGCGGCGGATGGCAGCGGAGTGGGGCATTCCTCACTCTATTGTCGAACGCCGCAGCCGCGTCTTGGCGGGCCACGCAGCGCGCCAGATCGCGGCGCAAAAGAAGGGGGCTTGAGGGTGGCCTCTGCACTGGCATTGAAACGCAAAATCCACATGGGCTGCAAAACGCTGGGTCTGGATGAGGAGGCTCGGCGGGGCCTTCAACTGGTGGTGACTGGCAAGGCCTCTCTGTCGGAGATGGACGAGGCCGACCTGTTGGCCATGGTGAAGCGGTTGGAGGCGGACGGGTTCAAACCCTCCGCCGGGGGCGAGAAGCGCCACAAGCCAGCCCCGCGCAAGGACCTGCGCCTTGTCCACAAGCTTTGGTCGGAACTCGGCAAGGCGGGCCAGTTGCGCGACGCCAGCCGTGCAGGCCTGAACCGCTTCATCCGCGCGCGCTTTGGCGATCATTGGTCGATGGTCCCGGCGGACGTCGACATGCTGACAGATTGGAGGCAGATCGACGCGGTGATCCAGTCCCTGAAATCTTGGGGCAAGCGGGCCGAGATCGACTTTGACTGGAGCGCGCACCGCAAATGAAACGCCCGGCTCGCATACCGGAAGGTAAGCTGCCCAAAGCCTTCCCAAAGCCGACCGCGCAGGTCGAGCCCTATGTGGAGGCTTTGGGCTTTGAGGACGCGCTGCGCTTCCTCGATGCCTTCGGGGGCACCGAGGTTTATATCCCGGAGAACCCAAAGGGCCGGGGCGAGGTGGAACAGCTGCTCGGCCCGGAAAAGGCAAAGATTTTGGCGAGCATCGCGCATCGCATCCCGGCCCGCGTTCCCACCGCGAAGGCATGGCGCGCAAAGGCCCATAAATCGCGAGGCTTGCCCGTAGTGGAGATTGCGCGCATCATAGGGGTCACGGATGTCAGCGTTCGGCGATACCTCCAGGGTTTTACCCCCCAACGGAACTTGGACCAGCCCACGCTGTTCTGAAGTGAGAAATGCCCGCACATCGTTGCGGGCGTTTTTCATTTAGGGCCTCCGCCATTCTGAAACCTGCACAGCAGGTTTAGGGGTGGCTTAAATGGCTTTTGAAAGCGGTATTCTTTCCGGCGTGAAATACACCCCGGCGGTCCATATGGGGGGCGAGATCACCCCCGATCTGGTGATCCTCCACGATACCGCAAGCAGCCTGCAGGAAGGCAGCGCCGCCGACTACCTCAAGGACAACGACGCCAAGGTTTCGGTCCATTTTGTGATCGAGCTGAACGGTAAACTGCGCCAGCTGGTGCCGATCAACCGCCGGGCAAATCACGCGGGCGCGTCCAGCTACCACGGCCGCCATGGCTGCAATGCCTTCAGCATCGGCATTGAACTGGTCAACCCTGGTAAAATGCGCGCGGCCGGGGCGGATGGCATCACTTGGTTTGGGGCGTCGGTGAAGAACGGCCAGCCCTATTCGGTCGAAATCGCCGAGACCCCGGAACATGGCCGGGGCATGTGGATGCATTACCCCGAAGCGCAACTCGACACTTTGCTTTGGCTCTTGCTTGAGCTGTTCGCCGCCGTGCCGAGCCTGAAGGACATTCGCCCGCATTGGTATGTCTCGCCGGGGCGCAAGGTCGACACCAACCCGCTTTTCCCGATGGAGTATGTCCGTGCCTATGTCATGGGCCGCGACGATCCTGCGGAGGTTGAGGCCGAGGCGGCCAGCCAGGATGCGCCCAGCGACGAACTGGCGGTGATTGCCGCCAATGGCGACAGCCTGAACCTGCGGAGCTGGCCGAGCTTTAACCCCAACATCATCGCCAAAATCCCGGATGGCACCATTGTGCCAGTCTTGCGGCGTGGCTCCTTCGGCGGCCGCGCTTGGCTGCGGGTGGTCTACGCCGGGCAGGAAGGCTGGATTGTGGCGAGCTACGCCGACCCTCGCTAAAGGAGCGCCCCCTTGAAACAGAAAGAAAAGATCTTCCAGATCCTCGGCGGCATAGCCCCGACCATTGCGACCGCTTTGGGCGGGCCTTTGGCCGGTGTTGCCACCAAGGCCTTGGCCGACAAGCTGCTTGGCCGCCCCGAGGCGACGCCGGAGGAGGTGGAGGCGGCAATCCTCAACGCGGCCCCCCAAGACCTCTTGAAGCTGAAGGAGGCCGACGCCGAGCTGCAAAAGCACCTCGCCGACGCTGGGATCGAGCTGGAGCAGATCGCGGCCAATGACCGTGACAGCGCCCGCAATCGCCAGATCGCGACCAAGGACCGGGTGCCCGGCATTTTGGCGGGTGTGATCCTGGTGGGGTATTTCGCGGTGCTCGCCTATCTCATCAAGTATGGCCTGCCGACCGCCAGCGAGGAAATCCTCGCCCTGCTGATCGGCGCTCTAACCGCCGGGCTGACGCAGGTCCTCAACTTTTATTTCGGCAGCTCTGCCGGGTCGAAAAACAAAGACCAGCTCATCGAACGGTTGAAGGCCGCGTCAACGGGGAGGGCTTAATGAACTTCGACCCGACCGTCACCCTTGGCAACATCCTTGCTGCGCTGGCTTTGCTGGTGTCGCTTGCGACCACTGTTTTCGCCTGGGTCATGTCCCGCCGGTCCAATGTGGATGCGCGCTTCAAAGAGGGATCGGACCGCATGGACCGCCACGAGGGGCGCATCGCCCGGCTGGAGCAATCGGTCCAGACGCTGCCGAGCAAGGATGACCTCCATCAGATTGAGCTGACCCTCGCCAAGATGGAGGGGACCATGCAGCGCATGGAAGCGGTCATGGAGGGCAATCAAAACATCATGACCCGCCTTGAGACCGTGGTGACCCGCCACGAAGACCACCTTTTGAACAAGTAGGATCGCCATGAGCTATTCCGACGAATTGCGCAAACACGCCCGGCTCGCCATTCTCCGGTTTCTGGAGGACGCACCGCGTTACACGTCCAATGTCTCGATGCTGTCGGAGCAATTGCCGCGCGTCGGCATCGCCTACACCCGCGACCAGGTGAAAACCGAGCTGCACTGGCTCGAAGAGCAGGGCATGGTCCAGATCGAGGACCACGCGGGCTTTACCGTAGCCACCGGCACCACGCGCGGGGTCGAAGTGGCGCAAGGCATCGCCCGCCACCCGGACATTCAGCGCCGCCGCCCTGGGGCCTGAGCCATGCCGCCGCCCAAGAAACTAGACCTCATTCCGGGCGAGCTTCGCCAGCGACTCGCGATGGCTTTGCAAGAGCGCGGCTTCAGCGACATTGTCGCCGTGACCGAAGAGCTGAATTTCTGGCTGCAGGAAGCCGGGCAGGAAATCCGCATCGGCAAGTCGGCGGTGGGCGAATATTCCAAGCTGCTGAAAGACCAGCGCGACGCCTTCGCCATGGCAGAGACCCTGCTCGGGGACCTCAACATCGAGCAGGAAAGCACCATGCACAAGGTGCTGATGCAGATGATCGCGACCGCCGCCTTCCAGATGATGAATAGCGTCTCGGAGGCAGGGGCGGATTGGGAACCAAAGAGCCTCGCGCATCTGTCGCGGATGCTGAAGGACCTGATGCAATCCGCCGGGCTGCGCGAACGCCTGCGCGAGGACGAGGAACGCCGCGTCGCACGTAAAGAGCGCGAGCGCCTCGCGGGCGAGATTGAACAGAAGGCGCACCAGCTCGGCATGACGCGGGACACGGTTCAGGCGATCAAGGCGAACATTCTTGGGGTCGATACGTGACGCGGTCGGCCGCCCTCAGCGATGCGGAATGGGAAGCCCAACGCGCCGCCGACCGCCAGATGCTGCCCGAGGTTTTGACCGAAGGCATGGAGCTGCCGCATGTGCTGCTGAGTTACCAGCAGCAGCTCCTGCAGACGTCCGCCGGTTTTCAGTTTGTGGTTTGCGAGAAGTCCCGCCGGATCGGTATGACCTGGGCGGTGGGCGCGGACGCGGTCCTGACCTCTGGCCTCGCCCGCGCTGAAGGCGGCATGGACACGCTTTACATCGGCTTTAACCTCGATATGGCGCGGGAGTTTATCGACACCTGCGCCATGTGGGCAAAGGCGCTGATGCCCGCCGCCAGCGCGGTGCAGGAGTTCCTCTTCAAGGATCAGGAAGAGGGCAAGGAAGACCGCGACATTCAGGCCTTTCGGGTGCGCTTCGCCTCTGGCTTTGAGATCGTGGCGCTGTCCTCGAAACCGCGCTCGCTACGCGGCCGCCAAGGCTATGTGATTTTTGACGAGGCCGCCTTCCACGACGAGCTGGAAGAGATGCTGAAGGCCGCCAACGCCCTGTTGATGTGGGGCGGCAAGGTGCTGGTGATTTCCACGCATGATGGAGACGCAAACGCCTTCAACGTCCTGGTGCGCCAGGTCAATGAGGGCGAGAAGGGCGACACCGCCAAAGTGGTGCGCGTCACCTTCAACGACGCGGTCGAGGCCGGGCTCTATGAGCGGATCGCGCTGATCCAGCGCGCCCAGGGCCGCGAGCCGATGCCGAAACAGAAATGGATCGACAGCACCCACGCGGTTTATGGCGATGACGCGGACGAGGAGCTGCACTGCATCCCGAAAGCTGGGACAGGCGCGTGGCTGACCGCGCCGCTGATCGAGGCACGGATGACCGCTGAGGCACCTTGCCTAGAGCTGGAACTGCCCGGCGATTACCTGCAGCGCACTAATGCCGAGCAGCTCGCGCTGATGCACGTGTTTCTGGAACGCCTGGAAGAGGTTTTGGGGACGCTGACCCTCGACGTTCTCTATGCGCTCGGCTTCGACTTTGCCCGTGTGGCGGACCTCTCGGTCCTAAGCTTGCTCGCCATCGAGAAGAACATGCACCGCCGCGAGGCGCTGACGATTGAGATGCGCAACGTGCCCGGCAACGAACAGAAGCTGATCGTCGGAATGGTTATGGAGCGCGTGCGCACCCGTTGCGTCGGCGCGGCGTTTGACGCGACCGGCATGGGCTGGACAGTGGCCGAGGATATGGGACGCAAGTTCGGCCTGAGGGAAGGCGACGACAGCCCCGGCATGGTCTGGGCGATCAAGTTTAGCCAGGACTGGTATCGGGTGAACATGCCGCCCCTGAAAACCGCCTTTGAAGAGGCGACCCTCTC
>JBLWWC010000029.1:0-5748 GCA_048268145.1 Qipengyuania sp. | reverse complement strand
TCCAGCAGATCAGCCGCGACGGCGCCGCCGCGGGCCTCGTAGTCCGCGCGCACGAAAGCCCCGATATCATCGCTGACCTGCACACCGCGGGATTTGAGCGCCTGACGGACCGTGTAGGCCTGCAGATAGCCGCCGTCTTTTGTGAGCGCCTCGAAGACCTCGCGCTGCGCCTCCTGGCTCGGGTGCTCGGCGAAGGCTTTCATCGTGTCGAGCGTGATCACCTTGCCCCGGGCCGCGGCGCGGATGTCGGGGTGGATAAGGCCATTGCGCAACCGGCCTTTCACGGCGGCCACCGTGGTGCCGAAGGTTTTTGCGATGGTCTCGGGCGTCTGGCCGTCGACCTCCATCATCCGGGCGAAAGCCTCGAACTCGTCGATGGCGTTCATCGGGGCTTGGGTGATGTTCTCGGCGAGCGACAGGGCCGTGGTGACGTCGCAATCTTCCGGCACGAGGCGGCAGTCGATCTTGGTCTTGGCGGTAAAGCCCTTCGCGGACTTGTCCGAGATCAGCTCCTTCAGCGCGGCGTGACGACGACCACCGGCGAGGACAGCATATTTGCCGTCAAGCTTCTGGACCAGGAGCGGCTGCAGGAGGCCCAGTACAGCGATGCTCGCCTTCAGATGCGCGATGTTCTCGGGCTCATAGGTTTCCGGAGAGTTGCTGCGCACGTTGGCGGGGTGAGCTGTCAGATCGCCGATGGCGACGGAAACGGGTTTGAAGCTTGCAGTCATGGGATATCCTTTTCGGTGGATTTGGAGCGGCCCGCGCATTCAGATGCGCGGTCAATCCCCGTCTTCAGGGATCACCACGACAAAAGGCCCGCTTTCCCTTTTTGGGATCAGCGAGCCTTCAGGTGTCGTGAGGGGTCCCCCCCTGCCCTACCAGTCTCGCGCCAGCATGATGGTCAGCACGCGCATGGTCGTGGCGGGATTGTCCGGGGCCTCGGCCCCGTAGCGGAAATCAGAATCCGCCTCATAGAGGTCGATTTTCCAGAACACGGTCTCGCCGCGGATCTCGACCGCCCCGAAATCATGCCATCCTTCGGGATCGTTCTCGGGCTCGAAGGTCTCGAACATGCCCGTGGCCTTCACCGCCTCGGCCATGAAGCCGTCACCAGCCTCCATAATCGAGCGGGTGACATGCATGCGGCCCTGGATGGGCTGCTCAGGCGGCACCCCGAGGCACGCGAGCTTGCGAAACGCGTCGTTCTGCGCCGCGATCACACTCGGATCCGGGCATTCTGTCTGGGGCTGTGCTGCGTTGGTCATGGGTCTGTCCTTTGAGAAGTTTGAAACACCCTTCTCAAAGCCTGCTTTCCCTTTACTGGCACAAACCGTTCAAGCGGCCTTGGCGCCCTCCCCTGCTCTACCCGCCTCCGACCGTGCGATCAGGTAGTCGCAGGCGCGCTGCGCGTCGGCCGCATGCTTGAAGATCGCATTCTTGTCGGAGCGCAGAACGCGCAGCCAATTGTAGAGGTAAGCGGCATTCATCTCGAGCGTATGCGCTGTGAAGCCGAGCGTCTGGCCAAGGAACACCGAAGTCAGCTCGGCGACGATCTCTTCGCGGGCATAGGCCATGTTGCCGAAGCGTGAGAGGCCGTAGTCGCGGTTCAGCCGATGGCGCGCCTTGGTGGCATGGGCCAGCTCATGGGCCCAGACCCCGTAGAAATTCCGCGGGTTCTCGAAACGCGCGATCGACGGCATGAAGACCTTATCCACGGGCGGCAGATAGTAGGCTTCCGTCCCCGTGAAGACGGTCGTGATGTCGATGGCGTCGAAAAACACCTGCATATGCGGGATGGGCTCGGACGGCGGATGCGCGGGTGCTGGCTCCGGATCGGGGAAGAAGCTCTCGGGCAAGCCCTCGATCTGGCAGGCATTGAAGACGCGGTAGGATTTCTGGAAGCGGAAGATCCGGGCCTCCTCGGAACGATCATCGTTCTCCCTGTGCTGATCCTCATCGCCGGCGTCTTTCCGGCTTTGACCATAGTAGACCACGACGGAGGATTTCTCTCCCTTGCGCACCTTTGCATCCAACGCATTGGCCTGCGGCAGCGTCATCCAGAAGGGCGAGCTGTGGCCCGCCATCACGGTTCGCATGGTCAGCAGGAAGTTGTTCACTCCCTGGTAGGGTTCACCGCCCACGCGCAAGGGTCTGGAGCTACCGCCAGCCGTCCAGGGCTTGCGCCAAGGCAGAACGCCGCGCTCGATGATACGGATGATTTCGTTGGTGATGACCTCGGAGGCATCGAATTTGGGCGTGCGGGATCGGGCCATGGCTGGCGTCCTTTCGAGTTTTGGTGAGAGGGAATGGAGATCAGATTGACCGACGGGGCCGCGGATCGTTGGTGATGCTGGCACCGAGCTTTTCGACCATGTCGATGTAGGTGGTCAGCGAGACGGACCTGCCGGCACCCGAACGGTCCGGGTCGACCGAACCGTCCCGCGTAACTTGCGGCAGGTTCGCGAAGGCGTTGACATTGGTGACGGGTCGAATGTCGATGGCGGGTGTCCCTAGTGCGACCGCAAGCACGGCTAGGGGGAAGCGCTCGATAGGCGCGAGAGTCGACACGGTGGTCCAACCGAGATGGATGAACGTCCCACCATCCCCGCAGATCACATGCGCGTTTGGCAATGACGTAGCCTGCCTGAGATAGCCGAGATCGCGGAGAACGGCTTTCCGCTCGAGCTGCCGTGCCAGCTCCGTCTCGCCGGTTCGGCGCAGCTCTCTATGCCGCCACCAAGAGGCAGCGGTCGCGCGCAACACGCGCAAGACACCTGTTTGCATGGGAATGCCCTTCATCCGGAACGGCAGACCGGAACCCGGCCCGGACCCGTCCGAGGCACCCCAAAGGCCCTCATCCGTCAGTCACAAGACTCGAAGGACACTTTCACTTTTCCCGGGTACGGACCCTGTCCTCCTCAAAATCCAACGGGTCCTCAACAAGCGACTCAATACCGGGCCGTCTTCAGAAGCCCTTGATTTGGAACAGCAAATTCAGAACGGCAGGCAGGATCGGCAACGCATATCGGCAAAACCTTGCCTGCGACTCCAAAATGTGTATGTTTTTCAATTACTTTGCAAACATAGAAGATCGGCAAAAATGCTGGAAACACCCGCCAGAATCGAACCCTGCTTCTTTGAGGAGCATATTCCTACAGAATTGGCAGACCTTTCGGTCGACATCCAGAGGGAAGCCACCGGGCTGGGACAAGGGCTGCATCCTGACAGCGCAGCCGAGCTTGCCGATCTCGTCCGCGTGATGAACTGTTACTACTCCAACCTGATCGAAGGACACAACACACGCCCCCGCGATATTGAAAGGGCGCTGGCTGGTGCAGAGCTTGAAGAGGAAACCCGCCCTCTCGCCCTTGAGGCCCGGGCGCACGTCATCGTTCAACGGGCCATCGACGAGATGCATCGCAAGGGCACCCTGCCCTGCCCCACATCCGTCGAATTCCTGACTTGGGTCCATAAGAGCTTCTACGACGAGATGCCTGACGAGTTTCGGGTCATCGAACATCCCAACGGCACACAGGAGCCCATTGTTCCGGGACGTATGCGCCAGAACGATGATCGAGAAGTCGCGGTCGGGCGCCACCTACCTCCATCATCGTCACGCGTTGCGGCATTCATGGATCACTTTGACAAACGGTTTCAAATTGCGGCGCGGTCTTCAAGCGGACGGATCATCGCGATCGCGTCTGCACATCACCGGTTGAACTACATCCACCCTTTCCCCGATGGCAACGGTCGTGTCAGCAGACTGATGTCTCATGCCATGGCCCTCACAGCGGGGATTGGTGGCCAAGGGCTTTGGTCCGTATCGCGTGGGCTGGCCCGCGGGCTGACCGATCGGGGCGAGTACAAACGGATGATGGATCTGGCCGACAGTCCACGCCGCGGAGACCGCGACGGGCGGGGAAACCTGTCAGAAGCGGCACTGAAGACGTTCAGTGAATGGTTCCTAAAGGTGACGCTCGATCAGATCACCTTCTCAGCAAGATTGTTCGATCTCGGTGGATTGGACCAGCGGTATCGACGTCTTGTTGCAGATACCATTGATGACAAGCGCGCTCCGGAACTGATCTCAGCGGTTCTTCGGCATGGTGCACTGGAACGAGGCGACGCGCAGATTGTGCTCAAGACGTCCGAGCGCACTGCTCGCAACACGCTAAGCAAACTGACCGCCGCCGGATACCTGACCTCCGCGTCTCCGAAGACGCCGGTGCGGTTGGTTTTCCCATTGGACTACCGGGAACGTCTTTTCCCTAACCTGTTTGGCGATGGTGACCTGCCTGAGTGACGGGTAAGGTCGACACACTGCTATCGGCTGGATCGCCAGATGTTCGGACTCTGGCCATGCAGGGAGAAAGTTCACAGCTGTGAACTTGGCGGACAAGGAAGAAACCTCAGCACGGTTCACAACTGTGAACTCCTCATGCAGCATCCCGACGCATCAGCGCCATGATCATCGGCCCGCAAGAGAATTCGCCGATAGCCGCCTTGGCCGACAAGGATCTCAAATACCCACCCGGCGATCGGATATCCCCGAACCGTTCAAGCATCGCAACAACGACGACGGACGCTTCTTCGGGACCCATGTAGCGTTTTGCCTCATCCCAAGCGGACGGTGAGATTCCCATCATGGGCCTGACGATATCAGCAACCCTGACCAAGTCGTGCCAATGGCGCACGGGCTGTTCAGCATATGATTTGAATTCCTGGCAAGATGCGAGAACAAGTCCAAGCGGGATATTCGGCATGAGTTGGTCTTCAGGTTCTTCAGGGGGATCTCCTTCATCCTCAGGACGATCTACACGAACTCCAGCGTCTACTCGTTCAAGCGCTTTGTCTGGATCCCGCGCTTTTTCTAAGCGAGGTTCAAGATCATAAGGGTCTTTATTTGAATTCTGATAGTGCTGCTCAGAAATAGCATCATTGGTGCTCATATTTTCTGTATTGCCATCCCCAAGAAGGTCTCGCGCCTGGTCCAAAGCCGCGCCCAAAGCCTTTTCGATCTGCTTGAGATCGGCCATCTCAAGCTTTCTACGAAGATCTCGGGCTGTAAGGACGGCAAGGTCGGAGAATTGATCCCAAAGGCCCAAATCCGGGCGCAGCGAGCTGCCGTACTCTGCCAGACCTGCCAAGTCGCGCCGCATTAGGCTTACGGTGGCGCGGAGGCGCTTGTAACGTTCCTCTGCAGCCCGGACGGCCTCGGCGGCCTCGCAGACCTCCTGAAAGCGCCGCACGAGCGGCGAGAGATCGAACCCGAACGCAACCTTTTCGTCCCCATAGCGGCGCGCATAGCGCTTGCCGTTGGGGCTGTCGCGGCGGACGACGAAACCGGTCTGTACGAGGTTAGAGAGGTGCCGCCGCATTGTGGAGCAGGGCATGCCGTTCAAGCGCTCGCAAATCGCCTTGTTGGACGGATGTACGATCAACTCGCTGTCATTCCCTCCGAGGATCGTCGCTTGGTGAAAGCTGACCAGTGCCTGAAGCACTGTCAGATCCCGATCGGACAAGCCGAACGCGACTCGAGCGGCAGCGAGCTCCCTCAAGACCTCCCACTTGTTGGCGCCGGTCGGGGGCAGGTCTTCCTGGGTCGCTGCCTGATGGGGGTCGATTCCGGCTGAGTGCAGAATGACACTCTAAGCGGCCAGGACGCGTCTTCCGTTCTCTCTGAGTTCCCCGTTGGGGCCGACATATCTGTAAATTGTGACGGGCTTGACGCCGAGTTCTGCGGCG
>JBLWWC010000028.1:0-6226 GCA_048268145.1 Qipengyuania sp. | reverse complement strand
GCCTATAATGCCGGGCCGCATCGGGTCGTCGAATATTCCGGCATCCCGCCCTTCGCCGAGACCCGCGACTACATCGCGCGCATCCACCGGATCCGCTCCCGGCTGGCAGGCGCAGCCGATTCCGCGCCGGACACCCGCATCGCAGACCGGGGTCCTGCCCGCGCGCCCGTCCTCATCGAACTTCAGTAAAACAAGGGAACACCGCATGCTTCGACATCGCCTCAAACGCCTCTTGCCTGCCGCTACAACCCTGGCGGCTTTCGCAAGCCCCGCCTTCGCGCAAGACTTGTCACCCATCCAGACCATGCTGGAAACCGTCGAGGCCGCGCTGACCGGTCCGATCGGAATCGCGGTCGCCACGCTCGCCGTCATCGGCACAGGTTTTATGTGCATGATGGGGCGGCTCAACTGGGGCTGGTTTGCCTCCGTCATCATCGGGATCGTGCTGATCTTCTCGGCCGGGACGATTGTGGATGGGTTCTCCTGATGAACCGGAAAGCACTGTGCCCTTCCCGCAAAACGGAATCTTGCGGTCAACTCGAACGCATTGTGCTTCGCAAACGCTGCCTCGAATTGCCCTCCGGATGCCCGTCTCTTGCTGAACGGGAAAGTCACTAGATGGCAGAACGATCCCCCCTCTTTCTGGGCCTCGCCCGTCCGCCCAAGTATCTGGGCTTGCCCGTAGGATACCTCGTGGTGCTGGCGAGTGGGGTCGTTCTGCCGTTCATCTGGACGAAGTCGATGGTCTTCTTCCTGATCGGGATTGTCGCCTATCCGATCCTCTGGTTCGTCGCCGACCGCGAGCCGCATTTCTTCGAGGTGCTGCGGGTCTCCTACGGAGTGGTGCGCCCGACGAAGAACCGGGCTCTGCATGGAGGCGACAGCTTTGGCGCGTGATGCAGGCACTCTTTCCACTGTTGGGGCAGCCCTGCATCAAGCGGGCGGCAGGGAGTTCGCGCGGGAAAGCTATCTCGCCGAGCACCTGCCGTATTTTGCCCTCGCCGATGACGATGTCATGGTCCTGCGCGAGGGCGACCTCCTCGCCACCCTGCGCCTCGACGGTCTGAACCCGATGACCACTGAGGACGCCCGGCTCGACGCGCTCAAACGCGCAGTTGCCGCCATTGTCGCCCAGACCGGCAACGCCTTCGGTTTTTACATTCACCGGATCTCTGTGCCGCAGGGTCTCGGGATGCGGCCCATCGAAGGTGACAGCTTCGCCGCCGCGATCGACACCCGCTGGCAGGCCCATGTCAAAGACCTGCGCCCGGCCAAGCGCCAACTCTATCTCAGCGTCATCCGGCGGCCGGATATCTCCGCGCGCATTCCGCTCTTGCGCGCGCTGGCCCGCAAGGCCTGGGTCAAGGACCGCGCGACGCGCCTGCAGGAGCTGAACGAGGTCATGGGCTTCTTCGAGGTGGCGCTTGCCTCGGCCAACCCCGTCAGGCTGACGAAGGCGGGCGGTGAATGGCTGGGCTATCTCAATGCGCTGAACGCTGGGGCATTCTCTCCGATCGCCTTCGGGCAAAGCGCCCTGCCCCTCTCGCACACTTTGAGCAATTGCCGCGCGACCTTCGACGGCGACGTCGTCACCCTGACCGACGCCGTGACTAGTCAGGTCAAATACGGTGCGATCTTCTCGATGAAGACCTATCCGGCGCTGACAGATGTGACGCTGCTCGACGCGCTCGACCTGCCCCTCGACATCGTGCTGACCAACTCCTTCAGCCCGATCCCGAACAACATCATGGCCGAACGCATCCAGCGGATCATCCGCCAGATGCAGGCCTCCGACGATGCCGCCGTCTCCTTGCGCGAGCAATTGGGCCAGGCTGCCGACGATCAGGAAGCAGGCCGCATCGCCTTTGGCGACCATCACCTCTCCATCGCGGTCTATGCACCAGACCGCGACACGCTCGAACGCGCCGCCGCCCAGATCAAGCGCGTGGGCCAGGAAATCATGTCGGTGATCGTGCGCGAAAACATGGCGCTGAAAGCCACCTACTTCGCGCAAAGTCCCGGTAACTTTGGCTACCGGGCGCGCAAGACGCCAATCTCCTCGATCAATTTCGCTGATTTCGCGGCGCTTCACGGCAGTGTCGAGGGGCGTGGACCTGACCAGTCGCCCTGGGGCCAGACGATCTCTGTGCTGCCGACGGTCGGCACATCGGGATACCGCTTCAATTTCCATGAGGCAGGCAGCCCGGGCAAGGAGCCCACTGTTGGCCATACGCTGGTTCTGGGACGCACCGGCACCGGCAAGACACTGACCACGGCCTTTCTCGCGGCCCAGGCGCAACGGGTCGGCGCGCGACTTTTCTTCTTCGACAAGGATCGCGGCCTCGAGATGGCCGTGCGCGCCCTTGGTGGCCGCTACAACGAAATCCGCGCCGGGGTGCCGTCCGGCTTGAACCCTCTCGATACCGAGATCGATGAACGTGGCCGCGCCTGGCTTTCGGACTGGCTTTCGACCCTTCTTTCCCGGGGCGGAACCCTTTCGGGTGAGCAATCCCGCCATATCCAGAGCGCGGTTGCGCAAAATGCCCATGCGGAAGGCTCGCTTCGGCGATTTGCGAGTTTCGAGACCCTCTTTCAATCGCTTGATGACGATGGCGAGCTGCAGTCCCGCGTTGCCGAATGGGCCCCGGGCGGGCGCTATGGCTGGGTCTTCGATGAGCCGGAGCAGGGTGCGGGGCTTGAACTCGCCTCCGACATCATCGGTTTCGACATGACCGAGATCCTCGACATGACGACCGAGCGGATGGCGGTGCTCTCCTACATCTTCCGCCAGATCGAGCGCGTGGTCGAGGATCGCCGCCCCACCATCATCGTGCTCGACGAAGCCTGGAAGCTTCTAGACGATCCCTACTTCGGGGCCCGGTTGGAAAACTGGCTGGTGACGCTCAGGAAGATGAACTGCGTCGTGATCATGATGACGCAATATCCGAGCCAGCTGCGCGACAGCCGCGTGGGCAAGACCATCGTCGAGACGGTGCCGACCCAGATCCTCTTCCCCAACGATCGCGCCACCATCTCCGATTACGACTTCCTGCGCGTCAACGCCAAGGAGGCGGCCCTTCTCGTCCAGCCCACCATCGGCCAGCGCATCGCGCTGGTGCGCTCGGCGGGCGACAGCGTCTTTGTCGATGCCGATCTCTCGGCCCTCGGCACCCTCCTGCCCATCCTTGGCGGCGGCGCCACCGGCGAGGCCCGCGTGCCCGCCGATTGGCGCACCAATCCCGACTTCTGGAGACATGTGATATGAGTTCGAAACCGCTCCTCGCGCTCTGCGCCGCCGCAGGCCTTCTCTCGGCTTGCGAAAAATACACCGAACAGACCTCGCCCTGCTTCGGTCGCAATGGCGAGCCGCAGGTGACGCGCGCTGCGCTTTCCTTCTCGACCATGGGTGCTTCTCTTCAGGAGACGGCCAATCCTGACTGCACCTTCGAACCCCTACCCCGTCCGGAATGAACCGTGCCGCGATCATATCCACCGGGCTCTGCCTCGGCCTCGGTGCCCTGCCCGCCCATACACAGGGCGTGCCGACGCAGGACAATTCCGCAATCGGTCGCGCCATTGCCCGGGTGACGGCGCTGGCCGAGGATCTGGGCGTCCAGCAGGACAAGGATCGCACCGAGTCCACGCTCGCTGATGTCCAGGCCGACCAGCTGCGCGTGCTCGAAGAGATGACGGCGGCCATCACCGGACCCGGATTTGATATCCGCGCGCTCGAGGGCAATGCGGATTTCGGGGTGGCGGCGGTCTATCCCAATACCGATCCAAACCCGATGAACAGCCGCCTCTTCGGCGAGGGCCGCGAGACGGTCGAGATGATGATCGTCGAAGTCGCGGGCGAGTTCGCGAGTGCCCCCGGTTTGGCCCGCGCCGGTCTCTCGGCCACCCAATGGCGCTGCCTCTTCCAGGCCCTGATCAAGCAGGAGAGCCGCTTCAACGTCGCTGCCGAAAGTCCGGTCGGGGCCTATGGCCTGACCCAGCTCATGCCTGGCACCGCCTCCGACCTCGGAGTCGACCGCTACAACGTGAAGGACAACCTGCGCGGCGGCGCGCGTTACATCACCACCCAGCTCAATCGCTTCGGCAACATCCCCCATGCGCTCGCGGCCTATAACGCAGGACCGGGCCGGGTGATCGAATACGGCGGCGTGCCGCCCTTTGCCGAGACCCAAGGCTATGTCCGCAACATCTCCAAGTTTTACAACGAATACCTGGCTGTCGTGGGTGGCGCCGATGCGCTCGGCACGCTCTCGCCCTCGGACTTTGCACTGGCCGAATATGCCAGCATCTCCGAGGCGGGTGTCTATTACGCGGCCGACAGTTCGGCCACCACCGAACAGGTCATCAATCGCCTGCGCGCGATCATCCTGCAGATCGATGCGCAGCCCAATGCCAAGGCGGCCTGGGAACTCAATACCTACGCCAAGGCCGAGATCGGCCGCATCCTCAATCTTCGTGTCCGGCTGATGGCCGCCAACCAGCAGCGCGAGGCCGCCTATGCCCAACACCTCGTCGCCGACCGGCTGGCCGAGCGCGATTTCATGCAGATGGGAATTCCCGAATGAGACAGCTTCTCCTGACCGTGGCTGCGGTCACCACACTCGGGTTTTCTTCGCCCGCCACGGCTCAGGGCGTGCCGACCTTTGATGGATCACAGCTTGGTCAGCTCGTGGCGCAACTCGAGCACATGGCCGAGGACCTGAACGTCCAGATGCAGCAGCTCGCCACCATGCGGCTAGAGTTGGAAACCCAGCTGTCGCAGCTTACCAATCTCGAGGCGCAACTGACCTCGCTGATCGAGGGCAGCGGGCTGGGTGAACTTTTCGCCACCGTCGAGGAGTTCCGCGCGCTGCGCGGCAAACTCGTCGCGCCCCTCAACACCGCGCAGTCCTTGGCCAGCGGCGATTTCCTGAGCGGGTTCAATCCGGGCGCAGAACTCTCGGCCTCGGTCGAGCGGGTTTTGTCTGGCAGCGGCTTCACTTCGGAGCGCCTGGGCACGCTCTCGGGCTCCGACCAGCCGGCCGACAACCGCATCGCCACCTCGGCCGGGGCCAGCGCCATGCTGTCGGTTGCTGCCCAGGAAAGTCACAAAGAGGCAGGTCAGAGCCTCGAGCGGCTCGAGACCATGGTGGGGCTGATCGACGATCAGGACGGGCTGAAGGCCGCCGTCGATCTCAACACCCGCGTCACCGCTGAACTTGGCATCATCCTGACCCAGATTTGGCGGCTTGAGGCGGCGCAAGGCGTCAGTGCCGGCCAACTGGGCGTCGTCGATGCCGCAACCCTAGCGGATGAGCGCAAGTTCCGCTCGATGGCGGTGGATCCATGAAGCAAACCATGACACTCAGCTTTGGGCCAATTCAGTCTCTTGGCCTCGCAGCGACAGTCCTCTGTACCCTGCCCAATGCTGCGTTGGCGCAGACACCGAGCACAGATCCGTCAGGCGACACGCCCTTCAACTCGATGGCGATCGCGCGGGATCAAACGGATGAATGCCGTGTTCCGAAACCACCCGCCGATCTGGCCGAGACCGCCTATCTCCGCAATGGCTACCGCGCGATCCTGCGCATCCTGATTGCCGAGGAAGCGCTGGCTTCGGAAAGCTGCTCCTGCCTTTTGGATCAGTTCAGCTGGGATCAGGCGCTTGACGCCTTGCCCCGGTTCCAGACCTCGGACCATCCGCGCCTTCCATTCAAGGTGCTCGATCTCTACGCGCAGGCCGACGCGCTCGAGGCGCAAATCGTGGAGGCCTGTGCGAAGTAGATGGGAGTTATTCGCGACATCCTGAGCCAGGTCGACGCCGCGGTGGATACCGTGGCACAGGACGGCTTTGTCTCCTCGGCAGGTGCTGTCGGTGACGTGATTTCTGCCGGGGCCGCGCTCCTCGTCGTGCTGCTCGGGATCAACGCTGTCATGCAACTCCGCCCCCTGCCCTTCGGTACCGGCTTTGCCTTCGGAATGAAGATCATGCTCGTGGGGATTTTCGCGCAGAGTTGGGACAATTTCAGCGTCATCTATGACATCGTCACGCGCGTGCCCGACTCTATCGGCGCCTCGATCCTTGCCCTTACCGGCTCGGGCGACGAGGCCGGGGTCTATGAGAGCCTCGACAACATGGTCGCCCGCATCACCGCCTATGGCGACACGATCGGCGACCGCGCGGGCTGGGTCTTCGGCGCGGTCCTGGGTGCCATCTTCTTCGTCCTTTCCG
>JBLWWC010000027.1:0-7121 GCA_048268145.1 Qipengyuania sp. | reverse complement strand
GCTGATTTGGGGGCCATCCGGAGGATATGCTTCCGCACTCATGTGTGTGTGTATTGACGGTAGGTTTGCCCGACCCGAGCAGGCAAACGGCCCGACCGGACGCGGAAGACGAATGAAGCGGCGGGATCGTTTTGGCCTCAGGCCAAAACAGACCAGAGCGCAATCCGGCGGAGCGCCCGGGGAGGGACGTGCTCGCGAGGCGGGCAAACCGGGATGCCAAGCGCAACGCCGCGGTGAGGCCGCATGGCCGAATGCGCGACGGACCGAAGGGCCGTTCGCCCCTGCGACACGCGCAGCCGAGCAGGGGAGGCCGGAAGGCTTAGACCAAGGTCGATGTGCAGGAGAGTTCACTGCCAGCGATACAAATTTTCTATCACAGCATGCGACATTGCAGAATGTCGACCTTCACGGTGACACATCAGTTATCGCCTTAACGACGTGATCGCGGAAACCCGTTCCGGAAATGATGGGCGCAGGTTGATATAGACTAACCCAGCCACATCGCACCTGTGCTTTAGATTCTCTGTGAGATACCAAATCGGAATGTCTGTGAGGTAAATCTTGGGTGTAAACCGGACTGGATGGCGATATATAGATATTATGCCTGCCGATTTCTCTGCATTATCGCCCTCCGAGTTCGAGGCGCTTTCAGCCGACCTTATCGGTCGCGCTCTTGGCATCCGCTTCGAGCAATTCGGCGAAGGAGCTGATGGTGGAATAGATGGACGCCACGCGCCAGAGGCGCAAAGCCTGACGATCCTACAAGCTAAGAGATACGAGAGATCTGCCATCTCAGCTTTGAAACGTGAGATGTCGAAGGAGCGCGCGAAGATCGATCAGTTGGCGCCCGATCGCTACATCCTGTCAACGTCCGTAGCGATGACTCCACAACGGAAGCAGGACCTCGTGGAGATTTGCGGCCCCGCCATTCGATCTCCGGGAAACATCTTCGGGCGCGAGGATCTTGAGGCGTTGCTGCGCGCGCATCCTGACATTGAGGAAGCTCATCCCAAGTTATGGACCCCCGCGAGCGGGCGCACGCTGAAGCGGATGCTTCATGAGACGCTGGATGAGCGCGAGGGCCGCCTGAAGCCTCCTTCGGTCCTTCAAGCGTTGCTTCCAAAGCCAGGGATCGGCGGAAAGGTGGAGTCAGAGGCGGAAACGCAGCGGGATACCCTGTTCCTTGTCGGAGCGCGCCCCGACCACGATCAGTTCATCCTTTGGCTCGGTCCAAAGCTCGAAGCGCACGGGTATCGCGTTTTTTCCGAGATACTGACCCTCGAGCCTGGAGACAGATGGCACAAGGAGATTGGAGTGGCGCTGGAGCATCGCGCGGCGAAGGTGCTGGCAGTGGCGAGCGCGGCCACCCGCACCAACGACGACGCGATGGACCTGATCGACAGGGCGAAAACGCTTGCTGCAAGTCTCGGCGACACTCGCCTGATAATCCCGTTACGGATCGAGGAGGCGGCCAAGATTGATGGCCTCCGCGATGCGACGCCTGCCGATTTCGCGCGGGGTTGGGCAGAAGGGCTTTCGAAACTTCTCGAGACGCTGCGCCGCCAAGGCGTAACGCGCCGACGCGAGCACATCGCGGTCGCAGCTCAATGGGACAGCTTCCGCAAACGTGGTGCTGTTCCGCTAGTGCGCGAGCCAGAGTCCTTGGTCTCGAATTGGATTCAGATCTTGGAAATGCCCGATGAACTCCACTTCTACGAGGCGGCGGGAGCGGTCCAGACCGACGTCCTCAAGAGGCGGGTGCGAGGGCTGTCGTTTCCCGCCGTCGCGCATGAGCGAGGCGTGATCACCTTCGCTGCGCCCCCTGATGTTGAGGAAAGCCTCGGAGGCGTAGCGAAGTTGCGCCTACGGACATCTGTGCCGGTTGTCGATGCGGTGGAAAAGGGTATGCCTGAGATAGGCGTCGCGGGACGCGATCTGTCGAATATGCTCACGGGCCTGCTGCGCGATGGTTGGGAACGGCACTGCAGGAAGATCGGCATGGTCGCCTACGCTTATTCCAACGGCGATGGTTTCCATGTGTCCCCCACTCAAGTCGGGATTGGTGAACGGGTGCCCTGGGGTCGGCAAGGCGAACGCCGGTCGTCCATGCTGCGCAACATCGCCCGAAAGCATGTCTGGTCGTATGGGGTAACGGCGATCCCTCGGAACTGGCCTTTCTGGCACTTCCGCCTGAAGGCGCGCGTCCTTTTCGCTAAGGACAACAATACGGAGCAGGGCGAACGCATAGATGACCCGAAGAAGATGCATCGCCTTCGCAGATCGGGCTGCAAGGGTTGGCGCAACAAGCAATGGCATGGACGGCTTTTGGCATTCCTCCAGATCATGTCCGGAGAGTCAGCTTACATTCGAGTTTCGCTGGCTCCGGGCCAGGACATGCTTCTTTCATCTGAGCCCCTTCTCTTCACTTCACCGGTCAGCACAGCACTTCCAGACGTAGGCGACCCTGATGCCGAAGAGCAGGACGAAAGCACGCTCGGGCGGCCTGCGGCTGATGACGAAGATGCTGAGCCCGAAGGAGACGTTACATGAGGTTTCCCGAGGCAAATTTGATCGTAGATCACTTTGACGAGCCGGAACTCGACTTCTGCCATGACCAGAGAAGCCACCACCCAAAGGATGGCCTTTATCTATATGGACCTCATGACGGCCCAAGGAAACTTCGAGAGGTTCGAATTGGGGTTGTCGGAACGTCGGACGGGATCGGCCACTTCCGCTCTTGGAGCCGACGGCTGCTTTCGGGGATACCGGTGCCGCCTCCGGGGCCGACGGAGAAGAAGGACCGCCTTCATCTCGCGGATTTCGCCGGGCTCGAAGAGACATTCGGCGTTACGTTCGATCCAGATCGGCTCAGGGCCCTGACGGTCGAGTTCGACGCTATCGAGCGCGCGACGAGGGTGCAGAACATGCACGAGGCCGTCGATGCGGTCGCCCGTATCTACACTGAGCGCGTCCACAAATTCAGGCGGAACGAAGAGGGATCGATCGACGTATGGATATTCGTCGTGCCCGAGATAGTCTACGAGCGCTGCCGTCCGGAATCGAGGCGGACCGGTCTGACCCTCGTCGCCGGAAAAACACCCAAGAAGCAGCGCGCTAGGTCACCCCAGTCATTCCTTTTCATGGACGAACGGTTCGACCCGCACATCGAGGACGTGTTTGACGACATTCCCGACTTCCGCAGGCACATTAAGGCGACCTTGCTCTCGATCGCGCCATCTCAGATCCTGCGCGAGTCGACCCTCGAACCGACAGCATTCACCAACAGTGCGGGCTATCCCAAGCGAACCACCCAAGACCCGGCGACAGTGGCGTGGAACATCGCGACGGGGCTTTACTACAAGACTCAGGACCGACCGCCCTGGAGGCTGTCGAACGTGCGCGAAGGGGTATGCTACATCGGGATGGTCTACAAAAACCTCCCGAACAACCGCGATAATCACGTCTGCTGCGCGGCGCAGATGTTTTTGAGTGAAGGCGATGGCGTGGTGTTCCGCGGCGCGAATGGCCCTTGGAAGACCGGCGAGTACGAATACCATCTAAACGCTGACGCCGCGAAAGAACTTTTGGGGACTGTGATAGAAGCGTACCGGGATCTGCACTCCAAGCCGCCCAAGGAACTCTTCATCCATGGGCAGGCGTCATTCAACGACGAGGAGTGGCAGGCCTTCTGTCAGGCGGCTCCGAAGGGGACGAACGTCGTCGGTGTACGGATCAGACCTACGGGTGGTGACGCAAAGCTCTTCCGTGCAGGCGACTACCCCGTGATCAGAGGAACGGCTCTAAGTTTAGACGAGAATAACGCCTACCTTTGGACGAGCGGCTACGTCCCGCAGCTGGATACCTATATCGGGCCTGAAACACCCAACCCGCTTATGGTGACGATCCTGCGCTCAAAGCATCAGAAGCCAGAGATGCGGACGGTACTTGCTGACATCATGGGACTGACAAAGATCAACTACAACTCGTGCAACTTCAACGATGGGTTGCCGGTAACAGTCCGCTTCGCAAAGATGGTCGGAGACATCCTTGTGATGGGTTCGGCGCGGGAGGGCGGACCGCAGCCATTCAAGTACTATATCTAACTGGGCTGTTTTCGGGTGTGTGTTCGGACGCGGGGCAGGCCGTTCTAAGGGCTGCCGCCATCTTATGTTTTAGGGCCGCTTGCAACCTGAACGCGCCTGGCAAATCTGACCTTACATTCATAACGGACATTGTAAGAGGGGAACCGTGGTCACACGGCTCCCCTTTCGGTTTAGCTCGTTCAGTCTCAGACGCTGATCACGCGACCAGCGACAGCCCCGCGCCCGTGTCCTGCGCCTGATCGCCGCTGTCGATGAACGGGATGATCGAGAAGGTCTGCCCGCCACGCTGTTCTTCGTTCTGCACGGCGTTGACGCGCAGATCGCCATCGGGCGTGTTGATCAGCAGCGACAGGTAGTCATTGCCGGTTCGGCTGCTCTTGGCCATCCAGGCCGAGCCGACGCGGATCGGTGTGCCGCGGGGCGAGCTGACCTCGATCCGGTAGTCCGGGTGGGTCTCCTCGGATTTGTAGCTGTTCTCGATCAGCATGAACTCCAGATCGAACATCATGTTCGCGATGTAGCCCGCAAAGGCGTTGTCGGCGTCCATGGCGGTGAGCTCGCCCGAGAGCGAGCCGGATTTCATCAGGCCGTTCGAGACCAGCGGGATGATCTCGAACTCCCCGCTCTGGGCCGCGCGCGCCTCTTTCGTCTGCACCGCGTTGACCCGGAAGGGGCCGAGGCCGACATCGAGCTGCATCGAGATGTAGGGGTTGCCACTTTTGTTGCCGGTCTCGTTCCAGGCCGTGCCAATGCGCACTTTGCGGCCCGACTTGTTGATCGCCGTCACGTCATAATCCGGGCTGCGTTCGGACATCTTGGCCCGCGCCTCCAATTGGATGGCGATGTCAAAGTGCGTCGAGTGGATCATTCCGGTGTATTGAGCGCCTGTGGTCTCGACATTGCGGGTGAGGGTTCCTGCGAACATGGGATGGTTCCTTTCAGATTGGCCGGTGTCTGACGTCCTTGCCAGCGCATCCGGGATTGCTTTCTCGACCCCTTGAGGGATCACAAATCAGAAAGCTCGCTTTCCTTTCAGCTCCGCCCGCGGGTCAGGCCTGCCGTCCGAGTGGGAATGCTCCCGCGCCTCCGCGTGCTACGCCCCTGCCCGTCTGGTCTTGATTGGCTGCCCGGATTTTCCGCGCCGTCCTCCGATCGTGCGATGAAGAAGTCCGCCGCTTTTCCGTTTAACCGGTGCCCCTCCCGGTCGGTCAGACCGATGCAGCTACCATTCGGCAGATAGGTGATGAGGTACTACCGAGCCAGTCCTTGTGGACAACGTAGCCGATATTGGCCCAGTGCACGGTCTGACCGGCGTCGACAGCCGCCTTGATGTCATCGAGTGTCATGATCTCACCCTTCCCTATTCTGCTGCTACAGACGCGGCGTGTGGCAGCTGCCCCACGATCCGGGCCAGAATGCTTCCCGTGTCGATCCCGGCCCCATGCGGCAGGAACACCCGCAGCTGGAAGGCGATGATCTCAGTGAAACACCCCATTGCCTTGAGGCCGTCGATCATGCCCCGATCCGCGCCGCACAACTCAAGGCGCATCTCGCCTGCGACGCGGCGACGGGTCAGGGTGAGACCCCGGCCCAGATCGACAGGCGCGGTGGTGCCGAGGGCGGCGGTCAACATCTCCTGCGGTGTTTGCGGATTGGACACGAGGAAGCGGGCGCGCAGCGCGGCCGCGCCTTGCTCGCTCAGAGTCCGCCCGATCATCGCGGTCGCCCCGTCGGGCGTGACCCGGTAGATGCGCTCATTGGTGGTCGGAATGTCCTTCCAGATCGGCAACAGCAGCCCTGTCAACAGGTAGAGCTTGGTCGTGGTGGTCTTGGGCAAGGAGGCAGCCTCGGCATCCCAAAGCCTTGCAAACTCGGGCTTACCGATGTTCTCCCAGGCCGAGGACCCGAACCGCGTCTCCTCCAGATAGCTCGACCCGTTGGGCCGCACCGCCTTGCGCATCAGCGTGACAATGTCCTCGTCATACATCTGCATAGGGCGCGCCGAGATGAGCGCCGCGCGGCCGGAGGCGCGATTCACCATCGTGGTCTTGTCCAGATTGCGCGATATGGCCTCTTCGGCCCCAAGAACGTGGACCGGGTCGGTGACTTCCAGTCCGATGATCCGCGTCACGGCGCCGGATTTCGGGCAGGTCCAGAGATCCTCTGTGGAGACCTGCTCGATCTTTTCGCCACGCAGGGTTTCCACCCCGAGATCGAGCGTGCCCGCCGCGCGCGCCCGTTCCGTCTGATCGGCGATCCTCGCCATGAACTCGGCAAAGAGTGCGTTCTGCATATGAATGGGGAGCGCCAGCACCCGGTTCAGGAACCGCTGGATCGGCGGAAGCTCTTCAAGCAGCACCCCGTCCTTGTCGATCAGCCGCAGGGCCGTCCAGTCGGTGAAGCTCTCGTAGCTCATCGCCTCGGCGCGCCCGGCGGCGAGATCGGCGAAATACCCACGCAGTGCCGCCCGCGCGATCGGGCTTTCCAGATTGTCCTCCTCGCGGAACATGCCCTGCGAGCCGGTCTCGCGCTGACCCTTGGTCAGGGCCCCCAGCTGGTCGAGGCGCTTGGCTATAGTCGAGGTGAAGCGCTTCTCACCATGCACATCGGAGGTGCAGACCCGGAAGAAGGGCGCGCTGACCTGAGCCGAGCGATGCGTGCGGCCCAGCCCCTGAATGGCCGCATCCGCGCGCCAGCCGGGCTCCAGCAGGTAGTGCCGCCGCCGTTTCTGGTTCTTCGCCGTTTGCGCCGCATGGTAGGATCGGCCCGTCCCGCCCGCATCGGAGAAGATCAGGACATCCTTCTCGCCGTCCATGAAGGCTTGGGTCTCGGATGAATTGCTGCTGGCGCTGCGTTTCTCGATGAAGAGGTGGCCATCGTCCGCCTTCAGAGGTCGGATCGACCTTCCGGTCACTTCTGCCACGGCCTCGTCGCCAAAGGTCCAGAGGATCTGATCGAGCGCCGAGGGGATCGGCGCCAGCGTCATCAACTCCATCATGGCCGCATCGCGCAGGGCGA
>JBLWWC010000026.1:0-7972 GCA_048268145.1 Qipengyuania sp. | reverse complement strand
ACCCCCTTGCCGCGCCCCCGCCCCATAGCGGCGACTCTGGCTCCCGCCCCGACCAGCCCGGCCGCGATATCGGCGCCCAGCCCCTGCGTCGCGCCGGAGACGATATAGGTGCGTCCCTCCAGCCGGATCATGCGAAGCCACCTTTCACGATCTGATCGACGGTGGCGACACTGCCCACCAAACCGATGTTGAACAGCGCCATGTCGTGAACATCGGCGCGCGAGGCCGAACAGGCGTCCTGCGCCACGGTCACGGTATAGCCCATGTCGGCGGCATGCCGGGCGGTGTGTTCGACGCAGGAGTTGGTGGCGACGCCGGAGATCACCAGATCGGTCACCCCCAGCGCGCGCAGCCGCATCTCGAGCGTCGAGTCGAAGAAGCCGTTGACGCGATTGTGCACCACGACGATCTCCTCCCCCTGCGGGCCGAGCCCCTCGAAGAACTCCGATCCCCATTCCGCCTCGATACAGGCACCGATCCTGACCACGTTGCGAAAGATCGGCGCGTTTTCCAGATAGGTTCCGGGCTGCGGCGGTCGGGCGGTGCGGACGTGAACGATCGGCACCGACTGGGCACGGGCCCCCGCCAGCAGCCGAGCGGCGGCGTCAAGCACGGCGTCGCGATGCGCCGCGCCGTCTGCGAAGCCCAGACGGATCTTGCCCTCGGGGTGCAGGATGTCGTTCTGGTAATGCATGGCGACCAGCGCGGTCCGCCGTGGCTCTGCTTGGGGTCGCATCAGATCCAGACCTCAAGCGCGTTGTGAACGCCGTCGCTGTTGATCAGGTCGACGCGCTTTTCCTTGATCCGCCAGTCGCCGTCGATCAGGATCAGCGTGTGGGTGTAATGCCCGGCCTGCTGGCGCTGGTCGCGCCGCGCCCGCCATTCGCTGAGCTGGAAGGTCGAGCGCACGACAAGCCGCCCCTCCTCCCGCGACCCGGCGGTGATCCGCACATTGCCGACGATGCGCGCGGTCTGGGTGACCGGCAGTTGCGACCAGGCCCGCACATGCACCAGACGGCGGCGGCGCACCTCGCGCATCATGGCGTCCTCGTAGAACAGCGACACCTCGTTCAGCGCGTCGGTCTGGGTCTGCGACAGCGGCGCCCAATAGGTGCCGTCCTCGGCAAAGAGCGCCTCCCAGCCTTCCCAATCGCGGGAATCCAGCAGATCGGCTTCGCGATAAAGCCATTGTTCGATCTCGTGTTGCAGATCGGGGGTCACGATGGCGGCCGGTGCCGCGCCGGTTTCCTGTTTTTCAAGCGTCTGCATCTCAGTTCACCTTCTCGCCAGAGCCGTTTTCCATGTATTTCCGCCAGGCGCGGAACTGGTTGCGCATCGGCAGCTCGGTCACACCCTTGCCGCGCAGGCCGCCCTCGACCTCGATGTCACGCCCGGCGTTGCGGTGATGGCTGATGTATTCGCCGCCCTCCGACAGCATGCCTTCCTGGCAGCGGCGATAAAGATCGACGTCATCGACCATCACCACCGAAGAGGGCGAATTGACGATGTTGCTGTAGTTGATCGTACGCTGGAAGAAGCGGTCGGTCGTGCCTTCGAGCCGGAAGGTATAGAATTCGATCATCGTGCGATTGACCGAAACCGGCCGGATCACCCGCATCTGCTGGAACCCGACGTGCGGCGAGCAGCTGGGATAGAACACCGTGTTGTGACGGTTCACCTTGAGGATCGCGTCGGCCCCCTCTTCGCCATGCTTTTCGACAAGCTGGCTGCGGTACTCCAGCGAGATCTCGTCGGTCGGCGCGTTGAAGATGGCGTCGAAATAGCTGTGCCCATAGTCGTAGCAGGCGAAATCGAGCGCTTCCCAGAAGGCATTCGGTTCGCCATTGCCCTCGATGATATGCAGCTGGAACGGCGACTTGCCGCCGAAACGGCTCTGCGCCGTCTGCTTGGCCGCCGCCCAGGAGGATTCATGCGTCGCCGGGGCGTGGGCGGTGTCGTTCATGTTCTCGAGGAACAGTTTCCAGTTGTTTTCCTGCCAGACCCGTTGCACGCCCCCCGCCACGGTGACCCGGCCTTCGGGGGCGCGGGCGGCGAAATTGTCCAGCGTGGTGATCGACCCGCCCAGGAAGGTCGCCAGATCGGGGCCCTCGGCGCTGAGGCTGGCAAAGACGAACCCCTGATGCGAGGCCACCCGCGCCACCGAGGGCATCGAGAATTCCTTGCCCTTCGGATCAAAGCCGGTGCCGTCGTACCAGCTGCGGTGCGGCACCCCCATCAGCGAACCGTTCAGCTTGAAGGTCCAGGCATGATAGGGGCAGCGGAACAGCGGGCCGGTATTGCCGCAACCCTCGGCGACGACCTTGGCGCCCTTGTGCGGGCAGCGGTTGTGCAGCACATGCACCTCGCCGGCCTTGTCGCGGACCATGACCACCGGGTTGCGCCCGATCAGCGTGGTCCAATAGTCGCCGGCATTGGGCACCTGGCTTTCGTGACCGACATAGATCCAGGCCTTGCCGAAGATCCGGTCCATCTCGATGTCGAAGATCTCGGGGTCGGTATAGACGTCACGATGCACGTGATCGTCGAAGACCAGATCGTCCAGCCGGTTTTCAATTGGCTGCTTGTCCATGGGAAAGCTCCTCTGTCCAGAGCGCGGGCAGGCCGCGGGGGCAAGGCACCTCTGCCTTGATTTCAGATCGGGGATCGGCGGCGGCGCAGCGGGCACCTGCCGCGGGAAGGGGAGGGATGCCGGCCGCACGCATCACAGCAGATCCTTCAGCGCCCGGCCGGTGTCGGCCAGCGCCGCGGGGCTGATCCGGCTGCCGGCCTCGACCAGGCGGCGGCCCTGAACGTAATCCCGGGCCGCATTCACGCAGTCGAGCGCGATGACGCGCCCTTCCTTGAGGTAGATGACCGAAAAGGCGCGCGTCGCGATATCGCCGCGCAGAACCTCTTGATCATAGCCGGCGGAAAGGCCGACGGTTTGCAGGCGCAGGTCGTATTGGTTCGACCAGAACCAGGGCAGGGCGTGATAGGGCAGCTCCTGACCGGTGATCGCCCGGGCGGCAGTCACCGCCATGTCATTGGCGTTCTGCACCGATTCCAGCCGGATTTCGGCGCCGCCGGCAAAGGCGTTACGATGCAGCGCACAGTCACCGATGGCATAGATCTCGGGCATCGTGGTGCGGCAAAGCTCATCAACCCGGACGCCGTTTTCATATTCGTAGTCGCAACCGGCCGAGATCAGCGCGTCGATCGACGGCTTGATGCCGATACCGGCGATGACCATTTCGCAAGCCAGGGTTTGGCCGTCGGCAAGGCGCAGGCCCGAGACATGGCCGTCCCGGCCCTCGATCGCCTCGACCATGACGCCCAGACGCAGATCGACGCCATGGGCTTTGTGTTCGGCCTGGTAAAAGTCGGAGATCAGCGGCCCGGCGACGCGGGCCAGAACGCGATCCTGCGCCTCGAGCACCGTGACCCGCTTGCCGAGCTTGGAGAGCGCCGCCGCCGCCTCCAGCCCGATATAGCCGCCGCCGATCACCGCGACGCGCTCCACCCCCTCCAGCTCCTGCTGGATGCGGTCGACCTCGGCCCGGGTGCGGACATAATGGACCCCGGCCAGATCGTGCCCCGGGCAGCGCAGCCGGCGCGGGCGGCCACCGCCGGCCCAGATCAGGGTGCCATAGACGATCACGCTGCCGTCGTCGGCGATCACCTTCTGGTCCGACGGGTCCACCATATCGACCTCGCGGCCGGGCAGGAGCGCGATGTCGCGTTCCGCCCAGAAGCTGGCGGGGCGGATCAGGAGGCGTTCGAAACTCTTTTCCCGCGACAGGTAATCCTTGGACAGCGGTGGGCGTTCATAGGGCAGCTCCGGCTCGTCGCCGATCAGGGCGATGCTGCCCTCGAACCCGTTCTGCCGCAGGGCGATCGCCGCCTGCGCCCCGGCGTGTCCGGCCCCGACGATCACCACGTCGAAGCGGATCTTCTGATATCCGAAGCTGTCGTCCCGCACCGCTCAATCCTCCGGCGCGACGGTGACCCTGAGGCCATCGAGGCTGTCGTTGAACCGGATCTGGCAGGACAGGCGCGAGAATTCGGTGCGGAAGTCCGACCCGTCGAGCAGCCCGCCCTCGTCCGCACCCATCGGCGGCAACCGAGGCCAATCCTCAGGGTCGACATGGATGTGGCAGGTCGAGCAGGAGCAGCAGCCGCCACAGATCGCCAGAATCTCCTCGGCACCGCTGTCGCGGATGATTTCCATGATGTTCAGGCTGGCGAACCCCTCGCCGCTGAGCTCATGCGTCTGTCCCGAGCGATCTGTGACAGTCAGTTTAGACATGGGGGCAGTTCCTTTCGACACGGTCTCTCCGGTCCACCGCGGGCGGTTCCCGGGCCGGTGCAGGTCATTTGATACGGGTCTTCGCTTGCCCGGCCGGCCGCGATCGGCCGGGGGCGGTGATGGTGAGGCTGATGACGCGGGACATCCGCCGCGCGGCAGTGACCTGCCGTGCCGACCCGTCGCCTTTGGACAGGCCGCCTTTGTTGCGCGCCGGTAAAGGCGACGCGGGCGATCGGTCAGATCAGCGGATGGTATTCTTGCGTATGGGCTGCGCCGTTACCGGTTGCCGGGCCTTGCGGCATCGCAGGTGGCAAGGGCTGTGCGGGATTTTCGCCGCGTTTCGCTATCAATGAAGCATGTCGTCGCTTGCGACGGGGCCGTGGTTTGCAGGCTCGCTTTCTTGTTCATTTTTCGCGCCTCTCCTGTTGTTTTGTTATTATGATGACATCATCATATTAATGATGACGTCAACATATATTTTTTATCTCCCCCGAACCGAGCGATCCTGAGACCCCTTTGGGCTCAATTTTCCGGCAGGGGCGGCGGACCGACGCATGGCTCTTGCCTCGGCGCGTCGGGGCGATGAAACTCGATCCCATGCGCTTCACGCTTCGCCAGATCGAATATTTCATCGCCACCGCCGAGACCGGCAGCATCACGCTGGCGGCGGAACGGGTGAATGTCTCTCAACCCTCGATCTCGACCGCGATCACCCAGCTGGAGCGAGAGCTTGGCACCCAGCTGTTCCTGCGGCGCCATGCGCAGGGGCTGTCGTTGACATCGCAGGGCCGGACGGTTCTCGTCGAGGCGAAGCGGCTGATCGAACAGGCGCAGCTTCTTTATACCGTCGCCTCGGAATCCACCGATCAGATCCGGGGCCAGATCCATCTGGGCTGCATGTCGACGCTGGCGCCGATGATCATGCCCGAGCTGTCGCATGCCTTTACCAGCGCCTTTCCGGGCACCAGTATCCAGCAGAGGGTTGGCGATCACGAGCATTTGCTCAAAAGTCTGGCAAACGCCGAGACCGATATCGCGATCACCTATGATCTGTTGATCCCTGACAGCGTGGATTTCCTGCCGCTGGCCAGCCTGCCGGTGCATGTGGTGGTGGGCGCGATGCACCCGCTCGCCGACGAACCGGCGGTGGCGCTGGAGGCCCTGGCGCGCGAGCCGCTGTTGCTGCTCGACCTGCCGTCGAGCCGGGACTATTTCCTCAATCTCTTCATCCAGGCCGGGCTTTCGCCGCAGATCGGTGCCCGGTCGCCGCATCAGGACATCCTGCGCACCATGGCCGCCAATGGCTATGGCTATACCCTGGCCAATGTTCTGCCGCGCTCCGATGTGGCGCTGGACGGGCGCCGGCTGGTGCGGGTGCCGTTGGCGGGGGAGCATCGGCCGATGGTGATCGGCGTCGCCGCAGAGAAATCGCGCCGGAAATCGCGGCTGCTGCAGGCCTTTGTCGACCATTGCCGCCGCCATATCTCGGATGCCGGCATTCCCGGCATGGTGGCGCCGCTGGCGGAACGGCAAGGGCGCGGGGCAGGGGGCTAAAGCGCGTCGAGCCTGTCGCGCAGGTCGGGTTGCCGCGCCAGCGCCGTATCGAGCCGGTCGGCCCAGCGGGTGCCGCGGGCACGGGCATCCTCATAGGCTTCCAGCAGCTCGTCCGGGCGATCCTCGGCCAGAATCTCGATCAGAAAACGGGCCTGGCGGCGGTCCTTTTCCGCCTTGAGCGCATCGCCCCCGACCCGCCGGGTCGACACGATCAGCTTGTGAATGGCGAAGCGTTCCGGGCGCGGGATCTGCACCAGAACGCCCGAGCGATAGAGCGCGGCGGCGGGAATCGGATCGGCGATCAGATAGTTCAGATAATGCAGCGCCTGGGCGCGCACGTTCAGCGCCGCCAGCGGGCGCAGCCCCTCCTGCCCGAAGGCGGGGGTGAGGAATTCGACCAGTGCGCCGCTTTTCGACTGGCTCCAGCGCCAGGCCTGACGATTGTCCAGCGCCGGCACCGGGTCAAAGCGGAAATCGGCGAGCACCTCGGCCAGCGGCGGATCGGCCTGATCGTCCAGCGCCAGCGACAGCCGCTCGAAACTGGCGATATCCAGATCGCCGGTCTGCGCGGTATCGTCGAAGGCAAAGCCTATGCCCAATTCGCCCTCATAGAGCCGGAAGGCATGGGTGCCGACCACGGTTCCCCCCAGCCGGAAGGCACCGGCCTGGGCCATCGCGTTCAGCAGGCTGCCGGTGGTCTGGTCGGTGCTGAGGAATCCCTCCGCTCGCAACAGCCGCACCAGTCGGGTCCGGGCACTGCGGCGATCGGCGGCCTCGGTCTTGAGCGCGCGGGCCCGGTCCAGCCTTTGGCGCAGCTCGTCGCTGTCTTCGCCGATATAGGTCTTCTTGACGGTATTGCCGACGCGATAGCTGTCATACCAATAGGTTCGCCCGTTGCGGACCAGGGGGGTCGGCGTCCCGCGAAGCGTGCTGACCGCCTCATCCTTCAGCAGGCGCAGCAGATCGTGATAGGCGGCATGGGCGATCGGGGAATGACGCTGCATGATGTACTCAACCATTTTCTGTTTTGTTGAGCATAGTCTGTATTCAACAAAAAGAAAAGATGTTGAGCATGGCGATCTCACCGGCTTGGTGGATGCGGTCACAGAACATAGCCTGCCAGGCGGCGCTGAGCCTTGCCCCGTTATCCGAATTGCTCCGCTGCTTTGCATATGGGTCGAAGCGCCATGGAAATACACGCTTGACGTGATCCGATTTGTGTCTGAATGTCCGACACTAAGATACGGCAATTGATATCGGGGAGGGAGTCGATTGCGCTGATGAACGAGGGCACGCGCCGGGGTGGGAGGAGAGACACCCCTGGCGGATATCGCTGCCGGCAGACCTGCTGAAATGAGGATCGACCGAGGCGACGCCACCGGCGCCAGCTTGCGGTCAGAGGGGGAAGCGCCTTTGGCGCGGGGGGAGACTTTTTAAACCACACAGGCAGGTCAGTACCTGCAAGACCTGCATGCGAAGATGTTCGTATGCGGGCCCCGGTCATCTCTGGCAGTCGCGTACCGCAGCGGCTGTCCGGTGACAGGGGGTGATGAAACCGAGGAAGTCCAATGAGCCTGCGAATACGACCTCTGAAAATGCACTACGCCTACCAGCAGATCGCCGAGGAGATCGAAAGCCAGATCCTCGACGGCACCCTGAAGGCCGGCGAACGCCTGCCGGGAGAGGTGGAGCTGGCAGAGCTGTTCGGCGTCACCCGATCGACGGTGCGCGAAGGGCTGCGTCAGCTGGAAAGCGACGGGTTGGTATTTCGTCCGACCCCCCGCACGCTCGAGGTGACGCTGCCGCAGATCGACAGGCTCACCTCGCGCGCCGGCCGGGCGATGACCTTGATGAACGTCAGCTTTCGCGAGCTTTGGCAGGTCGCGCGGGAAACCGAACCGCTGGCCGCCACCCTCGCGGTGGAGTGCGGTACCGAGGCGGAGATTACCGAGCTGGAGGCGCTGCACGAACAACTGATCCAGGCCCGCTGCGATATCGTCGAGACCATTGAGCTTGACACCAAGTTCCACACGATGATCGCGGACATGGGCAAGAACCGCGTGCTCAGCCTCGCCCGCGAGCCGATTGCCCTGCTGCTCTATAATGGTTTCA
>JBLWWC010000025.1:0-8016 GCA_048268145.1 Qipengyuania sp. | reverse complement strand
CGCAGGTGGTCGCGCCACGTTGCGTTAAGCAGGGCAGATCGGAAAAACGAAAAAGGCCCGGCGCTGTGCCGGGCCTTTGTTGTTAAGCCTCGTTCGCCATCACCGCGTCGCGCAATTTGCGCTTCATGAGTTTCCCGCTTTCTTCCCGAGGCAGGGACTCGACGATCTCGATCCGCCGCGGAATCTTGTACTTTGCGATCCGGGGTTCGAGAAAGGCACGCACCGAGTCTGCGTCAGGCGTTGCGCCTTGGGCGGGCTGGATATAGGCGGCAACGATTTCACCGAATTCCGGATCGGGCAGCCCGAAAACGGCACAGTCGGAAATGTCGGGGTTCAGGACGAGTTCGCTTTCGATTTCAGCCGGGTAGATATTGGTCCCGGCGAAGATGATCATGTCCCGCTTGCGATCACTGATGAACAGGAAGCCGTCTTCGTCGAGATAGCCCACATCACCGATCGAAATGAACCCGTCTTTCTCGCATTCGGCGCGGGCCTCGGGGTTATTGATATAGGTGAAATCTGCGTAGCTATCATTCTTGACGTAGATCTCGCCCGGCTCGCCCGGACCAAGGATTTCGTCGTTTTCCCCCAGGATGCGAACCTGGGCATGCGCCACGCAACGCCCCACAGTTCCGGGCTTCTTCAGCCAGTCCTCGGGCGTGGCATGCAGGGCGATCCCGGTTTCGGTCCCGCCGTATACCTCGTGCACGATGGGGCCCAGCCAATTGATGAGCTCGCGTTTGACCTCGACGGGGCAGGCGCTCGCTGTGTGGCTGATCCAGCGTAGCGACGAGACATCGTACTTCTCGCGCACTTCCTTCGGCAGTTTGAGCAGCTTGATGAAGATCGTCGGCACGGCGGTGACCACATTGATCCGGTGCTTTTCGATCAGGGCGAGGAACTCTTCCGCGTCGAACCGGGGGGTGATGACCAAGAGTTCGCCATGGGTCGCTGCATAGCGCGCGAACCCGTTGGGCGAGGCGTGATACAGGGGCGTCGCAATCAGGCCGCGGACATCCGACGCGATACCGAAGGCTTTGCGAAACACCTCTGCGTTGCGACGCGTCTGTTCCGGGGTCATCGGGTCGCGCATGACACCTTTCGGCTTCCCGGTCGTGCCAGACGTATAGATGATGACGCCCCTGTCAGCCGGGTTGGACCCGGCATAGGGTTCGGCCGCGTTTAGCCATGCCTCGTAGTCCAGATACCCGTCCGGCACGCCGCAGATCGCGGGGTCGAGCTTGAAGGCCGCCTGGATGGAGGGGGGCGTTTCCACCACGATCACTTCGCAGCTTGCGGGAATGAGAGCGCGAATTGGGTCCAGGAGATCCGCATGCGCGATAAGAAGTTCGGCACCGGAATTTTCGAGCAGAAATTGTATTTCAGGACCGGCAAGGTGCCAGTTCAGCGGCACCGAGTAACAGCCCACGCGCTGCGCACCAATATTCACTTCGATAATCGGGGTATCATTGCGCATCAGCTGCGCGACGATGCGACCTTCTCCCAGCCCCTTCGCTTTGAGCGCGCCTGCCAATCTATCGACGCGGGCTTCCATCTCGTCGCGGTTGATCGTGCGGTCGCCAGTGATGATTCCGGCGGGTGTGCGGCTGTCGGTTGCGGGCTCGCGCATGGGTGCTTCCTTGGGTTCATACATTATCTTGTCTCCGTGGTCGCCAGCGGAATCGCGGTGAAGTCAGGCGACCGCTTTTCTTTGAAGGCGTCACGGCCCTCTCTCGCTTCGGGTCCGGCGGAGCAGGCCCCTTGCAGTCGGTCCTCCTGTTGGAGTTGGCTTTCGAAATCGAGCGTGGCCGCGCTTTCGTAGAGCAGTCGGATGCGCGACAAGGCGTTGACCGGGCCCAGGGCAAGCCGCTTGGTCAGAGCCAGGCTTTCGTCAAACAGCCTGTCTGCCGGGAACACGCGGTTCACGAGGCCCCACTCCAGCGCCTGCTCTGCCGGAAGCCGGTCGGCTAGCATCGTAAGCTCGCGTGCGCGCGCCTCGCCCACACGACGCGCGAGCAGCCAGCTTGATCCGCAGTCCGGCACAAGGCCGACCTTGGCGAATGCCTGCAAGAAGTATGCGTTCGGCGCGCAGGTGACGATGTCAGCCAGGAGCGCAAGGCTCATTCCGGCACCGGCCGCCACGCCGTTGACGGCTGCCACGATCGGCAGCGGGCAGTGTCGCATGTTGCGCACCAAGGGATGATACCAGGTCTCCAGTATCGATTTTCCCGGGTCCGTCGGCAGTTTTTCCGACAGGTCCGCTCCGGCGCAGAACCCGCGACCCTTTGCGGTCAGCAGGATGGCCCGCACGCCTTCATCTTTGATGCAGTCGGTTAGAGCCGCGTTCAATTCCCGGGCAAGGGCGCCTGACAGCGCGTTCATTGCGTCGGGTCGATTAAGCGTCAGCACGGTGACGCCGTCGATATCGTCTCTTAGAAGGTCAGCCAAGTTGCTCTCCCGGTGCTGTAATCTGCGGGAGCCGGCAGCGCGGGACGCAGCGGATCGCAAATGCCGCCGCCGCGATTAGGAGGATGCCGAATGCCGCGCATTCCAATTGGGTGATCCCCAGCGCTGCGATCCCAGGCGAAGCCAGCGACAGGCCGGCAAGCAGCAGGGCTCCGCGCACGAGGAAACCCGAGATACCGTCAGCAATTCCGCCGAAGCCAAGCATATAGCCCTGAAGCGACCACGAGATCGCCGCGACACCACAGGCCGCCGTCGCAACGGCGATGCCGATCTGAAGCGGCGTGCCCTGCAGTACCAGCGCGGGGTTCAAAACGAAGAAGAAGGGCACGAAATACATCACGCTCGCCAGCCGCATGGCATGAAACCCGATTTTGATGGCCGAGACCTTTGCGATGGCGGCGGCGGCGTAGGTGGCAATCGCCACGGGCGGCGTAATGAAGGACAGCATGCCCCAGTACATGACGAACAAGTGCACCGCTATGGGTTCGAAGCCGACCTTGACGAGCGCCGGAACCATGACGATCGCGAGGAAGATGTAGCAGGCGGAAACCGTCATCCCCATTCCAAGCACAAAGGACGTGAGCGCCCCCATGATCAGCAGCATGATCGGCGCGTCCCCGGCCAGAAAGACCAGTTCGGTCGACAGGGTGCTGAGAATGCCGGTCGCCGCGAGACCGCCGGCGATCATGCCGATGGCGAGGATCACGGCGATAATCTCGGACAGGCCGCGCCCGATCCCGACGAGCATGTCCCCAGCACCTGCGAAAGATAGGCGGTTTTCCGGGCGCAGTTGGTTCACCACGAGCAGCAGACCGGTCGCATAAAAGGCCGCACGGCTTTCATTCATGCCCTGTGCCAGCATGGTGATGAGCGCCACGAAAACGATGAGATAGTGCCATCCGCCCTTGAGCGCCGCCGCAAGCGTCGGGAGTTCGGAACGGGGCACGCCGCGCAGCCCCTTGCGCGCTGCATAGGCGTCGACCTGGAGCATGAGGCCGAAATAGAACAGTGCCGCCGGAATGGCCGCGGCCAGTGCAACGTCGACATAGGGGACGGCCAGGAAGGTTGCCATGATGAACGCGGTCGTGCCCATGACCGGCGGTGTGAGAACGCCGCCAGTGGAGGCGACGGCTTCGACCCCCCCGGCATAGGAGGCAGAGAAGCCGGTTTTCTTCATGGCCGGGATCGTGACGGAACCGGAGGTCATGACGTTGGAAATCACGCTGCCGCTGATCGAGGCCTGGAGCGCGCTGGAGACCACGGCGACATGAGCCGCCCCGCCGCGAACGGTGCCCATCAGGGCAAATGCCACGTCGTTAAAGAACCTGGCGGCCCCGGTGAACTGCAGCGCCAGCCCAAACACGATGAAGCCCACGACGAGGTCGGCAAAAGCCCGCATCGGAATGCCGAAGACGCTCTCGAAGCTGTAAAGGTGATACGCCGCGACTTCGGCCGGGGGCAGCGACGCGCTGTTCAACGGGCCCGGCATGAAACTCGCGAAGATGGGATAGAGCGAAACGAAAAGGACCACGAGAGTCAGCGGCCATCCGTTTGTCCGGCGCGCGGCTTCGAGGATGAGGAGCCAGAGCATCGCTGCGACGATTTGCGCTTCGACCGGAGCGATGAATTGCCAGCTCGAAAAGACGATGTCATTGGCATGGGCGACGAGATAGGCCGATCCGCCGAATGACAAAGCGAATAGCAGCCAATCGAACCAGCCCGGCACCGCTGTCGAGCGGTGTTTTCTGGGGATGATCAGAAAGATCAGCGGAAAGAAAACGAGCGTCAGAACATACAGGAATGTCTGGCCGTTAATCACCACACCGATGGCACGGCTGAACAGGAATGTCTGATTGACGGTCAATAACAGTCCCGCCAAGGAAAACAGAAAAATGACCCATCTCTTGAGTTTGAGCGACATATCGACCCCGAAGCGTTGGAAAGCGTGAACCGGACAGGCTGGCGACGGAGCGTGCCCGGCCAGTGAGCCGGGCACGCAGGGAAGATCACCAGTCGCGAACCGGCACCTCGAAGCCCTGGGCCTCGAGCGTTTCAATGCGCTTGGCCTTCCAGGCTTTCGCGAATTCCGCTTCATCCGAGATGTTCATGGCGACCACATCGTCCCAAGCCGACTTCAACGCAGCCTGGCGTGCGACGAGCATGTCGTTGTGTGCCTGCATCTCGTCGGTCCAGACGCCGGCCTCTTTGAAATAGGCGATCGCGCCATCATGGAACGGAACCGTGTAGTTCAGGATTTGGCGCTTCAGTTCCAACCCGTAGGTCGTGGGGGTCGCACCATCGATGTCGTCGAAATTGTTGTAGATCGTGGACAACATCGCCTTCACATAGGCCGGGTCACGGTCGGCGGTCGTGTTCAACAACATATCGGGATAGCTGGCCATCTCGATCCCGCCTTCGGGGATGTTCACGCCCTCGGTCACCACTTTCTGTATCCAGCGCGGATCAGTGGCCCGGATCTTGTCCCAGCAGGCTTCGTTCGAGAACGGCACCGGCACCCACGCCAGACCACGCGACGAGGCATCCGCCTTGACCGACGTGCCGGAATTGGTCGAGGTGAAATAGACGTCGGCCTGATCATTGAGATAGGCATCGACCGAGGCCCCAAAGCCGGGCACTTCAATCTTCTCGACATCGTCCCATGTCATATCACCGCATGCGATGATCAGCGCTTGGAGGGCGCCTTGGATCGACGGCGAGCCTTGCACATATGCGATGCGCAGACCGCGTAGGTCGCCGGGGCCAGACACGGTCTTGGCGAGATCCGGCGCGATGGCAAGGCCAAAGCCCTGATCGGTCATGCTGGTCATGACCAGCCGAACGGGCTGCGGACCCCAGTCCTGCGTTCCGAACTTGAACGCACCTTCCTGTGCGAAGTAGACATCGAACCCGGCAAGCACGAAGTCCGCGCGCCCGGCCTTGAGCGTCGATTGCTGGGCCAAGCCGTTACCGGCGCTGATCACCCGCAGGTTCACATTGTCGTTCTGCTTGAGCGCGCTGCTGATCGCCACGGCAGCGGAATGCATCGCGCCACCGGTATCATAGGTGGTCCAGACGACCGTGTTGGGCAAAGCGTCGTCTTGCGCGAAGGCTGCCGGTGCACCGAATGCCAGCGTTGTCGCAAGCGTGACGCTCGCAAGAGCGCGAAGTTCCGTCATTAACATTTTAATCCTCCCTGGTTTGCGCGGCCGCTCCTCCGACCGCGCTCCTCTTCTTCTTCAGATATTGATGTTCATCCCTCCATCGATACCGATGTTCTGGCCTGTCACGTAGGATGCGCTGTCGGAGAGCAGAAAGGCGACCGGGCGGACCACCTCAAGCGGTTCGGCCCAGTAACCCATAGGAATGCGGGCAAGAATGCTATCGCGGAATTTCTCGCCGCGAACGGTTTCGGTCATCGGGGTCTCGACTACGCCGAAGCTGACCGAGTTTGACCGGATCCCATAGCGCGCCCATTCCTTGGCGGCGGTCATCGAGATGCCGAAGATGCCGGCCTTGGCTGCGGCATAGTTGATTTGTCCGATTGACCCGCCCCGACCGGCGATCGACGACACATGGACCATCGAGCCGATGTTGCGACTTTCCCCATCCACAGCGCGTTCAAGGATCGCACGCCCAACTGCCTGGGTCCAGACATAGGCTCCCGTGAGATGCACGCGGATCACGTCGTCCCACTGGTTCTGGGTCATCTTTTTGATCATCGCAGGCCGGGTGATCCCGGCGTTGTTGACAAGCCCGGTGAGCACCAGACCCTTCTTGCCGATATCTTCAACCGTGGCCGCTGCGAACTCCGCGTCGGACACGTCCCCGGTATAGACTTCGGCCTGCGGAATATCCGCCTTCAGGGCTTCGAGCGCGTCGCCATTCAGGTCGATGCCGATCGGCGTGCCGCCGAGATCAGCGATCAGGCCGGCCAGCGCACGACCGATGCCTTGGCCCGCACCGGTCACGACGATGACCTTGCCTTCGAGTGTTCCGAGGTTATCCAATTTCTTCTCCTGCATCTTCAGTTTCGGTCGAGGCGAAAGACCGGCACGGTCAGCCCCTCGGGATGTGCTTCAAAATCCACGCGCACGGGGTCTCCGATTGCGACATCATCGGGGGCATCAACGATCTTGGTCATCATCGTGGGCCCCTCGGCGAGCGTGACGTAGGCCACGACCCGCAAGGGCTTGTCCGGTCTGCGCGTGACCGCCAGACTGTAGATCTTGCCTTTGCCGGATGCCGGCTCGAACGCGACCGTCTCGGACCGACAGAACGGGCAAATCGCCCGCGGGTAATGATGGGCTTCGCCACAGGTCGTGCAGCGCGCCACGACGAAGTCACCTTTCGCCGCCGCGTCCCAGAAGGGCAGGGCATCGAAATTCACACGGGCCAGTTCAGACAGGTCCATCTTAGAGCCTTTCCAGGATTACGGTTGCGCTGCCGTGCCGCGTGGCGAGCGACCCGCCCGTGCCATGTGCCAGCGCGAGATCGCAGTTCTTGACCTGCACCGCGGGATGCGCTTCGCCGCGCAATTGCCGGACGGCTTCGATCACTTTTGTCATGCCGCCCCGGTTCGAGGGGTGGTTGTTGCACAGCCCGCCGCCATCGGTATTGAACGGAAGCTTGCCTTGGCCCGAGATCAGGTTGCCATCGGCCACGAAAGCACCGCCTTTTCCCTTTTCGCAGAACCCGAGGTCTTCGAGCGCGACCAGGACCGTGATGGTGAAGCTGTCATAGATCGAGGCATATTTGATGTCGCCCGGCGTGATCCCTGCTTCCGCGAAAGCACGCGGACCCGAAATGCTGGCCGCCGACGTCGTAAGATCGACGCGGCCCGCCCGAGCATGGCCGATCGCTTCGCCCGCACCGCGCAGTTTCACCAAAGGACGCGACAATGATTTTGCGACTGCCTCGTTGGTCAGGACCAATGCGCCGCCGCCATCGCTGACCACACAGCAATCGAGGCGATGCAGCGGGGCTGCAACCAGCGGCGAATTCACCACGTCTTCGACAGTTACGACATCGCGCAACATGGCGTTTTCGTTGTATTGGGCGTGATGCGACGCGGCAACCTTGATCCACGCCAGTTGTTCGCTCGTCGTCCCGAACTCGTACATGTGGCGTGCGGCGACCATGCCGTACATCTCGACCACCGACGGCGCATAGGGCGCTTCGAACGGCGTGTCAGGTGTCGGGGCGAGCGGTATCTTGGCGGATTTCATTCCAGCGGCACGCGGGCGCCCGGCCAGGGTGATCAATGCCACGCTGCATTTGCCCTGGGCAATCGCCTGCGCGGCGTGCGCGACATGAACGAGATAAGCAGACCCACCACTATCCGTGCTGTCGAAATGATGAACGTTGAGGTTCATGTATTCGAGCATCGACATCGGACCCAGACCCGGCGCATCCCCGGCGCAGAAATATCCATCGACGTCGGCAAAGGTAAGCCCGGCGTCGGCGAGCGCCCCGGCGGCACTCTGCATATGCAACTGGGCGACAGAGATGCCGTCGGCTTTGCGGGTCGGATGTTCGAACGCGCCCGCGATA
>JBLWWC010000024.1:0-8513 GCA_048268145.1 Qipengyuania sp. | reverse complement strand
AGGATGTCGAGCCCACCCAGTGCTTCTGCCGCCACGCCGATCGCGGCGGTCAGCCCCGCCGCGTCCGTCATGTCGGGGACATAGCCGAGCGCCTCGCCCTCGGGACAGGGGTTGCGGTCCACCACCGCGCCCCGCGCGCCCTCCGCAATGAGCTTGCGTGCGGTGGCCCAGCCGATCCCGGCGGCGCCGCCGGTGACGATGGCCCTCAGCCCCTCCAGCCGGCTCATGCCGTTACCTTGAGCTTTGTCGCCATGTCGGCCGCGATCTTGTCGCAGCGGTCGACCCAGACGTTCTCCTGCTTAAGGATATGCTGGATGAACCGGTCGAGCAGGATGGCGCCGGAGGGCTGGCCGATGAACTCCGGGTGGCAGGCGAGGATCATCATCCTGTCCTCGGCGTAGAGCGTGTCGAACTCCCAGCTCCAGGTATCCAGCACCTGGCGAGGCGAGGTGATGGTGCGGCCGGGAAGGATCTTGGCGAACTGGAAATAGGGGCTGTCGGTGTTGATGTAGCGGAACGGCAGCTCGACACAGTCGATCTCCTGTCCGCGTACCTTCAGCATGTAGGGCGCGTCGTCGTCGAAGAAGTTGGAGGAGTAGGAGAATCCGTATTCCTTGATCAGGTCCATGGTCAGGCTGGTGACCTCGGCCGCCGGCGAACGCCAGCCTCTCGGCGCCTGCCCAGTGGCCTTGATGATGGCCTGCTGTGCCAGTTCCATCTCCTCGCGCTCTTCTTCCGGGGTCAGCGTCACGATCCAGCGGTGCGTGTGGCTGTGGTGGGCAATCTCGTGACCTTCCTTCAGCAGCGCCTCGATCAGCTCGGGGTGCGCCTCGACGACAAGGCCGGGCACGAAGAATGTCGATTTGATGTCATAGCGGCGCAGCACGTCCATCACCCGCCAGACGCCGCGCTTCCAGCCATAGGCACCCTGGCTCATCAGGATCGGGCGTGTGTGGGCTTCGGGATCGCGGGCCGTCCACATCGTCTCGCAGTCGAGATCGAAGGTCAGCATCATGGGGAAGCCTTTGGAGGTGAAGCTCATCGTATGTGTTCCATTTTGTCCGTGTCAGAAGAAGCGCGAGAAGGAGACCCATTTCTGCGCGAGGATCAGCGCCACGGCCGTCCCGGCAACAAGCAGGGTTGACGCCGCGGCGATGGAGGGATCGACGCCATGTTCGACCGATGCAAAGATCTTCACAGGCAGGGTCGACTGGCGCGGGGTGAGAAGGAAGATCGTCACCGGCACGTTGTCGAGCGAGGTGACGAAGGAAAAGATCGCCCCCGCGACGAGCCCGGGTTTCAGCAGCGGCAGCGTCACGAGGCGAAATGCGGTGAAGCCCGAGGCGCCGAGCACGTTCGCCGCCTCCTCGATCTGCGGGTTGATCCCGGTCAGCGAGGACATGGCCGAGCGCACCACGTATGGCAGCGTGATCAGCGTGTGTGCCAGCAGCAGCACGAGGGGTTGACCGCGCAGTCCCAGCAGCGAGACATACTGTAACAGCGCCACGCCGATCACGACTGCCGGAAAGACCAGCGGCGCCATCACGGCCGAGAGGATCAGGTCGCGGAACGGCACGAGACGGTGATGCAGCGCGTAGCTCGCCGCCGTGCCGAGGATCAGCGACAGCAAGGTCGCGCCCGAGGCGAGCCAAAGGCTGGTCCAGATCGCCTTCATGTAGCGGCTGTCGCCCAGAACGTATTCGAACCAGTGCATCGTCCAGCCCTGCGGCGGCACCGTCAGGTAGGAGGTATCCGAGAAGGAGGCCAGCACCACCACGATGGTCGGCGCGTTCATGTAGACCAGGATCGCAATGGCGATGAAGCTCAGTAGCCAGGAAGGTTTGCGCGCGATCATGCCGAGATCCCCCGGGTCAGATGGGCGGCGATCCGGTTGGCCGCCCAGATCAATGCCAGCGCGATGAAGGACAGCACAAAGGCCAGCGCCGCGCCCGAGGGCCAGTTCAGGTTGGTCATGAACTCATCGTAGATCTGCGTGGCCATGACGCGGTAGGTCGGCCCGCCCAACATCCGTGGCGTCACCAGGGCCGAGATCGACAGCACGAAGACGAGGATCGATCCGGTGATGATCCCGGGGCTGGCGAGCGGTACCGTGATGGTGAAGAACACCCGCACCCGCGAGGAACGCAGGGTCAGCGCCGCCGCCTCGACATCGACCGGGATATTCTGCAGCGCTGGAACCAGCAGCAGCACCATGAACGGCAGGTAGATCTGCACCAGCCCGATGATCACCCCGGTCAGGTTGTACATCAGGTCCAGCGGTTCAGTGATCAGCCCCACGCTCAGCAACGCGTCGTTGATGACACCCCGTGGCGAGAGCAGGACCATCCAGCCAAAGGAACGGACCACGATGTTGCAGAGCAGCGGAAAGATCACCAGCAGGATCGCGACAGTCTGCATCCTCGGTCCCACCCGCAGGATGAAGAGCGCTAGCGGAAATCCCACGACAAGGCACAGCAGCGTCACGATGAGGCCGAGTGCCAGGGTGCGCAGGATGATCTCAAGGTAGAACCAGTCGCCCAGCACGTCGATGTAGTTCAACAGGGTCCAGTCGGTGCCGATTCCGTGCATGCCCGAATAGTCTCTCAGACTGAGCAGGGCCATGATCCCCGTGGGGGCGAGAAACCCGGCGAGGATCAGAACGGAGGCAGGGCCAATCAGGCCCACGCCCGCGGAGCGGGAACGGGTCATGCCACGCCCTCCTCCGCCGAGACGAACACCCGGTCCGCGGGAATGCTGACGGCAACCGCGGTGCCTTTCGCAAGGTTTGCCTGCACCCCGCGTGAGGGCACGCGGACCATCACCTCCGGCCCCTTGTCCAGCGTTACGATATACTGGACCGAGGCGCCCTCGAAGATGCGCATGGTTATGGTGCCGGGAAGCCCCGGACCCTGCGGCACCAGCACGACGTCTTCCTGTCGGAGCGTCACGCGAACGCGTCCGCCGCCGGCCGGAACGGCGCGGCTGCTTTGCAGTACCAGCCCCGGAGCCAGTTCCACCGCCCCGTCGCGCAGGATGCCGGCCAGCTTGTTGGGACTGCCGACAAAGCCCGACACGAACCCATTCGCCGGGCTGAAATAGACCTCCTCGGGCGTTGCGAACTGCTGGATGTTGCCGCCAGACATCAGGCAAATGCGGTCCGACAGCGACATTGCCTCGTGTTGGTCATGTGTCACGAACAGCGACGTCAGCTTCAGCTCCGATTGCAGGCGCTTGATCTCGATCTGCATCTCTTCGCGCAACTGCGCGTCGAGGTTCGACAACGGCTCGTCGAACAGCAGGATGGCCGGGCGCGGCGCCACCGAGCGCGCCAGCGCGACACGCTGCTGCTGCCCGCCGGATAGCTGGCGCGGGAACCGTTCGGCCAGCGCACCGAGCCGGACCTGTTCTAGCGCCTCGCCGACCCGCGTTTTCAACTCCTGCCCCTTCACGCCCTGACGGCGCAGGCCGAAGGCCACGTTCTCAAAGACGGTCATGTGTGGAAACAGTGCGTAGGACTGGAACACTAACCCCACGTTGCGCCGGTTCGCCGGGAGCGCCGTGACATCCTCGTCACCGAACAGGATCTGCCCGCCGGTCGGGTCCAGCAGCCCCGCAATCATCCGCAGGATCGTCGTCTTGCCGCAACCCGACGGTCCGAGCAGCGAAACCAGCTGCCCCTGTTCGACGTCGAGCGAGACGGCATTGACAATGGTCGCCAAGTCATAGCGCTTAGTGAGGCTTCTGAGGGAAAGGGAAGTCACAGATGTCTCCGTTGGTGCGGGGAGCCGGGCATGGCTCTTCTGGTCCGGGGCGCAGGTGCGGCGCCTCGGGGATTTTAGCCGGAATACCGGAACCGGGTGATTACTTCGTGACCTCGCGCTGCCAGCGCTGGCGCCAGTCGCCGACGTTGGCGGCGATTTTTTCCGGGTCGGGGAAGTAGAGCTTGCCGAACATCTCGGGCGGCACGGCCTTGGCCACCGCGCCTTCGAGTTTCACGTCCTTGTTGACCGGACCGGCATACATCTTCTCGGCAAAGCACTTTTGCACGTCTGCCGACAGGGCGTTGTCGATATAGGAATAGGCGCCGTCCGTGTTCTCCGCGCCTTCCGGAATCACCATAGTGACCTTGATTCCGATAGCGCCTTCCTTGGGATAGGCGATGGCAACCGGAACGCCCGCGTCGGCCGCGGCTGCGGCACGGTCGGGGTACCAGGGCGCAATCGAGATCTCGCCGCGCTCGAACATCGAGATGATCTGGTCGGCCTGGGTGTAGTACGCCTTCAGCTCCGGCGCGATCTTGGCAATCGCCTCGAAGCCCGGATCGAGGTTGTCGATGTCGCCACCGTTCAGCAGTGCGGCCGCGATCAGGAAATGGACGCCCGCGGTGCCGGAAATATCGGGCAGAGCAACCTTGCCCGAGGCAGCGGCCTTGAAGACGTCGGCCCAGCTGTCCGGCGGCGTCGGATAGTCGGCTGGATTGTAGGCGATGGCGGTCGCGCCCCACTGGTACTGGACAAAGTGGTCATCGGCGCCGAAGGCGCCATCGACCAGCTCGCCCGCGTGGCTGAGCTTGGACTTGTCGAGCGTCTGCAGAAGGCCCTCGGCGGCAAGCTGCGCGGCAAAGGAGTTGTCGATGTAAACAACGTCAAAGTCGCTGTCGCCGCCGGTCGCCCGGACCATCGCCGCAAACTGCGAGGAACTGCCCTCTTGCACTACCACCGTATCGCCGGTTGCCGTCTCGAACGGTGCGACGTGGCAGGTCTGCGCAGCCTTGCCAAAGCTGCCGCCGAACATGCCGACGACTAGGTCCGTGGCCTGCGCCGACTGGCCGCCCGCCACCAAGGCTGCGACGGCAGTGGTCACTGTAAGGAATCTTGTCATGGTCTTCCCCGTTGGTTGTTTATGAGCCCAGATTGGCGAACTCGCAACCGCAGGTCCAGAACTATCTTTCATTAAAGCTACCATAAAGCATTTCAAAAGATTTATGGATGAGAATCGGATGCGCCTTCACTCGGAGAGGGTTCAGCCGGCGCGAATCGAGTTGACCACGAGCACCTTGCGCAGGAGCGTTTCCAGCGTCTTGCGTTCGTCTTCGCTGAGCATCCGGATGAAATCGACCTCGGCGGCGGCCTGCGCCGGCATCGCTTCCTCGGTCAGCACCATTCCCGCCTCGGTCAACTCGACCCGCACTCCGCGGCCATCGCTCGGATCCTCGACCCGCCGAATAAAGCCCTGTTTCTCAATCCGCGCGAGCTGGTTGGAGAGGCCACCTGACGACACCAACAGAGTGGCCTGCAGATTCTTTGGCGTCATGGCATAGGGCGGCCCTGAGGCGCGCAGCGTTGCAAGAATTGCGTAGGTCGGATACTTCACGCCGAACCTGGAGCTGACCGTGTTCATCCGGTTTCCAGCCATCTCGCCCAAACGCATCAAGCGACCGGTGATCTCCTTGCCGGAGGTGTCAATGTCAGGCCTTTCCGCGTTCCACCAGGCGATGCCATGGTCGGCGAGGTCCTTTTCCTTTTCAATCTCGAATGACATCGCGAACCCCACTTGTCTTTTATAAAAGATTATTTTCCCTTTTATCCCCGGCAACCTCAATATCACAATGTACTAGGCAGATGAATCTGCTCACCACCTGCTCTGCTCCCTGAAAACTGGATCGTTTGAAGCTGGAGTTTTCGGTTACGTTTTACTGGCTGGGAAAGGCCCGGAATCGCACGAAGTCATCGAAGTTCATGGAGGCGCAAAAGGCGCTCATCCTGAAGCAGGGCAAGGAAGGAACGCCGGTGGCGGAGATCTGCCGGACTTGAAGCGCCGACTGAAAGCGCTTGAGGACGAGAACATGCGGCTGAAGAAGATTGTGGCCGACCTCACACTCGACCGTGAGATGTTGTGAGACGCGTCATCCGCCGAAAGCTCTGAGGCCTGCCCGGAAGCGACAGCTTGTCGACGGGGGTCTGATCGATTGGGGCGCGTCGATCCACCGGGCCTGCCTAGCACTTCGGTTCGACACCTCGACCTACCATTCCAAATCCCGCCGCACCGGGCACGTCGGCCTCGAGCTGCGAATTCGCGAGATCTGCGAGATCTGCGAGAACCGCATTCGCTACGGCCTCACGCCATAAGATAAGCGGAACAGCCGCCAGTGCAGTTTGCTGTCGGCACGGGCCAATCGGGATCGAGATCATATCCTGCTCCAGCACGCTGCCATAGCGGATACCAGCGTCACATCCTGCCAAGACGATATCGACCAAACCACCCTCAACGACGACTTCGATCTCCACGCCGGGATGCCGCGCATGATATTCGGCAAGGAGCGGTGGCAGGATGTCGGACATGACCACGCCAGGAACGTTCAACTTCAGCCGCTGATGACGCGGCTGGCGTGTTCGATGCTCTCGAAGCGATGCCAGTGAATGCATTGCTCCTTGAGCGTGCGGATCACGCGCTCATCCCGCCTAAAGACCCCCCTGCCCTACTCGAAAGCTCTGCTCTCACCCGAGATCGTCGAAATGAAAGCGAAGTCCGGCGCCTCGCCAAACTCCGTGGCCACGCGCGGATTCGAACATCTGGTCTCGATTCGCGGATCGCTGACTGCGCGAGTTCGGTAGGACAGAGGGCGCATCCTGCAACATCTCGGACTCGAAGAGGTCAGCAAGGAAACATCATACTTTTCAACATATTACAGATACAATCTGATCAATGCCTTCAACTTCCCGCGGAAGCGACTTGCGGAACCGGCCCAAAAAACTGTTGTCTGGTGAAGAGTTGCGTGCCATGACTTCCGTTGTCGCAAGATCGCGAAAATCGCGCGTTCTTGCGACGAAACACCAAAGACCCAACAAGAGGTCATGAGGGCAGCATGAATTCGACGACAGAGGTCACCCTCCCTAGTTCCATCGCAGCCTCGATTGCTGCGAACGCTGCCCGTCTGTCGGAAGCGCTGAACAATCATATGCGCAACAGCTTTCATCCCGAAAGCCGGAAAACGCTGCGAAAGTTCCACCCCTCCGAGGTATCTGAACTGACCGGCATCAGCATGTCCAACCTCAGGACCCGGCATCAAGAGGGTGATTTCCCCGATGTAGAGACTGATTCCCGGGGACGTAGACTTTATTCGGCCGAAGAGATCGAACAGATCCGCCACGTAATGGCGCGCACCGGCCGCAACGGCGAAACCTATCTGCCGGGGCGGCGCGAAGGGGACGCGCTCCAAGTCATCTCGATCGTGAACTTCAAGGGTGGCTCCAGCAAGACCACCACCGCGGTTCACCTCGCCCAACGCTATGCGCTGCGGGGCTATCGGGTGCTGGCCATCGACATGGACCCGCAGGCGAGCCTGACCACCATGTTCGGCTATCGGCCCGAGATCGAATTCGCCGAAAGCGGCACGATCTACGATGCGCTGAAATACGAGGATCCGGTGCCGCTGAGCCAGGTGGTGCGCAAGACCTATTTCCACAATCTCGACCTCGCGCCCGCCGGGCTGCTGTTGTCGGAATACGAAACCGAAACCGCCTATGCGTTGCAGCACAAGGTCGATCCGCCGTTCACCCAACGGCTGGCGATCGCGCTGGACGAGATCGAGGCGAATTACGATCTGGTGATCATCGACTGCCCGCCGCAGCTCGGCTTCACCACGATGACGGCGCTGCTGGCCTCGACCGGGCTGCTGATCACGGTCATTCCCAGCATGCTGGATGTCGCCTCGATGGCGCAGTTTCTCGAAATGGCGGGTGAGACGGTCCAGACCCTGGAAGAGGTGAGCGGACCGATCGACTGGACCTTCCTCAAGTTCCTGATCGCCCGATATGAACCCACCGATGTGCCGCAATCCCAGATGGCGGGCTTCCTGCGGTCGATCCTGCTGGATCAGGTGCTCAACACGCCGATGCTGAAATCCACTGCGATCTCCGACGCCGGGATGACCCAGCAGACGATCTACGAACTCGACCCCTCACAGGTGGTCAAGAAGACACTCGACCGGATTCTGGAAAGCGTCAACGGCGTGGCCGATGAATTCGAGAAGACCATTCAACATGCTTGGGGACGGGAGGTTGACTGATGGCACGTAGAAATCTGTTTCAGCCGCCTCCCCCACCGGCGGCGGCGGCCCCCGACACCGCGACGAAAGATCAAAAGCCACGGTTTCCGAACACCGGTGCGATGAGCGGGGTGAAATCGACCCTGAAAGATCTCTCCAGCAATGCTGTGAGGGAAATTTCCGTCGATATGATTGAAGAAGGCGGCCCCAAGGACCGGCTCACCTTCACCGACGCCGATGTCGCAACGCTCGCCGAAAGCATCAGAGAGCATGGCCAGCAGGTCCCGATCATGGTGCGCCCGATGGCGGATAAGCCCGGGCATTATCGCATCGTTTATGGGCGTCGGCGCCTGCGCGCGCTTCGCTCCCTCGGCCTGCCGGCCAAGGCGCTCGTCCGGTCACTTTCGGACGAGCAGGCCATCCTGGCCCAGGGACAGGAGAATTCCCAGCGGCTGGACCCGAGCTT
>JBLWWC010000023.1:0-8669 GCA_048268145.1 Qipengyuania sp. | reverse complement strand
GCCCGATTGAAACCAAGGCGCGAGACGGGAACGTTTACGGCTACCTGCGCTATTATGACGGTACGCAGACTGCCGCAGATCCCACGTTGGTGGAGAACTACAGCGGCGACGAGGAACGCCCCTGGACGGTCGACCATATCCTGACCGGCACCTGTTACGTCCTGCTGCAATTCCACCGCAAGGATGACGTCTACCCCGGCGGCGTTCCTTCTTATGCCTTCGAGATGGACGGGCCGCCGCTCTATGACCCGCGCAAGGACAGCACCGCAGGCGGCGCGGGCACGCAGCGCTTTGACACCCCCTCGACCTGGGCGCAGACCACCAACCTCATGGTGATCGCCTATAACGTGATGCGCGGTCTTGCCCTGCCAGACGGGCGGGTCTGGGGCGGCGGGGCGGAGAGCGCCGAGGATCTTCCTTTTGCGGAATGGGCGGCAGCAATGGACGCTTGCGACCTCGCGGTCGGGCCGAACAATCGGGCGCAGTTCCAGGGCGGCTTTGAGGTGCGGTTTGAGGAAGAGCCTGCGGATTTTCTGGAAGAGTTGTTCTCAGCAGCCAATGCGCAGATGGTCGAGCTGGGCGGCTATTGGTTCCCTCTGGTGGGCAACGCGGCGAGCAGCTCGGCCGAGGTGACCGGCGACGATCTTCTCGTGTCTGAAGCCTGGACGCATGACCCTTTTCCCGGCCTTGAAAGAACCTTTAACGCGGTCACGATCACATACTCCAACCCGGCGTCTCTCTGGGAGGCCTCGACGCTCGACACCATCGTCATGGACGACTGGGTAGCCGAGGACGGGCGGCAAAAACTCTTTGAGCTGCGCTTGCCCATGGTGTTCCGGGCGGCGCAGGCGCGCCAGCTTGGCCGCGCGCTTTTGCAGGAAAACCGCCGGTTCCGCAGCCATCGCCTACCGCTGCCCGGCGAATACGCCCACCTGCGCCCCCTGCAGACTATCACCCTGACGCTGGCCGACTTCGGCTATACCTCCAAGACCTTCCGCATCACCGAGGTCGCCTATGACCTTGTGACGCTGAATGTCTCCCTCTCCCTGCGCGAGACCGATCCGGCCGACTTCGACGTCGATCCGGCGCTCGAGCTGCCCGATGTGCCCAACGTCACTGGGCCGGTCACCCCGACCGACGCGGGCGTGGTGGGCTTTGCCGTGGTGGGGGAGGAGGTCTCCAACGGGGCAGGCGCGCCCCGCGCCCCGGCCATCCGCATCGCCTGGAACGCGGGCCTTGCCGATACCTGCGAGGCGCTGGCCTTTGAGGCTCGGATCGCGGGCCGCGCCGACGCCGACACCTTCAGCACCAGCGAGGTCAGCGCCGGCACCTATCGCCACCAGCCCGTCCTGCCCAACGCGACTTATGAGGTGCGGGCAAAAGCGATTGCCCGGCGGCGGCGCACGAGCTGGAGCGCATGGCTGCCGGTGACGACACCGGACGTCCGCGTGACGCCTGACCTCCTGGACGATACGACCTGGGACGCGATCAGCGACGACGCGGCGGCCGTCGCCAGTGGTCTTTTGGACGACTACACGGTCAACGTGATCGCGCCTATCGCTGGCAGTATTGAGCCGATCCAGCGCGATCTGGAGTTGCGCGCGGTGGAGCAGCGCACCGTGGCTGAGGCGGTCGCTATGATTGGCGATCAGGTGCTGTGGGCTGTCACGCGGCTGGCAGATGTGGACGGCCGTCTGGCGGGTGCCGGGATTGTGACCGATCCCGAGACTGGCACCGTCCGAATTTACGCGGTTGAGCAAGAGGCCGAGCGGATCAGCGAGGCGGAAATCCGGTTGAATGCGGCGGAGGGGTTGTTGAGCCTCAGCGCAACGCAAGCTTGGGTGAATGAGCAAATTTCCCAAGCGGTGCTGGACCCGTCGCAAATCCCGTTGCTGGCTGACCTTCAATTGTTGGTCAATGACGTGCGCGTGGATTTGAATGCGGCCGAGGCGGCGCTGGCTCTGTCTGCCTCACAAACCGAGGTTGACGGGCTGGGCGTGCGCCTGTCTACGGCCGAGGCTGATCTGGATTCGGCCAATGCGGCAATCGCGCTCAAGGCCGAACAATCGGCCTATGACAATTTGGTCGGCCGGGTGCAGACCGCCGAGGTTCAAATTACGGCACTGGATGGCCCGGCGATCACACAAACGGTCGCGGACACGCGCCACCTGTTAACCTCCGCAGATACTGCCGCAACGCAGACCCTCGCAAGCCTGCTGCAGGCGCACCAAGACGGTGAGCGGGTGCGCCAGGACATTGCCTATGCGACGCAAGATTTGCGGGCGCGAATTACCGAGGACCGCGAGGCAGAGGCGTCTCGTTCCGTCTCCCTCGGGGTGTCTATCGACAACGCCATGGCTCTACTGGAACAGGAAAGCCTTGTGCGCGCGTCCACCGATCGGGCGCTGGCCTCTGACGTCACGGCACTGGACGCCCGGCTTGACGGGGCGGAGGACGATTTGGCGGCGCAGGCGTTTGCGCAAAGCGAATTGACCGCGCGTGTCACCTCTGCCGAGGGGGCAATCACCTCGCAATCGCAAAGTCTTGTTTCCCTGACCGCGCGCATCGGTGACGCGGAGGACGATCTGGCAGATCAGGCCACGGCGGTGAGTTCTCTAACTGCGCGAATGACCTCGGCCGAGGGCGTGAACACGTCGCAAGCACAAAGTCTGACCTCGCTGGCGGCTCGCATTGGCAATGCGGAGGGCGATCTAGCGGGGCAGGCCTCGGCGCTGGATGCTCTGACAACAACCGTCACTGATGGCGGTACCGGTCTGGCCGCGACCGCACAACGCGTCAGTAACCTTGAAGCCACCGTCACCAATCCGGTCACGGGTCTTTCGGCAACGTCTTCTGCGTTGGATGTTCTGACAACAACCGTCACTGATGGCGATACCGGTCTGGCCGCGACCGCACAACGCGTCAGTAACCTTGAGGCCACCGTCACCAATCCGGTCACGGGTCTTTCGGCAACGTCTTCCGCGCTGGATGCTCTGACAACAACCGTCACGGATGACGACACCGGCCTGTCCGCTGTTGCGGGCCGAGTGAACAACTTGACGACGCGCGTGGGCGAGAACGAGGCAACTGTGTCTCAGGTGGCCGAAAGCGTCGATGGCATGAGTGGCCGCCACATGCTGCGCGTGAACGTAAATGATGTGGTGACGGGCATGGTGATCGCGGCTGAGGCTGGCGACAACGGGGCGGTGCAGTCCAACATCGCGTTTAGTGCCGACGCCTTCACAATCTCTGCCCCTAACGGCAATGGGGCGGCCACGCCCTTCGCGGTCTACACATCGGGCCGCACGCTCGGCGGGATTTACTATCCGCCGGGGGTCTATCTGGAACAGGCTTACATCGGTCGCGCCGCGATTGGCCGGGGGCAGATCACCGACGTTTTGCAAAGTGATGATTACGCGCAGGACAGCAACGGGCGTCCGACGAGCGGGGTCAAAATCAACTTTGACACCGGTCGGATCAAGATCGCGGATGTGGTGATTTCTCGCCCCTTGAAACTTGCGTCTGGCAGCTTCACCGCGCCCGGCACGATCACTCACGGTCAGCAATTTCTCTTTGTGAATACGGGCATCAAGGTCGGCCGCGATGACGTTTGGAAGGCGTCCAAGGTGTCGCTTGTGGCGGCGGCCGCGATCACAAGCGCGGCGACCAGTACAGGGACACTGAACGGCAATAACCGCTTTTGGGCGCTGACCGCGCAGGTCATGCCGGGCGCGCGCTGGAATGGATACGGCGGCGGCAATGGGGCGCCGGATATCGAGTGGGCGCGCGACCCTAACAGCACAGTCCAGCCATGGTTTTCAAGCGGCACGGATCAGCGGGTGTTTCTGAAAATTGAGCTCGATGCGCTCGGCGTCGAGTTCTCCAACGCAAAAATCGAATGGACCGTTTTCGAGGTCACGTAAGGAGCAAAAAATATGGCTTGGGTATCTCAAGGGACGGTTGCCGTAACAAACGGCAGTCCCGCAATTGTTGGGACCGGAACCAATTGGTTCGGCTCGCTGCAGAACGGTTGGGGTTTCGTCGGCCCTGACGGTCGAACCTACGAGGTGTTGACCGTCAACAGCGCAACCTCGCTGACCCTACGCACTCCCTATCAGGGGGCAACGGCGTCGGCGCAAACATATAGCGTGTTTCCAACGTCCTCGCTCGAAAGCGATCTAGCGGCAAGCTTGCAGGCGCTCATCGCGAATTATGCGGGCATTTACAGCACCGTTGGGCAGGGTCGCTTTACCGGTGACGTGGTGTTTGATGGCGACCGCGACACGGGCCTGACCAATCCGGCCAGCAATGAAGTGGGGCTGACGGCGGGCGACGTGCTGCAGCTGGCCCTCAAGGGCGGCGTTGCGCGTGGTGCAGCCGTGATGCAGAGCCTGTCTGACGCTACCGCAGACCGCTTGCAGCTGGTCGGCGGGTTTGGTGTCGGAGGCACCGCGATCCCTGTCCCCAACGGCGACTGCAACGACATAACAGAGGGGGGCATCTATTCGTTCGATAGCGGGGACGCGAACCGCCCGCCGGACATCTCCAACGGCATAATCTTTGCTGGTAAGCGGACGGGGACAATTCATGTTCAACTGGCCGTGTCTCGGTCAGCCTCTAACCCCGGCGCAATTGCAGCTCGCCACAAGGATGGTACAAGCTGGACAAGCTGGGTGATGCAGGTGGCTCATGGCGACGACGCTTGGTTCGAAACCCTCGCCATCGGGAACGTAACTCCTCTGGACGACTTCCACCTCGCATCTGCGTCTCCGGGCTTTGTGCTGGAAGATACTGACGGCGGAGCGGATGAAAAATACCTGCGCATTCGCTTTGACGGCGGCACGTTCCGACTGGAAGGGATCAACGACGCTTTCTCGTCCACTTCGCCCGGTATCGTGATGACGCGCAGTGGCAGGTTCATCGACACAATAGGTCTCTACACCGGCGGCGACGAAAGGCTCACAATTCTTCCCAATGGAAATGTGGGCATTGGCATGACCCCGAACCGGCGTTTGGAAGTCAACGGGGCTTTCGGGGCTGCGGACAACATCTACCTCGAAAGATCCTCTGACGACAGTTTCCTGAAGCTCCAAGCCACGAGTGATGGCCTGTTCGATATCAATGCGTATTCCGACACTCCGACGTCTAAGGCGGGGATCCGGATGTTCCGCGGTACCCTGACCACTGGGGACGTCTACCTCGATATTCTCCAAGGGAACGACTCCACCGGAGTGAACCACCGACTTGGCGGGAACACGGACAGCTACCTTTGCAACCAGAACGGCAAGCTGAGTGTCGGGACCGCCACCCCATATGACAAGCTGACAGTCTGGGCCACTGAGCAATCTGATGGCGCCGCATATCTCAGAAACACCAATGCGTCTTTTGACCACCGTCTGATGAGTCTCTGGGCCAATCGTGCTGGTAGCTCGGCCTTTGAGTTTTTGCGGTGTGTTTCAAATGCCGGAGGCACCCCAGATGTTGAGACAGTCATCCGCGCTGATGGCGTCAATACAACAGATGGAACGTGGGCGGGCGGCGGTGCTGACTACGCGGAATACTTTGAGTGGGAAGATGGCAATCCAAACAATGAAGATCGGCGCGGCGTGTCGGTTGTCCTGGTGGGCAATAAAATCCGCCCTGCATCGGCGCAGGAAGTGCCGTTCGGTGTCATCTCCGCCAATCCATCCGTGATCGGCGATGCTGATATTGAGCGTTGGAAAGAGAAATACCTGCGCGACGATTTTGGCGCATATGTCTGGGAAGATTACGAGGCGGTGAGCTGGTCTGAAACTGTCATCCGCACCGAGACCGAAACTGTTCAGGCGACGGAACCGGAAGAAGTGTCCAAAGAAGTCGTCGAGATCGTGGACGGTCGTTACGTCAAGCGCACCGTCAAGGTCACTATCGAAGAGCCGGTCTACGACGAATACCCTCTATTCGACGAGGCCGGTGAGATCATCGATATTCACAGGGAGCCGCTCATGGTCGAAGTTGAGCGCCAGGTGGAGGAGACCGTTCAGCATGACTACGCCCATGACGAAATTCCAGAGGGCCTGACCTTACCGGGTGACGCCGAGCGCACCACGCAACAGCGGCGCAAACTTAACCCTGAGTATGATCCAAGTCTTGAGTACACCCCACGCGCCGAGCGTCCTGAATGGGACACTGTCGGCCTGATGGGTAAGTTGCGCGTCTTGAAGGGCCAGCCGGTTGGTTCTCGCTGGATCAAGATGCGCGACGTGTCCGCCGCCGTAGAAGAATGGTTGGTGCTATGACTTACGGGAACTGGATGGGTGGCGGTGCCGACATTTATGACCCCCAGCATTTTGCCGAAGGATTGAAAGCTTGGGGGTGCATTTAACGGGAGGTCAAGGGGCGCGCCAACGCCCCTCAACACGGGGCCAACATTCTCACACGCAACCCCGCCGACCAGCCATAGCTTCATGGCCGCTCCCTGTCCTCGAGGACGGCCACTCTTTGGAGTGATTCCCCTTGAAGCTGCAAGACCAACGTTGTGGCGCATGTCGCAAGTTGCTATTCAAAATCGAGCCCGGCGCGCTGTCCGGAGCTTTGTCCATCAAATGCCCCCGGTGCCGGGCTCACAACGAACTGAGGCCCTTGAGCCCTTCACCAGAACGCCCGGAGCGTGACGGAAAGGACGGGCGCAGTGCCCAAATCCCAAACCATCCCCTTACCGCCTCTCCCGGCGGACACCTACGGTAAGCCCAAGGGCAACCGCTACAAGCGCCAGTTCGGCGTCATTGCCATTGTCCAGGACGAGGCGGCGCAGATCGCCCTCTTTGACCGCCTCACCGCCGAGGGCCTGAAGTGCAAGGTGGTGAACACATGACCAAGATCACGGTTCACCATCCATCGCCCATTCCGGCGACCTATCGCGCGGCCCGCGTCTCCAGCCTCTTTAACGTGGAAGGCGACGCCGACTTTAAAGTCAGCTTTGAAGCCCCCTTGAACGACCGCCCTTGGCAGATTGGCCTCATCAAAGGCCCGTCTGGCTCGGGCAAGAGTTCGATTGCCCGCCGCCTTTTTGGGGCGCGCCGCCTCAAATGCGCCAACCGCTGGCCCGGCAAAGGGGCTATCGTGGACGAGATCACCCCCGGCGGCTCTTTCGACGCGGTGACTGCCGCGCTCTCTGCGGTGGGGCTTGGCTCGGTCCCGTCCTGGCTGCGGCCCTATGCGGCCCTGTCCACGGGTGAGAAGTTCCGCGCCGATCTGGCCCGCGTCCTATGCGAGCGACCCGACCTCTTTGTCATGGACGAGTTCACCTCGGCCATCGACCGGCGGGTGGCGACCATCGCGGCCGGGGCCTTTGGCAAGGCCTGGCGGCGCGGGGCAGGGCAGTTTGTGGCGGTGGCCTGCCATGAGGACGTGGAAGACTGGCTGCAGCCCGATTGGGTGATCGACACCGGCCGGGGCGGCGCTTTCTCATGGAGGTGTCTTCGGCGATGCCCCAGCCTCACGGTCGATATCCACCAGGTCGACGGAAGCCTCTGGCCCGCCTTTGAGCCGCATTACTACCTGAAGCTCGGGCGGATGCCCCATGCGACCTATTTCGTGGGCCGGGTCGATGGCGAGGACGTGGCGCATGTCGCCTTCTCGCCCCGGCCGGGCATGGCCGAGGTCCGCGCCAGCCGCCTTGTGGTCATGCCCGAGTGGCAGGGCGCAGGGATCGGCCTGCGGTTCCTCAACGAGTTGGCGGCGCTGTGGCGGCGCGGGGTCAATCGCTGGGACCGGCCAATGCCGACGCTGTTTCACACTTCGCACCCCGGCCTTGCCGCCGGGCTGCGCCGTGACCCGCTCTGGATGCAGACCTCGGCCGCCCTGCACGGCGCGACGGTCAAAGAAAAGAAGTTCGGCGGCCACCTGCGGCCGGTGCAAGGCTTCCGCTATGTCGAGGGCATGGAATGAAGGTTCTCCTCTTTGCAAACAAACACCTGGGCGCGCTGGCGCTGGAGATGCTCTTGCGGCGCGGCCATGAGGTCACCCTGATCACCGCCGATGCGGAAAACACCTGCGCCGCCTGGGCGGCCCGGCTCTGGGTCAAGACCATTGTGAAACCCAACGCCGTGCCCCTGGTGGGCGAGGATATTCCGGCCGGGCTCGATCTGATCATCTCGGCGCACTCGCACCGCATCTTGCCGGGCTGGGTCACCGAGCGGGCAGGGCGGGGCGCTATCGGCTACCACCCCTCGCTCCTGCCCCGGTTCAAGGGGCGCAATGCCATCGCCGACGCGCTGGTCTCTGGCGCGGCCTTCACCGGGGGCACGGTCTACCACCTGACCGGCGACCTCGATGGGGGCGCGGTGGTGCGAGGAAAGCGGGGGCCGCTGCGGCAGAGCGTCCAGATCATTTGGGGCGAGACCCCGGCGCAGATCTGGCGGCGCGTGCTCCTGCCCTTGGGGCTGGACTTGCTGACCGAAGCGGTGGAGGCGTTAGAGGGGGCTTAAACGCCCCTTCAATCCCGCTTCAACCCAAAAACCGCGTTGCTGTAAAAAAGTCCCTCAATCACTGTAAGAAAGTCCGTCACGCTACAAACAGCCGCGCCCAAAATGGGAGGGCATGGCCCTAGATCTGGGAATTCATGGGCGGGATGGGAAAGCATGGTCCGAGCTGGGATGGCCCCTGTGAACGAATCACTCCACCATGGA
>JBLWWC010000022.1:0-8824 GCA_048268145.1 Qipengyuania sp. | reverse complement strand
CCATTCTCGACACCGCGCCCCTGGGGGCGCTCATTCGCTACACCGACAACAGTCCGAAACCGCCTGCGCGGTTCACGAAGAAACTCGCGGCCTGGGAGCGCTCGAACGGCGTTGGCCGTCTCGTCAAGAAGGAGCCGCCACGACCCTATCCGACCTGGACGGCGCCGGCGTCGTTCACGCTGTACGAGGGGAACTTCTCCTCGGACGGGGTCATACTCGTGACGATCATGCGGACCCATTCGGCGGATAGCGCCTTGACCTTCGAGGTCGCTGAGGAACCACAGCCCGGGCAGGTGCGTGTCCTTTTGGATTTCGGCGGTTGCACGGAGCTGCTCCACCTGGCCGAGTCTGTCACGGCTGCGGAACTCTGGATCGCCAGAGAAGGCTATCGTAACGCGCGGCTGGAGATTGTCGGCAGCGAGGACGGCGATAGGGCAGGGAACGCAGAACTCGCCGCCTGAGCCTGAAAAATCCAAGGGGCCCGCCAAAGCGCGGGCCTCTCACCAATCACGACCCTGTCCTGCGAGATCGCGGGGCACCATAGGATCCAATTCAACACGGAAGGAGGTCTTCTACCAAATGTCTGCCGGGAGGCTGGCAGCGATAGCATCAGCGGGACACCCGGCTCCAGTCAGCGGTCGCACCATCCCCCGCTCGCCATTCCCTTCCTTGCCCCGAATCCTGTCTTCGAGATCAACCCGCGAGGGGTCGGACTACGGGCGAACCCGTGCCGCCGGGTGGATTCGGACGAGCCGAACGCACCCGGTGATGTCAGCCAGTCTTCGGGCCTGCGGGGTCCTGTCGCGCGGGGGATGGTCCTCCGCCTCCAAGACAGGAGCCAAACAGATGTCCCGCAAAGATGCTCACGCCTTCGCCGCTTCCCTCGCCGCCACGCTCATGGTCTCGATCGTCGTCTTCCAGGCAGGTGATGGAACCTATGGTGCCGTCCCCGCCGATGAAATCGACGGCGACGAGGTCGTGATCGTCTCGGAATACGATCCCTTCGGGTGAGGCTTCGGCCTCACTTCCCGAGGGCCCAGGCGTGGCACAGGTGTGCACCTGGGCCTAGTAATGCCCCCGTGACCGGGGATAGTCAGTCGGCTAACAATCGCTTCCGACAGTCTGCTTCTACCATGTTCGGGAAGCCTTTTCGTCGACCATCCCTATATGCTGGAAACAGCGGTCACCCTCATGGTGAGCGCTGGTTACATGACGTTCATCAGCGCGGGGTCCATTCCGAACAGGCTGCTGGCGCTGTGCGCTGCCTTTCCGAGCGTGACGCTGCATAGCACGGTAACCGACGCGCCAGGCCAGGCCCTGATGATCTTGATCCCAAGGCTGCATTTGACCCTTTGGGAACCAAAGTGGATGTCGCTGTCACTCGCTGTCGTCTATCGGCAACCTGAGCGATACTTGAAAACCTGTGGTCCGGCCCGGCCGCGGCGATTGAAGGACAAGGCGGCTGCTGATCCGCTCTGCGATTGCGGCGACGATGGCAAGACCCAGGCCGCTGCCGTCGGAGGTGGCAGAGGCCCGCTCGAAACGCGCTGTCAGCCGGTCGAGTGTTTCGCCTGGCACGACAGGGCCGTCATTTGCCACGGTGAACTGGCCAGATGCGGTCAGCGTGACGTCGACCGGGGTAGTCTGTCCCCCATGACGAAGAGCGTTTTCCACGAGGTTCCGGCACAGAATGGCGAAGGCGTCGGGATCAAGATCTGACATGACAGCCATGTCGGGAAGATTTAGCCTGATACGATCTGGCGTGCCCGTGCGGCCAATATCGTCCACCACAATTCTCGCAACGCCCCTCAGATCCGAGCTTTTGTCCATCCTCAATCGCCCGCCTTCTGCCCGCGCGAGTTGCATCATGCGTTCTGTGCGTCGCGTCAGCCTTTTCAGCGTCTCCTCGATGTCGGTCGCACGTTGTGCAGCCGCTCGGTCCTTGGTTTCCGACCTGAGCCTCTGCGCCTGCGCGATCGCTCCCGCGAGTGGTGTGCGCAACTCGTGAGCGGCGTTCGCGGCGAAGCTTCGCTCGGCCTCGAACGCCTCACGTAATCTGGCCAGCAGGCTGTTCAGCGTATCAGCCAACGGGCCGATTTCAGTTGGAAGCCCCTCGTGAGGAACCTGCGAAAGGTCGCGAGCGCCACGTGCTTCCAGCCGCGCGCGGAACCGGCGCAGAGGATCAAGGCTGAAGCGAACTGCCAGGATGATCGCGATCAAGGCCACTGGAAGCACGATCAGCAAGGGCAGGCCGAGACCCATCTGGATTTCGCGAGCCACCGACATGCGGTGGGCCAGCGGCTCGGCCACTGTGATGCGGATCGTGTCCTGAAGCGCCGCGTCGCTGTAGAGACGGTGCGTCGCGGTCTGGCGAAACCCGGGCCCGTCATAGGAGGGGAACACGGTGGGGTCCGCCGCATGCGATTGCAACAGGACGCGGCCTTCAGCATCGCGCACGAGATAGGTGAAGAACTCGTCGTGCTCACGGATCGGGGCGAGCCGCTGGGTCACACCCTGATCTTCCCGCCCGACGATGTCGGTTGCTGCCAGCGGCAGGATCCGCTCCGCTGTCTCACGGAGCGCGCTGTCGAAGACCTCGTCCATTTCGGCCCGGACGATTACGGCCGTCACCGTCGCTGCGAGAAGCCACAGCACCGTCAGCACCAGCCCCACCGACAGGCCGAGCCGTGCCTCTAGGCTGACGGGCCACTTCATGGCCTGCCCAGGCGGTAGCCCATGCCGCGCTCGGTCTCGATGATTGCGCTCCCCAGTTTCTTCCGCAGGCGGCTGACATGGACCTCGATGGTGTTGCTCTCGACCTCGGCGTCGAAAGCGTAGAGCTTCTCCTCCAACTGCGCCTTGGACAGGAGCTGCCCGGGACGCGCGAGGAAGGCTTCGAAGAGCGCCCATTCCCGCGCCGTCAGCGGCACATGTCTGCCATCCCGATGGACGCTGCGCGCGGCAAGGTCGATGTCGAGCGGTCCGTGGGTCAGGATCGGGTTGGGGTTGCCGCTGTAGCGCCGCGCGACCGATCCGATCCGCGCCGACAGTTCCGACAGGTCGAAAGGCTTCACAAGATAGTCGTCAGCGCCTGCATTAAGCCCGTCGATCCGATCGGACACCTGGTCGAGTGCGGTAAGAATGATGACCGGTGTCACGTCGCCCCGCGTGCGCAAGCCCTTGAGAAACCCTATACCGCGCCCGTCCGGCAGCATCAGGTCAAGCAGGATCAAGTCGTAGGACGTAGCAGCCATCGCATCGCCCGCCGCATCCAACCGCGTAACCCAATCCACTGACTGGCCATCGGCTGCGATCTGGTCGCGCACGGCAGCGCCGAGAGTCGTGTCATCTTCGATCAGCAATATGCGCATGGTCGTACCCGTCCTTGTCCGTTGTCCCTCCATGATCCGTCTGCCTGACACGAAGCTGAAGCCTGCGGGTCGACCCCGTTCAGGCTGCCGTCAGTTTCGCAGCGCATGAAGTGCATCAAGAGGCCAGCCACTAGGAGTGTGCCCCATGAAGAAGACATTGACAATTATCGGCTTTCTCGCGGTCTTCCCGGCCGGCGCGGCGCTGGCTGACGACGACTGCTTCGTTCCGATGGCTGATTGGCAGCCGCGCGACGCGGTTGCCCGTCTTGCCGAGGAAAATGGCTGGGCGGTGCGCCGCATCAAGATCGACGATGGCTGCTACGAAATTGACGGCCGGGATGCCCAAGGGCGTGCGATCGAGGTGACGGTCCACCCGGCGACGTTGGAAGTAATCGAGTTCGAGTTTGAGGACGACGATGATGATCGTCGCGACCGCGATCACGAGAGACGCGACGATGACTGATACGGCGCATCGTGATGGTAATGTCTCTGCGCCGGGCCTTCCCACACTCCCTCGGCTTTCCCTCAACTCTCCTCTGGCCCTGACGGGCCCGGTGCTGGTGGCGCTGCCATGCCTGCTGGCGGCTCTGCTCGGGATGAACACCTATGCGCCTTATGGTGCGGATGCAGCATTTGGTATTGCCGTCGGGGCCGCGGCAGTTGTCGCGATGGCACAGACCTTGATCCTCGCCGCACGGCCGCCACTGGTGGAACCATTGTTCGGCGGTCTCGATCGAATGTACCGGGTCCACAAATGGCTCGGCATTTCCGCGATGGTCCTGATGATACTGCACCAGCAGATAGAGCCGGATTTCGAGCGTTTGGTGCGTGAAACCTCCCTTGGGGACCTAGGTGAAGAGGCGGGCGAACTTGCCTTCAACGCACTTCTCGCCCTAGTCGCTGTCAGCTGGTTCCGGAGATTGCCCTTCATCGGGCTCGAGATTCCCTATCAGCTCTGGCGGTTCAGCCATCGTTTCATGGGAGCCCTTTTTGCAATCGTGGTGTTTCACCAGTTTTTTGTCGACATGCCTGCTGGGGTAGACCCGACATTCATGTTGGTGCTGAATGCTTTCGGCATCGCCGGAGTGGTCGCCTGGATCTTCACCGAGTTGCTCGCTCCGCACCTACGGCGTAGAGACTTCACCGTCAGCCAGATCAGGCAGACCGGTGACACGACCACCTTGACCCTCCGCCCCGAGGGGCGGGCCATGCGGTGGCGGCCGGGGCAATTCGCCTTCTTCCGCGCGCCAGAGGCGGGACTGTCCGAGCCGCACCCCTTCACGATCGCCAGCGCCCCGCGCCCTGACGGCACCCTGACGTTCTCCATCCGGGGCTTGGGTGGCTGGACACGAAGCCTGCCCGCCATCTTGCGGACCGGAACGCGTGTGCAGGTCGAAGGGCCATATGGACGGTTCAATTTCCGCAAGGGCGGTGCGCGCCAAATATGGCTTGCCGGCGGCATCGGTATCACGCCGTTCCTCGCCTGGGCGGAAAGCCTGACAGAGGCGGAGAGTCGCGACATTCACCTCATCTACTGCGTTCCGACACAAGATGAAGCGATTGGCGTAGAGACGCTGCGCGCTGCGGTTGCCCGCAACCCGAGGTTCAGTTTCGAGGTGTTCGTCACGGCGCGCGATGGCAGGCTCACGGCTGAGCGGCTGATCAGCGCCACCCCTTTCGCAGTCCGGCAAGCCGATCTGTGGTTCTGTGGCCCAACCGGCCTGAAGGACGGGGTCCTGAAGGGCTTGAAGGCGCAAGGCCAAACGCCTCGCCGTGTCCGTTTCGAGCAGTTCGAATTCGCTTAACCGCGGGGCAGGGCGCATCGCCATGTCAGCCCTGTGGCCTGCGCTCGCACCTTTTTGGCCCCGCCCTCATCGGCGGGGCCATTTTCCTGACGGCAAGCTGAAGCGGGAATCGCCGACGCGTCAGGAAGGCCTCAGGTCCTGTCTCCAGATTGTCCTCAGCAGATGACAAGGAGACCCTGCCATGAAGAAGACCCTGACCGCCTTCGCCCTGATCGCCCTGTTGCCCGCTGGCGCCGCCCTGGCCGACGACGACGAGTGCCGCGTGCCCCGTGACCAGTGGCAGCCGCGCGAGGCCGTGATGCAGCTGGCTGAGCAAAACGGCTGGACCGTGCGCGACTTCGAGATCGACGATGGCTGCTACGAGATCGAGGGCCGAGATCAGGATGGCCGGGAGATCGAGGTGAAGCTCGATCCGGCGACGTTGCAGATCGTCGAGATGGATTACGAGGATGAGGACGACGACCGTGGCGGCGCCCGCAATCCCGCGCCCGCCGGCACGGTCGCCCCTCCGCAGAACGGCCTCTTCGGGAACGGCACCCCGCCGCAGGTTCAGGTGAACTGAACCGCTCTCAAGCTCCTCTCCGAACAAGGATCAACCCGATGAAATCGCTTCTCGCAACGCTCGCGCTCACCACCGCGCTGACGCTCCCCGGCCTCGCCATGGCGCGGCCGGTGACGCTCACCACGACCCTCAACAATTACGGCGGCGACGGGGCCTATCTCGCGCTCTACGTCACCGACACCTCGGGCGCCTATGTCGGCAGTCTCTGGATGGCTGGCGGCAAGTCCAAGTACTACGAGCACCTCAGCGATTGGTACCGCGCCACCGGCGGCGACACCGCGCAGGTGAACGGAATCACCGGCGCCAGCGTCGGCGCGGGCCGCACGCTCGAGATCACGCTCGACCTCGCCGACGCGCTCTTTGATGCGGGCTACACGCTCCACATCGACGCGGCCGTCGAGGACATGCGCGACAGTCCGAACGAGGTGGCCGTACCGCTCACGACCGACGGCGCGGGCACGCCGGTGCGCGGGCGCCGGTACATCGCCAGCTTCGCATACGACATGTGAAGGGTGGGGCCATGATCCGTGCACTCCATCGCTGGCCGGGTCTTCTGGCCCTTGCGCTCGTCACCATCCTGGGCCTGAGCGGCGCGGCACTGTCGGTCTTCCCTGCGGCCGAGCGCATCGCCGCGCCGCAGGCGGAAGCCGGACTGACCGTAGCCGCTCTCGCGGACCGCATCCAGGCCGTCTATCCGGGCGTCGAGCAGATCCGCCGGTCGCCCTCCGGTCGGATCACTGCCTACTGGTTCGATCAGGGCGCGCCGGGTGCCGCCGTAATCAACCCGGCGACGGGTGAGGGCGTAGCCTCGGCCGACCCGAACCAGGCCGAACGCTGGCTCACCAACCTGCACCGTTCGCTGTTCCTCGGGGACGGCGGCCGCATCGCCATGGCCGCAGGGGCGGCCGCGATGCTGATCCTCTCGCTCTCCGGCGCGACGCTGGTCGCGCGGCGGGTGGGCGGCTGGCGACGCTGGTTTTCACCCTTGCGCGGACCGCTTGCCGGGCGGCTGCACGCCGAGATCGCACGCATCGCCGTTGTCGGCCTCGTCCTGTCCTCCACGACCGCGCTTTGGATGACGGCGTCTACCTTCGATCTCCTGCCGGACGGAGGCGTCCTGCCGGTCGCCCCTGCCGAGGTCAGTGGGGAGACCGGCTTCGCTCCGGGCCGGATGCCCACGCTTCGGCGAACGCCGGTCGCCGAGTTGCGCGAGCTGAGCTTTCCCTATCCCGGCGACGCAACAGACGTATTCACGCTCAAGACCGACCGGGGCACCGGATATCTCGATCAGGGCGACGGGGCGCTGCTGGCCTGGGCCGACCTGACCGGGTGGGAGCGCGTCTCGGAGACCATCTACATGCTGCACACCGGACAGGGTGCGGCGACGCTGGGGCTCGTGCTGGGGCTCATGGCGCTCGGCGTGCCGGCCATGGGCGCGACCGGCGTGCTGGTCTGGCTCGCCGGGCGGCCCGGGCGACCACGCATCCGGGGCAACCAGCCCGCCGGACGCGCCGAGACGATCTTGCTTGTCGGCAGCGAGGGCGGCAGCACCTGGGGCTTTGCCGCGACGCTGCACGCCGCGCTGACGAAAGCCGGGCAGAGCGTCCATGTCGGCCCGATGTCGGGCTTCGGCCCTGAGCGCTACACCAACGCCCGGCGGATCATCCTGCTGGCCGCGACCTATGGCGACGGCGCGGCGCCGGCCTCGGCGAAGGGCTTTCTCGACCGGCTGAACGCGACCGACCGCGCGCCGGACATCCCTCTGGCAGTGCTCGGCTTCGGCGACCGCAGCTTTCCGGCCTATTGCGCCTTCGCCAAGTCCGTCGCGACTGCGGCAGAGGCGAAGGGCTGGCCCGAGCTTCTGCCGCTCGACACAATCGACCGGCAATCGCCGCAGGATTTCGCGCGCTGGGGCGGGGCGCTCGGAGACGCTCTCGGGATCGAACTCGAACTGACGCACCAGCCGGTCCAGCCGCAAACGACCACGCTGACCCTCGTCTCGCGCCGCGACTACGGCGCCGAGGTGCAGGCCCCGACCGCCATCCTCCGCTTCGCGTTTCCCCGCGTCTCGCTCGGGCAACGGCTGCTCGGGGGCGGGTTCGCACGGTTCCAGACGGGTGACCTGATCGGCATTCTGCCCGAAGGCGGGACCGTCCCGCGGCTCTATTCGCTCGCCTCTGGGCGCCGCGACGGCTTCATCGAGATCGTGGTCAAGAAGCATCCCGGCGGGCTCTGCTCGGGTCAGCTCACAGCGCTGGAACCTGGCGACACGGTGAGCGCCTTCCTGCGCCCCAACCCCGGCTTCCGTCCGGGCCGAAGCCGGGCGCCCCTGATCCTGATCGGCGCGGGGACCGGCATCGGGCCGCTAGCGGGCTTTGTGCGCGGCAATACGCGCCGCAGGCCGATCCACCTGTTCTTCGGCATGCGCCATCCCGACAGCGATTTCTTCTACGGCGAGGAGTTCCCCGGATGGCAGGACGAAGGGCGTGTAAGCCGGCTGGTCACGGCCGTCTCGCGCGGGGCGCGTCCCCATTACGTCCAGGACGCGCTGCGCAGCGAGGCCACTCAGGTCGCGGAGCTCATCCGCAATGGGGCGCGCGTGATGGTCTGCGGCGGACGAGACATGGCCGCCGGCGTGGCCGAGGCGCTGGCCGAGATCCTCGCGCCGGCCGGGCTGACACCAGCAGTCCTGAAGGCGGAGGGGCGGTATGTCGAAGATGTCTACTGAGCGGGCGCGCATCGCGCTGAACGGGCCGACGATGGGCACGAGGTGGTCGGCGCTGTTATTCGCGGACCCCGGTTTCGACCCGGGGCCGGTCCGCTCGGCATTGCAGGCGGCCGTGGATGAGGTGGACGGACAGATGTCGACCTGGAAGCCGGACAGCGACCTTATGCGGCTCAACGCGGCACCGATCGGTGAATGGATCGCTGTTCCTGCACGATTGCTCGAGGTGCTACGCCTCGGCCTGGAAATTGGCCGCGCCTCTGGCGGAGCCTTCGACATCGGCATGGGCGACGCGGTGATGGCCTGGGGCTTCGGACCGGAGGCCGCCGCGCCGGATGGCATCCGCACCGCGATGGCCGCC
>JBLWWC010000021.1:0-9268 GCA_048268145.1 Qipengyuania sp. | reverse complement strand
GCCACAAAACAGGCGATCCACGCTCATCGCCACAACGAAGGTGGTCAGAGGGCTCAAAAACCGGGGGTAAAAGACGGGAGCGGGAGCCTTAGGGTGTCATTCTGCACTCAGCCGGAATCGACCCCTAGAAGGCCGAGGCGTCGCGAAGCTCCTGCAGGAAGATGCGGTCGGGCCGCATCCGAAGCGCGCTTTCCAGCAGGTCGCGGGCCGAAACCTTGGCCTCGCCCTGACCGCCCTTGGAATAGATCATCCGCACTACATTGGACTGCGGAAGCTCCAGCTCGACGGTATCCTCGATGGTGATAAGCCGTTCGTCGGTTGGGATCAGGGGTATCAGAGCCTTCGAGAAGGTCGTCTTGCCCGAGCCAGTGGAGCCCGAAACCAGGATGTTCTTCTTTGCCAGTACGGCAGCGTGCAAGAAGGCTTTCCAGTCGCCGGTGCGGTGATGGGTGAGGAGGGTTTTGTCCTCGGCCGACAAGGCGGAGGGGGTATTGGTGACGCCTTCGAACATGCCCTGACCCAAAAGCTCGTCGAGCGTGAATGTCCGCTGCGCCGGTTTGCGGATGGTGATGCTGACCGTGCCCGCCGGGACGGCAGGCGGCAGCACGATCTGGATGCGCTCGCCCTGCGGTAGGGAGCCGGAGAGGAGCGGCGTGGTCTCGTTGACCTTCTGTCGGGAGAAGGTCCCTACGGTCGCAACGAGGCCGGTCAGGAAGACATAGGTCAGGTCGGACAGTTCGACACGCTCCCATGTCCCTTCGGCATATTCGACGAAGACCTCACCGGGGCGGTTGATGCAAATTTCCAGAACGTCTTGGCGCCCAAGGAAGGGCGCCAGCGGGGCCATGTGAGAGGCCAACGCCGGGGGCGCAGGCCTGTCTTGGGGCAGAATGGGTATTTCCATCATTTCAGCCGGTAGACGCCGGAGAAATCGAGATCGCGGGCCACCATGACCGATACTTCTTCGCCCTGATTCTTCCGCAGGATCACGGGCACGTCGATGGTGTTTTCCAACTCCGTCTGGGCGAGGCTGCGCGCCGCCGCGCGGGAGTTCTCATAGGAGTCATCATCGCCGTCGCCGGAAGTGGTGGCGACGATCAGGGCATCGTCGATGATCGACAGCATCATCGTGCCGCCGAAGCGGGTCCAGAACTGGGTGTCGATGTCTCCATCGAAGCCGGTACGACCAAGGGCATCGGCACCGGGCGAACCCAGGTTCACGAGCACGCCGGTCGGAGTTTCGGCACGGGTCCAGATCACGAAGAGGCGCTTGCGCCCCCGCTGCATCCCGCCCTTGTACTCGCCAACGATACGGGTGCCGCGATCCAGTAAGATGACCGAGCCCGTGGTCGAATAGACATCGTGGGTCACGGTACAGCGGACCATGCCCGGCGCCGTGGAATCCATCGCCGTGTCGAGCGAACAGGGGATCGTCGTGCCCTGTGTCACGGTCAGGTTGGGATGCGCGAGGACGGTGGCCCGTGCAGCTTGCCGGTCGCTGGTGACCACCTCAGCCGCGAGGCCAGTCAGATTGCCGCCTGCACCCTCGGCGGATCCACCAAAGAGGTTCGTCCCTGCATCGGTGTCCGCCTGGTCGGCTGATCCGGCAAGCCCCGTTAGATTGCCCTGATAGGCCATGACAGGTGCGCGCTTGGAGGCCTCGTAAAGCTGTTCGGCTTCGCTCGGTTCCGCCGGAGCCATATGTTCTTCTCGGCGCATGCGCTCGATCGGGCCAACCGGCGCTTCGGGTTCGGGTTCAGCTCTCTCTGGCTGGGTCTGCTGCTCCTGTTCTAGGGGCAATTCCGCAGGCTCAAAATTTTGCCCGGGCCGGATCGTGGTCTGCTGGCGCTGTGTTTCTTCTGGTGGCTTTGGCTCTTCATCGGAGGGCCATTGGAGGAAGGCCATCGTGCCAAGAAAAACCAGACCCGCGGCCACGAGGAATTTCTTGTTCTTCTCGTTCAGCCCGGCGGAATTGGCGCTGGTGATCGAGGAGATGCCGCGCTCTCCCTCAATGCCGTTTTCCACGGGTTCGGGAGCACCGCCGTTCAGTGCTTGCTCTTCAGATGTCATGATCACTGTCCGATGATTTCGCGTTGCACGGAGGGGCTGGTGGTGCCAGTGCCCGTGTAGCCGCCCGACGCAGATCCCAGTCCCATATTGTAGACCGCGGTGACCTGGGTCCCGAGGCGTAGGCGCATTTCGGGGGCCACGTCATGGACGATGATCTGGTTTTTGCGGACGGTAGTGTTCGCCATGCGCTCGGTACCGGTGCTGTCCACGACAAAGACCGAGGGCATCCGGTTCATCCGCGAAAAGGTCAGAACCGTCATTTCTCCATTGTCGTAGGCTTGCGACGGCTGCAGGTCATGTGATCCGGCGACCAGATAGCGCCAGTTTTTTGAACCGGAGGATGCCACGGAGTCCGCCAACCTCGCCTTAGCGGCCTCTTCCTGGGCCCGCGCTTTCTGGATTGCGGCCTCTGTGCGGCGGCGGTTTGCCTCGTCGGTCGGATAGGCGAACCTGATCTGGAAGTAGACATCCTTTGAGGTGTTGGAAATCGCGCCGTCCCGGACGATCAACTCGAAGGAATAGGTCCTGGTGGTGCCGTCCTCGCGCATGGTCGCGATCTGGAGGTTGGTCGGTGGGTTGGCTTCGCGGGGCTTGAGATAGAGGATATTGCCGCGTGGCACGATTTCCCAAGCAACGGTGTCGCCGCTGCCCACGTCGATGATTTCCTCGGTCTGGGAAAAGACAACCTGCACGGAGGTTCGCAGGGTTCCGATAACACGGACCACGTCCCATTCGTTGTAGCTGACGGACCGGACGCGGCTATCAGAGCGCGACGGGTTCGGGATGTCGAGCGCCAAGGTAGACGTACCGATGGACAGCGCCAGGCAAGTGATCAGGGCTGTACGCAGGATCATTCCGGCACCTCCGGGTCGACCCGATAGGTGTTGACGATGAAGCCTAAGGGATTGATCGTGCGATCCTCGGTGCTGATCTCCGCATCGGCATCGAAGGTAAACCCGATGGTTGAGACCCAGAGGCTTTGCGTTGTCAGGTTTTCCCGTTCGTTGATCTCGGTCTTGTAGAACCGAACCTGTGCCAGCCCGTCATTCAGGAAGGAGATTGAGCGGATCTTGATCTCCGCCTTGGTGGTGGTGCCATAGGCGTATTGCGGACTCTTGGGGTTGGATCCGTTGAAATAGGTTGAGAAGCGTGCCTGTTCCTCGGGGGAGGACATCAATGTCACCTCATGGAAGATCGCTTCCCGTTCTGCATAGGTGTAGCCCTCTCGTTCACGGACGTAGCGGGCCAGGAAATAGCGGGTGACGGCTTCGTCATAGGTGGTTTCGCCATCGCTCAGCTGGGTCATGACCTCGGGCACGCCGCTGGCCTGATCGACCCGAATGACGAAGGGCACCACTTCCTTGAGCGGGGCCATGAAGCCCACGGCTGCTACGCTGGTCAGCGCCATGAGGCTGGCAGCACCGGCGATTACCCAGGCCGTCCGCTTGGAGCGTTCGGCGGCCAAGCGGATGTCATAGTCGTAGCTGCGGGCCTCCTTCAGATAGGCGGCTAGATCCTTGTCCTGCGATGCCGTCATGCGTCTTCCCCCTCCCGCGTGTCCGAGATCTGGGGCGTGACGCCGATTTCCTTCTGCTTTTCGAGGATAGCGGCCTGATAGTCCCATTTGGTCGGGTTCAGGGGGCGGACGGTGGAGCCTTTCACATCCGGCAGCGGCGTCGTCGCGGCGCAGGCCGAAATGCTGAGGGCGGCCATCAATAGGACAAATTTCTTCATTGTGTAACCTTGGAATCAAATAATGGGAGAGGTGGATTTGTCCGCCTCAGCTCTGTCGTGTTGCCGAGCCACCGGAAGAGTGCGAACTGCCTCCCTGTCGAGGTGGCGAATTTCCCAGAAGTTTTCGTTCGACGAAGCGCTGCGCGGCACCGGTTGAGGCACCGGCCCCGGCGCTAAGCGCCGCTGCGATGGAGGGGAGCAGGAAGAAAAAGATGGTGCCGCAGGCCATTGCGACGAGGAATGCAGATACTGCCGCAGCGCCGTCCTCGATGCTGAAGCTCGCGTAGACGTCGCCGATGAAGGAGGTCACCACCAGCATGAGAACGATGACCAAGAGTTTCAGAAGGGCGAAATTCAGGGCCTGACCCAGCCAGGCAAAGAACCAGCCACGCGTGAAGTCGAAAAGGGCGAAGGCGACGAATAGCGGGCCGATTGCCGCCATGAGCGCCAAGCCAAAATGGACAAGAAGGCTGATCACGAAAGCAATGGCGGCGAAGGGGACGGCGGCGATGATCACGACGATAGACAGGACATAGCCATAGATCGAGCCCGCAATACCCGAGCCGTACTGGTCCTGTACAGCGGCGCTGATGCGGCCTGCCATCGCCATGACGGGATCTGAAGGCAGGTCGGTGGATCCACCGGTCAGCGTTTCCACAAAGTCCGGGATGCCGTTGAGGATCGTATCCCCAACCCAGGACGAGTAGTCGCCGGCGCCGGACACGAGGGTCCAAATGATCGCCAGTTTCACACCGCGCAGGGTAAAATCCATCAGCGGTTCGTGAATAGAGCCACGGATGATCGCCCAGCCATAGAGAAACAGGTAGATCGTCAGGGCCGCCGTCAGCGGTGCAGTCAGCTCGGACGAGATGGTACCGCTGATGTCGTTTGTCTTGTCGGTAAGACTGTCAGCAAAATTATCGTAGAGCGCTTGCAGCATGGGAGCGGCCTTTCGTGTCCCGGTTTAGTCGAACGAAGGCTCCCCGAATGTCTTCCTGAAGCCCTCCTGATCCTGGTCACGCTTGGATTGCTGCTCCGCCAAGTCGGCATTGATACAATTCGCTTCCTCCGATGACCCGTCAGAGACTTCGCAGGTTGCCAGCATCGTGGCCCGCTCGGCGGGATTGGCGATGAAGTACTCGACCGTGTGGTTCTCGGCCTCTTCCTTGCAGCCTGCGAGAAGCACTGAGGCCGCAAAGGTGGTGATCAGGGGTAGGGGCAGGCGCATGGTGTCTCCTCAGAAGCTGTCGTCGCCGTAGATGTTGGTGAAGGCCGCGCTTTCCTTGGCACGGCGCTGTGTGGCGACCTCGGTCTGGCGTTGCTCTTCAACCTGTCGCTGGGCCTGCTGGAGCATGGCGAGGCCCTGAATGCGGTTGGTGTCGTTCTGGAGCATGGCCTGCTCCACCGCGATCCGGGTATTCAGCGCGTCTACCTCTTTCTGGGTGGTGACTGAGCCGATCTTGCTGCGTAGCTGCTCAAGCCCTGCCAGCCGGTCATCGGACAGCGAAACAATGCGATCCCCAACAGCCGTGTCCCGTGCTGACTGGTTGCGGATGCGGTTCAGTTCGCTCTGGTAGAAATCCTCGGCGTCGATGTTGACCCCATCCAGCGCAGAGAAGTCGGCCGCGTCCTTGGCGTTGCCCGCCAGATCACCCAGCTCGTCGAGATCAATGGCAAAATCGCTGGCGATCTGCATGGCTTCCGGTCCGAGAAGCTCGCGCACATCGGGTGCGTTCAGGGCGCTGACGATGGAGTCCATGTCGGTCAGGCCATTGATCGAAGCATAAAGCGCCTTGGCCTGTTCCAGCTCTTCGACCATCTGGGCGATTTGCTTTACGAACTCGGCCTTGGCGTTGGCGATGGCCCTGGCGTCGACCACAGGCACACCTTGCGCATAGGCAGATGTCGAAAGGGACAGCGCCAGCGCCGCGGCTGACATGAGAAGCCTTTTCATAGGAGGTCCTTCGTTTTTTGAAACAATCGGGGGAGCCAGTCTTTTGGGGCAGGGTGGTCCTGCATCAGCGCGTGCATGATGGCGTTGGTCGCCGTGCGTCCCGACAGGACGGTAAGCACGTCATCGAGGCCCGAAAGGTCGAGGTCGCAGGCCACCGAGTTCTGCGCCTGCTTGATGAGGAAATGGCCGAGGGGCAGTTCGTCTCGCACAATCTGGAACTCGCGCTCGGACAGGCCGAACTCGTCCACCAGGTCCTTGCGGCTGGCGCGGTCGGAACCAAAGAAGATCTGGCTGGCACATTGCTCGATGATCGTACGGGCAATGGGGCTGTTTACCACGTCGGAGGCCGACTGCGTCCCGGCCACGATGATGCCGTTCTGCTTGCGGATAACCTTGAGCTTGTTCTTCACAAAATCGGAAAAGTAGGGGTCGGACAGGGCTTTCCAGAACTCGTCGATGAAGATCGCGATGCGCTGGCCGGTGATCAGGTTTTCGACCCGGCGCATGAGATACATCATGATCGGGTTGCGGATTTCCGGATCATCAAGAAAGGCCGTGATGTCGAAACCCACCAGGTCCGCGTCGAAGGAGATTGTGTCTTCGGAATTGTCGAAGACCCAGCCCAATCGTTCGTTGCTAAGCCAGCGATCCAGCCGGTTACCGATGTCTTCCGCGCCGCCCCCGAACCCCAGCAACTCGCGCAGGGCGGAGACGGTGCGGCCACTGCGGGGCAGGTTGGCAAGACCTGTGACCGCCATCTCGATCCGCCGGATGTCCTCGGCCGAGAATGTGGCGCCCTCGCCGCCCAGCATGGATTTGACCAACTCGACCATGAAGGCCTGACCGTTGGCATCGAGCTCGATTGCCATAAACGGGGCGCAGCCGGTCGGGCGACCGGATTGAAAATCGAGATAAGAGCCGCCCGAGGCACGGACGAAGATCTCGGCCCCGTAATCCTTATCGAAGAGCACGCGCTTCGCCCCGAACTTCTCCAGCTGCGACAGCAGGAAGGTCTGAACCACCGTCTTGCCAGAGCCAGAGGGGCCGCAGATGAAGGTATGGCCGAGATCGCCGACATGGAAATTGAAGTAGAACGGGCTTCCGGCGCTGGTCTGGAGCTTGCTGACCGCATCACCCCATTCGTTGCCGCTCCGGTGGCCGGTCGGATAATTGTGCAGCGGCGACATGGCCGTGTAGTTGCGGGTGGTCACCATTGCGACCCGCGCCCGATGCGCATGGTTGCCGGGAAGCTGCGCCCAGAATTGCGGCTCAAGCCCCATGTCTTCGCGGGCGACGACAGCCCCGGAGTCCGACAAGAGGTTATGCGCATCAGCGGCGCGGGCTTTCAGCTCCGTCGTGTTCTCGGTCAGAACCGTCAGGGACAAGTTATGCTCGCCCATCACGAACTCGCCGGACATCAGATCGTCACGGGCGTAGCGGAGCCCGTCCGCCTGCGACACGGCGGGGTCATTCGCATTGCGTAGGCGCCCTTCCTTGAGGGTCATCTGGCGCATGGCCTCGTTCTTCGAAGTGCATCGGAAAGATTGGGTTAGGATGAAGCGGAAAGGGGCTGTCAGCAGGCTGTCGAACATGTTCGGGCGCGTGCGGGCGTGGTATTCCTTGATGCCGAACATTGCGCCATAGGTGCTGGCGGCGGCATGGCGTATTTCCAGCGCCTCCCGCCCGAAGATCACCCGGTCGGTGTAGATCGCGTTGCCGATGGTCCCGTGCACCAGCGGCACTGGCTCATACCGGCCAGAGATCAATTGCTTCAAAACGCTGGCAGGCTCGGAGATCAGCAGATCGCGGTGGTCCCGGATGATCGAAAGCTTGCGGGGGAGAAAGCGGCTGAGGCTTCGTGTCAGCTGCGTGGTCTTGTCGTCGAGATCGTCCAGGAAATCCTGGTCGACTTCGATCTGGCTGGTGCGGGCGCGACGGACGCCTTTCGCCAAACGACCGCCGGGCAGGCTGCGGGGCTGCATGTAGATGGTCAGATACAGATCGTTCCGGAACAGGCGCTTGGCCTCGATGCGGCTGCGGTAGCTCTCGTCGATCCAGCGGGCGAGATCTGTGATGAAGGTGCCAGACGGATAGTCGTCATCGGTGGAGCGGACCACATGGACATAGGCCATTAGGGTGTCGTCGGCGATGTTGCGCAGCGCGTGGCTGAGCTGATTGTGCAGAGTATTGATGAGCTGGGTATCCGCCGTACCGAAGGAGACCCCCTCAAGTTTCAGCATCTGGAAGGCCCCCCGGTTGCGCGTGATGATCGTGTGCGCGTCCGAATGGCGGATGAAGGGAAGGTAGCGGTCTGCCGTGTTTTCCGTCTTGATCTTGTCGAGCAGGCCCATCAGTCGATCTCCTCAATTTTGTAGAGGCGGCGCAGACGCAGGGGGGATGTCGATGATCCCCCCCAGAGGCTCCGGTTCCGGCACCGGGCATTTGTGTCCAGCCAGCGAAACAGGATTTGGAAAGCGTTCTGATCGCGTTCAACGATCAGGCGAGAGATGCCAAGCAGCGGGATCGCAATGGGCAGGTAGAAGATCGAGTCCGCGGCGATCATCGCCAGCCCGCCTGTGCCGCAGCACATGGCGAAGGCTTCGACAGGGATGCCGAAGATCATTGCCGGGCGCGTAAGGGCGAGGAACAGCACGTCCTCGTTCATCTTCACCTTTTCCATTCTCTGCACCCCAAGCCGGTCAACCGGTGATCATGCTCAGCACTTCGGAGGAGGCGTAGATCAGGACAACGCCACCGATGGCCCAAGCGGCACGGCGCAGGTCGACGAAGTTGAAGAGCCAGCCCGCGCCGATGAACATCAGGGCGATCAGGGCAATGGGCTGCTTGGCACTTTCAAACTCTTCGAGGATATTGTTCAGAAAATCAGTAAAGCCTGCGGCGGCGGCGGGCTGCGCCGCTGCGGTCAGGACCGCTGCCAAGAACAGTGGGGCACCGATGCTTCGGTAGTGGGTTAAAAGCGTCTTCATGAATGGGTCCTTTATTGGAAAACCAGGGCGTTCGATCTAGTGGCCGCGCCAAAAACGTCCCATCGTTTCGCGCTGCCAGTGTCGCCTAAGGAGGGCGACCGCTTTTTAATCGAGGGGGCGGTCACGGACCCCTCTCCCAGCACGCGAGCCACATAGCCGTTGTGGAAACCACGCGTGAAAGATCCGGTGTTGTAGGAGGAAAGCGCCTGGCGCAGAGCTTGCGTTCGGTCCGCTCCGGCATCCCGCGCCCGGTCATAGCCATCCCGCAGAACGGCTTCTGCCGCCGTCAGGTTACGACAGGCATCGAACACGGTGGCGGGCGTTAGCCCGAGCCACGACAGATTGGCGCTGTTGATCTGCCCTATGCCCATGTCGATGGATTTGCCCTCAGCGATCAGCCGACTGGCAATCTGCGCAGCTTCCTCTGCAGAGCGCGGCGCATAGGACGCCCGATCCGGGCCGTTCACGCCGATGGCGAAGGGATTAAAGCCACTCTCGGCCGAAACCAGCTTTTCCATGATGG
>JBLWWC010000020.1:0-9302 GCA_048268145.1 Qipengyuania sp. | reverse complement strand
TCTTGGCTTCATGACCGGCATCGTGCTCATATTCGCCAAGATGATGCTGACCCTCATGCTCGGCCTTGCTCCGATCATGATCGCACTGTCGCTCTTCGACGCGACCAAGGACTTCTTCCACAGGTGGGTCTCGACGACGGTCAGCTATGCCTTCTACCCCATCGTCATCGCCGCCATGTTCTCGACCGTGGTCGGCATGGCGAATTCGCTGCTGGCCCAGCTCGGCGACCCGAACTCAGCCACAAACATCGGCTCGCTGGTGCCGTTCTTCGTGATGGTGTTCCTGGCCAAGGGCTTCGTTGCGGCAACGCCCCTGATTGTGCGGGGGATCTCGGGCAACCTGATGGTGGCGGCAGCGCCCGCCGTATTCGCCGGATCGAGCGGGATCATGCGGGGGATCTTCAATACCGACGGCGTGAAGGGCAGGGCGCGGATCGGGACGCTGACGACGGGTGAGGCGATTGGGCGCGGGGCGGTGAAAACACCCGCCGTCGTGCGGAGCGCTGCGACGACGGCGAGCGCGCAGGTGGTCAGGATGGCCGAGAGGGCGAAAAGGCTGGGGCGGTGAAGCACAGCGCGACTGAGCAACGGCTGATGATCCAGCTAGAGACCTGCTGCCTCGTAGCGCGTGTACACCTCGGTGCTGCCGTCATGAAGGATGAGGAACACGTCGTAAGCCTCGCGTTCGCTCTCCGGCCCCATGCCGGGGGAACCGTAGGGCATGCCCGGAACGGCCAGACCCACGGCGCTGGGACGCTCGGCCAGCAGCCGCCGGATATCAGCGGCCGGCACATGGCCCTCGATCATGTAGCCCTCGACTTGGCCGGTGTGACAGGAGACCATCTCTTGCGGGATGCCATTGTCGGACTTGTAGCGCATCAGCATCGTGCCCATGCTCGCCTCGGTCGTGACGGTGAAGCCATCACCCTCCAGGATCTCGATCCAGGCCGAGCAGCAGCCGCAATTCGGGTCCTTCAGGACGTGTATCGACGGTCCTCCGGATTGCGCCAGCGACAGTTGGGGGAGCCCTGCAAGAAGGGCCGCGCTGCCGATCAGCAGGCCGCGTCGGGTGAGGGTGTCTTGTGTCATGTCGTTCTCCATGGGTTGAAGTCAGGTGCGCTCAGAGGTCGATCCGCCTGAGCCGCAGCGCATTGGTGATGACCGAGACCGACGAGAGGCTCATCGCCGCCGCCGCGATCATCGGCGAGAGCAGGAGGCCGGTCAGGGGATAGAGCACCCCCGCGGCGACGGGCACGCCTGCGGCGTTGTAGACGAAGGCGAAGAACAGGTTCTGCTTGATGTTCCTGAGCGTCGCGACGGCCAGTTTCCGCGCGCGGACAAGCCCCACGAGATCGCCGCGCATGAGCGTGATCCCGGCACTTTCCACGGCCACGTCGGCGCCGGTGCTCATGGCGATGCCGACGTCCGCGGCCGCGAGCGCAGGAGCGTCGTTCACGCCATCACCGGCCATGGCGACCGACTTGCCCTTGGCGCGCAGTTCCTCGACCAGCTTCTGCTTGTCCTCCGGCAGGACGCCGGCGCGGACCTCGTCGATGCCGAGCTTTGAGGCCACCGCCTCGGCCGTTCGCCGGTTGTCGCCGGTGGCCATGATGACGGTGAGACCCAGCGCGTGCAGATCGCGGATCGCCGCTTCGGTCGTCTCCTTGATCGGGTCCGCCACGGCGACGATCCCGGCGAGCGTGCCATCCACGGCGACGAACATCGCTGTCTTGCCGTCCGCGCGCAGCGTGTCGGCCTCTGCCTCGGCCTCGTCCGTCGACAGCCCGAGATCGGTCATCATCGCCGCATTGCCGAGCGCGACCCTGCGTCCCCCGACAGTGCCGTGGACCCCTTTGCCGGTGACCGCCTCGAAGTCCTCCGCAGTCTCGAGCGACAGGCTGCGGTCCTTCGCCCCGGCCACGATCGCTTCGGCGAGCGGATGCTCCGACCCGCGCTCGAGCGCAGCGGCAAGGCCGAGTACCTCCGCCTCGTCGCCATGAAGCGCCACCACATCGGTCAGTCGCGGCTTGCCCTCGGTCAACGTGCCGGTCTTGTCGACGATCACCGTATCGACCCGCGCCATGCGTTCCAGCGCCTCGGCATCCTTGATCAAGACGCCCGCCTGCGCGCCCCGGCCGGCGGCCGTGGTGATGGAGATCGGCGTGGCGAGCCCCAGTGCGCAGGGGCAGGCGATGATCAGGACCGAAACGGCCGAGGCGATCGCGAAGGCCAGCGCCGGTTCGGGCCCGGCCCAGAGCCAGACGCCGAAGGCGATGATGGCTATCACAACGACGGTCGGCACGAAAACCGAGGAGACCTTGTCCGCGAGTCCCTGGATCGGCGCCCGCGACCGCCGCGCCCCGGCGACCATCTCTACGATCTGCGACAGCACCGTGTCAGCGCCCACCTGCGTCGCGCGCACCGCCAGCGTGCCGTTCTTGTTGATCGTGCCGCCGGTGACGCGGTCGCCCTCGACTTTCTCCACCGGGACCGGTTCGCCCGTGATCATGCTCTCGTCGACCGACGACCGGCCCTCGACCACCTCGCCGTCCACCGGCACGCTGTCTCCGGGCCGGACCCTCAGAAGGTCGCCCTCGACGATGTTCTCGAGCGGTGCGTCGTATTCCGACCCGTCTGCCAAAATGCGCCGCGCGGTCTTGGGCGCGAGGTCCAGAAGCGCGCGGATCGCGTCGCCCGTCCGCTCCCGCGCGCGTAGCTCCAGCACCTGACCGACGAAGATAAGCGCCACGATGACAACGGCCGCCTCGTAGTACGTACCGACGCCGTGGCCCATCCGGTATTCGGCCGGGAACACGCCCGGCGCGAAGGTCGCGACCAGCGAGTAGAGATAGGCCGCGCCGACGCCGAGCGAGATCAGCGTCCACATGTTCGGCGAGACATTGCGGATCGAGTCGATCCCGCGCCGGAAGAACGGCAGCGCGGCCCAGAGGATCACCGGGGTCGCCAGCACGAACTCAGCATAGACCGAGAGGCGGTGCCCCATCCACCCACGCACGTCTAGCCCGACGAGTTCGCCCATGGTGATGATGATGAGCGGCACCGCCGCCGCCGCCGAGATCCACATGCGTCGCGTGAAATCGACGAGCTCGTGACTCGGTTCGTCCGAAGGCACCATGGGTTCCAGCGCCATGCCGCAGATCGGGCAGCTCCCCGGCTCGTCACGCACGATCTCGGGGTGCATCGGGCAGGTGTATTGCGTGCCGGGCTGGGCCTTCTGTCCGGCCTTCTTCGCGTTGCCGGAGGCGTAGAAGTACGGATCGGCGTCGAACTTCTCCTGGCACCCGGCGGAGCAGAAGTGGAACGTCTCGCCGCCGTAGTCGCGCGTCCGCGCGCCCTCCTTGATCTCGACCTGCATCCCGCAGACTGGGTCGGTCGCGGTCTTTGCGCCGGTTTTGGTGTCGGAGGTAGCGTGATGGTGATGATGGTTGGCCATGGATTGATGTCCTTTCTGTCCCGGTGTGCGGCCTCCAGTCGTTGGAAGGTCAAGAGGTGGGCTCGTGTCTTTCTTCTTGTGCGGAATGGTGGCTGCCATGCGCCGGTTCGTGCGATGGCGGGTTGAGCGCGAGGAAGATGCGCTCGAACAGGAAAACGGCGGTCATGCCGGCGATCGCGATGACGACGATCAGCGGGTCGCTCTGCCATTTGAGCGCGGCGAAGGCCGCAAGGACCACCGCGTCCAGTCCGATCGCCGTCAGCAGGACCCATCCATGCGCGCCGATCTCCTCCCGCAGAGTCCGCCAGACACCCCAGTGGATCAGGATGTCCATCACGAGGTAGAAAAAGGCGCCAAGCGAGGCGATCCGGCTGAGGTCGAAGAAGATCGTCAGCGCGCTGGCGATCACCACCGTATAGACGAGCGTATGGTCGCGGATCGTGCCCGGCATACCGAAATGGCTGTGCGGGATCAGCTTCATGTCGGTCAGCATGGCCAGCATCCGCGACACAGCGAAGATGCTGGCGATCACGCCCGAGGCGGTCGCGACCAGTGCGAGCGCGACTGTCAGGTAGAAGCCGATCCGCCCGAGGGCGGGCTCGGCCGCTTCGGCGAGCGCGTAGTCCTTTGCCGCCACGATCCGATCGAGCGGCAGGCTGGCGCCGACGGCGAAGGCGACGAGAAGGTAGACGACGACACAGATCGCGATGGATATGATGATCGCTCGCCCGACGTTGCGGTGCGGGTCGGTGACCTCGGCGCCGCTGTTGGTGATCGTCGTGAAGCCCTTGAAGGCCAGGATCGCGAGCGCCACCGAGGCAAGGAAGCCCGCAACCGCACCGCCATCCGCGCCTTCCGCCGCCTCGAAAGAGAAGCCGCCGGCCCAGAGCGCGGCAATGCCGAAGGCCGCGATGCCGCCCACCTTGAGGACCGCCATGAGCTGCGACAGAAGACCCACGGAGCGGTTGCCTGCCGCATTCACGAGGTAGGCGAAGACGATGAGGCCCACGCCGATGGCAGGGACCAGCCAGCCCTCGGGCTTCAGATCGAGCCCCCGCAGGAGGTAGGTCGCAAATGTCCGCGCCACGAGGCTTTCGTTGATGACCATCGACAGCGCCATCAGCAGCGCGGCACCGGCCGCGACCGTCGTCGGACCGTAGGCCTTGGTCAGGATCATCCCGATCCCGCCCGCAGACGGCCAGGCGTTGGACATCTTGACGTAGGTATAGGCGCTGAATCCCGTCACCACGGCGCCAGCGACGAAGGCAAGGGGGAACAAGGGACCCGCAAGTTCTGCAATCTGCCCGGTCAGTGCGAGAATGCCCGCTCCGATCATCACGCCGGTTCCCATTGCCACTGTGTCGAAGAGCGACAGGCTGTTCTTCTGATACTGCTGGGCCATCACTTCTTCCTTTCTGCCTTCCCTCGCGTCGCGGCCCAGATCAGCGGCAGCCCGGTCACGAGGCCGAGACCGAGGACCGCCCATGTGGCCCGGCCAAGGTCACCGCTCACCGCCTCGCCGCCGAAATGCGCCAGCAGGAAGCTCGCCGGGATGATGCCGGCCAGTGTCGCCAGTGCGAAGCGCCAGGCATGCAGGCGGCTGAGCCCGGCGGCGTAGCTGATCATGTCGAAGGACACGAAGGGCATGAGACGGCTGGCGAACACCGTCGCCGTCAGGGCGGTCTGGGACCCCAGAAGCCCGGCATCGATCCTGTCCCCGAAGACGCGGCGGACCACGTCGTGCCCCAGAACCCGCGCAAGGCCGAAGGCGATCAACGCGCCAAGCTCGGCGCCGATCACGACCTGAACCGTGCCCCAGACATGTCCGTAGGCCGCACCCGCCGCCAGCGCGATCGGTGCGCTCGGGATCGGGCTGGCCACGACCGCGATTGTCATGAGCGTGACGACCAGCATCGGCCCCCAGAGACCCGCGCGCGCGACCAGCGCCTCCAGTCGCTCGGGCTCGAACCAGTCCCGGACCTCGGCAAGGGCCGAAGGCGCGATGAACCACACCCCGAGCAGGACGATCCCGAGGATCGCCAGACCAGTGAGAATGCCGGCGCGTAGGCTCATCTCAAACCGCCGCGACGGCCTTCGCCAGCAGGTCGCGGACCTGGCCTGCAACGGCGTGCAGCTCGGCGTTCTCGATGGCCTGCATGGACGCGACCGGGTCGATGGCGCCGACCTCCACGCCGCCCTCGACCTCCCGCAGGATGACGTTGCAGGGCAGCATTGCGCCCACCCGCGGCTCGATCCCGATGGCCTGCCAGGCCATCTTCGGGTTACAGGCGCCGAGGATGCGATAGGCCGGCATGTCGACGTCGAGCTTCTTTTTCATAGTCGCCTTGACGTCGATCTCGGTCAGAACGCCAAAACCGTGATCCGCCAGCGCCTCTCGCGCCCGAGCGTCGACGTCGTCGATACTTGCGTCGGGGATCATGCGATTGATTGTGTAGGTCATCGCGAAATCCTTTCTCCTATTTCCGAAGATATTTGATCAGCGCTGCTATGGCCAAAACCAGCAGCACAAGGATCAGCAGGCCGAACAGCCAGCCAAACCCCATACCCCAACTCATTCCGGCGCCCATGTCGTTCCAGTTCATGATGTCGTCCTCCTGTTTTCCGGGCTGCGAGAGGCCCGTCTCTGCGGATCTCGCGAGAAGGTTGTGGAGCGCGCCAACGCAGCAATCGGGACGTCGGGGCGCTCGAAGCGAACGCCCCGCCTGCGGTCAGACCGAAGCCGATACCGCGAACTCGGTCATCATGCCGGTCGCCAGGTGCGGCATGTGATGGCAATGGAGCATCCAGCGCGCGGCTTCGCCCGCGTCCAGCGCCAAGTCCACCATCGACATCGGCGGCACGTAGACCGTGTCGCGCAAGGCGCCTGCCACGCGGCGTCCGTTCAACCCGACGACCTGGAACACGTGGCCGTGCAGATGCATCGGGTGCCCCATCATCGACATGTTGTGAAAGGAGAGCACAACCCGCTCGCCTCTGCGCGCCGTGACCGGCTGGTGCTGGCCCCAGACGGCGCCGTTGATCGTCCAGACATAGGGCTGCATCGAGCCGCCCAGCATCAGCATCTGGCTGCGATCCACGGGGCGCTCCGGCAGGGCGTCCACCGCGATCAGCCGTGCTTCCTGCGCAAGATCGGTGTCGAACGCGGGCGCTTCAGCCTCCGCCACGGCATCGACGCGCCGCACCTCGGCACCGGGCGTGGCGAGGATCAGACCGGTGCGCTCCCTCGCCCCCTCGCGCAGCGCGAGGATCGGCCAGGCTCCGTTTTCGTTCGGCAGGTCGATCTCGAGATCGAGCCTCTGTCCCATGGCGAGCCCGAAACGGTTGCCGGAAAGCGGCTGCACCGCGTGACCGTCCGCCGCGACGAGGCGCGCCCCGGCCGCCCCGGTATCGATCCAGAACACCGTGGCCGCCGCGGCGTTGATGACGCGGAGCCGGATGCGACCGCCGCGCTCGACCTGCACCACGTCGGGGTCAGATAGCGTGCGATCGTTGGCGAGATAGGCGTCCCAGTCGTAGTCGTTCAGGTCCATGGCCATGCCGCCCATCTGGCCGCCCATGCCCATCATCCCGCCCATACCCGGCATCTGGTCCATTGGCATGCCGCCCATCGCGCCGTGATCCATGCCCGGCATGGCGCCCATGCCGCCCATGGGCGTCCCCTGCATGGGTTGAGCACCGCCGTGATGCGCGTGTGCGCCGTGGCCGCCGCCCGCGTGACCGCCGCTTATCTCGGCCAGAACCTCTTCCGGGGACTTGAACGAGAAGTCGTGCAGGAACATCACGACCTCCTGCCGGTCGGCGGCGACATCCTCGGCCGAGCGCACGATCAGCGGCGCGGCGAGCAGCTGCATCTCCTGGGTTGGCACATGGCTGTGCATCCAGTGCGTGCCGGGCCGCGCCTCGAAGTCGTAGGATCGGGTCTCGCCCGGCGCGAGCAGGGGCATCGGCATGTCGGGCACGCCGTCCTGCGCGTTGGGCGGGATCTGCCCATGCCAGTGTATGATCGTGCCGACGTCGAGATCGTTGGTCAGATCGACCCGGAACCGCTGTCCGGGATCGAGCACCAGTCCCTGGCCGCCGGAACCGGCAAGGCCGAAGACCGAAGCCGCGCGTCCGTCGATGTCGAGCGTGCGCGTGGCCGCGGCTAGGCGAAGTGAGTCAGGGGTTTGCGCAAGGGCAAACCGGGGCATGTGCGCAACTGCAACGGCGGCCGCGCTTGCGGCAAGAAAACCGCGTCGTGAAAGGGTGTTCATGGTCGTCTCCTCGGGACATTCCGTCCCGTACAAAAATGCCTATGGGGACGCCGCGGGCGTCGGCCCGGGCGCTATCAGAGGAGACGGAGCTTGGGAGGTCGTTCGTTCAGTCCTGGCATATGGCTGACGTGGACGGCCCCGGCGGGAGAGTCGTGGTCCGCGGGCTCGAAGGCGTGTCCGGTCTCCACCCCCGGCATCGCCAGGAAAACCGACAGACCTGTACAAACAAACTCGCAAATGGAGGCGTCGGTCGCTCCACAATGCTGGTTGCCGTCACAGGATGGATGAGCGTCGCCGGACGCGTGCATCATCGCACCAAGATGATCCGTATGGTCCAGCTGCATACCGCCCATTCGCGTAGCATGGGCTGCGCCGATCGTCGTAACCACGGCGATCGAGATTATGGCAAGCATGGAGAGGACTCGGGCGAACATGCCAGAAAGATAGACATTGCTCGCAAAAATGTCCAGTGCCGCCGGCGATACGTCTCTGGCTGATTCGGCCTCAGCGTGAAGGCGATAAATTACTAAAGCGATCGGGACCGAACACTTGAGAAGAGGCGTCCGAATAGCGGTGGCAGGTGTGACCGCTGGCGGCATTGTGATTGCGGGCTGGCACTATCGCATTGCTTCAACCAGCGGTATCGCCTCGGTAGAGGTCGTCTCGCAAGGACGGCAGATCTATTCCGATCAATGCGCCGCATGCCACGGAACGGATCTCGAAGGCCAGCCCGACTGGCGCTCCCCGCTTCCGTCTGGCCGATTGCCCGCACCGCCGCATGACGCCAGCGGCCACACCTGGCACCATCCCGACGACGTTTTGTTCCGCATCGTGAAAGAAGGCACGGCCGCGATTGTCGGTGGCGGCTACGAGAGTGACATGCCGGGCTTCGCCGACGTGCTGAGCGATCCGGAAATTCGCGCGGTGCTGGCCTACATCAAGAGCACATGGCCAGAGCGCGAGCGGAACTATCAAGAAAGCATGTCACAGGGAAACTAGATGCTCCAAGTAGAGCTGATGCGGGGCATGGTCACAACGTCAGTGGTAGGCGGAGCGTTTAGGGAAGCGATTCAGAAACAATAGTTTAACGTGGAGTTGGTTGGATATCGGGTCCATCCCGTCCTGCGGTCGCCAAGCAAATCGTTGTTGCAGGGAAACCTCGGATTTTTCTGGCAGATTGGACCGACTTCGCAACGACCTGTGACGGCGATGTGCGATCCGTGTGCACGTCTCTGGGAGCCAGCATAATACCGCCAGAGAGGCGGCGGCCATTAGTCATCCATGCGCTTCAATGATCGCCCGCGTCGTTTGCACTGCCGCTGCCAGTTCTGATCTGCCTGCATGGTTGAGACCCATTCCTGCGAGATCGAGCGACAGCTGTCCCTGGCCACCTCCGCTTGCAGCAGCACGAGCCGCGCGGCCGCGGGCCTTCGCTGCGCTGACAGGGTCAGTTTTCGATGCGTTAGGCGCATTGTGGCCGACTTCCCGCGGTCCCGCAGCCGCCCGCACTTCCTGCAGTTCTTGCTTCAACCTCTCCACCGTTTCCCGGGTCTCAGACATCTGCCGATCCCGCC
>JBLWWC010000019.1:0-9861 GCA_048268145.1 Qipengyuania sp. | reverse complement strand
CTGATGGGGTCGGACCGGGCAAATGTCATGCCAATAGCCTACACCAACGCGGCGCTTTTCACCAGAAAATAGCAAGATAACCGCCCCGCCTTGCGCGATCTCTCTATGTCCAATAAGTTTGCATTATCGGACATAGAGGAATATGCTGCACGACATGTCAGAAAACCACGAGAAATCGAGCTCAGAGGTGCCAATCGAGTCTTCGTCCAACGAGGACAACGAGAGAGAGCGCCCCGACGGCGAGGCTTTAAACCTGCCTTCCTTTGTGGCCGGGTCCGGCACCCTCGATCGGCTGGTCGACACCGCCCGCGACTATGCCCGCGCGGCTGCGTCCGAGAACACGCTGAAGGCTTATACAAAGGACTGGACACATTTTGCGCGCTGGTGCCGGATGAAGGGCGCCGAGCCGCTTCCGCCGTCACCGGAGATGCTCGGGCTCTATCTCGCGGATCTGGCCTCTGGGTCGGGCCCTTCCCCTGCCCTATCGGTCTCTACTATCGACCGGCGCCTCTCGGGTCTCGCCTGGAACTACGCACAACGCGGTTTCAGCCTCGATCGCAAGAACCGCCACATCGCCACTGTGCTGGCTGGCATCAAGCGTAAGCACGCGCGCCCGCCGATACAGAAGGCAGCGATCCTGGCTGAGGACATTCTGGCCATGGTCGCCACCCTGCCCTACGACCTGCGCGGATTGCGGGATCGCGCAACCCTGCTGCTTGGCTATGCTGGGGGGCTGCGCCGCTCAGAAATCGTCAGCCTCGACGTCCACAAGGACGACACACCGGATTCTGGCGGCTGGATCGAGATATTCGACAAGGGCGCCCTGCTCACCCTCAACGCCAAGACCGGCTGGCGCGAGGTCGAAGTCGGTCGAGGCTCGAAGGAGCAGACCTGCCCCATTCATGCGCTCGAGCAATGGCTGCACTTTGCGAAGATCGACTTTGGTCCGGTTTTTGTCGGCACCTCGCGGGACGGCAAACGCGCCACGGAAACACGGCTGAACGACAAGCATGTCGCGCGCCTGATAAAGCGCACGGTCCTCGACGCTGGCATTAGATCCGACCTGCCCGAGAAAGAGCGTCTGGCGCTGTTCTCCGGCCACAGTTTGCGCGCCGGTCTCGCCAGCTCGGCAGAAGTCGATGAGCGCTACGTCCAGAAGCAGCTGGGGCACGCCTCGGCCGAGATGACCCGCCGCTACCAGCGCCGCCGCGACCGGTTCCGGGTGAACCTGACCAAGGCCGCCGGTCTCTGAGCCCCCGCCCTATCATGCGGCCTGCCCGCTGAGCCTGCCATAGAAGCTGCGCTCAAGGTGCAGCTCCCCTGCCCCGGCTTTCTCGACCATGCCACGCAGATATCCGCCCGGCGAGGAAACCTCACCTGCGCTGTGCTTCTCGAAGACGAGCGCAAACGCGGCCGTGGCCACCTGGGTGCCCATTCGGTCCTGCGCCACGTTCCAGGCATGCTCCGAGATCCCGATCATCGGCCTGAGTTGCCCTGCAACCCGGTGCAGATCGCCCCAATCCTTCAGGAACCCGCCCATATTACGCGCCCAGGACGCAAATTCAGGACAGGCCTGCATCACTGTGGGCAGATCCAGTGCCGCGCGCTTCTTGCGCACTTCGGCTACCCACTCTTCCAGCTCCCTATCAACCTGATCTTCGGGCCGAGCATTGGGCACCACGGCCGCGACGTCCTCATTTTCTGAGGAATTACGAGTTACAGGATTAAGTTGGTTTGTAATTAGTATATGAGGTTCAGAAATGACCTCCCTGGGGTTCATTTCTTGAGTCTTCTTAGTAACTTGCTCCTTGGCTTCAGGCGTGTTTTCCACAGGTTGAATGACCTCTGTTGCCTTGAGATAGGCAGCCTCGACGCGCTCCTGAAGCTCCTTGAACCAAGTCAAGAGTCGTGCAAGCTGCTCTGAGGCTTCGTGACGGCGCGGAAGCCGGTCCAGAAGCTCCTCGAAAAGGCCTGTGAATTGCGTCCAGGGCCCGCGCAGCGCGCCGCTGACGGCTGCCTCGATGCGCGCGCGGATCATCCGGCGTGCCACCGTGATCTGACGCTTCAGGCGTTGGCAGAGCTCGCGCTCGGCCTGCAAATCGGCATGAAGCTCCTCGAACTCATCGACACGGGCTGAAAGCGGCGACAGATCGAAGCCATAGGCCTCGACGATGCGCCCCTCGGCGTCCCTGCGGCCCCACCGCTTGCCGTTCGGGCTGTCCTGGAAGGAGATCACGCCAATCTCGGCCAGGCGCCGTGCATGGCGCTTAAGCGCGGAGAGCGAGAACCCCGTCTGCTCCATCAGATAGGCGTTGGACGCCCAGACGATCGGGCGCTGCCCCTCCTCCCAGTCCTGAGCCTGGGTAAAGGCCCCGAGCGTGTCGAGGAGCATCATGTCTCCGGCCTTGAGGCCAATATATGCACCGACCCGCTTCACGGCCACGAAGGCCCGCGTTTTGGGTATAGCTATTCGTTCACCGGCTTGGGCAAGCTGCTCTGCAATGCCAAGACCCGGTGTCGGCTTGCGCCAGCCAGATGGTTGCTTGACGTCATGCATAACTGTACGGTTCTGAGCCAACCCTGTCTCAGTCGCTCCTCGAGGAGCACCATTGAAATTTTCCATCGCTTTGTCAGCTGACAAAGATTTCCCGTTCGCTCCAGAGCGTTTTCTCTTGTGTAGTGATTCGGTGGCTGCTAGATTCTAGGTGTCTAATCTAAGAATTGTGCTGTTCGCAGCAGCCCTCGAAGCTCCGGTTTCGGGGGTTTTTCTTTGCTTGCCTTTCTCCTTTCTGCTCGTCCTCAGTTTTCATCCACCGAATTTACATCTGTAAACTCGGCATAGGATTTCTTTATGATGTCCTCGAGATTGCTCTCTAACCAGTTTGCGAACTCGGCACTTGCGCCGGACTTCTTCACCGACAATGACAGACTCCCTCGCCCGGCCTTGATGACAACGCCATCCATCGGCGTAATCTCACGAAGGCCGCTGGACACTTTCGGTCCACGCTTGCTCGCTTCCTTGATGAGCGCTTCCAATCGCTCATCAGACGTCAACGCGTCGTTGATTTTGGTAAGCAGGTCGAGTGCGACTTTCTCGGTAAGTTTCCGTTCGAGAAATAGCTCTGCCAAGTCCGTCCACCTCGGCCGACCAGATTTGGGCGCAGCACCAATCAGGTCGCCAACCTTTGACGGGACATTCTGCGTCACCTTGGTGAGGTGCGAATGCCCTGACGCGGAAAGGTTCAGTACCTGACGAACTGTCGCACTTTCGTGGCCCGCGGCCTGAATGGCCTCAGCAAAACGCGCTTTTTCGTAGAACGAGAGGTTGCGACGCGCCGCATTCTCCAGCCCTTTGGCCAACAAAGCCGTGGCGTCGTCGACATCCTGAACGTTGGCACGCACCTTTATGCCGAGATCCCGGCACGCCTTCAAACGACGGCGACCATAGATCGCTTCGAAGCGCCCCTCTGCAACCTTGGAGCGCCGAACGAGGATTGGCACCTGCTGACCGCCATCACGAATGCTGGTCTTGAGCGCCTCGAAGCCCTCATCGTCATCGTCTGAGTTTACAGCTGTAAACTCATCTAGTCGGTCCTTGGGGCCCCAATCATCGATCAGGCCAGGATCGATCTCGCGGATAGACGCAAGTGACCCCTGAAGAGCACCCAAAGCAGGTGCGCTTGTTTTGGGCGCCCTCTCGGTCGACGTGCTACTGGAACGCGCGATGGTATTGGCGATACCCGACATATCACGAAGGGATTTCCTTGCCATTATTTACGCCCCCATGACTGGTGAATCATGACTTCCACCTCGTGCCCCACTGCATCCATCGAACCTTTCGCGCGATCATAGGTCGCCCGGGTCATTTCCGAGCGCACCACCTCATAGATGGACTGCTTGAGCATGGTCGCGTCGCTGATTGCAGTGCTCTTGAGAGCGGTCGAGGACATGACCCGATCTTGGAAAAGTGCCCGCATGAACGAAGTCAGTTGTTGCGAGGGAATATCCGTCGGCTCATCCCGAGTGATCAGGAACTTGAAGTGATCGTATTGAAGTGAAGCCCCAGCATCCTCGATCACCCCCATGTAAGCGCCGGCGAGCTCGAGGAACTGCGCAGTCGATGAGACATCCAACATCGAGGGCGTCAGGGGGACTATCAGTGAGCTTGCTGCCGCCATTCCCGCGATAGTCAAGAATCCGAGCTGGGGTGGACTGTCCATCAAGACCAGGTCGAAATCATCCTCGACCTGGGACAATGCATTGCGGATGCGCGTGAAGAACGGCTGGTCAGGGTTCGAGTGTACCGCAGATTCTGTCTCGAACTCCGACAGCATGAGTCGCGACGGCGCTATTGAAAGTCCCGGGAAATAGGTCGGGACCACGACCTCTGCCATGCTGACAGGGTCGTCGTAGCGGATCGCATCATAAACCGTCAGTCCGTCAAACTCGATCTCCGGGCTGATGCCGCACATCGACGTAAGCGACCCTTGGGGATCCAGGTCAACGACCAACACTCGGTAGCCGCGAAGCGCAAAATAGTGCGCAAGGTGGATGCTTGTGGTACTCTTGCTGGAGCCGCCCTTGAAGTTCATCAACTGCCAAATTTGCAGTTTCTCGTCCCCAGACCGACGCGGCAGATAACGGCCTTTCTTTCTCGATGACTTCTCAAGAATCTCGCGCGCGTTCCAGATCTCTTGCGCCGTGTAATAGCGGCGCCCTCCACGAACATCTTCGGGTTCCGGCATCGCCCCTTCTGAATGCAGCTTTCGCATGAATTGGCCAGAGACCCCGAGGAGTTCGGCCGCCTCCGGTGCAGAAAAAGAGCGTAGTGTTTTGGTGCTATCTGGGGCAAAAGCAGACAGGAGATGCTCTCGGATGGCGGCATTCAGCCGCTCAGAAATTTCTGTCGCGAGCGCCGAGGGCTTCTCATTTGCCAGTGGTGTCACAGGAATCATCTAGTTGCCCCAAATTCGAAAATGTGGCCTTTTTCGCGCCACTTGAGGATAGAAGCAGTGATTCACGACGCTAAGTCAAGATTTTTCCTCTATGTAGTGTCTACTCCAGCCGAAAGAGACTAAATGCGCCGACTAGCTCGCCAGCCCGTTTACAGCTGTAAACGGGCTGGCAGAGGCGACGCCCTGCCAGCTTCCATCTCACGCGGCGTCTTTTGGACCCCAGGGGATGACGGCCTGCAGGGACAGATCGTCCTGGTTCGCGGCCTTGCCGAGGTTGGCGTTGAAGCCGTGGTCGCGGATGGTCAGCGTGTAGTAGTCGGCGCCGCTCTCCTTGTTCTGCTTCTTCCAGATGCCGCCGCACTCGACCAGCTTGCCGCGCGGGGAGCGACCGAGGACGCGGTGCGTGGGGGCCATCGGGTTCGTGCTCGCGACGGGTTCGACCGTGATGTCGAGGTCAAAGGTCAGGGTCGAGATGGAGCCGGTGCCCTTGGCGGTTTCGATGTCGGCGCTGGTGAATTTGATGCAGTTCGTGGTCATTGCTCTTCTCCTTGTTTGCGTTGCAATGATGGTCACCTTGCAGCTGGCCAAGGCCCGGCCACACCGAAGGCGGAGCGCAGCGGAGAGGGGCAGGCGCCGGTCTTTTTGACTCGCGAGGAATGGCCCGCAGGGACAGGGGAAAAAGATCGGCGACAACCTTTGTGGACGGGACGACAGCTGCGACCAGCATGTCATGCAACTCAGACAAAGGGAGAAGTGCGGGGGCCGCGAAGGAAAGCAGGGGAACAGCCGAGGGAGACGCTGCCGGGCACAAGTGACGTCGTCGCAACTGCGCTGACAATCGAGACTCAGTAGGGCCCAAAGTCGCTAGATCGCAATGCGATGGTAGCCGAGGGCATTCGCCCAGATCCTCTGGCAGAGCAGAGTTGTTTGCGTCTGCGTTCGGCGATGCTGGGCTCATGGTACGAGCGCAGAGAGACCCACTCATCCGCGCAGTGCACGACAGCGGGTCAGAACTTGCCCCGAAGCGCTTTCGTTACCTAATGGCAAAGCTGCTTCCGCAAAGACGCCTAACTGAAGTTCGGATCTGGGTTAGAGATCGCTCAGCAGCTCGATCGCACGTGCAAGCGGCAAAGCGCGAATGTCGTTCGACATCGGAACTTCACGCTCGCCCGCATAGACAAGGAATCTTCGACTGGCCTGAATATCCTCCGCGCCTATGTGAAACCCTCTTGAGACCTTTGGCGCGGTTGTGCGCTTTATCTCGATCGCCCAGGTCTCGCCGCCGGGCAAGCGGAGGACCAGATCGAGCTCCGCACCTGCGGAGGTTCTGTAAAAGTAGGGCTCTGTGCCGGCAGGTGCCGCGGCAAGAAGGGTCTCTATGCAGAACCCTTCCCAGCTTCCTCCGACCACAGGATGACCAAGGAGTCCTTCAATTGTCCCCATACCGAGAAGGGCATGAACGATGCCGCTGTCCCTGACATAGACCTTGGGCGATTTGACCAGACGCTTGCCGACATTATCATGCCAGGGCTGCAGCCGCCGCACGAGCATGAGATCGACAAGCAAATCGAGATAGCGCCCGACAGTCTGCCCGGAGACGCCCAAACCTTCGGCAAGAGCGGCGGCGTTCAACAGACCGCCCTGGACATGTGCCAACATGGTCCAGAAGCGCCGCAAAGTCGCGGCCGGAATCCGCGGCCCGAGGGCAGGGATGTCCCGTTCGAGGTAGGTGCGCAGGAAATCTAGGCGCCAGTCCATGCTGTCCTGATCGCTCCCAGCCGAGAAACTGTCGGGAAAGCCGCCGCGCAACCAGAGCTGGTTCAACTGACCCGCTCCCACTTCGCCGAGCTGCAGCGGTGGCATTTCGATATATCGGACGCGGCCAGCAAGAGACTCTGCCGACTGCTGCAAAAGGACATTTGAGGCAGACCCAAGCAAGAGGAACTGGCGGGTTCGGAATCCGGCCCGACGGCGGTGATCGATCTGACCTCGAAGGGTCTTGAATAGACCTGGCATCTGCTGAACCTCGTCCAGGATAACAAGCTTGCCCACTTGTTCGTCCAGATAGAGATCAGGCTCGACCAAGACTTGCCTGTCCGCCTCTCGCTCTAGATCGAGATAGACTGACGGCTGCTCGGAAGCGATGTTGAGTGCAAGTGTCGTTTTGCCAACCTGGCGGGGTCCGAGAAGGACCACGGCGGCTTGGCTCTCTAATGCAGATTGCACGAGTTGATGGGTCTTACGTGGGTACATACCTTGCAAATACTCCATCTCATGGAAACTTTGCAAGGTTAATCTCCGCAACAGCCACATACGGTTGCTCTATTCGGAGCATCACATTACCTCAGCACAATAGCAGTGGCTCAGGTGCAGCGACCCAATATGACAGCATTCGAATCCATATCCAAGGGACTAAAAGAGGCTCTGGGTTTCGCGAATGCCGACCTCGTTGGTTCGAAGGTGCATGAGGTTCCTGTCGCCGAATTCCTTCAACAAGGCGGCCAGTCCCAAGCAGCGTCTGCGAAGAAGCCTTCTGTCGTGCAGGATCTCTTGCGCGGCGCGTGAACCGGGGCCTAAGCCCCGATCCTCTTGATGCGGATCCCGAGCTTGCGGGCCTTGTCGACGATGTTCTCGGTGATGCCCGAACCGGGGGTGGCGACCAGACCCTGCGGCATGGTCTCGAGCATCTTGTCGTTGCGCTTAAAGGGAGCGGCTTTGCCGTGGCTCTTCCAGTCGGGTTTGAAGACCACCTGGGTGACACCACGGATATCTGCCCAACGGGCCGCGATCATCTCGGCGCCTTTGGGTGTGCCACCGTGCAGGAGCACCATGTCTGGGTATTTGGCGTGGGTGGCATCGAGGACGGACCAGATCAAATCGTAGGCCTGATAGTCCCCGCCCGAGAAGGCGATCCGCGTGCCTTCGGGGCAGTGCACTTCGGTCTCCTTGCGGCGCTTGGCAGAGAGATAGGCCCGGCTGTCCACCACGGCGGAGGTGAGGCCGCGATGCGAGACGCGTGATCCGGTGCGGGGCAGCCAGGGAGACCCGGTGGCGGCCGAGAAGTGGTCTACGGCCAGATCGCGCATCTGCTCGAAAGCGTCGCGATGGTCCCAGAGTTTGAGCCCGATCATCTGGAGGCGCTCGAGTTCGACCGAGGCGACCTCGGAGCCGTCCTGAATGGCCAGACTTTCCCGGACCTCGAATTCGTTGTCATCGAGAAGCTTCTGGATATGGGTGAGCCGGCGATGGAAGATCGAGGTCAGGGACCAGAGCATCTCTTCGAGATTGTCTTCCAACTGGCTGCCGGTGAGAAGGCCGATGCTGGTGTCAAAGAGCGTCGCCATGGCGAGCTCGACCTCGTCTGGCTGGGGCAGGGGGCGATGATCGGTCTCGCCGGGACCCGGTGTTGCGCCATGAAGTGCGAGGTGGTCGAGGATGGCGGAGGTTACGCCGGTGTCCTCGGGGATGTCTGTCTGATGGGGCATTGTCTGGTTCCTCTGTTTGATCTGACCCGATTTGGATGGGGCAATATCAGGACCGGCGGCGACCGGGCCGCATCCGTCAGGATCGGAGCAAAGCGGAGAATGCGCCGCGGGCCGGAAAATTGTTCCCGCGAGGAATGGGCCGACGCGGCCACGCGGAGGAGCAGGGGAATTTTCTGGTTCGGGGGGCATTGCTGCCCGGGCGAGGGGCCCCTCTTTCAGCTTTCTTGGGCCCCGACCCGCCGGTCCATCGCTCCCTTTATCCAAACGGGATCAGATTGAACCAGTGGAACCTTTGCCCTCTCGGACATCCCCGGGGAGGTTGGCGGTCACCCGTCCTCGATCTCTAGACATTGTGCTTTCATGGCCCCTAACAGGGACCGGCGCAGCGCATCTCTGCCAAATGCCCGCAAATCGTCGTTGAAATCACCCATGTCTGGCACAAGATCACCACAGGTTATTCCTAATGATTCCAATTTGTTACGCAATCTCATGGATGCGTTGCGTCCAGCTTCGTCATTGTCCCGCGCGATCCAGATACGCCTGATGCCCGGCGGCGGGATGAAGAGACCGAGATGGGTGGCGGTGAGACAGGAGGCGAGGTCGAACTCAGAGAGAGCCGTTCCGACCGAGAGAGTATTCTCGAGCCCTTCGCCGACGATGAGATCGCTACGAGAGGTACCGGACCAGAAGCGGATGGCATGGCCGTGCAGCTGTCCAAGGATCCGCTTCGGGCTCTCGATCGCGACCAAACCGCCGGTGGACGGGTCGAGATAGGTGCGCGCGCATCCGGTGATCTGGCCACGATTGTCGGTGATCTTTGCGAGCAGGGCAGGGGCCCTTTGCGGCGGATCGGCGTCGTCCGTGCCGCGCCGCAGGAAGACCCGCGGGTGATAGCGGAGGGGCGGGCCGAGCCGTGTGATCCCGCGCCCCTGTAGATAGGTGGCGGCCAAGTTGCCAAGAACCGGCTTGCCTGCGGCAAAGAGCTTCCGCGCCCGCGCGGTGCGTTTGCCGGAGGTTGCATCCGGGCGCTCAACTTTTCGAGCGTCACGAGACTCGGCAGGGCAGGGGGCCTCGCCAAGGAAGGACCGGGCCTCCCTCAGCGTTTCCTTGAGCGTCACCGACCCAAGCCGCTCCTGCAGCAGGTCGATCAGATCGCCATATTCACCCGTCGCGTAATCGGTCCAGGACCCGGCCTTGCGCCCGCCTTCCGCCTGTAGTCGGATTGCGAGACTCTGGCCCTTTGCGCCAGAGGTGTCGCCAATCTGCCAGTAGTTGCCTTGTTTCCGCCCCTCGGGGAAATACTGGCGGCAGAAACTCTCGGCCCGGTCTGCCAGATCGGCCGAGAGGTCTGCGATACTGCGCCGCGCGTTCATGCGGCTGCATTCGCAGCGCTGGCGCCAACTGGATGCGCGGCAAGGACC
>JBLWWC010000018.1:0-9934 GCA_048268145.1 Qipengyuania sp. | reverse complement strand
CAGAACATTGGCCAGCCGACCCTCATCTCGCTCGCCTTCACCATCGAGAAGGAGCGCAAGGGATACTACGATCAGCTCGAGCAGCATCAAAAAACGCTCGACGTGACCGATTGGCTCGTCTGGTTCGCAGAAGTTGTCTTGAAGGCCCAACAGGCAACACTCGACCGCGTCGGCTTCTTCATCAGCAAGGCACACTTCTACGATCGTCACAGAGACCACTTGAACGAACGCCAGGCCAAGGCCATCGCTCGAATGTTTCAGGAAGGCCCTGGCGGTTTCAAAGGCGGCCTCAGCGCCGACAACTATCTCAAGATCACCGGAACTTCACGCGCAACCGCAACCCGCGATCTGCAGGATCTAGTCGAGAAAGGTGCGCTCAGCCGAACCGGTGAGCGACGCCATACGAGGTACTGGCTAATACTCTCAGAAACAAAGACATCGCAGCTGTCGGCGAAACCCGAAAGAACACAGATCGAGCTGAACAAGGAACTGGATCTGAAGTCCCCTTAAAGAATCCGCTTTCCAACTGTGGATCAGGTTGAAAAGGGGCCGTCCAAGCAAATGTGATTGAATTCTTTAATGGAAGAATGGAAGATAAGTCATTATCCGCGAGGAGATGCCCGATGGGTGATGATGCCGCGAAGCTTTCGAACCTAAATTTGAAGATCACCGAGGATGAGCGGTGGGCCTTCAAGGAGCTCTGTGTCCGGCACCGGATGAGTCAGGTCGACGGCTTCCGTTTGGCAGCACGATTATTGGAACAGCACCTTGAGACGAAAACGAATAACAGTGAAGGCGCATAGATGAACACCCAGACGACGAACACCTCTCTCGCCGATTTCATCTGGAAGAACGCCGACGACCTCTGGGGGAACTTCAAGCACGTCGATTTCGGTAAGGTAATCCTGCCCTTCACCCTGTTGCGCCGTCTGGAATGCGTGCTGGAACCGACTCGGGACCAGGTGCGCGAAACCGTCAAGACCATGAAGGAGAGCCCGATTGACTTGGGCGTGATCCTCCGGACCCAGACCGGTTACCCGTTCTACAACACCTCGAACTACGACCTGCGCAGCCTCGGCGCGACCCGGACCCGCCAGAACCTCGAGGATTACATCGCCTCCTTCTCCGACAACGCCCGGGTCATCTTCGAACAGTTCGATTTCGCGAACACGCTGGCCCGAATGGACAAGGCCGGGGTCCTCTATAAGATCTGTCAAAACTTCGCCGCCATCGACCTGCACCCGGACGCGGTTCCGGAACGCGTCATGTCGAACGTCTATGAGCACCTGATCCGCCGCTTCGGCGCAGAGGTGAACGAGGCGGCCGAGGACTTCATGACCCCGCGCGACGTGGTCCACCTAGCCATCGAGCTGCTACTGGACCCGGACGACCAGATTTTCATCGACAACCCAGGGCTCATCCGGACGCTCTATGACCCGACCTGCGGCACCGGCGGCTTCCTGTCGGATGGGATGGAGCATGTAAACGCCCTGCGCGACCGCTACTCCATCGCCCCGGTCATCGTGCCCTACGGGCAGGAGCTGGAGCCGGAGACCCACGCGGTCTGCCTCGCCTCGATGCTCCTCAAGACCGTCGAGTCCGATCCCGGCCGAGACCTGTCGAAGAACATCAAGCTGGGCAGCACCCTGTCCGACGACAAGCTGGCGAACGAACGGTTCCATTACTGCGTCTCGAATCCGCCCTTCGGCAAGAAATGGGAGATGGATCAGGCCGCCGTGGTCCGGGAACATCAGGAAAAGGGGTTCGAGGGCCGGTTCGGCCCCAAGCTGCCGCGCGTTAGCGACGGGTCGATGCTGTTCCTCCTCCACCTCCTCAGCAAGCTGGAGGCGCCGCAGCGCGGCGGCGGGCGGGCGGCTATCGTCTTGTCCGGCTCACCCCTCTTCAACGGGAACGCGGGGCAAGGGGAATCCGAAATCCGGCGCTACCTGCTGGAGGAGGACGTGGTCGAGGCGATCATCGCGCTTCCGACCGAGATCTTCTTCCGCACCGGGATCGGCACCTACATCTGGCTCCTGTCCAACAAGAAGCCGGCCGACCGGAAGGGCAAGGTCCAGCTGATCGACGCGACCGCGCTGTTCGAGCCGATGCGCAAGAGCGAGGGCAATAAGCGCCGCCGCGTCGGGGATGACCAGATTCGCCAGATCGTCCAGATGTATGCCGACTCCGCCGAGACGAAAGAGAGCCGGATCTTCGACAGCCGCGACTTTGGGTATCGCCGGGTGAAGGTCCTGCGCCCGCTGCGCAAGAAGATCGTGATCTCGGCCGAGGGGCTGGCCGCGCTGGCAGATGAGACCGCCTGGGGCAAGCTGACCCCGGACCAGCAGACCGCCTGGACTGCGCTGTTCGAGGCGGACATGGGTGAGGCGCATGGCTGGCACCGGTTCGAGGCCTGGGTCAAGAACGCGGCCAAACGCGATGCGGGGCTGGACAAAGTGAACGCCGCGCTGATCAAGGCGTTCCAGAAATCCTTCGGCGTGCGCGACCCGGACCTCGATCCGGTGCGCGACAAGAAGGGTGAGGTCATCCCCGATGACGACCTGACGGATTTCGAAAACATCCCCCTCGGTACCGACATCCGGGACTACATGGCGCAGGAGGTGCTGCCCCATGCGCCCGACGCCTATGTGGATGAGACGTTCCGCGACGAATACGACGGCCAGGTGGGCGTCGTGGGGTATGAGATCAACTTCAACCGCTACTTCTATGAATACCGGCCGCCCCGCGATCTGGAGGAGATCGACGCCGAGCTGAAGGCGGTCGAGGCGGAAATCGCGGCGGTGCTGGCGGAGGTGACGGAATGAGTTACCGGCGCCATGCCGAAATGAGACCCAGTGAAATCGAATGGGTCCACCGTCTTCCGGTTCATTGGGAAGAAAAACGTCTCCGTTTCGTGGCCGACATTTCCAACAGCAATGTCGACAAGAAAACTTATGATGATCAAGTGTCGGTCCGGCTCTGCAACTATACCGACGTCTATTACAACGAAGTCATAACCCCCGATCTCGATTTCATGGAAGCAACCGCCTCGCAGGCGGAGATCAAGAAGTTCGGGCTCCGTGCCGGGGACGTGATCATCACGAAGGATTCAGAGGACCCTCGCGATATTGGCGTTCCTGCCTTTGTGCAGGAGGACATGCCCGGCGTCGTCTGTGGATATCATCTGTCGATCATCAGGACGTTTGACCCCATCACGGCAGAGTATGTTCAGTTTTCGATCATGTCCCACCTCAACAAGGCGCGCCTTTACGTTGACACCCCTGGGGTGACCCGGTTCGGCTTGGATCAGGACACGATTAAGAACATCCTCGTCCTGCTTCCTCCCCCGGATGAAAGGCGGCAGATTGTTCGTCGGCTCCGCTCGGAAACTGCCGAGATTGACGGCCTGATCGAGAAGAAGACCCGGTTCATCGCACTGCTGAAGGAAAAGCGGGCGGCCGTGATCACCCATGCGGTGACCAAGGGCATCGACCCGGACGCGCCGATGAAGGACTCGGGTGTGGACTGGCTGGGCCGCGTGCCCGCCCATTGGGAGGTGGTCCCGCCGACTGCTCTGTTCACCGAGAGCAAGGAACGGGCGCGCGAAGGCGACCAGATGCTGTCCGCGACCCAGAAGTATGGGGTGATCCCGCTGGCGGAATACGAGGCGCTGGAACAGCGACAGGTCACCATGGCCGTGGTCAACCTGAACATGCGCAAGCATGTCGAGGTCGGTGACTTCGTTATCAGCATGCGCAGCATGGACGGTGGGCTTGAGCGCGCCCGCGCCGTCGGCAGCGTCCGGTCATCCTACTCGGTCTTGAAGCCCGGACCGGATGTCGAGGGGCGGTTCTATGGCGCGCTGATGAAATCCAGCCTTTACATTCAAGCCCTTCGCCTGACCTCGAACTTCATCCGGGACGGACAGGACCTGAACTTCAGTCACGTCCGCAAGGTGAAGCTGCCGAAGCCGGATCTCCACGAACAGGCGGCCATCGCCGACCATATCGAGGCCGAAACCGCCCGCATCGACGGCCTGATCGCCCTGACCGAGCGCAGCATCGACCTTCTCCGCGAGAAGCGTTCCGCCCTGATCACCGCCGCCGTGACCGGGAAGATTGACGTGAGGGCGGCGGCATGACTTTTGGCGCGGACCGGTCGGTTTCTTATTGCTTTGGTAGGATTCCTGCCCTATCTAATGTCTCAACAAGACCCGCCACGCCTCGGACGGAACCTCGGTTTCGCACTGCGCACCCCGGCGGGTTACTTGTTTTCAGGGTATCGCTTTCGCGGCACGGGGGTGCCGCATGAAGTTTGAAAAACCCGCCGTTTCCGTCCCGGACCAGATCGAACTCCTCAAACGTCGCGGCATGATTGTCGGGGACGAAGCCCAGGCACAGCACTACCTGAACTTCATCTCCTACTACAGGCTGCGGGCCTACTGGCTTCCCTTCGAGGTGCCCGCCGCGAACAACGGCGATCACGCCTTTCGTGACGGGACAACCTTCGAGGATGTGCTGACACTCTACATCTTCGACCGTGAATTGCGGCTCTTGGTCCTGGACGCTATCGAACGGGTCGAAGTAGCCCTGCGCGCGCAATGGGCACATCACATGGCGATGATCTATGGGCCCCATGGCTATCTCGAACAGGGCAACTATGCCCATATCGGGCGTCATGCCTCTGCCGTTGCCGAGTTGAACAAGGAATTCAGCCGCTCGCGCGACACCTTCGCTACTCACTATCGCGACAAATACACCTCGCCGAAGCTGCCGCCGGTCTGGATGGCGGCAGAGGTCATGTCGTTCGGTCTACTTTCGAAATTCTACAGCGATCTGAAGTTGCGCGGCGATAGAAACGCCATTGCAGCCCCCTTCGCACTGGACGAAAGGGTCGTCACGTCTTTCGCCCACCATATCAGCCACGTGCGCAACATATGCGCCCACCATGGCAGGCTGTGGAACAAGCGCTTCACAGTGAAGATGACTGTTCCGAAATACCCCGCCAAGCTGCCCGTTGCGATGCGGGATGCCGATCCGCGCTATCTGCACAACACTCTGGTGATGCTCGATTACCTTTTGGCCCTGATCGCACCGGGCAATGAATGGAAACAGCGCCTTGTTTCGCTAATCGACGGCTGCCCGTTGGCCGATCCTGCGAGTATGGGCTTTCCGGCGGATTGGCGCGCCAGAGCGGTATGGAAGGTATGAGAATGCCGTTTTCAGCCCAATCAAAGCTGGCAAGACTTATGAAAGAGGTGGCCGCATGACCACCGGAGAGACCTTCGGGCGTACCATCCAGCTTTTCCTGGTCGACGGGAAGCCCACGGGCCTGCGCAAGGCCACGATCCACGGCTGGACAGGCCTTTTGTTCGTCAGCGGAGCCTCGGCCTTCGGCGATTTGACAGCCCGGTCCGAGGTTGACCGGACCGGGGTCTACATCCTGTCCGGCCCAGACCCGGACAAGCCCGGCGTGACGCGGGTTTATATTGGGTCGGGAAACTCCGTCTCCGAACGGATCGAACAGAGCGCGAAGAAGCGCGACTTCTGGGAAACCGCGATCACCGTCACCACCAGCGACGACGACCTGTCCAAGGGACATGCCGAATACCTCGAGGCGCGGCTGATCCGCCTGACCGCGCAGGCGGGCCGGGTGACGCTGGATAACGGGACCCAGCCCGACACCGACCGCCGCCGCCTGCCCGAGGCGGATGTCGCGAACATGGAACAGTTCCTGTCGAACCTGAAGATCATCCTGCCAGTGATCGGGCTTGATATGCTCAAGCCCCAGCCCCGGGCCGTGACGCAGGTCGAGAATCCCGCCGAAGACCGGACCGCCGAAGAGGTTCATTTCGAGATCCGTCACAAGAGCGGCGTTCAGGCGACCGCCGTCGAAGAAGACGGGGAGTTTGTGGTGCTGGAAGGTTCCGAGGCCCTGATCGGGACCGGATATGTTCAGCAGAGCTACGGCGGGCTGAAGGACAAGATGATCGCCGAGGGCGTCCTGATCCCGCACGCGGAGGACAGGATGCGTTTCGCGAGGCCTTGGCCGTTCAGCAGCCCCTCGGCCGCGGCGGCTGTCGTGCTGGACCGGAACAGCAACGGACGGCTAGAGTGGAAGGTCCGGGGTTCGAAGCTGAATTATCACGAGTGGCAGCAGGCGCAGGCCGGCGGTACAGAGGTGACGGAATGAGCGACCTGCATCACGAGAAGCACCTCGAGTCCCATATCGTCCAAGAACTCGCAGCCGCAGGCTGGCTGGTCGGCACGACCGACGCCTATGACGCGGACCGCGCCATGTACCCGGAGGATCTGGAGGCCTGGCTGCGCGCCACCCAGCCGCAGAAATGGGACCGGCTTCAGGCGATGAACGGCGACAAGACCCTTACAGTGGTCATGGACCGGCTGGAGACCGCGCTGGAGAAACAGGGAATGGTACAGACCCTGCGCCGGGGCTTCTCGGTCGCTGGCGCCGGTCACATCGACCTGTCCGAGGCGGCCCCGGAGGACCAGCGCAACGAGAAGGTTCTGCACCGCTACGCGTCGAACCGGCTGCGGGTCGTGCCGCAGCTGAAATATCACCCGGGCCGCGAGCTCGCCATAGACCTCGGGCTGTTCCTGAACGGCCTGCCGCTGGCGACGATTGAGCTGAAGACTGATTTCACCCAGTCGGTCGAACACGCAAAGGCCCAGTACCGGCGCGACCGCTTGCCCGTAGACCCGGTCACGAAACGCAAGCATCCGCTTCTGACGCAGCATCGCGGCGCGGTTGTCCATTTCGCGATGTCCGACAGCGAGATCTGGATGACCACCAAGCTTGCGGGGGAGGACACCTTCTTCCTTCCCTTCAACAAGGGGAATGACGGTCGGGCCGGTAACGCGGCCCGGGCCGATGGGGAGTACCCAGTCGCCTACTTCTGGGAGGAGATTTGCCAGCCGGACGCGTTCCTGCGGATCTTCCACAGCTTCGTCTATATCGAGAAGAAAAATGTGGTCGACTTGAAGGGGAACTGGTCGGTCAAAGAGACCCTGATCTTCCCCCGGTTCCACCAGTTCGACGCGGTCAACAAGATGATCGCAGACGCGAAGGTGAAGGGGCCGGGACATCCCTACCTTTGCGAGCACAGCGCCGGGTCCGGAAAAACCTCGACCATCGCATGGACGGCGCATGACCTGGTGAAGCTGCGCCGGGACGACGGGACTCCGATCTTCGACACGGTGATCATCGTAACAGACCGGAACGTTCTGGACGGACAGCTACAGGACGCTGTCCAGCAGATCGACCACCAGAAGGGGCTGATCGCGGCGATCGATAGGGAGACGTCGTCGAAGTCGAAGAGCGAGCAGCTCAGCGAGGCAATGCTGAAGGGCACACCCATCATCGTGGTAACCATCCAGACCTTCCCCTTCGCGATGGAGGCGATCCTGACCGAAAAGTCCCTCCGGGACCGGAACTTCGCGGTGATCATCGACGAGGCGCATAATTCCCAGACTGGAAACACGGCCTCGAAACTGCAGGCAACACTGGCCCTGTCAGCCAAGCAGGACATGTCGGAGATGACGGTCGAGGACATTCTTCTGGAGGTCCAGCGGTCCCGGAAGCGCCCGGCGAACGTGTCCCATTTCGCCTTCACCGCGACCCCAAAACACTCGACCATGATGCTCTTTGGGCGCCCGGCGGACCCGACAAGGCCCGCCGCGGAGGACAACCTCCCGGTCTCGTTCCACAAATACGAGATGCGCCAGGCGATCGAGGAAGGGTTCATCCTCGACGTGCTTCGCGGCTACGTCCCCTACAAGACGGCCTTCAACCTCGGGCAGGAGATCGTCGAGGAGAAGCGGGTTGATGGGAAGGCGGCGAAGCGGGCCTTGGCGAAGTGGATGACGCTGCACCCGACTAACATCACACAGAAGGTCCGTTTCATCATCGAGCACTTCTCGAAGAACGTGGCCCACCTGCTGGACGGGAAAGCGAAGGCCATGGTGGTCACCAGCTCCCGGGCCTCTGCAGTCCGGTACAAGCGGGCGTTCGACGCCTTCATCGCGGCGAACCCGGAATACGGGTACATCCGGGCCCTCGTCGCCTTTTCGGGCAAACTGACCGGGCGAGAGGTCATGCACCCGAATGACGACCTGTTGCAGGGGGATGCATTCGTCGTTGAGGAGGATGCGGAGTTTACCGAAGCGAACATGAACCCGGACGCGGGCGGCAAGGACCTGCGCCACGTCTTCGACCGGCCGGAATACCGGGTCATGCTGGTGGCGAACAAGTTCCAGACCGGATTCGACCAGCCGAAGCTAGTCGCAATGTATGTAGACAAGAAGATCGCGAACGCGGTCGAGATCGTCCAGACCTTCTCCCGTCTGAACCGGACCTTTCCCGGGAAGGACCAGACCTTCATCATCGACTTCATCAACGACCCGGAAGTGGTACGGGCCGCCTTCGCCCAGTATGACCGGGGCGCCAAGATCGAGGAGGTGCAGGACCTCAACGTCGTCTATGACCTGAAGGAGTTCCTCGACGATCAGGGGGTCTATGACGAGACACACGTCCTCGACTTCCAGAAGGCCCGGTTTCGGACAGCGACGGCCGCCGCCAGCGGCACGGATGACGAGGCGGCGCACAAGGCGATGTACGCCGCGACGCAGGAACCGACCGACGCCTATAACCATCGGCTCACGGAGCTTCGAAACCGCGCCTCAGAGGCCGAGGACGCCTGGCAGAAGGCGAAGGCGACCGGGAACGAAGACGGGATGAAACGCGCCGATCACGAGCGCGAACAGGTCGAGGCAGCGATCGTGTCGCTGACGGATTTCAAGGCGGGCCTAGCTCGGTTCGGACGCCTTTACGCCTATGTCGCGCAGCTCGTCGACCTCGGTGATCCGGACCTTGAGGTCTTCGCCGCCTTCTCGAAACTGCTCGCGAACCGACTGGATGGGATTCCAGCGTCCGAGATCGACCTGCACGGAATCGCGCTGACCGGCTATGACATCGTGGAGCGAGAGGAGCCTGGCAACGGCGAGGATGAGGAGCCCCCCACCCTCGACCCCATAAAGAGCGGTGGCGGCGGCGGACGGCCTGGTGCCCTACCGGTCTACATGCAGGAGCTCATCGAGCGCTTGAACAGCCTCTTCGGGGAGGCCACCCCAATCGAGGACCAAGTCGCCTTCGTGAACCAGGTTGCAGCGATTACCCGCCAGAACCCGGTTGTGATGGCTCAGATCGACAAGAACAGTAAGGATCAAGCGATGAAGGGGAACCTCCCCGGCGTGGTGCAGGCGGCAGTGGTCCGGGCGATGTCTTCGCATAGTGCGCTCGCCACCCTTCTCCTTAGCAAGGATCGCCAGGCCCTTCCGATCCTCGAAGGGGTGATCTACGAGATACTAAAGCGAGGCGAGGCGTTGGACCTCACTTCCAATTGATCCAGCAGAACTCTTAATGCGATGAGAAAATGGAGAAAATGGCGGCGTCCAAGAACGATCACTGAACGTAACCCCTCCGCTTCTTCACCGCTGCCAGCTTCATCAACGCGGTGATGGCGTTGCCTTCATCAGGGTGCGTCTCGACCATCATCTGCCCTCGAAACCCGATACGGCCCCATTCCCGCACAAGGCATGCGCCGCCAAACAGGTCCGGCTGAACGCTCATTCGATAGAAGCGGCGCATGTTGAGAGACGGGTCGATCCGCTTGAGATCGACCGTTGTCGGGAACACTTCCATTTGCTGCGATATGTCGAACATGTTGTTGACGCCTCTCTCCAGACTACAATATCAAGCGCTCTTCGACGTTTCCACAATGTTCTGTCCCGGATTGAAGTCGGGGGCTCACGCCCCCTTCTCGAACTTCATGACCGGGATGCCGAGCTTCTTGGCCTTGTCGGCGAGGTTTTCCTGGATACCGGTTCCGGGGAAGACAAGGACCCCGACCGGGAGCACA
>JBLWWC010000017.1:0-9959 GCA_048268145.1 Qipengyuania sp. | reverse complement strand
GAGAGGCCGCCCCGAGCTTCGGGGCGGCGAAGGATTTGCGACCGCTCAGGCGGCGTAGCGGCTGATCGCCAGATCGTCGGTCTGGATTTCCGGCCGCTGCCGGCTGATCAGATCGGCCAGCACCCGGGCCGAGCCGCAGGCCATGGTCCAGCCCAGCGTGCCGTGGCCGGTGTTCAGCGACAGGTTGGCGATCTTGGTGCCGCCGATGATCGGGGTGCCGTCGGGGGTCATCGGGCGCAGACCGCTCCAGAAGCTGGCCTGTTGCTGATCGCCGGCGCCGCCGAACAGATCCTCGACCGACAGTTCCAGCGTGGCGCGGCGGGCGGGAGGCAGATCGGTGCTGAAGCCGGCGATCTCGGCCATGCCGCCGACGCGGATGCGATCGCCCAGCCGGGTGATCGCGACCTTATAGGCCTCGTCCATCACGGTGGAGACCGGGGCGAGATCGTAATCCTTGATCGGAACCGTCAGCGAATAGCCCTTCACCGGATAGATCGGCGCGCGCAGACCCAGCGGTTTCAGCATCGCCGGCGAATAGGAGCCGAGCGCCAGCACATAGTGATCGGCGATCACCGGCCCCTGGGCGGTGTCGACCTGAACGATGCGGTCGCCTTCGGTGCGCAGCGCCCGGATATCGGTGCCGAAGCGGAAGGTCACGCCAAGCGCCTCGGCCTTTTCGCGCAGGGCATTGGTGAACTTGAAGCAATCGCCGGTTTCGTCATGCGGCAGCCGCAGCCCGCCGACCAGCTTGTCCTGCACCCGGGCCAGGGCGGGTTCCGCCGCGGCGCAGCCCTTGGCGTCGAGAATCTCGTAAGGCACACCGTCGGCCTTCAGCACCTCGACATCCTTGCCGATGGCATCAAGCTGTTTCTGGTTGCGGAAGACTTCGAGCGTGCCCTGGCTGCGGTTGTCATAGGCGATGCCGGTTTCGTCGCGCAGCGCGATCAGGCAATCGCGGCTGTATTCCGCCAGCCGCACCATCCGCCCCTTGTTCACCGCATAGCGCACCGAGGTGCAGTTGCGCAGCATCTCCATCATCCAGCGCCATGTGGTGGCGTCGGCCATCGGCCGGATGATCAGCGGCGCATGTTTCATGAACATCCACTTCACCGCCTTCTGCGGGATGCCGGGCGCCGCCCAGGGCGAGGCATAGCCGGGAGAGATTTCGCCCGCATTGGCGAAACTGGTCTCCAGCGCCGGCCCCGATTGCCGGTCAAGAACGGTAACCTCATGACCGGCCTTGGCCAGATACCAGGCCGAGGTGACGCCAACCACACCGGCGCCCAGAATGACGATCTTCATGCTGCGTCTCCACTCCGAACCGCCACCTCTGGCGGGCGGAAAAAGCGTTTCCTACCTCTCCCGGGCGGGATCGGGCCGGCCGATCCGGCAAGACTGTTGCCCTCTCGGCCCCGGGCTCCGATCCGTTTCGGGGTTCAAACGAAGATACGGCAAGTCGCTTGCAAGAACTGGTCGATTGTTCGGGAAAAGAGGGACGTATCACACGATTCCACGAAATTATGTGATGTTTCTCGCAGAAGCTTCGACAGATTTCCTGAATCATGTGCCGACTGCCTGGTCTTGCTCTGCGACTCAGGGGCGCGGGGGCAATCAAAATGGCATAATGATAGTTATGTAATATAAATCGGTTGCTTTCGTGCTGCTGCGGCGCCCGTGGCCTCTCTCGGTTTGGGGTGACGGCCAGCGTCGATCTCCGCCGACGCGGTTCCGGTCCGGCAAGTGAATGCCGGTCTGGCCTGCCTTGGGGTGGGCAGGCTTGACTGCATGGAAAATGGGCGTAATTGAAATGCCTGCGGATCGCCGCATTCGGCAAGACCCCGCGGGGGATGATGTTCTCCCGCAGTGCTGACGTGGGGTCAGTCGCCTCGTTCTCAATATATAACCAATTGAAATTAAAGGGATATGCAAAGCGTATTTGCGTTTTGCATAGGCGATTTGAAATTGGCATTGGTCATATGGCGAGGCTTTCCAATAGGGTCCACTCGCCTAATCCGGAGACCAGCAACTGGTCCCTTCTGGTCCCTTCAAGGAGGAAACGTAATGAGATCTATTCTACGCATCGCCGCGGCGGGTGCGGTGTCTGTCCTGCTCGGCGGTGCCGCGCTGGCGGAAACCACCGTCAAAGTGGCCTATGACGCGGATCCCGTGTCGCTCGACCCGCATGAACAACTGTCCGGCGGTACGCTGCAGCTGTCGCACATGACCTTCGATCCGCTGGTGCGCTGGACCAAGGATTTCCAATTCGAACCGCGTCTGGCGACCAGCTGGGAACAGATCGACGAGACCACCGTGCGCTTCCACCTGCGTGACGGCGTCAAGTTCCACAGCGGCAACCCGCTGACCGCGGCCGATGTCGAATGGACCTTCGACCGGCTGCAGACCAGCCCGGATTTCAAAGGCATCTTCGAACCCTTCACCGATCTGGAAGTCATCGACAGCCTGACCTTCGATCTGAAGACCGCCGCCCCCTATCCGCTGGTGCTGCACACCGCGACCTATCTGTTCCCGATGGACAGCAAGTTCTATACCGGCACCACCGCCGACGGGAAGGACAAGGCCGAGCTGGTCAAGCATGGCGACAGCTTCGCCTCGCGCAACCTGTCGGGCACCGGCCCCTTCACCGTGGTCGAGCGTGAACAGGGTGTCCGCATGGTCTTCGAACGCTTCGACGGCTATTGGGACACCGCGTCGCCCGGCAATGTCGACAAGATCATCCTGACCCCGATCAAAGAGGATCCGACCCGCGTCGCGGCGCTGCTGTCGGGTGATGTGGACTTCATCGCGCCGGTGCCGCCGACCGATCTGAAGCGGGTCGACGATGCCGAAGGCACCGACCTGATCACCATGCCCGGCACCCGCATCATCACCGTTCAACTGAACCAGAACCGGGTCGAGGCCTTCAAGGACGCCCGCGTGCGTCTGGCGATCGACTATGCGGTGAACAACGCCGGGATCGTCGACCGCATCATGCGCGGCTTTGCCACCACCGCGGCACAGGCCAGCCCCGCTGGCTATCTGGGCCACGACGCCGCGCTTGAACCGCGCTTCGATCTGGAGAAGGCCAAGGCGCTGATGGCCGAAGCCGGCTATGCCGATGGGTTCAGCGTCACCATGATGTCGCCGAACAACCGCTATGTGAACGACGACAAGATCGCCCAGGCGGTGGTCTCGATGCTGTCGAAGATCAACATCAAGGTCGATCTGCAGACCATGCCCAAGGCGCAATACTGGCCCAAGTTCGACGAGCGCGCCGCCGACATGATGCTGATCGGCTGGCATGCGGATACCGAGGATTCGGCAAACTTCCACCAGTTCCTGACCGCCTGCCCGGATACCGCCACCGGCAACGGCCAGTACAACTCGGGCAACTACTGCAACCCCGAAGCCGACGCGCTGCTGGCCGCCTCGAACACCGAGACCGATCCGGAGAAGCGCGCCGAGATGCTGCGCAAGATCGAGGACATCCTCTATAACGAGGCCGCCTTCGTCCCGCTGCATTGGCAGAACCTGGCCTGGGGCGCGCGCAAGGGCGTGCATGCCGGAGCCATCGTCAACGCCATGGACTTCCCCTATTTCGGCGATCTGGTGGTCGACTGATCTTTGCATGACTTTCGCTCCGGGGCGGGCCCTGCTCGCGCCCCGGAGCTTCTTATTCTGCCGTTTTCAGGTCATCCTTTCATGCGCATGGCGGCCCCCGCGCCCATGCGCATCAATCAGTGACCCCCAAGAAGGTAACCAGACACAATGCTCGCCTACCTCGTGAAACGCGTGTTTCAGGCCCTAGCGGTGATGTTCGTCATCTCGCTGATCGGATTTGCCATCCAGGACAACCTGGGCGACCCCCTGCGCGAGCTGGTGGGGCAATCCGTATCCGAGGAGGTTCGCCAGCAATTGCGCGATGAGTTGGGGCTGAACGACAGCTTTGCCGCCCAGTACCTGCGGTTTCTCGGCAATGCGCTGCACGGCGATCTGGGCACCAGCTATTTCTTCAAGGAACCGGCGCTGGAGGTGATCCTCAAGAAGCTGCCGGCGACGCTGGAGCTGGTGCTGGGCGCCACATTGATCATCGTCGGCCTGTCGGTGCCGCTCGGGGTCTATACCGCGATCAAGCCGAATACCGTGCTGGCCCGGCTGATCATGGGAGTCTCGATCGTGGGGATTTCGATCCCGGTCTTCCTGACCGCGATCCTGATGATCTTCCTCTTCTCGGTGGAACTGGGCTGGTTCCCCTCCTACGGGCGGGGCGAGGTGGTGCATGTCTTCGGCTATTGGGACACCAATTTCGCCACCGCCGACGGCTGGATGCATATCCTGCTGCCCTCGGTGGCGCTGGCCTCGATCATGCTGCCGCTCTTCGTGCGGCTGATCCGGGCCGAGATGATGGAAGTGCTGCAAAGCGAATACGTCAAATACGCCAAGGCCAAGGGGATCCGGCCCTGGCGCATCTATTTCGTCCACGCGCTGAAGAATACGCTCTTGCCGGTGATCACCGTCGGCGGCGTGCAGATCGGCACCATGGTGGCCTATACCATCCTGACCGAGACCGTGTTCCAGTGGCCGGGCATGGGCTTCATGTTCCTTGAGGCGGTCAACCGCGTGGATACCCCGCTGATCGTGGCCTATCTGATCGTCGTCGGATTCATCTTCGTGGTGACCAATACCATCGTCGACCTGATCTATGGGCTTGTGAACCCCACCGTGAACCTGGCGAGGATGGGCGCATGAGCAGTCTGAGCACCAATGGCATGACCGAAAGCCGCTGGACCCGCATCTGGAATTCGAAGATGGGCTATAGCTTCCGCAGCAACCCGGTTGCCGTGGTGTCGCTGGCGATCTTCGTGGTCATCGCCGTCGCCGCGATCTTTGCGCCGATGATCGCGCCCTTCGACCCCTATGATCCGGCGCAGATCGACATCATGAACAGCGAAATGCCGCCGTTCTGGATCGAGGGCGCGGAGCCGCAATTCATCTTCGGCACCGACGATCAGGGCCGTGACCTGTGGTCGACCATCCTCTACGGCACCCGGCTGTCGCTGATGATCGGGCTTTGCGCCGTGGCGCTGCAGGCGGTGCTGGGCATCAGCATCGGGTTGCTTGCCGGCTATGTCGGCGGCCGGATCGACAGCCTGCTGATGCGGCTCGCCGATATCCAGCTGTCGTTCTCGACCCTGATGGTGGCGATCGTCTTCCTGGCGGTGACCCAGGCGATGTTCGGCAGCGAGACCTTCAACCAATATGCGATCTATTTCCTGATCGCGGTGATCGGCGTGGCGGAATGGCCGCAATACGCCCGCACCGTCCGCGCCACCGTGCTGGCCGAGAAGAAGAAGGAATATGTCGACGGCGCCCGGGTGCTGGGCTTCGGTCCGATGCGGATCATGGTGCGCCACATCCTGCCCAATTCGCTGTCGCCGATCTTCGTGATCTCCACCGTGCAGGTGGCGAACGCGATCATCTCCGAGGCCTCGCTCAGCTTTCTGGGGCTGGGGATGCCGCCCAGCCAGCCATCGCTCGGGTCGCTGATCTCCTCGGGCTTCGATTACATCTTTTCGGGAAGCTGGTGGATCACCGCCATTCCCGGGCTGGTTCTGGTGGTGCTGGTGCTGGTCATCAATCTTCTGGGCGACTGGATGCGCGACGTCCTGAACCCGAAACTCTACAAAGGATAACCGAGATGTCGTTGCTTTCCGTCCGCGACCTGACGGTTAAATTCGCCATGCGGGACCAGACCGTGACCGCACTGAACCGCATTTCCTTCGATCTGGGCCGGGGCGAACGGCTGGGGATCGTCGGCGAATCCGGTGCCGGCAAGTCGATCACCGGGTTCTCGCTGATGAACCTGCTCAGCCGCCCGGGCTATATCGACAGCGGCAAGATCCTGTTCGGTGGCGAGGATATCGTCCAGCTGCCCGAAGCGAAGATGCGCCGGATCCGCGGCAACCGCATGGCGATGATCTTCCAGGACCCGATGGTCACGCTGAACCCGGTGCTGACCATTGGCCAGCAGATGGTCGAAACCCTGATGGCGCACCGCAAGCTGAGCCGGGCCGAGGCCGAGCAGATCGCCGTGCTGAAACTGCGCGAGGTCTATATCCCCTCGCCCGAGGCGCGGCTGCACCAATATCCGCACGAGCTGTCAGGTGGCATGCGGCAGCGGATCATCATCGCCATGGCGCTGCTGCTCGACCCCGAGCTGATCATCGCCGACGAGCCGACCACCGCGCTCGACGTGACGATCCAGGCCGATATCATGGAGTTGCTGCTGGAGCTTTGCCAGTCGAACAAGGTGGGGCTGATCCTGATCACCCACGATCTCGGCGTGGTCAGCCAGATGACCGAACGCACGCTGGTGATGTACGCCGGCCGCATCATCGAATCCGGCCCCACCCGCGAGATCATCAATGACCCGCAGCATCCCTATACCCAGGGTCTGATCAACGCGCTGCCGCAGCAGACCCTGCCGGGCCATCGGCTGAAACAGATCCCCGGCAACATGCCGTCGCTCACCGCGATCCCGCAGGGCTGCCCGTTCAACCCGCGGTGCGAATATGCCGTCGACATCTGCCGCCGGGTGCTGCCCGAGACCGTGCATTTCGCCCAGGTCGAGGTCGCCTGTCACGAGGTCAGCCGCCTGCACAACAGCGCCTACGAGGAGCAGAGCGCATGAAGGACATCGTCACCACAGATCACGAGCCCCTGCTTGAGCTGAAGGGCTTGGAGATGCGTTTCGATCTCGACAAGGGCTTTCTCGAGACGATCAAGCTGCGCGGCGGCCGCATCATCCGCGAGCGGCGCGCGGTGCATGCGGTCAATGACGTGTCGCTGAATGTCGCGCGCGGCGAGGCGCTTTGCGTCGTGGGGGAATCGGGCTGTGGCAAATCCACCGTGGCGCGGCTGGTGGCGGGGCTCCTGACCCCCACGGGTGGTGAGATCCACTATGACGGCGAACGGATCGACACCCGCTCGCGTCATGCGATGATGCCGCTGCGCAAGAAGATGCAGATGATCTTCCAGAACCCCTATGCGTCGCTCAACCCGCGCATGACGATCCAGCAGGCGCTGGAGGAGCCGGTGCACTATCACAACCCGTCACTGTCGCGGGCCGAGGTGCGCGACAAGGTGGCCGAGGTGATGCGTTCGGTCGGCGTCGACCCGAGCTGGTCGTCGCGTTATCCGCATGAATTCTCGGGCGGGCAACGGCAACGGATCGCCATTGCGCGGGCGTTGACGGTGGACCCGGAATTCATCATCGCCGACGAGCCGATCTCGGCGCTCGACGTGTCGATCCAGGCGCAGGTGCTGAACCTGATGCTGGAGGCCAAGGACGAGCGCGGCCTGACCTATCTGTTCATCACCCACGACCTGAGCGTGGTGGAGCATTTCGGCACCCGCGTCGCGGTGCTTTATCTCGGCACGCTCTGCGAACTGGCCGATACCCGGACCTTGTTCGACAACCCGAAGCACCCCTATACCAAGGCGCTGCTCTCGGCGGTGCCGCAGCTCGAGGACGACCGACCGAAACACATCCGGCTGAAGGGGGAAATCCCGACGCCGATCAATTTGCCGCACGGCTGCCCCTTCCATAGCCGTTGCGCCTATGCGAATGATCGCTGCCGCGTGGAGCGGCCGCGGCCATTGATGCAGACCGACGGCAGCACGGTGGCCTGTCACGCGGTTGAGGAAAACCGGCTCGACAGCTAATTTCCCGACGCTCCCAGGACAGACCCAGGACGGATCCGGACGATTTGGACATCATTTGGCTCAGAGATTTCGAAGCGCTCACGGTGCACAAGAATTTTTCCCGTGCCGCCGAGGATCGCAACGTCAGCCAGCCGGCCTTTTCCCGGCGCATCCGTGCGCTTGAGGATGAGGTCGGCGTCAAGCTGATCGACCGGCAAACCTTTCCGCTGTCACTGACGCCGGCCGGAGAGGTGTTCCTGTCTCAGGCCCGGATCATCCTGCGCACCTATTCCGAAACGCTGGAACGCTGCCAGACCATCGCCGCGGCGGGCGAAAACGTGATCCGATTCGCCTCGTCCCAGTCGCTCTACATGACGCACTACCGGCAATATATCGAACCGCTCGCCGCCGAGAGCGGGCTCGACATCGACCTGAACTCGACCAGTTGGGCCGCGGATCAGTTCGTCACCGCCCTGCAGCAACGGTATTGCGATCTGATCCTGACCTATTGGCATCCGGCGATGGATTTCCTGTCACCGCTGGAGGTCAGCCGCTGCGATTACCTGACGCTGTCCCGCGACGATTTCATCCCGGTGTCCCGGGTGGGTCCGGACGGTCGGCCGATCTACAGCCTCGATTCCCGGCAGAAACGGCCGGTGCCGCTGCTGTCCTATGGGGTGGCCTCGGCGCTCAGATCGGTGTTGGACCATGTGCTGCGCCAGCAGCTCGAGCCGCCCGGCATTCTGGTGGTCAACCAGAACACCCTGGCCAATTCGGTCAAGGCGATGATCCTCGAAGGCTTCGGCCTGGGCTGGCTGCCGCGCGAGATCTGCCGCGAGGAACTGGCCGATGGCCGGTTGCAGGTGATCGGCGGACAAAACCATGTGAGCAAGCTGGAAATCCGGATCTATCGCGATCAGGACAACCGCAAGCCGACGCTGGACAGCCTCTGGTCGCGGTTGAAGGCACGCGCCCTGCCTCGGGTCTGATCGGCGCCGCGCCCCTCCGAAAAGACGCCCGGCCACCCTGTTTCCCTACCGCAGCTCCTGACCTTCCGCCTTGCCGGGAGCGTCGACGCCTGCGCAATCGAGCGCGATCGAACCCTTGTCCAGCGACCGTTTTTCTCGGGGCTGCATTTTCGCGTTGGCATGATGGGAAAGACGCCAATCTACCGGCAATGTCGGCGCGCTCGCCTTGCTCGACCTGCGCGGGGTGGTGACGCTTGGCGGCAGCCTGCAGCCAGACGAGGGGCGCGGCACCGACAATGTGGCGGTGGTCTCCGGTGCCCCATCCCACCCGATCGCTTTGGCGTGATACTGGAAAATTGGCGAAACGACCGCGCCGCTGTGTCTCCCTGACAGGGGTGGCCGGCAAGGGGACTTTGGTGTTCGACGACTTCGGCTTCCTTTGATCTCGCTGTGATCCTCTGTGAATACGCGCAAGGTCCCCACCGGTGTGGGCCCCTTTTCCCGGAAGAGAGTGGAGGGCAAAAACGACCCCGGCTGCCGCAAGGGTAACTTTGTTGCATGGCTGTTATGTCAATTGTTGACAAAAAACAATCCAACAGCAAAAGTCCTCCCTGCAGCTCGCAAGCTGTAAGGGAGGACCATCATGAGCTTTGAAGACAGGTTGGCGACACTCGCCCGCCGACGCCGGGATACACTTGAGATGGGCGGCGCCGAAAAGGTGGCGCAATATCATGCCCGCGGCAAACTCGACGTCAGAAGCCGTATCGACCAGCTCTGCGACGCCGGCACGTTCCGCGAGATCGGCTCACTGTCGGGCAGCGCGGACTATGCCGAAGACGGCAGTCTGAAAAAGCTCTCTCCTGCGAATTTCATCTTCGGCCGCGGTCGGATCGACGGCCGCGACGTGGTGGTGACCGGCGACGATTTCACCCTGCGCGGCGGCGCCGCCGATGGCTCCATCGTCGAGAAGACCATCCAGGCCGAACGCATGGCGCATGAACTGCGATTGCCGCTGATCCGGCTGATCGACGGCACCGGCGGGTCGGTCCGCACCGTCGAGGCGATCGGGCGCACCTATGTGCCCGCCTGCCCGGGTTGGGATTCGGTGGTCAAGAACCTTGAGACCGTGCCGGTGATCGCGCTGGTGCTCGGGTCGGTCGCGGGTATCGCCGCGGCGCGGGCAGTTTCGGCGCACCTGACGGTGATGACCCGCTCCACCTCGCATATGTTCATCGCCGGTCCCCCGGTGGTGCGCCGCATCGGCATCGAGTGCGACAAGGACAGCCTGGG
>JBLWWC010000016.1:0-10287 GCA_048268145.1 Qipengyuania sp. | reverse complement strand
GGTGCTGGCCGGGGGCAACGCCGTCAAGGCGGCGCTCGACAAGGCCATCGCGGTCACCCGGCTGATGCTGGCGGCCGAGATGGCGGGGATCGGCGCCCGGGCCATCGAACAGACCATCGCCTATACCACGGCCCGGGTGCAGTTCGGACGTGCCATCGCGGCCTTCCAGGTGGTGCAGCACCGGCTGGTCGACATGTGGTCGGACGCGGAGTTCGCCAACGCCTCGGTCGTGCACGCCGTCGAGACCTATGCCGACGAGGGCGGCCGCGCGGGCGACCTCGCGATCCTCGCCGCGAAGGCCCGCGCCGGCGATGCGGCGGTCACCATTACCCGCCGCGCGATCCACCTGCACGGCGCGATGGGGTTTACCGATGACTGCGATATCGGTCTCTACATGAAACGCGCAGTGGCGCTGAACGCAACCCTGGGCCAGCCGGAAGAGCTGCGCCTGCAATTCGTCGCGCGCGAACGCGCCGCAGCCTGAAAGGACATTCCATGGAAAACAATCTGGTCAAGACCAAGATCGAAGATCACATCGCTGTCGTCACGCTCGACGCGCCGCCGGTCAATGCGCAATCCAAGGAGTTCATGGAGGAGCTGATCGCGGTCTTTGACGAGCTGAACCACACCAAGGGGGTGCGCTGCGTCGTGCTGACGGGCAATGGCAAGTGCTTCTCCGCCGGGGCCGACATCAAGGGCCGCGCCAAGCAGAGCGAATGGGCGCCGGGTGACATCAACCGCCACCTGCGCCGCGCCCGCGAGGTGGGTTTCGTGATCATGGAGATGAACATCCCCGTCATCGCCGCCGTGAACGGCCCGGCGCTCGGCGCGGGGATGGGACTAGCGATCTGCTCGGACATCATCGTGGCTTCCACCAAGGCGGTCTTCGGCCTGCCCGAGATCGACATCGGCCTGATGGGCGGCGTGCGCCACACGATGCGCGTGTTCCCGATCGGCCTGACCCGCCGCATGGTGCTGACCGGTTACCGCGTCCCCGCCGAGGAATTGTACCGTCGCGGCCTGATCGAAGCCTGCGTCGAGCCCGAGGAGCTGATGGATACCGCGATGGAAATGGCGCGCAACATGGCCTCCAAGTCGCCGACCGCGATCAAGCTGGCCAAGCGCGCGCTGAACACGGTCGAGACCATGGGTCTAAAGGACGGTTACCGGTTCGAGCAGAACCTGACCGTCGAGATGACCGGGCACGCGGACAGCAAGGAAGCGATGGCCGCTTTTCTCGAGAAGCGTCCCGCCGTTTTCTCGGATGAAGTGTGATGCCTGAGCAGCAGGACTGGAACGCCCTCTCGGACGAGGACTTCCGGGCGATCTTTCGGGACTGGGTGGAGCAGAACTGCCCGTCCGAGCTACGTTTCATGCGCAAGCAGCGCCCGGTCTTCGACGAGGTGGCGGTTTGGTATCACCGCCTCGCCGAGAAGGGCTGGCTGTCGCCGGTCTGGCCGCAGGAATACGGCGGCATGGGGCTCGATGCGGGCAAGCACATCGTCTACGTGGAGGAATGGGCGCGGCTGGGTTGCCCGCGTATTCCCGACCACGGGATCGGCCTGACCGGGCCGCTGCTGATCCGCTATGGCACGCAGGAACAGAAGGATTTCTTCCTGCCGAAGATCCTCTCAGGCGAGCATGTCTGGTGCCAGGGCTATTCCGAGCCGAACGCCGGCTCGGACCTTGCCAGCCTCAAGACCTCGGCGGTGCGCGACGGCGACGACTTCATCGTCAACGGCCAGAAGATCTGGACCACGCTGGCGCACTGCGCCAACTGGATCCTCCTGCTGACCCGCACGACCAACGATGGCGCGAAGCGGCAGAACGGCATCACCGTGCTGCTGGTCGACATGACCGATCCGGGCGTCACGGTGCGTCCGATCCCGAACCTGCGGCAGGAGACCGACTTTTGCGAGGTCTTCTTTGACAACGTCCGTGTGCCTGGGGCCAACGTGGTCGGCAAGGTCGACCAAGGCTGGGCGCTGGCCAAGGCCGTGCTGGGGCACGAGCGCATCTTCCTCGGCGCGCCTTCGCGTCCGGAATACGCGATCAAGCGGCTAGAACGTCTGGCCGAGGATCGCGGCGCGTTCGACGACCCGGGTTTTGTCGCGCGCTACGCCAAGCTACGGCTCGATCTCTATGACCTTGGATCGGCCTTTGAACGCTTTGCCCGCGTGTTGCGGGCCGGTGGCGACCTGGGGCCGGATGTCTCGGTGCTCAAGATCTTCTGCAGCGAGCTCTACCAGCGCATCACCGAGGAGATGCTGACCGTGGCGGGCGAGGAAGCCCGCTATTGGGACGACCTGCAAACCGGAGAAGGGGAGGTCGATGCGATGAACCTCTACCTCGACAGCCGGGCCCCGGCGATCTTTGGCGGGTCCAATGAAATCCAGCGTGGCGTGCTGGCGAAGGGAGTTCTGGGCCTGCCGTCCTGAGGACGGCAGCCAGAGGGGAGGATACATGGCCGAATACACGGACTACGCTCTCGAAGCGCGGAGGATCGGCAGGCAATTCGGCAGCTTCTGGGCGGTCAAGGACGTCGACCTCAAGGTTCGGCGCGGCTCTATCCACGCGCTGATCGGGCCGAACGGGGCGGGCAAGACGACCTGCTTTAACCTGCTGACCAAGACGCTGCAGCCTTCGACCGGCCAGATCTTTCTGGACGGCAAGGACATCTCGCGACTGCGAACCAGCGACGTGGCAAAGACCGGGATGGCCCGGTCTTTCCAGATCTCCTCGACCTTCATCGACATGACGCTGCTGGAAAACGTCCGCGTCGCGTTGCAGGCGTCGCATGGCAAGGCCTATCGGTTCTGGAGCCCGATTTCGTCGATCTACGACCTGAACGATCGGGCGATGGAGCTGCTGGCCAGCGTCGGTCTTGGCGATGTGCCGCATCTCAAGGCGTCGGAACTCTCGTATGGGCGCAAGCGTGCGCTGGAGATCGCTACCACACTGGCACTCGATCCCAAGGTGATGCTGCTCGACGAGCCGACGGCTGGGATGGGGCACGAGGACATCGAGCCGATCACCCAACTGATCCGCAAGGTCTCGGAAGGGCGCACCATCGTCATCGTCGAGCACAACCTCTCGGTCGTCTCGACGCTGTCGGACCGGATCACCGTGCTGCAGAGCGGGCAGGTCCTGATGGAAGGAACCTATGGCGAAGTCTCGTCCGATGAACGGGTGATCGCCGCCTACATGGGAGGCGTGGAGGATGCTTGACGGTCCCGCTGCACCGCTGCTCGAAGTCAGGAACCTCATGGCATGGTACGCCGAGAGCCAGGCGCTGGAAAACGTGTCGTTCGATGTGCAGCCGGGCGAGCTGGTCACGCTGATCGGGCGCAACGGCGCGGGCAAGACGACGACGCTGCGCGCGATCATGGGGATCGTGAAGAACCGCAAGGGCTCGATCCTGTTCGAGGGCGACGAGCTGATCGGCAGGCGCACCTTTCAGATCGCGCGGCGCGGCCTAGCCTATTGCCCGGAAGAGCGTGGCATCTTCGACTCCCTCTCGGTGCGCGAGAACCTCACGCTGCCGCCGCATCTGAAGTCCGGCGGCATGAGTGACGACGAGTTGCTCCAGGCCTTTCCGAACCTGCGAGCCCGTGCCGGGGCACGGGGCACCAGCCTGTCGGGCGGCGAACAGCAGATGCTGGCCATCGCCCGCATCCTGCGCAACGGCTGCCGCTTCCTGCTGCTCGACGAACCGAGCGAAGGTCTCGCGCCGGTGATTGTCAAGGAGATCGGCGCGCTGCTCCGGCGGCTCAAGGCGCAGGGCTACACCATCCTGCTGGTGGAGCAGAACCTGAACTTTGCCCGTTCGGTCGCGGACCGCCACGTGGTGATCGAGCACGGCACGGTCGTCGACCAGCTGACCAACGAAGACCTTGCGGCCGACATGAACCGCGTCAAGACATACCTAGGAGTCTGAACATGTTCGACGGGATCACTCCCCAGCTCCTTTTCGGGCAGCTGCTGATCGGTGTCATCAACGGCTCGTTCTATGCGATGCTCGCGATGGGGCTGGCCATCATCTTCGGCCTCATGCACGTGGTGAACTTTGCCCACGGCGCGCAGTACATGCTCGGCGCCTTCGTCGCCTGGCTGCTGCTGAACACCTTCGGCGTGCCCTATTGGGGCGCCTTGTTCATCGCGCCCGTGGTGGTGGCGATCTTTGGCATCCTGATGGAGCGATTGATTCTGAAGCCGATCGCCAACCTCGACCATCTCTACTCGCTGCTGGTGACCTATGCCGCGACGCTGGTGATCGAGGGGCTGATACGCCAGCAGTACGGCTCGACCGGGCTTCCCTACAATTCGCCGCTGCCGGGCGGGATCAACCTCGGGTTCATGTTCATGCCTTGGTACCGGCTGTGGGTCATGGTGTTTTCCATGGTCATGTGCCTGGTGACCTGGCTGCTGATCGAGCACACCAAGCTCGGCGCCTACCTGCGGGCGGCCAATGAATCGCCCGAGGTGGTCGAGAGCTTTGGCATCAACGTGCCCCGGATGATGACGCTGACCTACGGGTTCGGGGTCGGGCTGGCAGGGCTCTCCGGCGTATTGGCCGCGCCGATCTATCAGGTGTCTCCGTCGATGGGGTCGAGCCTGATGATCACAATCTTTGCGGTGGTCGTGATCGGTGGCATGGGCTCCATCGCAGGTGCCATCCTTACCGGCTATACGTTGGGGATCGTCGAGGGGCTGACCAAGGTGTTCTACCCCGAGGCGGCCAACCTGGTGATCTTCTTCATCATGCTGCTGGCGCTGATATTCCGGCCGAGCGGGCTGTTTTCGGCGGAGAAGTCGTGATGCATTGGGTCCTTATCCTGATCGCGGCCATCGTGGCGATTGCCCTGCCGTTCTTTGTCTACCCTGTGCTGTTGATGTCGATCCTCTGCTTCGTCGTCTTCGCCACGTCCTTCAACTTGTTGCTGGGTTATGTCGGGCTGCTCTGCTTTGGGCAGGCGATGTTCCTCGGGCTCTCGGCTTATGTCACCGGCTATGTTCTCAAGACCACCGGGCTCTCGCTGGAGCTGGGGATCCTCGCCGGTGTCGCCGTCTCGGCCGCCCTCGGGGCCTTTGTCGGTTTCATCGCCGTGCGTCGGTCGGGCATCCAGTTCGCGATGATCACCTTCGCCTTTGCGCAGTTCATCTATTTCGCGCTGCTGCAGTCCGAATTCACCGGGGGCGAGAACGGGATGCAGGGCATTCCGAGGTCTAAGATCCTCGGGGTGTTCGATGCTTCTAACAGTCTCACCTTCTACTACGTGATCCTCGCGCTGACGGTCCTGGCGGTGCTGTTCATCTACCGCATTGTGCATTCGCCCTTCGGCGAATTGCTGCGGGCAATCCGCGACAAGGAGGACCGGGTGGAATCCCTGGGCTTCCGGCCCGAGCGGTTCAAGATCATGGCGATGACCCTCTCGGCGGCGGTCGCGGGACTCGCCGGGGCGATGAAGGCGACGGTGTTCCAGTTCGCCACGCTGACCGACGTGTCCTGGACCGTTTCGGGCGAGGTGATCCTGATGACGCTGCTGGGCGGGCTTGGCACGCTTTCCGGACCGATGGTCGGCGCAGCCATCGTGATCTTTATGAACGACGAACTGACCCAGTTCGGCGAATGGGCGCTGATCTCGCAGGGGGTGATCCTGATCCTGGTGATCCTGTTCTTCCGGCGCGGGGTCGTCGGCGAGGCCGCCGCGCTTCTGCGCAAGCTGCGCGACCGCAAGGCGGAATGAGCCGATGCCCGGTGCGCGCTCAGAGCTCGATCTGGACCGGTTGGTCGAAATCGGGGTCGGTGCGCACCGAGCGGACCGCCTTGCGCAGCGCCTGGAGGTAGCGGTCGTGGTTTTTGCGGAACCGGTCGGCCACGCCGCCGATGGCGAGTACGATGGGCTGCCCCTGGACCAGCACGGGCAACATCATGGCAAAGGTCGCGCCGCCGTCGAACGGGACGTTCTCGACATAGCCATAGCCCTGGCGACGGATCGTCTCGACCTGTTCGACGATCTCGGGGAGCTTGACCCGGTCGCCGGTGCGGGAGGTCGCGATATTGGCGCGACGCACGGTGTTCTCGAGCTTGTCCGAGGGCAGAGTGGCCAGCAGGACAAGACCTGCGATCGACCGGGTGATCGGGCGTATGGTGCCTTCCTCGATGTGAAAGCGCAGCGCGTGGATCGAGGGAAGGGTCTGGATGTACTGAAGGTAAACGTCGTTCTTGGCGCCGAGGAAGACACCCTCGCCGGTCGCGGCATGGATGTCCTTCATCGCGTCGAGAACCTGGCCCGAGCCGAACAGCGTCTTGGGAATCCATTCGCCGAGACCCGTCACCTTGGTGGTCGGGAAGTAGACTCGGGCGCGCCGTTCGTAGTTCAGGTATCCGAGCTTCACGAGCGTCTTGAGCAGCACGGTGGAGCTGGACAACGGGTAGCCGAGTGCCGTGGCGATCTCGGACAGCGAGCGCGGCTGTCGCGTGATCCGGAAATACTCAAGGATCTCAAAGGCCCGCGCCGCGGATTTGACCTTGTCGTCACTCATCTGCCTGTCCCAAGTTTTTCAGAGATGTGAAATTTGGATACATATATCAGAAAAAAATTTCCTTGCCCAGCAAGACGTGAGACAGTTTGCGCAGAGTCCCGCAGGAAGAACCGCGGGTGGAGGAGAATGGGGGCACGCCTGGTGCCGCCCCGCCGGATCGTCGGAACAAGGATCATCTGAAGGAAACCGATCGCACGCGCCGAGAGCTGCGTGGCTCGGTCAGGGAGGAAGTATGAGCGGACGTCTGCAAGGTAAGGTTGCCCTGGTCACGGGTGGCGGTCGCGGGATTGGCCGGGCCATCTGCGAGGCCTACGCACGCGAAGGCGCGGCGATCGGGGTGCTCGACCTCCGCGAGGAAGTCGCCGAACCGGCGGCCGAGGCGATCCGCGCCGCAGGTGGCCAGGCCATCGCCATCGCTGGCAACGTCGCGAACCGCGACGAGGTCTTTGCTGCCGCCGAGACCCTGAAGGCCGCGTTCGGCCCGGTCACGCTGCTGGTCAACAACGCCATGTGGAACCGCTACGGACCGCTGGAGGAGCAGGACGAAACCGCGATTTCGCGGATGATCGACGTGGGCTTCAAGGGCGTGATCTGGGGCTACCAGGCGGTGCTGCCGCAGATGCGTGAAGCGGGCGTGGGCGCGATCGTGAACATCGCCTCGCCCTCTGCCGTGATCGCGATGAAGCACGGCATCATGTACAGCGCCATCAAGGCCGCCGTCGCTGCGGCGACCCGGTCCGGTGCGGCCGAGTTCGGCCCCGACAACATCCGCGTCAACGCCATCGCGCCGGGCCCGACCCAGACCGACGGCGCCATGCGCGTGGTCACCGAGGATGGCTGGGAGCGGCGCCGCGAACGCGTGCCGATCCGCCGTCTGGGCCAACCGGAAGACATGGCGAATGCTGCCGTCTTCCTTGCCTCGGAGGAGGCGTCATTCGTCACCGGAGACATGCTCTTTGTCGATGGAGGCATCACCTACGCGTTCTCGTGACGTGGGGAAAACGGGGCGGCAGGAGGAGCGCCGCCCCAGCTTCAGGGAGGACATCATGAAGCACATCAGGACCACCGGCCGCATGGCCAGCCTGCTCGCCGCGGCGCTGATCGCCCCGCAGGTGCGGGCGGAAATCTCCGGCGACGTCATCAGGATCGGCGTGATGAACGATCAGTCCGGCCCCTATGCCGACAACTGCGGCGCGGGCTCGGTCGCCTCGGTCCGCCTCGCGGTCGAGGATCACGGCGGCATCGTGGGCGGCAAGCCGGTCGAAATCGTCATCGCGGACGACCAGAACAAGCCCGACATTGGCGTCGCGCAGGCGCTGAAATGGGTCGAGAGCGAAGGCGTCGACGCGATCGTCGGCTGCTCGGCCTCGTCCATCGCGCTGGCGGTGCAAGATGTGATGAGAGAGCATGAAAAGCCCTATCTCATTGCCGGGACCGCCACGTCGGAGACGACCAACTCCAAGTGTTCGCCGATGGGCACCAACTGGGCCTATGACACCTACACGCTGGCCAAGGGCGCGGTCATGGCGCAGCTCGCCCAAGGGCTCGATACTTGGTATTTCATCACCGTCGACTACACGTTCGGCAAGCAGTGGCAGGACGATGCCACCCGCTTTATCGAGCAAAGCGGCGGCAAGGTGCTCGGTTCGGTCCTGCACCCACTCGGTGCCAACGACTTCTCCTCGCAGCTTCTGCAGGCGCAGGCCAGCGGCGCCAAGGTGATCGGGATCGCTAATGCCGGTGCCGACCTTGCCAACGTGATCAAGCAGGCGCGCGAATTCGGCATCGTCGACGCGGGGCAGAAGCTGGCGCCGCTGGGGATGCAGGTGAACAACGTGCATGGCATCGGTCTCGAGGCGATGCAGGGGCTGATCGCCTCGGCGCCCGCCTATTGGGACGAGAACGACGAGACCCGCGCCTATACCAAGCGCTACGAAGCGATGATGGGCAGCGATCGTCGCCCGAACGAATCCCAGACGGTGACCTATTCGGCGGTGAACCACTACCTGAACGCCGTCGAGGCGACCGGGTCTGACGCGGGGCCGGATGTCATGGACAGCATGCGCTCCGTTCCGGTGAACGACCTCTTCACCAAAAACGCCAGCATCCGGGCGGACGGTGTGGTGTTCCGCGACATGCTCAAGGTTCAGGTCAAGACCCCGGAAGAGAGCAAGGGTGCCTGGGACTACTACAAGATCCTTGGCACCATCCCAGCCAAGGACGTGTGGCGTCCGGAATCCGAGAGCGACTGCTCTCTGTTCAACAAGAAGTGATGCCCTGACGGCACAGCCCGGTGACCCCGGGCTGTGCACCCCCCCCTGTCTGACAAGATCACCGACATGACCCTGACCATCACCGCTACACGGATCTCTCCGTCACCTGACAAACTGGGCGAAAGCCCGATCTGGGACGACCGCCTAGGGCGGCTCTACTGGGTCGACAGCGTCGCGCGTCTGATCCGTTTCATGGACTACGGCAAGGACAGCTTTGGCGCGATCGAGATGCCCTCGATGATCGGCTCCATCGCGCTCTGCCGCGACGCCGGGCAGTTGATCGCCGGGTTGGCTGACGGCATATATCTCGTGACCCTGGCCGATGGCAGCCTGGAGCCCGTCTATATCCCCGAGCCGGTCAATGACCGGGTGCGGTTCAACGACGGCAAGGTCGACCGGCAGGGCCGCTTCCTCTGTGGCACCATGGGTGTCTATGCCGAGCCCGAGGGTCAGCTGATCCGGGTGACGGCGGGTGGGGAGGCCGAGTGCCTGGCCTCTGGTATCCGCATTTCGAACTCGATCTGTTTCAGCCCCGACGGCGGGACCTTCTATTTCGCCGACAGCCTGGACCGCGCGATCCGCGCCTACCATTACACCCCGGACGCCGAGCCACTGACCGAGCCGCGCATCCACGTCGACACCCGCGCCTATCACTCCGGCCCGGACGGGGCGACGGTGGATTCCGAGGGGTTTATCTGGGTTGCGCTCGTGCAGGCCGGCAAGATCGGTCGCTTTGCCCCCGACGGTTCGCTCGACCGGCTGGTCTCGGCCCCGGTCGACATGCCGAGCTGCGTGACCTTCGGCGGGCCCGATCTCTCCGTTCTCTACATGACATCCATCAAGGACTCCGGCTCTGGCCGCGCGATCTCCCGCCATCCCTACGGAGGCTACCTGTTTGCGCTGGAAGGGCTCGGGGTCACCGGCATACCGGAGCTCCTCTATGGCTGACACGCTACACATCTCTCCCAAGATCGACGCCTTCCCAGCGCTGCTGGCGCCCCGGAGTGTTGCCATCGTCGGCGCGTCCGACGACGTGACCCGCATCGGCGGCCGTCCGCTGCGCTATATGCGCGAGAGCAGGTTCGAGGGCCGCATCTACCCGGTCAACCCCAAGCGCGAAACGGTGCAGGGCCTGCGGGCCTATGCCGATCTCGAGAGTCTTCCCGAAGTGCCCGACACCGCCATCCTCGCGGTGCCTGCTGCCGCCACTCTCGCCGCGGTCCAGGCCTGCGTCGCCAAGGGCGTTCCTTCTGCCGTGATCTTCTCGGCCGGTTTCGCCGAGATCGGCGAGGCGGGCCACGAGATGCAGCTCCGGATCGCCGAGGTTGCCCGTGCGGGCGGGCTGCGCCTGCTGGGGCCGAACTGCCTGGGGGTGATGAACCCGGCCATTGGCTGGTACGGGACCTTCTCCGTGGTGCTGGTCCGCGCCTTGCTGGTGCCGGTTCCTGCCGGGAAGGGGTCCCAGGGC
>JBLWWC010000015.1:0-10440 GCA_048268145.1 Qipengyuania sp. | reverse complement strand
CGCCAAGGCGATCCTCGCAAAGGCGGGCATCCCGTTCCCCGGTGAGAGCTGCGTGGCGACCGGCGACGAGGCTGCCGCCGCAGCGGAGGCCCTTGGTTTCCCTGTGGTTCTGAAGATCTGTTCCGCCGATATCCTGCACAAGACCGAGATCGGCGGCGTCGCTCTCAACATCCGTTCGGGGGAAGAGGCGAGGCAGGCCACCGACGCGATGCTGGCCAAGGTTCGCGCCGCCGCGCCCGACGCCCGCATCGAGGGTGTCCTCGTAGCCCCGATGATCGCGGGCGGGGTCGAGACCATCGTCGGCGTGCACAATGACCCGAGCTTTGGCCCGGTGGTGATGTTCGGACTCGGCGGGATCTTCGTCGAGGTGCTGAAGGACGTGACCTTCCGCGCCGCGCCCTTCGGGGTGGAGGAAGCCCGCCGCATGATCCGGGAGATCCGCGGCTTTGCCATGCTTGAGGGTGCCCGCGGTGCCCGTCCATCGGACATCGAGGCGCTGGCGCGGCTGCTTTCCGACCTGTCCCGCTTTGCTGCCGCCCATGCGGACCTGATCGAGGGGATCGACCTCAACCCGGTCCGGGTGATGCCCGAGGGCGTGGTGGCGCTCGATGCGCTGCTGATGATGAAGGAGCGCGTGTGATGACCGAGGCAAAGATCCGGGAACTGCTCGATCGCGAGGCCATACGAGACTGCATCTATCGCTATTGCCGGGGGATCGACCGCGCCGACGAGGCCGAGCTGGTCGGGTCGTACTGGCCTGATGCCTACGACAACCACGGTGCCTATGCCGGTCCCGTCTTGGGCTTTGTTGAGGTGGCGCGCAAGGTCTGGGCCAGCGGCGCCCGCAACGTGCACAACGTCAGCAATATCCTGATCGAGTTTCGCGGCGAGAGCGAGGCGGCGGTCGAGAGCTATTTCCTCGCGCTGCAGCGCGGGACGGGTGCCGATGGTGTCGAGCGGCAGGTGATGCTGGCCGGGCGCTATTGCGACCTGTTCCAGAAGCGCGGCGAGGAATGGCGGGTCCAGGGCCGGACGGTGGTCTATGACTGGGTCGATCACCAGACCCCGCCGACGGATACCGAGGCGGCGCGGTTCGGACCTCGTACCCCGATCGGCAGCGCCTTTCCCGAGGATCCGGTCTATCAGATCGGTGGAGCGCCCAAATGAGTGCGGGCCGGTCCGATAGCAGACAGATGACCGACGCCGTCCTTGGCGGGCGGCCCGGGTCCGTTTCGGATGCCGAGTACCGCCTTGCCATGCGCCGTGTCATTTCTCCAGTCGCGGTCATTACGGCGGCCCACGAGGGTGAACGCAACGGCCTGACCGTGACCGCGATCTGCTCGGCGACGACCGAACCGCCGACCCTGCTCGTCTGTATCAACAACGAGGCGCGTGCACTGCGCCTGATAGAGAAGTCGGGCACCTTTGCGGTGAACTTCCTGAGCGATGAGCAGTCCGAACTCGCCCGCGTCTTCTCCACCCGGGGACTTGCCGGCGAAGCGCGGTTGCAGCTCGGGTCCTGGAAAACGCTGGAAACCGGCGCCCCGGTCCTGAGCGATAGTGTCAGCGCCTTTGACTGCGTTGTTGCCAGAACCATTTCCTGCGGCACGCACCAAGCCGTGCTCGGCCGCGTCGTGGCCCTTTCCACCACCGATGACAACACACTGCTGTATCGCGACGGGTTCTTCCGCCGGATCGCGCCGGAGTAAACAGATGAGCGAGAACAAATCCAAACGTATCACGCTGGTGACCGGCGCCGCCGGCGGTATCGGGCGCGCCCTGGTCGCCGAGTTCGTTGCACGCGGCGACCGGGTGCTGGCGGTCGACTTGCCGGATACCGGGCTGGAGGACTTGGTGGCGGCGCATGGGGGCGAACATCTGGCGCTGGCCTGCGACCTGTCCGACGAAGCACAGATTGCTGCGCTCTTCGCCCGTGTCGATGCCCTGGGGCAGGGCCTCGACGTGCTGGTGAACAATGCCGCCATCGGGCCGACCATGCGCCCGACCATCGAGACATCGACCGACGAGATACGTGCCGCGCTGCACACCAATGTCTATGCGCCCTTTACCCTGGCGCGCGAGGCGGCGGCCCGGATGCGGCCCGGCGGGGCCATCGTGAACACCGTTTCGCTCGGCGGCATGATCTCCAACCCCGCCCGCAATGCCTATGCCGCGTCCAAGTCGGCGCTGATCTCGCTGACCAAGTCGCTGGCGACGGAATGGGCCGCGCGCGGAATCCGCGTGATCGCCGTCGCGCCCGGATACGTCCGCACTCCGATGGTCGGCGCGCTGGAAGAAGCGGGCAAGGTGGACCTCGGGCGCGTGCGTCAGCGCATCCCGATGGGGCGTCTCGCACGGGGTGACGAGATAGCCTCTGCCATCGGCTTCCTGGCTTCGCCCGAGGCGCGCTATATCACTGGCTCAGTGCTGGTGGTCGATGGCGGCTGGATGTCGTTCAACCAGCCCGGCGAGGCCCATCCCCCGGTCGACGGAACGCCGGACGACGAGCGGCAACGCCCGGTTGTTCCGACGCAGCGCCGAAACGGGCTCGTCACCGGGGCTGGGACCGGCATCGGGGCGGCCGTCGCGGCGCGCTTTGCCGCGAACGGCGACCGGGTGATCCTGGCGGATCGGGACACCGCAGCACTCGATGCCCGCATGGCGGAGCTCGGTGGCGATCATGTCGCGATCCGGATGGATGTCTCCGACGATGCCTCTGTTGCGCAGGGCTTCGCGGCCATCGCGAAACAGCTCGGCCATCTTGATGTACTGGTGAACAACGCGGCGATCTCGGACACTTTCAAGCCGGCGTCGGACCAGACCTCCGGCGATCTCGACCGCGTGCTGGCCGTCAACCTCGCCGGGGCCTTTTCCTGTGCCCGCGAGGCGCTGCGGCTGATGCGGGACGGGCAGGGGGTGGTGATCAACCTCGGCTCGATCAACACCTTCCTCCCCTTCGCCCCGCGGCACGCCTATGGCGCCTCCAAGGCCGCCATCGACATGCTCACCCGCTGCATGTCGGCGGAACTCGGGCCGCGCGGGATCCGGACCGCGACGCTGGCGCCCGGATACATCCGCACGCCGGGTGTCGCCGACCTCGAGACCCGGGGCCTCGTCGATATAAACGCCATCCGCCGACGGATCCCGATGGGCGACCTCGGGAGGCCGGACGACATCGCGCAGGCCGCGCAGTTCCTTGCCTCTCCGGCTGCGAGCTACGTCAGCGGCGCGATCCTTTACGTCGACGGCGGCTGGACCTCGTTCGGGGCCGCCGGCGACGCCTTTGACCTATCCGCCCAGGGGGCGACGGGCGCGGACCCCACCGTGCCGATCCCGACAACTCATCAGTGAGGACGTGAAATGACCAATGCACAGAAATCCACCCAGCCGACCCGCCTCGATGTGATCGTCGTTGGCGCCGGGTTCGGCGGCATGTACGCCGTCTACAAGTTCCGCGAGATGGGCTATGACGTGGCCGGCATCGAGGCCGGTGGCAACGTCGGCGGCGTCTGGTACTGGAACCGCTATCCCGGAGCCCGCTGCGACCTGATGTCGGTGGACTACTCCTATGGTTTCTCGGACGAGATCCAGCAGGAGTGGACATGGTCCGAACAATTCGCGGCGCAGCCCGAGATCCTCGACTATGCCAACTTCGTGGCCGACCGTCTGGACCTGCGCAAGAGCTTCAAGTTCAACACCCGCGTGACCAGCGCGATCTGGGACGGTGCCGCCAATCTCTGGCGCGCCACCACCGACAAGGGCGAGGTGCTGGAAGCGCCCTTCTGCGTCATGTCGACCGGGCCGCTGTCGATCCCGAAAGACCCGGACATCCCGGGCCTCGACCGGTTCAAGGGCGAGCTGCTGCGCGCGCAGAAATGGCCGCACGAGCCGATCGACTTTGCAGGCAAGCGCGTCGGCGTGATCGGGACCGGTTCGACCGGTATCCAGATCGTGCAGGAGGTGGGCCGCAAGGCGGGCGAACTCTTCGTGTTCCAGCGCACGCCCAGCTGGACGCTGCCGATGCGCAATCACGATCTCGACCCTGACTACATTACCGAGATGAAGGCCAACTATCCGGCGATGCGGGATGCGATGAAGATGAACCCGACCGGGGGCACCCGGCCGATCTCGACCCGGCCGTTCTTTTCCCTCCCGCGGTCGCAGCGCCGTGACGTGATGGAGCATGCGTGGGAAGACGGTGGACACACCTTCCTTGCCTGTTTCTCTGACCTGCTGTCGAATCAGGACGCCAATGAGCAGGTCGCCGACTTTGTGCGCGACAAGATCGGCACCATCGTGAAGAACCCTAAGACCGCTGAGGCGTTGAAGCCGCGCGGCTACCCGATCTTCGCGCGTCGTCCCTGCCTCGATACCGAGTATTACGAGACCTACAACCTGCCCAGCGTGCACTTGGTCGACTGTAAGGCGGATCCGATTGTCGAGATCACTGAGAAGGGCATTCGTACCGAAACCGGCGAGACCGAGCTCGACATGCTGATCCTTGCAACTGGCTATGACGCGCTGACCGGCGCGCTGCTTGCCTTCGAGGTGCGCGGGCGCGATGGCCGGGCGCTGAAAGAAAAGTGGAAGGAGGGGCCGCGCTCCTACCTGGGCATCATGGTTGAGGGTTTTCCGAATATGTTCGCCACCAGCGGCCCGAACGGCCCGGCTGCGCTCGCCAACCTGATCACCATCGCCGAGAACGATGTAGATTGGATCGCGAACCTGATCGAGCACATGAAGGCGGAGGGCATTGCCACCGCCGAGGTGACGAAGGACGCAGAAGACGGCTGGATGGACCTGGTGCTGTCGATGGCCGAGAAGTCGCTCATCCGCAAGGCGCAGACCTGGTGGGTCGGCGCCAACGTGAAAGGCAAGCCGCAGGGGCTGACGATGTTCGTCGGCGGCTTCAACAAATACCGCGACTACTGCAACGCGGCCGCGGCCAATGGTTACGCCGACCTTGTCTTCGAGTGCGTGACAGAGGACGCAACAGCCTGAGTATCGACCATTGCGAAAGGCAGGAAGGGGCTGGCGTGGCTCGCCCCTTTGCATGTCTGGAGCATGGGCGCGGCGCAGCCGCTTGGTTCCGTTTCGCCGCGTTCAATCTGCCGGCGAGACGGGTCCGCGTTCGGGCTAGAGATCTCCCGGTCCTGGGGTCTGCGCCGGGCTGCTACCGCCGAAATGGTGCATGATGCCCCAGACGGCTTTCTGACCGGTCTGCACAGCCCCCTCGACCCAGGCGGGGGTCCAGCTGCCCCCGTCGCCGGCAAGGAACAGACCCTTTTCCTGCGACGGCAGCGCGTCCTGGATGACGTGCCCGTAGATGCGCCGGTTGTAGCGGTAGTGTCCCCCCGGCAGCGCGCCCTTGAAGGCGCCAAGGACGTTCTCGTCGTCCTCTCAGCTCACGCAGATCGGCGCGCCCCGGATGTGGCTGGCGATATCCACGCCCGGATAGAGCTTGGCCAGTGCCTTGAGTGCCAGGGTGCCCCGCTTTTCCTCGGACAGCGGCAGCACCTTGAGGGCATCGGTCATCCAAGAGTAGCTGAGGCAGATGACGCTCGGCTTGTCCGGATCGTTGTCGAAGAAATAGGTGCCGCAGGTGTGGCGGTCGGTCAGGGTCATCAACATCACCGGCCGCCCGGTCTTTGGGTCGATGTCCTTCCAGAAGGGCCGGTCGACCATCACGAAGGTCTTGGCCGCCTGCATGTAGCGGGTGCGGTCGAGCGCCATCCAGATCTTCTGGGCAACGAGCTCTTCCTCGACGTCGATCGCGGTGGTCAGAAGGTGGGTCTGGCGGGTCGCCAGAACGGCGGCATAGCTTTCCTCGTTGCCCCACCGGTCGCGCACCCGGATCATCGCGCCGTCGCGGCCGAGCGCGGTGGTCCGGTTGCGGGTCGCGCCGCCGTTGAGGCTGGCGAGCGAGGTGCCCTCGGGCCAGTGGGCGCAGGCGACGTGGCGTGCCAGAGGCGGTGTAGCATCTGTTCGACACCGCTGACGACATAGCGCTGCTCGTCGTCGAGGCCAAGGAGGTTGACCCGCAGGGTCTCCAGCATGGGGTTGGGGAAATCGCTGTCCCAGCCGTCGATGCCGAAGCCGACCTGGCAAAGACCGCGCGGTGGCGGAACCCGAGCTTCTGGAACGCCTCCAAGTGGGCAACAAAGGTAAGCGGTTCGGCGATCCCATCCTTACGCATTGAGATTTGATCTGCGATTGAAGCCCTCGATTGGTTTGAGGGAGTTTCTCGATGGGAGCTGGAAACGAGTTTCTCGCACCGGTGCCACGGCGCTCGGACGGCATGGGATTTGTTCCGGTCGAGATGGAAGCAGCTGTGCCGCAGGTCGCGCCCTCGGAAGTCCCGCGCTCTAGCACCGTCGATATCATCTGTGGCGATGTGGTGATCCGGCTGGACGCCGAGACACCTGCGGTGCGCATTGCTGCGATCATCGCGGCGCTATGATCCATCCGGGCCCTGGCGTTAAGATATTCGTTGCGACGAAGCCGGTCGATTTTCGCAAGGGGCACGACGGGCTGGCGGCATTGGTGCAAAGCCATCTGCAACACAAGCCCTTCGACGGCGCGGTCTATGTGTTCCGCGCCAAACGGTCTGATAGGCTCAAATTGATCTACTGGGATGGCAGCGGATTGGTGATGTGCTACAAACAGCTGGAACAGAATACCTTCAAATGGCCGATGGTGACGGACGGTGTCATGCGGCTGGATCCGGCGCAATTTGAGGCGCTGTTTGCCGGGCTCGACTGGCGGCGCGTGACCGCCAGAGAGGTGTCGCCACCGGCTGCGGCAGAGTGAATCAGGCTGCCTTTTAGGGCGGTGGTGGCGGTTCGCGTCTGATAAATTCGCGCCATGAGTTTCCCCGCCGATCTTCCCACAGATGTCGCGACATTGCAGGCGCTTTTGCGTGCTGCAGAAGAGCAGTTATCTGAGCGCGATGCGGTGATTGAGCGCAAAGAGGAGCGGATCGTTCGACTGGAAAAACTTGTGGCAGAGTTCAAGCGGGCTTTGTTCGGCTCCAAGTCAGAGAAGGCCGATCCCGACCAGTATCCGCTCGCGCTTGAAGACATCGAGATAGCGATTGCTGCCGTGCATGCTGAGGGCGAAGCAATTGACCCGCCCAAATCCAGACCGAAGACGCGCAATGCCAACCGGGGTGCCCTGCCCATACATCTGCCGCGCGTAGAGGAGGTGATCACGCCTGAGAACACGATCTGTGCCTGCGGCTGTGAACGCCATGTCATCGGAGGAGACGTGAGCGAGCGGCTGGATATCATCCCAGCGCAGTTCCGGGTGATCGTCACCCGTCGTCCCAAATATGCCTGCCGGTCCTGTGAAGGTGGCATTGTGCAGGCTCCCGCCGTCCCACGCCTGATCGAGAGTGGTCTGCCAACCGAGGCGACGGTTGCCAGTGTCATCGTTGCCAAATTTGCGGATCACCTGCCGCTCTATCGGCAGGCGCAGATCTATGCCCGGCAGGGTGTCGATCTCGATCGCTCCACGCTGGCGGCGTGGGTGGGTAAAGCCGCCTGGGAACTGACCCCGATTTACGACGCGCTGATGGCCGATCTGAAGCGCTCCACCAAGCTGTTTATGGACGAGACAACCGCCCCGGTGCTCGCCCCCGGCAAGGGAAAGGTGAAGAAGGGATACTTCTGGGTGCTCGCCCGGGATGACCGGCCATGGAATGGAGAAGCCCCCGCCCGGTGTCGCCTTCACCTATGCGCCAGGGCGATCCGGCAAACATGCAGTCGATATTTTGCGGGGCTTCGAGGGTATCCTGCAGGTGGATGGCTATACCGGCTACAACCGAGTGATTGACCCCAAGCGTCAGGCCGATATCCGGCTGGCCTGCTGTTGGGCACATGCCCGTCGCAAACTGTTCGAACTGACCAAAAACAGCGCAGCGCCCATCGCTCAGGAAGGGCTCAGGCAGATCACGGCCCTCTACCGGATCGAGGCACAGATCCGCGGATTACCCGCATCAGAAAGGACAGCGGCCCGGCAAGAACGGTCCGCGCCCCTGATCGCCGGTTTCAAAACTTGGCTTGAACACGCGCGTGCGCAGGTCTCGGCCAAATCCCCAACCGGAGAGGCCCTTAAATACATCGCCAAATATTGGGACGGTCTGATCTTGTTCCTCTCAGACGGTCGCATCGAGATGGACAACAACAGCGTCGAACGTTCCATCCGCCCCATTGCGCTTGGCCGAAAGAACAGCCTGTTCGCGGGTCATGAGGCAGGCGCGCAGAACTGGGCTATCCTTGCCTCCCTTATCGAGACGTGCAAACTGAACGGCATTGAACCACACGGCTACCTGACCCAAACCCTGACCGCCATCGTCAATGGGCACAAGCAAAGCCGGATTGAGGAATTGCTGCCGTGGACGCTCCCCAGTTTCAGTTGACGTTGTTGTTCGAATGGGGTGGAGGCTGCCTTTGGTGTTTGAACGAAAATGCCTACAAGGCATTTGGCACAGGCCCAGTTGAGCAACACCTCAACCTTACACGCGAAACTCTCGAGCAAATGCAAAAACTGACCAAATGGCACGACTCTGCGCTGAACTGGGAGTATCCACCCGATCCCGGACCATGGAAAAAAGCCGAATATGACGCATTCGATATCGCAGCGCTCGATCTGCTGAAAGACATCAGAGACCAGCTCGGATCAGGCTTTCGCGTGTTCTACGACAAACTTGGTTACTTCGAGGCCGATTAAAGTGCCGCCAAAGCACCGCTTACCAACAAAGTCGTAGAAGGCTCGTCTCATTCTGCGACGAGCGGAGCCCAGAGCGCCTTGACCGCGGCGACGTCCCTGTCGTGCAGGGCCGCCTGACCTTCGGGAAAGGCCGCCGGTTCCGCCAGCGCGGGGTCGTAGGCCTGTGTGATCTCGCGGTAGAGCGGCGGCAGCTCGTCGAGGCCGTGGGCAAAGTGGGCGGCGCCCTCTAGGTTGATCACGGTGGATCCGGCGGCCGGGGTCAGCGGGTTGGGGAAGGGCCGGGTCTTGCACCCCGTGAGGTCGAGGTAGTGGTAGAACCCGCGCGAGGAGACCGGGAAGCGCACGCCGCCGAGTTCGGCCACCACGCCGCTCGCCTCGTCTGACTGGTTGGACCGGGTTGTTAATGGATGGCGAACCGCGGGTCCATCGGGATCGCGGCCGCCCGGAAGTGACGCCCCGGGGGTTTGATCAGGATTCGGCGATCACTGTGAGCTCGACGCAGGCGTCGATCATCAGCCCGCTCTGGACCGTGGTGCGGACCGGCTTGGGGATCAGAGAAATACTCGGTGTAGACGGCGTTGAAGGCGGCGAAGTCCTTGGTGTCGGTCGGGAAGCAGGTGGCCGAGACGACGCTGACCATGGTCAGGCCCTCGGACGCGAGGGTGGCCTTGATCCGGTCGAGGCAGTTGCGGTTCTGTGTCTCGATGCCGGCAGGCACGGTGCCGTCGGCGCCAAAGCCGATCTCGCCCGATAGATAGGTACAGGTTGTTGCTGATGCGGCGGGTCTTGGGGAAGGGGAGGTTCATAACTGGATCCTTTGATTGCTTGGTTGTTGGGATGGGATTGGGGTCGTCCGTCACAGGCTGAGGAAGCCTTCGACCGCGCTCAGCGGCCCGGCGGCCCGGAGCAGATTGAGGTCGGGCGCTCGCGGGGTCAGGTCGGAGATGCCGGCGATGATTGCTTCCAGTTCGGCTGCGACGGCGAGCACGCCGAGATCGTCGTAGCGGCGCCCGACGATCTGAAGGCCGAAGGGCATGCCATTGACATCGGTCCCGCAGGGGATGGTGATCGAGGGATGGCCGGCGATGGTCGAGGCATAGGCCATCGCGAGCCAGTGATAATAGCTGCTGGTTGCCACGCCGTCGATTTCCGCCGGGAACAGTTCGTGCCAGTCGCGGGGGCTGATGGTGACGGCGGGGGAGATCACGAAGTCATGGGTTTCGAACCAGGCCTGCCAGCGTTGGTGGTAGGCGCCCTGCATCGACAGGGCCTCGGCGATGTCATCGGGAGTGAAGCTGCGGCCCTCGTGGACGTTCTCGGTTACGTTGGGGCCGATCTGTTCTGGGTGCTCGTCCATCCGCTTGCCGTGCATGCCGACAAAGAGGAGCCCGCGCAGCACCGAGAAGATGCGGTCGGCGTCGGTGCAGTCCGGGGTGCCCTCGTCCGACTGGCCGAAGAAGGGCGCGATTTGCGAGACGGCCTTGCGGAAGTGGTCGCGGATGATCCCTTCGGTCGGGGCAAAGCCGTAGTCCTCGGTGAAGGCCACCTTGAGGGAGGACAGGTCGCAGCGGGGCAGGCGGGCGAAATTGGCCGGGTTCCAGGCGGTGCGGCCGCGGACCACTGCGGTATAGGGGTCGCGCATGTCAGGCCGCGCCAGCACCGAGAGCATCAGCGCGGGGTCCGCGGCCGAACGCGCCAGGGGGCCGGACG
>JBLWWC010000014.1:0-11501 GCA_048268145.1 Qipengyuania sp. | reverse complement strand
GGCAAGCGTATCGCCCGCGAGGGCTGGAATGGTAAAGGCATGTTCGTCTTTGCTCAAAAAGGCTCAGTGAATAGCGCGTGCCTCCAAAGCGAAGCCAAAATGGTAAGTCCGGACGTCGATGACGTGTTTTATGGCGAGCCGGACTTCTTTCACCTGCTGATTGGCGGCGTAAACGTCGTTCATTTCGAGCAGGGCGATGAAAATACCGTCACTCGTATGCCCTGCCTCTGCATGAAGGCCGCAGATGGCTCCATCGTGACCGGCTGGCTCGCCTCACAAACCGACATGTTCTCCGAAGACTGGGAAGAAGTGAAATGACTACTATCGTTTACCGGGACGGCTATATCGCCGCTGACACGCGCGCCTACTCCGGCGGCAGCCAGCCGATTGGTCAGAAGCAGAAGATCAACCGCGTCCAGCTCTCCGATGGCTCGTATATCAGCTTCGGCGTCTCCACCCCGCATCCGGGCCTCTCTGAAGAGATCCGCGATTGGTTCGCCTCCGAAATGTCGGCAGATGCTGAACCGATCCTGAATGGGCGCGCCTTTGACTGCATCGCGGTCAACTCGAACGGCGAGGTCTACTTCTACAACGACAGCTTCTCCCCGACTGGCCCGCTGATTGGCGACTTCTTCGCCGTCGGCTCGGGTGCGGAATACGCGCTTGGCGCCATGTCCATGGGTGCTGATGCTATTCAGGCCGTTCAAAAGGCCGCGGAATTTGATGTTTGGACCGGCGGCGCGGTCCAGCATGTCTTCATCACTCCTGAAGAGCCTGAAGACAGCCCCAAGGTCGAGATCATCGAACGGCATATCGAGACTGAGGAAGACGCCGAGACTCTGCCTGAAGCCGCGTAAACCAGGAGGTGACTATGGGCCGCGCCTGCAACACCAGCATCTACATCTCAGTTCTCTTGTTGGGCCTTATGGCCGCGATGTGGGTCGCTAAGCTGAATATCCACCCGTGAAAAAGAAGAAGGCCGGTCTCAGGACCGGCCTTTTGCTCATTGATGGTGCTTCTTGTAGAAGTCCCAGACCTCGACCAGCAGCTCTCGCATGGTCGTGCCGTTCTGAACGGAGTGCATCTTGAACTCCCGGTGCCACGTCTCGGGCATGTTGAAGGTCATTCCGACAACCTTCTCGGCCTTGAAGTTTTCAGATGCCTCAGACGCCTCCGGCGCGCTCTCCTTGAGGGCCTTTACCGATGCTGGGCTCTTGCCCACCTTGAAGGGACTTTTCGACATTACTCAGCTCCTGCAGCAAGCGTGGCGATCTCGGTCGCCAGATCATTCGTGATCGAAGAAAGGTTGTTCATGTTGCCCATGACCGCATCCTTGACCTCTCCAACCGAGAAGCCAGCGGTATGGCAGCGAATGAAGGCGTCGCGGTAGGGGAGGGAGGCTGAAGCGATGGCAAACTCGTCGCCAATGAAGTCGTAGGCGTCCTTGATGAGGAGCTTGTTCTCCGTCACCCGGTTCACCACGAAGAGAATGCGCTCGGTCGGCACACCGCGCGCCACCAGCTCTCGGGCGAACCGAAGCTGAGGCACGAGGTCATCCATGGTCACAGAGGTTGGGACCACGATGAAATCCGCCTCTCGGGCGATGGAGAGGGTGATGTCGGGCGAGTCCGGTCGGCCATCGGCCACGATCACATCGAACCGGAGGTCTGAGCGCATTCGGTTCGCCTGTGTCGCCACTTCGGCGTGGATCACAGGCTCGATCTCGTTGCTCTTTCGTTGGCGGGACCAGAAGGTCGAGGTCTCTTGCGTGCCGTTGAAATCGTAGATCGCCACGCGCGTCTCGTGGGCGGCATAGGCTGTCGCGATGAGGCGCGCGATGGTGCTTTTGCCCACTCCGCCTTTCTGCGACAGACACGCGATTATGAGTTCTGCCATGGTCTCCCGTCCCTGTAGCTATCTAGCCAAGAAGCTACCCGCGAAGATAGCCCATTGGCTAGATATAGCCGCGTTCTCAGAACGGTGTAAACACCGCCAAGTCAAAGATTTCCTCGCTCTGCTCCGCCGTGCAGGCAACAACCGGCGTCCTCATGACCACCTCATATCCATCCTTTTGGGGGCTGTGGTAAACTTCGACATTGGTAAGCTCATCCATCTTGAACGCTCTGAACCGCTCGCTAAAGAGCATGTGAGCGGCCCCGTTCGCACGTGAAAGACTCTCTGTAAGGTTCTGAAAAATCGGATGATCGCGTTCTACAAGGCGACGGATCTTGTGGAACGTGACCGGATAGCGCCAGCAGGTCTCCTTTACCTTCGTGGTATATTCGGTGGCGCCAGGGACAAGCACAGAAGGCTCTATCAATTCCGTCTCGAAGAACTCGATATGAGAGGAGGGCTGGTGCGCGTTCCAAGGCACATAGAGGCGGCCGATGGGTTCAAAGTTGGTGGTGGTGCAGAGCATGTTGGTCTTCGCTGTGTAAGTAAGTGATTACTTATTTCTAAGCTCAGACTGACCCGGTGTCGCATGGGATAGTGCGAAAACAAGAACCCCTCGAAGCGAACTTCGAGGGGCCTTTGCGAACACAGGGGAGAACACAATCGGAAGGACTGCTGACCGCTCGGTAGGGTCGGGAGGAGGGGAACAACCGAGCGGCTAAGCTCTACATAAGTAAGTGCTCACTTACCTGCAACAACAAAATGAAGGAGAGCGCGATTTTTTTCGCACCCTCGATCTCAGGCAGCCTGGGCGACACCCTCGAACTTATACCAGGGGAAGTCCTCATCCTCTTCGATCATGCCTTCCACGAAGCCCGGAGTGAGCCGGACGATGTTCTCGCGCTGCTTGGCGTGTTCCCAGAGCGTGTGGTTCGAGTTGCAGGAGTAGTCCGCGATGAAGGCGATGTTCGGGCCGATCTTCTTGGCGCGCAGGCCGCGGCCGATCCGCTGGCGCAGAGCGACCTCTGCCTTGCCACCGCCGCCGAGCTGCACCAGACCCACCGCCGGACAGTCCACACCCACGTCAAGGATCGTGGTGCCGATGATGACGTCGATCTCACCCTTGACCAGCATGGCGAGGTAGCGCTTACGCTCAGCCTGATCGTTTTCACCGCGCAGGAAGACCGTGCGCAGGCCGTTGGCCTCATAGACCTCCTTGATGCGCTCACCATGCGCCTTGCGCAGCACCAGCGTCAGCGTGGGCAGGCCGTAGCGCTTGGCGTTGAGTGCATCTGCGAGCATATCGCGCATGAGGTTGTCGTTTTCGATGTAGCCCAGCTTGTAGGCGCGCTCGAAAGGCGACGTCCGGTGCAGATTGTTGCTCGGAGGCGAGTTGCGGAAGCGGAAATACGGCTTGGCGAGAATACCCCGGTCGATCAGGAGCTTTTCGGGGATGTCGATCAGCACCGGACCAAAGGCCGCCATGAGGCGCATGTTGTCTTCGGCAGAGCTGCGCATGAAGGGGGTCGCGGTCAGGGCGACGCGGATATGCGCTTTGGTGCAATGGCGCAGGATCTCGTAGTAGCTGTTTCCGCCGGCCTCATGCGCTTCCTCGCCGATCACGACCTCGACCATGCTCAGGAAGCGAATAATCGCGTTCCGGCGCTTGGTTTTGCGCTCATAGGACTCGGTGGCCGCGACGGTGAGTTGCTCATGCGTGGCTTTGGCGGCCTCCGCCTCGCGCTTCTTCGAGCCGTGCAGGGATTTGACCAGGGCGCGCCGTTCCGCGTCCACAGAGGTCTCCTGCAGCGCCGCCACGAGGGTCTGCACCATGCCGAGGTTCACAGAGCGCACGAACGACATTTGACCGTCACCGATGATGCCTGTTTCCTCCGCCAGCGCCTTCAGTTGGTCGTCCATCTGATAGAGCAGGATGCCCCGCGTGGTCAGGAAGAGGGTCATGCGCTGGAACCGCTTCATGATGAGCTTGGCGATCTTCGATTTACCGCCACCCGTCGCGACCCGGATGATCCCGGCGCCGTGCTTCTCGACTTGTCGGAGCGCCTTGAGCTGATAGTCATAGCGCGGATCGTCGTTTCCGAACTCATCCACGATGGGGCTCTCGGGGCCGAGTGGAATGGGCAGCGGTTTCTGCACGAGCTGCACCAGATGACCGGCCTTCTGCAGTTCCTCCTGCACAACGTAAACGAACCCAGCCGGAAAGGTCTGAGTGTTCACGTCATAGAAGGAGGATTTGCCAGACCAGCCCACGCCCTGATCCGCGGTGTAGGAGAGGAGGTTGTTGACCAGAGAGATGATCGAGCGATCCGGATTGACCAGTTTCGCCATCGTAGCGTTTCTTGCGATCTGCACGGTAGCCATTTAGCTATTTCCTTTAATCCTTGCCAAGGGCGAGCCTCTTGGCGTATCTGATAAGTAATCACTTACTTATAGGCGTCTTAATGTCCGCAGTCCAATATATCGAGGTGCCAGTCGCGGACTTGCGACCGAACCCGTTCAACCCAAACCGCGTCAGCGCGGATAACGAGCAGAAGATCCGCGCGAGCATCGAGCGCAACGGCATTTTCAAGCCGATCATCGTGCGCGAAGTCGTCGGTGTCTCTGGTTACGAGATCATCGGTGGTCAGCACCGCTGGGAACAAGCGACTGCGCTTGGGATGTTGACGGTTCCCGTCGCAAACCTCGGTCAAATCAGCGATGTGCGCGCCAAAGAGATCGGCTTGCTCGACAATGCCCGCTACGGCTCCGACGACACGCTGATGCTTGGCACCATCTTGAAGGAGATTGGTGACGTCGATGAAATTCAAACCTTCCTCCCTTATGGCGAAACTGACCTGAGCGCGATCTTCTCTGCATCATCTATTAGCCTGGACGACCTGATCGTCCCGCAGGATGAGCTGAAAATCGACGAGGAAGAGCCGGAGCTTGAGCCCGCGCCGAAGCCGACCAAGACCCATCAGGTGATGCGCTTCAAAATCGGCCTTTCGGACGCCGAGCGTCTGACGGCGCTGATCGCGCGGACCCAGAAAGAGCAGGGGCTGACCACCGCCGACGAGCTGACCAACGCGGGCGACGCGCTGATCCACCTGCTGTCCACCTCCGGCCACCTCTCGCAGGCGGTCGCCTCTCACACTCAACCCGAAGACTGGGACGTAGCACTCGACCAGATCGCGGCCGCCCAGAAGGAGGGCGAACAATGACCGACACCAACAACAAGATTGAGGTTTGGGAGGTCGATAAGCTGATCCCCTATGAGGCGAACGCCAAAAAGCACCCTCAAGAGCAGATCGAGAAGCTTGCGACCGCCATCACCAAGTTCGGCTGGACCCAGCCTATCGTGGTTTGGCACAATGGCGAGATCATCGCAGGCCATGGCCGCCGTCTGGCCGCCATCCACCTCAAGCTCTCCCGCGTGCCGGTCATCGTCCGGCGTGACCTCACACGCGCAGAGGCCGACGCGCTCCGCCTCGCTGACAACCGGGTGACATCCACCGATTACGACCAGGAGCTGATCCAAGTGGAGCTGCAGCGCCTGTCCGACGAGCTGAGCGGAATGGACATCGACCTGACCGACCTCGGCTTTGACCAAAAGGAGATCGACTTCACCATCTCCGACCTCGGCGAACTCGATGAGTCCCTCTTCGTCGAAGACGTGGTTGAGGCGGTCGAGAAGCAAAAGGCCGAAAACGAGAAGACGGTGGAAGTGACCGATGAGATCGCAGCGCCCGTCGTGGATGCGCTCGGCTTCAAGCGCGTCACCATCGCGGAGTCTCGGATGATCCGCGACGCCATGCAGAAGATCGAGGCGAAGACGGGCAAGAAAGGCGCCGAAGCCTTCGTCGAGTTCATGGCGGGCCTGTAAATGAGCGATACGGCCACCATTCTGTCCTTTCCAGAGGGCAGAGAGCTGAAGGACTTCCCCGGCCCAGGTATCCTTGGCGCGGAGGCCGTAGACTTCTTCGACGAGGGCAGCTCAGTCTGCCAAGTCGGAGGGGAACAGAAGAAGAACATCCTAGACAGAATCGACCAACTGAGGCATCTGGTGGAGCAAGACCGGATCAGCGGAATGGTGTTGATCGCTCAGGATCCGATCACAGGCTATTTTCTCACGGACATCTGCCTGGAGCCCGACCTAAACCGCACCGAACTCTTTGGGTTTGTCGGCGTCTTAGAGACCGTGAAGCTGGAAATCAGCGAAGCTGCCACAATGGCCCCGGTGATGGACCTCACTGGGACCATTGTTGACCCCTATTTTCATGAGGAAGACAATGACCGTCTTTAACATTTCGCGTGCCTTCAAAACCTCGGTCGAGCGCACCCCGCGCGTTCTCGAAGTGGCGGAAGCGTTTGGGCTTGGCCTCTCCGACAAGGAGTTTGTGGTCTATGACAACCTGGATTTGGATGTGCGCCAGGGCGATGTGGTCTACATCACCGGCCAATCCGGATCGGGCAAATCCCTCCTGCTGCGCGACCTGTCGGCGCAGATGCAGGCCAGCGGGCTCAAGGTGTCGGATCTGAACGAGATCCAGCTCGAAGAGAAGCCCGTCGTCGAGCTGCTGGGTAAATCCCTCTCTGAGGCGCTGGAATTGCTCGCCTGCGCGGGCATCTCTGATGCGTGGATCTACATTCGCAAGCCCTCCGAGCTGTCGGATGGGCAGCGCTATCGCCTGAAGCTGGCGCTCGTGCTGGCCTCTGACGCTGATGTGTGGATCGCAGATGAGTTTGGCGCCGTGCTGGATCGCGTGACCGCGCGTGCCGTCGCCTACAACATGGCAAAGATCGCGCGCCGTGCGGGCAAGACCTTCATGGTCGCCACGACCCACTCCGACATGGTGGAGGAGCTGGCGCCCGACGTCTTCATCAGCAAGATGTTCCGCGAAAAGGTCGAGGTGATCGCTGAGCGCGACGAAGACCCGGTAGAGAGCGCAGCAGCATGACCGCACAGCTCGATTTTAGCGTCACTGAGCGCTTCCACGACTATCCGGGTGTCACGACTACCTTTGAGCGCGTCGAAGCACCACAGCAGCGTTTTTCGCTGATGGACGACATGTTCGTGGAGCGGGGTGACGCTGACGATTGGTGGCTCCTTCATGACCTTCACTACAAGGCCGAGAAGCTGCCGATCGGGCCTCACTTCTGGCGGCTCCGGCTCCATGATCGCACCATTGGCGTCCTCGTGACGGCCGTGCCGAAAGGCATGGTCCGCGAGCGTCACATCGTCTTCCCGAACATCAAGCCCGGAGCTGGTGAGACCCGGCTGACCAACACGAACCGCTACCACTACATCAACCGGAACTTCCGCGTGGTGTCGCGCTTCGTGATCGACACGCAGTTTCGCGGGATCGGCGCCGGGTATCGGATGATGAACCTCGTGTCGCGCATGTCCGGCGAGCGCTTCATGGAGATCCAAAGCTCCATGTCCAAATTCAACGTCTTCGGTCAGAAAGCGGGCTTCCGCTTTCTACCCCCGATGAACGCCAACAACTACGACAAGGTGATGAAATTCCTGCGGATGCACTTCAACGCAAGCCCGCAGGACTACGAGGCCATCATGGCTGAGATCGCCGCCAAGACACCCGAGCAGCAAGCCGAGACCGACCGCATCCTGCGCGAGTGGTATTTCAAGAACTCCGCGCTTGAGAATACCACCCGTGGCGGCCAGCAGGCGGAGCGTCGGGCCGAGACCATGACCCTGCGCACCCTCGTGCGGGGTATTCAGCAGATCGGCCTCGCGTCGCCCCTCTATGGCGTCTGGAAGAACCCTGACCTGGGCCGGACAGACATTCCCGCTGTTCTGCCTCTGACGGCCTTTGACCGGCAGAAGCCCAACGAAAGGCTGATCCTGTGAAACCGAAGCGCACTAAGCATCAGCGCGAGATCATGGGTCTGGTGCTGCAGGCAGCAGGGCAGGGGAAGTTCCTGACCCAGAACGAGATATACCCGCTCCTCAGCTACTCTGCGGATGTGACCTACGACGCGGTGCGCGTGTCCATTCGGTTTCTCGAAGAGCAGGGCATGTTGATACGGCAAAAACGCGGTCGTTACCGGGACTTAGTGCCTACCGAACGCGGATATGACTGGTTCAGACCGGCGCGCTGATCTGACCGGAGAAGTAAGCTCATCCCGATCCTTCGTTCCTAATATAGTATATAGTAAGTAATTACTTACTTAGTATATAATACTATTACCAACGAAGGATCGGGATGAAGAACCCGAGGCAAGCAAAGTGACTGAAGAAGACGACTCCATCTCCGGTTCGAAACCCCGGCTCAGCGACGCCGAGTTTGAAACCGCCAAAGAACTCTACGAGTTGGGTAAAGCCGGGATCGCCGAGCTTGCCAACGAATTTGGCGTGTCTCGTCAAACCATCTCGCGCAAGCTGAAGGATGCGGGCTCGGTCAAAGGCTCTCGGGCGCATGAGGTGGCGGCTGCTGCCGGAGCGGCTGTAAAAGCGACCGTGGAGCGCTTTGCTGATCGGCGGGCAGAGTGGATCGAAGAAACACGCCTTCAGGGTCTGGCGGCTCTGAAACAGGCGCGTCTGATCGGCCAGAAGCTTGTCGTGGACACGGTGAAGGCTGGCGGCTCGCTGGCGACCGTGGATGACGATCTGAAAGCGCTCGGCCGGTTCAACAAGATCCTGATCGACAGCGTGTCCAAGTCCTTGGAGATCCTGCGGGCTGACGAACACATCGACGAAGACGATCTGCCGATCCTGACAATCGAAGACCTCACCGACGAGGACATCCTGTCGCACCACATCTCGACCGGCGCGCTCGATGAGGACGCCACGGTTGATGACCTCAACCTCCACGACCTTGGCGAATACGATGCGTGACTCCACCTCCACCCACGCTCTCGCCACGGCTCCGACCGTCAAAAAGGTGAACCGCTCCCTGAAGGTTCACAAGCTGCAACGGCTTGTGATGCAGGACCGGCGCCGTTTTCGCGTGATCGTGGCCGGGCGCCGGTGGGGCAAGACGCAGCTCTCCAAGATTTCACTTGTCCGCTCGGCCGCCGCCAAGTCCAAGCAGCTCGTCTGGTATGTCGCTCCGACCTACCAGATGGCGCGGGGCATTATGTGGGACGACCTCAAGGCGTCCGTTCCGCGCGAGTGGGTGAAGAAGATCAACGAGACCCGCATGTCGATCCTGCTGATGAACAACAGCCGGATCGAGCTGAAGGGCGCCGACAAGCCCGACACCCTCCGCGGTGTGGGTCTGCACTTCGTCGTGATCGACGAGGCCCAGGACATCAAGGAAGAGACCTGGGAGATGGTTCTGCAGCCGACGCTGGCGACCACCAACGGTCGGGCGCTCTTCATCGGCACGCCGAAAGCCTTCAACTGGCTCTACGACAAATTCATGCTCGGTCAGCGCGGAAAGACCGTGCAGGACGCGCGCGGCCGCTTCGTGAAGAACGACTGGATCTCTTGGCAGTTCCCGACGATCACCTCTCCGTTCATCCCCAAGAAGGAGATCGAGGAGCGCCGTCGGGATATGGACCCCAAGTCCTTCCGCCAGGAGTTTGAAGCCAGCTTCGAAACCATGTCCGGCCGGGTCTACTATCCGTTTGACCGCAGCATCCATGTGACCGACTGCGCCTTCAATCCGCGGCTGCCGATCTACATCGGCATGGACTTCAACATCGACCCCATGTCGGCCATCGTCATCCAAGAGCAGCCAAACGGCGAAATCTGGGTGGTGGATGAGGCCGTGCTTTATGGCTCCAACGTGCAGGAGACCGCCGACGAGCTGGCGCGTCGCTACTTCAAGCACATGGGTCAGATCACGATCTTCCCTGACCCCGCCGGTAACAACCGCAACCACGACCGGGGCGAGACCTCGCTCGACATTCTGCGCGAGGCGGGCTTCGACGAGATCCTCTTCAAGCGCAAGCACCCGCTGGTGCAGGACCGGATCAACACCGTGAACCGCCTGCTGAAGACTGCGGATGGGCGCGTGATGATGAAGATCGACCGGGGCTGCCGGAAGTTCATCGAGAGCCTTGAGCAGACCATCTACAAGGAAGGCACCCGCGAGGTGGACAAGAAGAAAGGCACCGAACACGCGGCCGACGCCTTCGGGTATTTCGCCGACTATCGCCACCCGATGCGCAAGGCTTTGATCCTTGGTGTCTCGATTTAACTGGACATTAAGTAAACACTTACTTATGTTCTTGAGGAACTTGGAGCCCGAAGAATGAACGTCGTTACCCCTCAGATTGCCACGGAGACTGATGCCCTCACCAGCTTCTACCATCGCAAGCACCCCGCTTACGATGAGATGCTTGAGCATTGGATCTTCTGTGAGGCTACCTATGACGGTGGCCGCAAGTGGTTTGAGAACAACCTGTTCAAAGGGCCGAAAGAGGGTGACACCGAATTTGGCGAGCGCAAGAAGCGCGCCGTTCGTCTGAACCACACCAAGGAAGCCGTCGATCTCGTTCAGAAATATCTGTTCAAGTCGCCTGTGCAGCGCGACGTCGATGGCGCACCTGAAGCGCTGAAGAAATTCTGGAAGAAGTCCACACGGGCAGGGCAGGAGATTGGCGAGCTGATGAGCAACGTCAGCACCCGCAACGCCCTCAATGGCCGCGTGGCGATCGTCGTCGATAGCAACGTGCCGGAGAACGTCCAAGTCCTCTCCCAGCTCGAAGCCGAGGGCTCCGTTCAAATCTATGCCTATGTCGTCATGCCCAAGGACATCCTCGACTATGCCTGGGACGAAGAGGGCGACGGTGAGCTGTTGTGGGTGAAGCTGCGCGAGTATCATCGCGACGACAAAGACCCGCTCAGCAGCACCGGGCTTATCAAAGAGCGCGTGCGCCTGTGGACCCGTCATGGCTGGACCCTCTACGAGATGGAGCCTGCAGAAGACGGCCAACAGCCCAAGGCGCGTGAGGTTTCCTCCGCTCCGCATGAGCTGAAGCGCGTGCCTGTCCGTCTCGAAGACCACAGCGCCTCGAACCACCCCTTCAAGGCGTCCTCTCTCGTTGATGACATCGCCTACCTCGATCGCTCCGTGGCGAACTACCTGTCGAACTTGGATGCCATCATCCAAGACCAGACGTTCAGCCAGCTTGCGATCCCGGCTCAGGCCCTGTCCGGCAACCAGAAGAAAGCCTCTGACCACATGGTCGCAATGGGGACGAAGCGGATCTTCACCTATGACGGTGGCTCTGGTTCGACCGCCAAGCCCGAATTTATCTCGCCGGACCCGAAGCAGGCTGGCGTCATCTGGGACACGATCAACTCGCTCGTGACCCAAATCTATTCCACCATCGGCCTCGCCGGTGAGCGCACGAAGCAAGACAACGCCCTCGGGATCGACAACTCCTCCGGTGTCGCCAAGGCGTATGACTTCGAGCGCGTGAACTCCCTTCTGCTGTCCAAGGCGCGTCGCCTTGAGGCGGCTGAGAACTGGATCGCAGATACGGTATTGCTCTGGGCCGGCGAAGAACGGCCGCAAGAACCACTCGTAACCTATCCGACCACCTTCGACGTCGCATCCCTCGGAGACGAGCTTGTGACAGCAGAAGCCCTCCAAAAGCTGAAGGCGCCCATGGCGATCCGCCGTGCGCAGATGAAG
>JBLWWC010000013.1:0-11803 GCA_048268145.1 Qipengyuania sp. | reverse complement strand
CGTGGACGCGAATGTCGCCATGCCTGCGCCGATGCTCATTCTGGCGACCCTGACGGGCTGGTCGGCCAGCATGATCGTGTCGCCGGTTACGGCCACAGTGGCGATTACGTCGGCCGAAATGAACTATCCCACCAGCGTGGTTGGCCTAAAATGGAATGGGATTTTCGTTCTCTGCTTCGTCACGCTCGTGCTTGTGATCTTTGCGATCTGGAGCCTGTTGGCCTAGGTCGGCTTGTTGGCCGCTTCCTGGGTCCGCTGAAGCATGTAGCTGTGAAGCCGCTCCATGTGAGACATCATTTCCTTTTCCGCCGCGGCTGCATTTCGCTCGCGCAGATGGGCCACGAACCGGCGCCGCGATTGGGCGACATTCCAGCTCCGGTCCACGCCGATCTGTTTGATGTAATAACCCAGCGGTTCGGTCACCGCAGCCATCAGAATAGACATAGCCTGATTCTTGGTCGCGGCCGCCAGCAAGTGATAGAATTCGATCGTATGAGCAGTGCGATCTTCGATCTGCGCCACGGTTGTCAGCTTTTCCGTTTCGGCAATATTTGCTTCGAGCGCCTTGAAGTCGGCTTCTTCTCCGCGCTCGCAGGCCAGCTTGATGATTTCACGTTGAAGGCAGACACGCGCTTCCATGTAATCGGACAGCGACAGCCCGCCCAGAGAGAGCAGGTCAGAAATGGTTTGCGTGATCGGTCGGGTGTCGCCCTGCATGACCACAGCCCCGCCATTCACGCCCTTGCGCAACGACAGAACGCCCGCGATTTCCAAAGTGCGAAAGGCCTCGCGAACCGTAGCTCGACTGACGTCCAGCGCCTCGGCGAGATGCCGCTCGGCCGGAAGTTTGTCACCCGCTTCCAATCGTCCTTCCTGAATCGCAAGTCTGATCTGGTCGCACACTTCTTCGAACGCGCGTTTGGTCTTGACTGGTTTGAAGGTGATGTTCTCGTCCACGGGGTAGTTGCCCTATCGATTGCCTATTTTGCCGGCTGGTCTCTCTCTATCACACCTGAACTCATTCAAGAATGATACGGATGACCTCTCATACGCGCCGCCTTGCGTATTGGTCAGATCATTCAATGGTTGCTACTTTACAGGAGGGAGCCAGCTAAAACAAGCTGTGATCGTCCACGATGGGAGGAAGAAATGAGAATTTTCAAAGGCCTAGGCCCTTTTTTGGCGCTTGCGATCGCCACTTCGGCGCAGGCTGGAAATATTGACGTGACCTACGCGGCCTATGGTCCGCCCACCTCGTCCAACGTGGAATTCGGCATTATTCCATTCCTTGAGACAGCCAAGGCTATGAGCGACGGCACCATCGACTACACGTTGCACTCGGGTGGCGCTCTGCTGGGCGCCAAGGCAATGCTGGGGGGGATGAAGGACGGTGTGGTCGACGGCGGGCAAGTCCTTGCGGTGTATTATCCGGCCGAACTGCCCGTATCGAACCTGGCGATGGGGTTGGCGCCGATGCTTCGGGCCGGCGGCCCGGCGCTTGCTGCAGCAATCACCGACTATGTGCTGACCGAGTGCCCGGCCTGCAAGGCCGAGATGGAAGACCATAACATAATGTTCCTGGGGGCCTATTCGACAACATCGTACAGCCTCTTGTGCACGAAACCGCTTGAGACGCTGGAAAGCCTTAAGGGGAAAAAGGTCCGTGTGCCGGGAGACTTCGCGTTTCTCGCATCGTTCCTTGGCATGACGCCGGTGAACATGGGTATTGGCGAAACCTACGAAAGCCTGCAACGAGGCGCTCTGGATTGCACTCTGGGACCGGTCGGCTGGCTCCAGCAGTTCTCGCTCGGTGAAGTCGCCAAGAATGTGCTCGATATTAGCTATGGCGTGTCCTACGGAGGGCCGATCATCAGCCTGACGAAAGACATCTGGGACAAGCTTGACGACACCCAGAAAACGGCGTTCCAGACCGGCGCGGCGATCGGGATTTTCCGGGCCGCGAATGCCTATATCGCGACGGACAAGGAAGTCATCGCCGGTTCAGCGGCCGCCGGCTATTCCATCACGGAACCGGCGGAGCCTCTGCTTGCAAAGCTGGCGGAGTTTAACCCCTACTTCAGCGAAATCCTCATCTCTCGTGCGAAGGAGAGCGGGATCGACAATGCAGAGGAGATCGTCAAGGGGTTCAGCGAAACGCTCGCGATGTGGACCAGCGCGATGGAAGAGATCGGCGATGATGAAGAGGCATTCGTGCAGAAGATGATGAAAGAAGTCTATTCGGAAATGTAATCCTCCCACATGACCGAAAGAAATGGCCGTCGGGCATGTCCGGCGGCCATTTTCGTTTCCCGGGTGCGCAGCGACCTGGTGGCTGCGACTGGCCCCGCGGATCTTAGCTTGCGAGACGGCTTCCTTCTACCCGGTTGTCGTTGACCGTCCAGAAACGGGACAGATTGTCGATGCCTGCCATGACCTTGCTGACCGTTTTGAGGAACTGGTCCATCGACGGCGTCAAAGCGTCCGGGTTCCAGGCGAGTGAAAGGGTGCTGCACTGCGGGCTATCCGACAGGGGGACATAAATCACGTTGGCCGTCTGAATGTTGACCAGCGAGGCCGGGACGAGCGACATGCCAATACCCGCCGCAACCAGCCCGAGGAGCGAGTGCATGTCAGAGGCTTCGTGCACGACGTTCAGATCATAGCCCCGATCCTGCAGCGCGCTAAACATGTGGTCGGAAAATTCCCGGTTGGTCGAGCGATAGACCTGCACCAGCGGTTGACGCGAGATCTGCTCCAAGGACATGCGGTTCATCAGCGCGAGCGGATTGTTGCGGTTCACAGCGGCCACGAAGGGTTCGGTGAACAGGTGTTGGGTTGCGAACTCCGTCGTCGCCATCGGTTCGCGCACGATGGCGATGTCGATCCGTTCTTCATGGAGGGCGCGGAACTGTTCATTCACCGTCATTTCCTGAAGGTGCACCTTTACGCCCGGATGATGGGCCGTGAACGGGGGCAGAATGTGCGGGATCAGGGAATGGATCGCCGAGCACACGGCGCCAACGGCGATTTGCCCGTTTTGGCCATTGGCGATTGACCGGATGGATTCAGCGGCGAGCATCGTGGTGTTGATGATGCGCCGCGCATAGGCCTGAAGCTCGACGCCCTCCGGTGTCAGCTTGACCTGGCGGCAGGAGCGTGTGAACAACTTGGCGCCGAGCTGATGTTCGAGCGAGATGATCTGTTGGCTCAACGGGGGCTGCGCGATGCCCATGCGTTCGGCTGCGCGTGTGAAGTTCAGTTCTTCGGCTACTGCCAGGAAGTAGCGCAATTGGCGCAATTCCACCTTGGGCATGTCCTCAAGAACGGGCATCCGCAGTGAGAGCCCCTGGCTCGTCTCGACAGCACCGAATGCGGTTTGGCTGGTCATTGAATCGTCCTCCCTGTTGCGCGCCTGCGGTTTCGATGGGCAAAGCTGCGTATGAAAGGCACTTTATGGCTTTACATTTCAATTATCAAATAATTTAATGGCCCTACCAATAAGCACGAACTTTCTGCCGCCCCGACCTCGCGAAGGTGGCCAAGTCGGTGCGGGCAAGGGAAGGGGATGCGATGGGACCGTTGTCTGGGGTGAAAGTCGTTGAGTTCGGCGCAATTGGTCCGGGACCATTCTGCGCGATGCTGCTGGCCGATCTAGGGGCTACCGTCATCCGACTTGACCGAACCCAAGATGCCGGTCTCGGCGTGAAACGCGACTTGCGGTTCGACACCACAAGACGAAACCGTCCCACCATAGCCTTGGATCTCAAGTCGCCGGAAGATCGCGATTTCGCGCTCGATCTCGTTGCCGGTGCCGACGCTCTGATCGAAGGGTTTCGCCCAGGCGCGATGGAGCGGTTGGGGCTGGGCCCGGAGGACTGCCTTGCAGTCAATCCAGCGCTGGTTTTTGGACGCATGACAGGCTGGGGTCAGACCGGGCCGCTGGCGCAGACTGTCGGGCATGACATCAATTATCTCGCCCTGTCCGGGGCTTTGTCGATGATCGGATCAAAGGCCGAAGGGCCCGCGATCCCCCTGAACCTGGTAGCTGATCTCGGGGGTGGGGCCCTGTATCTGGCCTTCGGATTGCTCGCGGCCATGATGCATGCGCGCACGACGGGCGAAGGTCAGGTCGTGGATGCGGCCATTATCGACGGCATCGGGTCGCTGCTGACCACCTTTCGGGGCTTCCGCGCTTCGGGCATGTGGGTCGATGCATTCGAGAGCAATTTCATCGACGGCGGCGCGCCCTGGTATTCTTGTTACAAGACGCGTGACGGCAAGTATGTCTCGGTCGGCGCCGTCGAGAAAAAGTTCTACGCCGAGCTGCTTGATGGAATGGGACTGGAGGCGTCCTATCTCGACAGACAGATGGACCGGGCGACGTGGCCCGAGCAAAAGCGTGTTTTCGCCGAGGTCTTTGCTCAAAAGACACGGGCGGAATGGAACGCGATCTTTGCCGATCGCTCTGCGTGCTATGCCCCGGTTCTCGATCTTGGCGAAGCGATCGAGCATCCGCAGATGACAAGCCGCGGCGCCGTCGTCGATGTCGATGGTATCGTCCAGACGGCCCCGGCCCCGCGGTTCAGCAAAAGCCACCCGGACACGCCCAAACCCCCGAGCGCCCCCGATCCCGATCTGGCCGCGCGACTGCGTGCCGAGGGCTGGGCCGCTCTGACGACACCCTAATCAACCCCACATCCAAGGAGGAGCTGAACTTGACCGAAGGGACCCCTACCCGCCCATTCAAGGATCTGCGCGTGGTCGATTTTTCGACCCTTGTAGCTGGTCCCTATTGCAGTCGATACCTTGCGGATCTCGGTGCGGAGGTCATTAAGATCGAGACCGAGGACGGTGACTATATGCGCTCCCAAGCTCCGATCCGAGATGGGCAAAGCACCTATTTCGGCCAGGTGAACTGCGGCAAGAAAAGCGTCGTCGCGAATCTCAAGGACCCGGATGCGATCACAGACGTGAAGCGGCTCATAGACACGGCTGACATCGTGATCGAAAACTTCAGGCCCGGTGTCATGAAGCGGTTTGGCCTGGATTACGAGACCCTGGCCCAAAGTAATCCCAGGCTGATCTTTTGCTCTGTTTCGGGTTATGGGCAGTCGGGGCCGGGGGCGGATCGGCCGGCCTATGCGCAGAACGTGCATGCCTCGTCGGGTCACGACCTGACCTTGCTTCGGTATCAGGACGAGATGGCGCGTCCGGCCAACAGCGTGCTGTTCTATGCCGATGTGCTCGCCGCGATCTATGCCCTGAGTGCCGTCAATGCGGCGCTCTATAGTCGCGAGAAGACGGGGCTGGGACAGTTTATCGACGTGTCTTTGATGGAATCCGTCATGAACCTAATGTCCTATGATGTCCAGGAGGCGCAGTTCCCGGCAGAGATCTCGCGCCCGGTCTATAAGCCGTCGCGCACAAGCGACGGGTTCGTGATCATCATGCCGAACACCCAGCGCAACTTTGAAATGCTCGCACGGGCGACCGGGCACGACGAGTGGATCAAGGACCCGCGATTTGCCGACGTGAAGGCACGTTACAACAACTTCCCTGCCCTGCTCGAAACGATCGAAAGCTGGACGATCCAGCACACGGCCGAAGAGTGCGAACGCATTCTCTCGGAAGCGTCCGTGCCTTGCGGACGGTATCGAACAGTCGCCGAGGCGCTCGAGGATCCTCAGCTCAAGTATCGCGGGGCGTTCCAGACCGTGACGGATCGGGCGGGCGACTACCTTGTGACGAACCTGCCGTTCAAGATGTCTCGCAGCGAGATATCGGCGGTGGGAACCGTGTCGGAATTGGGGGAGTTCAGCCTGTCTGATTTTCTCTGACCACCAAGGATCGCAGCAGGACCAAAGCCCGCGCCGAAACCCGGCGCGGGCTTTTCTTTCAGCGCATCAGGTTCGGCAGAAAGAGCGTGACTTGAGGGAAGGCGATCAGGATCGTCATGACAACGACTTCGGCCAACAGGAACCAAGAGACGCCTTTGAAGATCTGCACGAGCCGCACCTCGTCTCCGACGACCCCTTTCATGACGAAAACGTTCAGTCCGACAGGAGGCGTCAGCATGCCGATTTCGATGAATTTCACGAGGATGATCCCGATCCAGACCAGATCAATGTTGGCGGACGCGAACACGGGCAGGAGCACGGGCAGCGTCAGAAGCAACACGCCCAGTGGATCGAGGAAACAGCCGAGAAGAATGTAGACCACCGCGACCGACAGCACGATGGCGATCGGGCTTGCGCTTCCTGCGGCGATCAGGTCGGAGAGCAGGCTCGGAATGCCGGAGAAGGCAAGAAACCGTGTGAACAGCGCGGCGCCGACGGCGATCAAGATCAGGCTGGCGGTTGTCGTGGCGGCCTCTGTGAGGCTCTGCCAGAGCATGGACAGCGAGAACGTGCGCTGGAACACGGTCACGACGATGGCGAGCACGACACCCGCGGCCCCGGATTCCGTCGCGGTCATGAAGCCACTGTAGATCCCACCGATCACGCCAAATACGAGCACCGGCAAGGGCCAGATCGGCGCCAGCAGGCGCAGGTGACCGGAAAATCCGATGCGCTCGGTTGTATGGCGCGGGGCGAGTGATGGGTTCAGTGTGACCCGAATGATGATGAGCGCCGCATAGGCGAAGGCGGTCAGAAGGCCCGGAATGATCCCGGCAATAAGCACCTGTCCAACCGGCGCCTGGGCGAAAATGGCATAGAGAACCACGATAATGCTGGGCGGGATCACGGCGCCAAGGGTGCCGACTGCGCTGGCGACCCCGGTGGCAAGCCCGGGGTTGTAACCACTCTTTAGCATTTCCGGAACGGCGACCCGCCCGAGCGTGGCAGTCGTTGCCATGCTTGACCCGCTGGCCGCCGCAAAGCCGGCCCCTGCAAAGTTCGTGGCAACCGCAAGTCCACCCGGAAGCCAGCCGAGCCAAACGCGCATTGCAGCATAGAGGCTCGTGGTCATTCCCGAGTTCGCGACGATTGTCCCCATCAACAGGAACATCGGGATCGCCGAGAGCGTCCAATGTGCCGTGAAGTCGTAAGGAATGCCCTTGAGCGCCCCGATCGCGCCATTGAGGCCGCGGATCATCCAGAGCCCGATCAGGGAGACGAGCGACAGCGCAATGCCGACCGGCACGCGTATCCCGAGCAGGACGATCAACGCGATCATCCCGACAAAGCCTATGGTTCCCGCTTCCATGTCAGTTGCCCCCCTGGGATTGGCCGATGAGTTCTCCAACGCTCCGGTCTTCGTTGCGGGAAAGGGCCGTGATTAGTTTTAGGATCTGAGCCAGCAGAACGACACAGAAGACAAAGCCCGAGAGGACCAGAATCCAATGAGATGGCCAGGTGGCCAGGTTGAAGAACTGGGTCAGCGTATAGGCGCCGGACCGAGTTTGTTCGATCGCAGCCAGTGTCGAGGCCCAGGTAAAAGCAGCGCCGTAGATCAAGGTGACGATCAGCGCGATGCATTCCACGATCATGCGCACCTTGGGTCCTGCACCGTGGATCAGGATGTCGACCGACACGTTATGGTCGCGCATCTGGGCATACCCGAGGGCGAGAAAAGACGCGGCAACCATGTAGTAATACGTGCCGATTTCCAGCGTGGCCGGAATCGGCGCGTTGAAAAACGACCGACTAAGCACGTCGGCCGTGACGTGAAATGACATGAGCAGCAAGAGCACCGCCGCGAGCCATAACGTGATCCGCGCGAGAGCGGATGCGATCCGGTCAATCAGGTCTATCACAAAGTCCCCCCTATTCGCTTCTCCCGAAACAGCGGCCTCATGGGGCTGCGCGGGAATAGTCTTGATTGCGTAACTCTGAACGTAACACTCAGGCCGCGTCCAATACTCAACCCTATGGGAGCAAGACCAATGCAATATCCTTGCCGGTGATATGGCGCGCAACGCGATTTGTCTTGGTTTCGCTCGCGCGGTCTCGTCTAGGGTTCCCGAGATTTGGGCAGGGGTGAAAACATGCGCGTCGGGTTCGCGGGACTTGGAAATATCGGAGCACTGATGGCGTGGCGTCTGCACGAGCGTGGGCACGACCTGGTGGTTTGGAACCGCTCCGAGGAAAAATCGAAAGCGTTCAATGACGCGGGCGTTCCCGTGGCGGCGACCCCTGCCGACTTGGCAAAACGTGTCGATGTTCTTTGTGTCTGCGTCACAAACGCCTTGGCGCTCGAAGCGCTGTTGTTCGGTCCGGACGGGGTGGCGATGGCCAGCGCCGTGCCTGATGTCATTGTCGATCATTCGACCGTGTCCCCGAATGAGACACGCCTGATCGCGTCGCGCGTCTTGGCGACCTGTGGCGCGCCATGGGTGGACGCACCGGTTTCAGGTGGCTTGGCCGGCGCGGCATCGGGCCAGCTTGCCGTCTTCGTGGGCGGAGAGGATGACGCCGTCGCGAGCGTATGGCCCGTGTTGGCGAGTGTCGGCTCGAACGTGACGCACCTCGGCCCCACAGGAAGCGGCCAAGGCGCCAAAGCCTGTAACCAGGTCGTCGGGTTCCTCTCGTTTGCGGCTCTTGCAGAGGCATTTGCCCTTGGCTCCCGGTTTGGCATCGAAGCCGAGCATCTGGCGGCGGCCTTGGGCGGCGGCTTCGCGGACACGCCCGTTCTGCGTGAGTGGAGGCGCGCCATGGCGGAAGGCGAACCCCTGATCGGTCCAGCTCTGCACGTCGAAGCGATCCGGAGCTATCTCAGCGGAACGCAATTCCCGAACTACCACGGTCCAAGCCCGAAAAACCTCTCCAAGGATCTCGGCATCATCAGCGCGCTTGCGGCAGAGACCGATCTTCAGCTCCCTCTCGTGCAGACGATGCGTGCTCTGATGTCCGAAATCCGGAGCGACTAAGATGGGATTCAATCGCGACAAGCTGGAAAATTTGGTCTTCCCGCCGGTGACCCGCGTCGTAACGCGAAAAGACGCGCTTCTCTATTCCGTGGCGCTCGGGCTTGGGAATGATCCGAGTGATCTGGATGACCTGCCCTATGTCTATGAGGGGCGGCAAGTGATCCTCCCGACGATGGCCGCCACGCTTTGCACCCCGGGGCATTGGGTCGAGAACCCGGAACTGGCGATCGACGCGGACAGCGTTCTTCACGGTGAACAGGCCATCCGGTTTCATCGACCGATTCCGCTGGATGAACCGCTGACCGGCAAGAGCCGCGTCGCCAATCTGTGGGACAAGGGGCCGGGCAAAGGCGCTTTGGTCGAGATCGAATGCCATGTGGTCGATGAAGCTGACCGGCCTGTCTGGACCGTCAACCGGACCGCTTATCTGAGGGGAGAAGGGGGATTTGGAGGCCGTATTCAGCCCCCTGCCCCCTTGTGGCGCCTGCCGGACCGCGCCCCGGATGAAACCCGCGACATGCGCACGGGTCCGCATCAAGCGTTGCTGTATCGGCTGACCGGCGACATGAACCCGGTCCATGCAGACCCGACGGTCGCCGCTGCGGTGGGCTTTGACCGTCCGATCCTGCATGGCCTATGCACCTATGGGATTGCCGGCCACGCGCTCTTGCGCACGATCTGTGACAACGATCCGTCGCGCATGCAGGCCCTGTCGCTTCGGTTTTCCGCGCCCGCCTTTCCCGGCGACACCATCCGAACCGAAATCTGGCGGGACGGACCGCGCGCCATGTTCCGCTGTCTGGCCGTGGAGCGTGATGTGCAGATTACCACGAATGGCATGCTCAACTTTGCGAAGGGACCTGTTGAATGACGCTTGTTCTCACGGAACGTCCGGACCCGACTGTCGGTCTGATCACGCTCAACCGGCCAGCGGTGCTCAACGCCCTGTCCTATGATCTGCGTCAGGAACTGGTCGATGCGCTGGCGGCCTTTGCCGCAGACGATGCGATCCGGGCCGTGATCCTGACCGGCGGTCCCGATGTGTTTGCCGCCGGTGCCGACCTGACACAGATCGACAGGATGGGGCCGGTCGAGATGATCAAAGCTGCGCCCGAACAATATTGGGAGGCGGTTGCCGATTTTCCGAAACCGCTGATTGCTGCGGTGAACGGCCGGGCGTTTGGTGGTGGGTTCGAATTGGTGTTGCTGTGTGACATCGTCGTTGCCGGGCATTCGGCAACGTTTGCCTTGCCAGAGCCTAAAGTCGGACTGATGCCCGGCGCGGGCGGGACGCAGCGCCTGCCCCGCGCCGTCGGGAAACATGTGGCCATGCGCTACCTGCTGACAGGTGATTCGATGCCGGCTGAGACGGCGCGCGACCTGGGGTTGGTCACGGATCTCGTGATCGATGCCGAGGTAATGGACACCGCGCTCGCACTCGCCCGCCGCATCGCACGCCGAGCACCAATGGCCATTACCCAGATCAAGGGGGCGGTGCTCACCGGGTCGGACCTTCCGCTTGACGCCGCGCTGACCATCGAACGCAAGGCGCTTCAATTGCTTCTCGCGACCGAAGACAAAGCCGAAGGCATCGCCGCATTCTTCGAAAAACGGCCAGCAAACTTCCGCAATCGCTGACTTTTTTGATCGGGTTTGCTACCAATTGACAGGCGCTCAAAACAATCTTAATGGTATGACCAATATAATATTTTTGCTGCGCGATCGCTGTCGTGAGATTGGAGGATAAGACATGGCCCACATCCAGACGACCTGTATCCGGAGTCTGTGAGTTGAGAGATCACGACATAAACAGCCCGAGTGAAGAGCGCGACCACATCGACCTATTGCTGGACGATGACCTCCGTGCGTTTCGCAAAGACGTGCGGGCCTTCCTGCGCGATGCCATTCCGGACAAGACACGGGACCGGATCGACCGGGGCTATGCCGCGACCAAATCGGAAATCGTTGCCTTTCTCGCCAAGTTGTCGGCAAAGGGCTGGACCGCGCCGGCGTGGCCGGTCGAATACGGCGGAACCGGCTGGACGCAGCTTCAGCGCATGGTCTTTTCGACCGAGTTGGCGCGCAATGCGGTGCCGAGTATTCCGCCCTTTGGGATCTCGATGATCGGTCCGGTGCTCTACACCTTCGGATCGCAAGCCCAGAAAGACAAATACCTCCCGGGTATCCTGTCCGGCAAGGATTTCTGGTGTCAGGGGTTCTCTGAGCCGGGGTCGGGCTCGGACCTGGCGAGCCTCAGAACCAAGGCCGAGGACAAGGGCGACCATTACCTGCTGAACGGCCAGAAAATCTGGACCTCGAAGGCCCAGTATGCAGACCGGATCTTCCTGCTCGCCCGGACGGACCAGGCTCCGCGCAAACAGGGCGGGATCTCCATGTTCGTATTGGACATGGACACACCCGGCATAACCGTAAAGCCGATCATTTCAATCGATATGAACCACTCGCTGAACGAGGTGTTTTTCGAGGATGTCAAAATCCCGAAAGACGGACTTGTCGGTGAACGCGGCAAGGGCTGGGACTATGCCAAATTCCTGCTCGGCAACGAACGCACGGGTATTACAAATGTGGGCCGGTGCCGCAGGCAAATCGAACGGCTAAAACGGCTCGCCCGTTCCACCCTGACCGAGGGAGTCGACCTGTCGAAAGACGGAGCTTTCCTGCGCGATCTCGCGCGCGTTGAAGCCGACCTGACGGCTTTGGAAATCACCGAAATTCGACTCCTGTCGCAAGGCCCCAATGGGCCTTCAGCTGGAAGCGGTCCGTCGGTGCTGAAACTCGGGAGTGCCCAAATCCAACAGGCGCTCGCGGAACTGATCGTGTCTACGCTGGGTCACTTCGCGGCGGGGCGCGGCGAAGACTTCATCAATGCCTTCGACGACATCGGAGGTCTGCCGCCAAACTTCGTGGATGGCA
>JBLWWC010000012.1:0-13043 GCA_048268145.1 Qipengyuania sp. | reverse complement strand
ATCTTTCGCCGGCTTTTGAAGCGTGCCGCAATGGCGGCAGATCAGGAACGGCTGCGCCGGTCGTTTTTCGCCGGCGATTTTCGGCCCTGGAAACGCGGATTTCGGGCCGAAGTTGAAATCCCGGAAGGTGCAGTGCGGCAGGAACTCGAACCCGAACGGCGCGCCATTCTCTCGACTGGTGAACCAGGAAGTGTGGATATGCTCCGGCCCGTGGAATGGCATAAGAACCCGGTCGAATTGTCTCTGGTCGCGCTGATCGCCATCCCGGATCGCCGCCTTTTCCTCGCTGTCCACCGAGATCACGGACTTGAGCTGAACGACATCATGGTTGGACCCGGAATCGGACCACATTTCATCCCCACAGCGCGGGCATGTACTGGTTTCCATGCCTTCAATCCGGTGCGCGACATGTGAGCAGGAGGGGCAGAAGGTCCAACGGCTCAGGTCTTCCTTCCCGATCTCGATCCGCTCGATCTCAACCTGTCGCCCGTTTGCATAGAAGAACTGACCCGGTGCGAACTCCGATAGGGCCGAGCTGGCTGGACGGGAATACTCAACATAAAGAAGCCCGTCTTCATCCTTCGACGCGGTCTTGGCCGGATCGTTTCGGCGCGAGAGGATCGAGGTGAGTTTCACGCCCTCTTCCGGGAAGGCGTAGTTTGGCAGGATCCCTTTATCGGTAAGGAATTTGATAACGGCCACATCATCGATCCCGCTGCGGATCAGCCGGTTGATCTCGGTCCGGTCACGCGCGATCTCACCCTCGCGCTTCTCGAACTCCTCATCTGTCAGCTCTGCCCGTCGTTTCCGAAGCCGATTCAGTTCTTTTGTGGCCTCTTCCCGTTTCTCTATCAGCCGCGCCTTCTCCGTGGCTGCGACATCAAACGCCGCGCCGATCCGCCAACCAATCGACCTTTGATCGCTCCTGATCAGGAAACCGCGCACCCGGTCCACAAGATCCGAGCGCGCCTGAACGGCTGGCGGAAGCCCCGCCAAAAACGCGGTAGCTAATTCATCCCCTCTGTCGTGGACCAGGTCCAGCCATTCGATAGGGAACCCCTCCGTCGCCCCGGAGGAGCGGCGCTTCAGGACATCACGCACCTTCCCGTAGTCGCCTGCCTCCGCAGTGGTCGCGACATAGGTATCGAGTGTAAAGGCCGTCACTTGGCGCAGAAGAACTTCTTCGGCCGCAAGGAATACCCCAGGCGGGCGCACCTGGCCCGCCAGCATCGGGGTCGGATCTTCCCAGAACTGAAGGTCATGAGCTCGCGAATTGGCCAAGACAATGTTCAAGGCATTTCCGTCGCGCCGCCCGCTCCGGCCCATCCGCTGCACGTAATTCGCTTCCTCAGGTGGAACCGACCCCAGAAGCAAGGTCGATAGATCCCCGATGTCGATCCCCATTTCGAGGGTCGGTGTGGCCGAGATCAGATTTGGCGCCCACCGGGTCTCGTCCTTGATGAACCCGGTCTCGACACGCAATCGCTCATCGGTTTCGAGGATCCCAGTATGTTCACGCGCGACCACCCGGTGGTTTCGGTCGGATTGAAGAGATCGGTGCAACGCCGGGCGTGGTGGAGCACCTGCCAGCGCGAAATGCCCAGGACATCCGATCTTGGTGCATTGTGATCCCACCGCGATCTCCTCGTTCTCCGCGAGGACCGTCTCCTGCCGACCGCAGCGGTCACAAGTGAGTCCGATCGTACGAGTCGAGACTGTGACCTTGTCCGGTTCAATCAGCCACGCGTGCCGGTTCTGCCCATCCGGGCCGTTAACCCGGCGCAGTACGCTGTCGGCTTCGAGACGCTGCAGAACCATCGGATATATCGTGTCCGGGTCCGTTCCGTAGCGGAGATCCGCCACGCCGAGGGTCCGGAAGAGCCAGTCCCGATACCAGCTCACCCCCTGCGACCTCGTGATGCGCTCATACCCGATCGGTGGATGACCCAATGTAACTGGGATTGGCGCGAGGCCGCGTCGGCTGTCTGGTATCGGAAGCGTTCCGGTCCTTCCAACACCCATTTGGATTGCTGCTGCGAACCAGTTCAGACCCCGCGCGCCAGACGCTGTTGCGACCGCGCTGGCAACATAGGGGTGCGCGACGGAGCCCTGGCGGCGCATGCGTTGAACTACCCCGGACAGGAACCGGGCAAGAATTACAGGGTCGATGTCGGGAGCACCAGGAAGATCGTTCCTGAGTTCGCTTGCGAGCCGCTGTGCGGAAGCGCTCAAAACATCGGCAGAGACATCAGCCGCGACCATGCCGTTCGCTTCGAGCGTGTGGCTGAAATGCGACCTATAGCTCAGGTCCACGAAGTACTCCCACCCGAGGCGTAGCTTCATGTGATTTAGGAAGACTGTGTCGGTGATCGATGTTCCTTCCCGGATCAACTCTTGGTACCGACCACGCCAAGTCTGCTCTTTCGGGATGTAAAGGGCTGTAAAGGCGTCCGGTCCATGCAAATCGAGCTGCGCGGCAGGGGTGTTTTCGATCACGTCAGCGAGGCTCATCCCGTCCGTTTCAGCTTCCTGCAGGGCGGTGAAGAGGGACTTCTGATAGACCGACAATGCGTTACGGGTCTCGGCCACCGCCGCACGATGAGCCGCGTCCTGGACGGAATCGGAGAACATGAGAAAGCGCGGTTTCGCCTCTGGCTCTTCCTCGTTTTGTGCCGAGGTGTAGAGGGTCCCTGTGATCCCAGTCGTCAGTCGGGCCGCTCGCATCCCGAAGAGGAGCAACCCGCGCGCCTGTCCACAGGCCGGACAGGACCGGTCAATACGCCCACTCGCCGCGTCCGTCGGGTCATACATCCAAACCGGTGCGGCAGGACCGGGCGCAAGGCTTTCATGATCTGACGGGGTGAATTCGATGCTTTCTGCATCAAGCAGCCCCTTTACTATCCGCACACCACCACCGGCCGCCGGAATCATTCGATCGAGCGTTTCGTGATAGAAAAGTCGGATCTTTCCACCTGCGCTCTCGTCGAAGAACTCTTCATAAAGCTGCTCGAGCGGGGCCCAGCAGGCGGTTGAATTCGGGTTCAATCGCCCGACATGGGCGGTGGCGCCACATCGGTTACAGTTCACGATCGGCAGGGAGCGGCGCAATGTGTGTCGGTCGAGGTCAAGAGCATGGGACAGGCTCATCTGCGATCGACCACCGCCTGCCTCGGTTCGGGGCAGGTTCGTCCCCATCCTCGACATTTCCCGGATCCAGAGTTGGAGCCGGACGTTGAATAGGGGACGTGGGTGTTCTGCCGAACCTGACCGGGCCCAAGCGACCAGCGCCACGACCAGTTCAGCAAGTGCACGATGATCGGCCTCGGACCAGTCGCGAAGCACCCGGACCTGTGCGAGTCCTGCAGCGATCGCCTCGAGTGAGGCGGGGCCCTTGTGTTCGGCGATGATTTTGAGAACCCGCTGACACAGATGATGCTCCTTCAGCCGTTCACCAAGCGCGATCCGCCAAGCTTGGTCTGAAGCAGCGCCATCATCAATGAAGGCCAGATCCGGATCGGTCCGGTCCGGGAACAGGGCCGTCGCGAGGCGAAGAGCCGCGTCAGCCTGATCCATTTCCTCGGCCTCGCGGAGGGCAGTGTGGATTTCCGCCGGGTCCGGCCGATCCACATATTCCGGGTCTCCGAACACCTCGTTCGGCGTTTTCCGTGTCTCCGTCACAACCGCCCCTTCATCGAAGGGTTCGCCGAAAATGGTTTCGGCATAACGCCGCAAATCGACCTTCGCGTCTTCACCCGCGCCAAGCGTGGCCGAAGACCCCACGCAGATCAGATGACCTTCCGGAGTACTTAGACGGTGTTTCAGACGGCGCAGCAGGAGGGCGAGGTCCGCACCCTGCGCCCCGTCGAAAGTGTGCATTTCGTCGACCACCAAAAACCGCAGCGATTCCGGGTCGTTCTTTTCCCACAGCGGCTTGTCTCGACCGCGCAGAAGGAGGTAGTCGAGCATCTTGTAATTGGTAAGCAGAATATCGGGCGGGTTCCGCCGCATCGTCTCGCGATGGGTGATCACGCTGTCCGCCGTTACCTCATGCGCAGGGTTCTGTGGCTCTGCGTCCGCATAGATGCCGGCCCGCACGCCGTCCAATGATCCGATCTCGGAGATCGCCGCCGCAATCCGGCGCGCCTGGTCGGTGGCCAGCGCGTTCATCGGGTAGATCAGGATCGCCTTGATCCCGGGCTTCCCCTTGTTCCGACGACAGTGGTCGAGGATCGGCCACAGATAGGACTCCGTCTTGCCCGACCCGGTCCCTGTCGCAACCAGTGTCGAGCGCATCGCCTCTCCGCTCAGCCTGGCAAAGGCATCCGTCTGGTGTTGATAAGGCGCAAAACGCAACGGGACCTCGGGAAAAGGCTGCTGCCAGGTGCCGTCTTCTGCCCCCTTGATCTGCCGGAACGGCATGTCGACCGAGATCCACGGACCTTTGATGAAGTTTGCTGGCTCGTCGATGAACCGCTCCACCATCCCCTCAAAAGCGGGGCTGGTGCTGTTCAGAGTGGAGTGGACCAACTCACGCAGGCTGTCCTGCACATGACGGGCAAGGAGGATCGGGTTCATCTCAGGCGGCCTCTTCGGATTTCAGCCGCTCGAAATGGGCCCAGGCGCGTTTGTAGTCCTCGATCCGGTCGCATTGGGTGAAGGGGCCAACGAAGTGGCGGGTGACGGTGCGCGGGCCGCCGGGCATCGTGTCGTCGATGGCGGTGCAAGTCAGTTCCGAGGGGTTCTCGGCGAGGATCTTGTCCCAGGCGGCGCGACCGGGGCTCTTACCTCGATCATCGAGCCAGCCGACGCCGGGCAGGCCCTTGGAGCAGGTCCAGACGATCCGGCCGTTCTGGTCGTACCAGGTGCCCGCCTCGTTCTCTTGAAGGACCGGGAAGTAGATCCGGTAGATTTCGATCAACTGGTCGAGGGTCAGGCCGAGAGCCTGAGCGACCAGCACGTCGATCTCAACCAGCGCCAACCGGCGGGCAAACTCGGTCCGGAAGCCTGCGGTCCGGTCCCAAGTAACCGGACCTTCGACCGGGCCTTCGAGGCAGAGACGAAGGTCAGTGGACGACCAAGGCATTAAATCAAGCCTGCGGGCAAAGCGACCCCAGATATCTGAATAAGCTGGAGCCACTGCCGCTAGCCTTAGAGTTCGATGCAAGGCAGTTTCAGAGTGCTCCGCCCAAGGTTGGTTGCCGATTTCGTCGTCATGCAGGTTCTGCTTTCCTAAGGCCTTAATAAGAAAATCGGCCAAAACAGAGACTGAAAACGCTGAAAATCTCAGAAGGTTCATCTCGTCGCCAAACGCAACGCTTTGCATCGAGTCAATATGAGTTACACTTGGTGGAATGATCGCACCAATCAGAGTTCTTTCTCCCTGCAGTGCGAGCATCTTGCGCACAGCAAACCGATAAAAGTCAGCGTGGCTCTTGGTCGAATCCCATCGGCACCGCGTCATACGACGGTAGTACTCACCCTTTTCCAAAGCTGGCCCGTAGTTGGTGCGCGGCAGATAATCGTCGGGAAGAGTCGTCAAATCTAATGGCTCAAAAGCTTTGTGAGTATTACACACACGCTTCGGTGTTTTGTAAATCGGATTTCCTACGTAGATCAACGGGCCTTGCAGGATCATTTCGTCAGCACCTCGAAATGCTGTCTCCCGCTTGATCGTCCCATCTTTTTGCGCGCCAGTTTCGTGCCAATGAGCAGACATTTGCCAAAGTGGCACTTCAATAATCTTCTCGCCTTGCGCCGAGCCAACCTTGCGTTCAGCTCGTGGGATCGCAGCATCCAGCTTTGGAAAAAGCGCCATCTGCTGGAAGACGCCTAGCGTGTTTGCAGAGAAAGGCTGGATAAATCGGGCTTCGATTACTGGTACTCGAACTTCTTCTGACAAAGAATGTATAGTTGCCAACGCCGCTGAATCAATTCTGACGATGCGGTCCCGATGACCACGCGTGTCCCAGCTCCCTTTGGGCGTCTTAATATCTGGAACAGGTCCTAATCCGTCATGAGAATAGGATTCATCAACTTGAGATGCCAAAAACGCATTCGAAAAGAACTCGAAATCAACGTTTGAGGGCTGTCCGCGGTAAATGTTTAAGGAGAATTCTACACGATTACCAATTTCCGAGAAGTTCTTCGACTTAATCTCATTCCTGAAGTGAAAGTGTTTCACTACCCTTGAATACCAATATTTTCTGAATTCACCTGAATTAGGCTCACCAAGGAAGCCTTGCTGATGAAGAAGTGAAACTCTTCCACTGGGAGCAACCAGTCGGAACGAAAGATCGATGAAACAGCGGTAGAGATTGTTCGAACCGCCCCCGGCGAAGGGGTTCATCACCTCGGACGAGGTCACCTCCATCGCGCCCCGGGTCGACACGAAATCCTGTAGGAAGGCCCGTTCCGCCGAAATGGTCCGACCTTCACGCCGCACGGACGGCGCTTTTGGCAGCGCCTCGGGCAGAACTTTCTTCGCGTCCGACGCCGACAGCCCCGCATAAAGCGGGTCGATATCCGCCAGCACCAGCCCCTCGTTCCACGAGGGCTTGGCCCAAGGCGGGTTCCCCACGATCAGGTCAAACCCGCCCCGTGCCTTCATGATGTCGGCAAAGATCAGGTCGAAATGCACGAAGCGCTCGCGCTCGGCCACACGGGTCGCCACGCCGAGCCAGTCAAAGGTCTCGATCAGCGCCTCAACATTGGTTTCGCGGAACAGCCCGTCCTGCCGCTTGGCAGCGGCCTTGAACAGGTCCCGCGCCGGCGCGTCCGGCTCCATCATGTCCAGAAAGTCGGGAGACGGATCGGCGAACTCATCCATGCTGGGGGCGGCCAGTGATCCGTCCGGGGTAAAGCCCCCCTCGAGGATCATCGCCATGCCCTGCAGGAACTCCGCCCGGCTGGGGAGCAGATCCGCCTTGTCCAGCGGCCAGAGCCAGAGCGCGCACCACGCGTCCATCGCGGTTTTCAGGCGCTTATAGGGGAGCGTGTTGGTCGCATGGTCTGCCCCAATTAGGTGGGCGTTCAGCTTTTCCTTGGCGTGGAAATCGAGCCCCTTGTTGCCGGGGATGACCTTGTCCGGCCAGAGGGTGATCTGGTCATTTGCCGCGGCGCGGGTCTTGGCCAGATCGTCGGCGACCTGATCAAAGAGAGCCTCGGCCACTCGGCTGAGCTTTTGCACCAGCTTGATCTCGTGCGGTTCCAGCTTTTTAAAGAAGCCGTCCTTTCGCCATGCCTTGATCTGGTCCTGCGCGTCTCCCGCGAACGGCTTGATCGACTTGTCCTTGTCGAAATTCGCCATGTCCTTGGCGGGGAGCAGCCACTGCCAGACGTGGTTCTCGGGCAGGCGTTTCCGCCAACCGATCTCGTCCGGCTTTGCGTTGAGCCAGAGGTCAGCTTGCTTCTTCGCGCTGAGCCAGGTTGGCGCATAAGCGGCCCGGCGGGCGCCGATCAGAGAGTTTCCGGAATGAAGCTGATCGCCGAACCAAGGGGAGAAGTCGCTGGCATGGAGGCTGTTCAGCCAAAGCGAGATCGCCCCCAGCTCCACGGCAATCGGGTTCAGGTCGACGCCAAAACAGTTCCGGTCGGCGATATAGGCCCGTACTTTCTGTTTCTCGACGACAACCCTGTCTTGGGGGATCGTCGTGCCAGTCTCCTTTTGCTTCCGCTCAAGGTAGAGATCGGCAAGTTGATTTGTGGTTTCGACCAGAAAGGCCGCAGAACCCATGGCCGGCTCGAGGATCTTGAGTTCAAGAAGCTCGTCGGCGGTCAGGTCCCGGCACCGCTCCATCAGCGCATGCTTGACGAGGAGCCGCGCCAGCGGTTCCGGTGTGTAGTAGGACGCGGATTTTTCCCGGTCCCGGCCGGCGAGGCGGTAGATGAAGGTCCCCTTGGGATAGACCAGCGCTTCCGAACCGTTGAACACAATTTCTTCTGGCGCGAACTCGCCAATCCGGCTGCGCGGCACGAACCAGCTTGGGGCCAGAGGATCGACCTTGTCGCGGCGGAACGCCTCGTCCTGTTCGGCGTCCTCATCTCCGAAGAGATCTTCTTCGACGTCTTCATCCAGATCTGGCGCGTCCGCATCGTCCCCGTCCTCGGCCGCGTCGTTCGACCGCCCCTTTCGAGGTTTCAGCTCGATGAGGTCTGTCTTCGCGACGACCCCCGTGAAGGAAATTAGCGTTTCATAGACCGCACCAAGCTGACCGATCCCGAGCTTGGCATAAGAGATCCGGCCCGTGCTCTTTCCGGTGGACCGGAGCGAGAGAAGCCGGATCACCTTCTGGATCGCCTCGTTGCGCAGCATCAGCCCGTTCAGTAGCGGCGTGCTCGCCGGGTCGAGAAGAGAGACCTTCACCGACGGCAGGCGCAGCCCGCTGCCCTTTTCCTCATCGGCGAGATCAAGCCCGGAGTAGAGCAGCGTCAGCGTCTGCTGGAGGCTTTCCCATAGGAAAGTCCCCTCCCGGTCCGCCGTGGTGCGCAGCGGCACAGATTCCAGATCGCGCAAGTTTTCTAGGGAATAACCCGTCGCATAGATCGGGTTTTTCAGGTCCAGGAGGTTCAGTCGTGGGTTCGCCTCGGCGTAGAACAGGAAGAGGAGCCGGTACATGTAGCGCAGACACTCACGCGACAGTTCCGGTCCGTCGATCCAGACGTCTTTGTTCTTCCCGCCCGTGACAGTCAGAACCTCCTGGCCGAGGAGTTCGATGGCGTCCCGAACCGTGCGCTTCAGCGAGGTGGTGACAGCGTTGGCGTTCCGCTGCGCCTCCTCTTCGAGCCGGTCCGAGATTGGTGCGCCCTGTTCCGGCACCCGGGTCTCCCGCGAGATCAGGCAGGCCATGACCGTAAGCGTGTCGCGGTCCGTGCGCGTGAAGATTTCCTGAAGATCGAAGCGGAGGACGGACCGGGCCGGCCATTTCCGCTTGTCGATCAAAACGATCTGGGAGAGCCCCAAGACCATAACATGGCGAGGTCCGTCGGCGAGCTCGAACACCCCCTCCGCCAGAACGGACTCGATCGTCCGGTCAAGAAGTGCCGCTTCGCCAGCATCGGCGGGAAACTGATCCGGCGCAAAACAGGCCCCTAGCGGATCCGCCGCCTCGTCCTCGGCGTCCGGAAGGGGCGCCTCGATGATCCAGAGCGCATCCCGACCCGAGGCGTCCGCCACCCGCGAGATCAGTGGAATAATCGGTGCGTCTGCCAGCGCGGTGAACGCAGCCTCGCGTTTCCAGGCATAGCCGAGAGCGCCCAACAGGGCGTGGTGCATCTCCCGGGTCAATTCTGTTCGGCAATCCGCGTCCGAACTGTTCCGGATCTGTCGAAGGGCTTCGATGGTCGAGGTCGCAACCCGGGACAGCCGCTCGATCGGATGGGCGGATTTTTCCAGGCCCGCCCAGCGGGCTGTGATGTCGGAAAGCTCTTCCTTCAGAACATCGGAGAGCGTCCCGGACGGGAAGAACTCGGCTTCGTTTTCAATACCGATCAGATCCATCCGCTCACCCCACAAATACCGCTTTGACATCGACATAGGGGTTGGGGTCATCCACCATCAGGCGGGTCCGCTCAAACCACTCTGTCCAGTCCTTAAACAGGTCCTCGATCTTCTTCTCTTTCGCGCGCCGTATCGTCAGTCGTCTCTTTTCAAGCGCGCTGAGACCCTCGGTCGACTCCGCTGCCTCGCCGAGATCGAGCGTCAGCTGAGCCTGGAACCGGCCCTCCAGCTCCCCGAGCCGGGTCAGGACCGCGTCGAGATCCTGCTGGATCAGGGCCGCGCGTTCTTTCCCGAGCCCGCGCAGATGGGTCTGGAACCGGTCCACAGCGGTTTTGATCGCAGCCTGCGCAGGGCCCAGATCCTCCACCCTACGACCGGGGGTATCCTGTGCGAGACGGACCCGGACGATGAAGTCCGGCACCTCTTCGATACGGACATCCCCGTCCGCCCCCTGAATCACGACAGCCCACCGGTCGACAACCGGGGCACCGTTCGCGTTCGGGATCGCACCATGCATCACCACCGCGATCTCTCCCTTGGAGAGGGCACTCAGCGGCGCGACCGGAGCGGAATGCTCCGGGAAAAAGGTGCTGGCCCGGTCCGCGAACCATTCGAGTATTGGGTGACCATCCCAGAGGTATTGCACGGTCGGCCAGGACCGCTCCTGCATCTTCGCATGATCGATCGCCCGGTTGATTACCTGAGCCTGATCAGTCAATTCGATCCGGTCCCCGGCACCGACGGCCTCTTCGGGCATGAAACGACTATCGACCCCGCCTTCACTCGCGTAACCGAAACCATCTCGGGCCCGCATATCATCTGGAATCGCGATCCGGATCATCCGATCCCCCTGGGAGATGTCGGGGGCAGACGGGAAGGCCCGCTCCTCGGCACGAGACAACCGGCCGATCATCGCGGCCGCATAGCTGAAGGTATCTGGGAAGAGCCGTGGCAGCGCCGGCTCAGCAGCGGGGATCTGATCCGCCTTGGGCTCGGCCGGGGCTGCGTAGTCCCCAAAGAGGGCGGCGAACTCGTCGTCGAGGGACATCTGTGTCTTCGCCTCGTCCGCGCGGGCATTCATCTGGGCATCGAACGCATCCGCGCCGATCCCGGAAGCAACCGCTTCCGCGACGACAGCCTCTTCCTCGTCAGCATCCCCTTTCCCGAGAAAAACCGCTGGGTCTCCAACCCCGGACTGGGCTGCTTCGTCTTTTTCGACGAGCTTTTCAAGAACCCACATCTGCCGCACCTTCGGGTGCGTGCTCTCCCCCACAAAATAGGTGATCAGCGGTGGGCGGTCCTGACCGTAACGGTCGATCCGGCCGTTGCGCTGCTGGAATCGCAGCAGAGACCACGGCAGGTCGAAATGGATGAGCCTATGACACTGGTAGTGCAGGTTGAGCCCCTCGGACGCCATGTCAGAGGCGATCAGGATCCGGATCGGGGACTTCTCTTGCCCGAAGGCGTCGATCACTTCCTGGGTCCGGACATCCGCTTCGACGCTTCCCCCATCTACGCGCGCCACCTGCCCCTCGGACAGGTCTAGATCAGCCTGAAGGCGCTCCGCGAGCCAGGACACGGTGGCGATGCGTTCCGAGAAGATGACAATCCTGTCCCGCGGCGCCTTTCCGGTCCAACGCAGGTCCCGCAGCATTTTGAGAAGGTCCTGATACTTCCGGAAGGCCCCCGTATCGATCGCCGCCACCTGATCTGCGAGGTCGCGGAGCCGATCCCGGTCCTCTTCGGTGCCACGGGCGGTTCCGTTCTGGATCCCGCGGATGCGCCTCTCGAGAGTCTCGAGGCAGGCAGCCGGGCTCGAGAAGATCGCTTTCGCCAGCGTGGTCCGGAACAAATCAATCGCGCGTCCCCGAGTCGACTGCTCATCGAGGTCCAGATGTAGCTCTGCGATCGACTGATAGGCGATTTCCTCTTCGATGCTTAGGGGGAAATTTCTGCGGATCAGTTCCCGCTTCGGGACCTGTTGCCCGATATCGGCGGCGACGTTCTTATCAGACCGGAACCGTCTGACCACTAGGTCTTCGATATCCGAGCGGTGCAACCGGGTCGGATCTGGAACCCGGGTCGGGTCAAGCATCTCGATTAGGCTCGCGAAACTCTCCTGCGACCCGTCGTGCGGGGTCGCGGTCAACAGAAGCAAGGAGTCGGTTCGCCGAGACAGAAGCTGCGCCAGCTCGGCCCGCTGAGAGTTCGACCCTGCCGCGGCTTTCCGCGCCGCCGCGTTATGCGCCTCGTCGATGATGATCAGGTCCCAGTAGGAGTGCTTGATCGCGTCCCGGATTTGGGCGTCCCGCTTCAGCGTGTCGATCGACACGATGGACCGGTCGAACTGATCGAACACATTATAGTGGGCGGGGATCCGGTTCCGCATACGCCGGATCGCAGCGCTGTCCAGGCGCGACAGTGGGATCGAGAACCGGGTCCAGAATTCCTTCTGGAACTGGGTGAGCATCGCCCGTGTCGTGACGACGAGGATCCGGTCCGCCCGCCCGCGTAGTGCAAGCTCAGAGGTAATTAGCCCTGCTTCAAGGGTTTTCCCGAGACCGACATCATCCGCGATCAGTAACCTAACTCGATCTTGGGCGAGAGCCCGTTCCACGGGCAGGTGTTGGAAGGAAAGATCATCAATCGCGGCGCGACCGAGAGTGAGTGGTTGACGGGTAGTGGTCGGCGTATTTCGGAACGCGGCCTCGAGATGCAACTTGGTGTCAATCAAACCAGAAGACGCGTCTGAGACGAGCTGAATCGCCGCCGGATCCAGAATACGGGCACCCTTTTCTAGGTCCCACACAAAACGAGCTTCTTTGTCTCGAACGATGCCTGACAAGCCCCGACAGTGGATCTCGCGATAACCACGTTTAAGTGCAGAGCTGCCAAGCACCTTCCAAGTGGTCGAGCGCAGATGAATGACTGAACCTGGTTGAGGTGTCACACCCATTTAGTTTTTTCCCAAAATAGCATTACGATTCAATAATATGATCTGTTGGTCTTGCGGGCACCGGGCGGCGGGATCTGTATCCAATCCCAAGCGCCTCAGCGCGTAATAGAGCAGCGCGCGGCGCACCTTTATCTTCGCGCTGCCGCCACGCATCCCGTAGTCGAGGGCAATGACCTTAGCCTGAGTTTCTGACAGTTCGGAATGAGGAGCCACTTCGAGGACGACTTCTGAATTCCAGTCGAGATCATCATCAGCCGATGTCCCGCTTTCGCGTGAGTCACGAATCTCGATCATCCGGGAAAGAAGGAAATCCTTGAAACACTCGTCGGTTAGACAAAACGCGCGGGCGTGCCAGCGAAATCCATCGAAGGCAATCGCGTGAGGCGCAATCCACCGCCACCTCGGATCTCGGCTGGAAAGGGACTGGTATCGTATCTCTATCTCTTCGGATCGCCTGATCGCTCCCACAACGGACCGAAGCGTCACGGGGTCAACACCACGGACCGGCGTCGGCGCAGAGGCAAAGGACGGAAGATTAGCGATCCAAGAGTCTTCACGGTCAAGAATGTTTTCGGCCACGGACCGTAGCTG
>JBLWWC010000011.1:0-19423 GCA_048268145.1 Qipengyuania sp. | reverse complement strand
CGAGAGAGGCACATAGCCAAGGTCCGACAGGGTTGCGCCCGTGATCCGGTCCTCACCGCGCGAGATGGCCGCAACTGCGGCCCGGGTGACGATCTCGACAACCTCGCCGATCAGCCCCTCTGACAGATCGTGGATGATCTTCGCCAAGGGTTCGCGCGACAGATCGGAGGTGTCGGCGAGCGGCAGACTGGCTTCCAGGCTGTCGAGAAGCGTCGCGAACTCCTCGTCATACGCCCATCGTGGAATGGGGATCGTATCGAAACGTGAGCCCATTTCGTCGGTGTCATGCACCGCATCGTAGATCGCGATCTCGCCGACAAGGACGGGTGAGATGTCATGCACCCGTGCGATCCGCCGCAAGAACGAAAAGATGGCCTTCACATCCTGGCGCCGCCCACGCAACGCGCTGTGGAACTCGTCGAAGATCAAAAGGCGCGGCTTCAGGCGCTCGAGAAGATGATCGACCTGATCGCCGGCGCGGGACAGGCTGCGCCAGCCCGCGGCTTGTGGCGCGCGCAATCCGGACAGGATGCTGGCGTAGAAATGCGACAGGCCCGCACCTTCCCGGGTCTGGATCACCCACACCTTTTGCTGGTCGGCGGCACGCAGATGTTCGACGGCGAAGCGTTCGGCGATCATGGTCTTGCCGTTATGGTAGGGACCGGCAAGCAGCAAACCGCGTGGGCGCAGCGATGGCGGTCGCTCAAGCAGCAGTCGCATCGCGTCATGCGCCGCGCCGGCCGCCGGATGGCTGATCCAGCGCGGCGCGCGCACATGGGCGATCCGCACTGCGTCATCGGCCTGCAAGAGTGGCACTATGGCGGGCATGAGGTGGTCCGGCACCTTACCAATCCTCGACAGGGAAGACCCGCCGCGGACGATCCGGGTCGAGCTTTGCCTGGGCCGAGGCGGAAGGCGCAGCGAAGTCGGCATAAGGCTTCTTTGCCTCGGTGGCATGCCGGGCGCGGGTCATCTCCTTCAACCGGCTTTTGGGGGTTTTGGCGGCGGCAACGGTTGCGGCGATTTCGCGTCGGATGGCTGATGCCTCCTGCACAGGGCGCCGCTGGATTTCGCGCCGCCGCTGTCGATCCGTCTGGTGCTGCCAGAGCGTGATCGGCTCGGCCAGTCCGTCCCGTCGCCTGACCGGCCGCCAAGCCTGGGTATCCGGATCCTTGACGTAGACATGGCTGATGTCGCGAGGATCATAGCACAGATCGAGCGGGTTCAGCCGGTCACGACGCGCGACCAGCGGGCCCAGCCAGGGCTCGAAATAGTCGATGGCGAAGAGACTGATGCCCTGAGGCGAAATCTTCCGCGTCTTGCGCGGCAGGAAATTCAGCAGCACATCGACAGGTGCATCGATCGGCCGATCCTTCGGTTGGAACCGATCTTCCCACTCTTTCGCCGGAACGGTCAGCTTGCGCGCATTCTGACTCAGGTTGTGGTCGATGATCGCGAGCGCGATGCAGCGTTCAAGATCCGCGAAGCTGAGCCGTGCCCGCGCTTCCGAGGCATAGTCGCCCCGATCCGCGATGGAACGCCCCGTCTTGCCCGGCAAAGCCCGCAGCGCCGTGTTCACTTTCCCCAGCAGGCGTTCGACGACTCCGCCCCGATGCACGGTGCCCTTGTTCCGCATGCGTATGGCGATGCCATAGTCCGCGCATCCTCTGCTGAAGGTGCTGCTTTGGAACTCCTTGGCGGAATCGACGACGATCTGCTTCGGGCGACCATGCATTGGCCAGGCATGATCGATGCCGCGTTCTGCCAGCCAGGCAGTCTTGCAGCACATCGCGTGCGCCAGACAAAGCGCGACAGACAGTCGTGACGGCCGCTCGAGGGTCAGGCAGAAGCCGATGATCGCGCTCGTGGCCACATCTGCAGCGATGGTCAGATAGGGGCGACCAACGAAGACGCCGTGGTCATCAATCACCTCGACAAACTGGATGTCTGCCGGCGTGTGATCGATCTGGACAACGTCGAGCGCGTGGTTGGCCCGGATGTAGCCGGGTCGCGGCTTCAGCCGGTTCAGGTGTTTACTATCTGACAGGCGGCGGCGGGCAATTTCTTCCGGGGCGAACAGGATGGTGATCCGCCGGGCGACAGTGACATAGGCGGGCGGAGAGTGCCCCTCCTCTGCGCAGCGGGCGCGGATCTCTTCAACAATCGGCGCAAGATCCGGCTGCTCCGGGCGCAACCACATCTCCCGCAGGGTCATCGCGATGATGCTCTCGACCGTGGGGCTGATCCTTGGTTTCCTTGTCCCACTCGTTCGCGGCAGCAGGGACGATACCCTGCGCTCTTCCCGATACCGCGCCAGATAGTTGTAGACTTGGCGTGTCGAAAGCCGCAGCTCGGATGCCGCGCGCATCACGGCCTCACGCACGGGCGCCGCCCCGTCAAGAATCCGGTCCAACTCGCGCGCGATCCGCGTCGCCTTGGCCCAAGCTTCATCCGAGGCATGCGCTCCGCCGGACGTCATCGATATGAAACTTTCGAAACCGGCTGGGCAGTGCGCCAACAGGGCGGCCACTTGCTGAAATACGGAACCAAAATTGAAACCTTAAGCTGAAAAATGATGTGCAATATCGCGGTATCTTCCAGAAATCACGTAATAATCATGTGCTGAAATGGTGAAGAAAATGCGACATGTGGTTTCTGCCCGGTCCGATGGACGACGAGCCGGACTATTTGCCGCCGGGACCACGGGCCGAACCGCGTGAAACCGAGGTCCTCGACGAATGGCGGAAGGCAGAGGGCGGGCAGGCCGCGCGTCTTGCCCGTGTGGCCGGTCGCGTCGGCGCGCTGGACGACCGGTTGAAGCGCGGACCGGAAGGATGGCGGCATCGGCTTGCGCTGATGGAGGCCGCAGATTTGAGCTGGCACACCGGTGACCGCATCAGCCAAGACCGGCTGGCGCTCTGGATCTCGCTGCGCCTGTCCGGTGTCCAGGACGACACGGCGGCGCTGGCGCGAGTCGGATGGGCGATTCGGCGACTGACGGGTGGACCGGGACCGGAGCAGGACCTTTCCGCCTTCCTCGACCGTCGCGACCCCGAGAACATCAGTGATGAGACCGAGCCGTTCGTGGATCGCGCGAGCGGTTGGCTGGATCTGATGGGGCAGGCCACGGACCTGCACCCGATCACTCGCGCTTGCGCGGGCTTTCACCTCTGGCGCCTCGCGGGGCTCGGGCAGCACGACGACCGTATGGAAGCGGCTGTCGCAGCTGCGCGGATCGCGGCCAGCGATGGAAGAGGCGCAGTCTTCACGCCTCTGGCCATGGGCGGGGCAGGGGGACTACGAGCCGGTGGTTCACCGTTCGAACGTCTGGAACGCTGGCTATACGGGATGGAAGCCGCGTGCCTGACCGCGGTGCGGCACCTTGACGATATCGAGGCATGGTCGGCGCGGGCGGAAGCCGAAATGACATTGCTCTCGGGCAGGACGCCGCCGGCCTTGCGCGCAGTGCTGACCGAATGGCCGCTCGTCTCTGCGCCAATGGCCCAGGCCCTGACGAGTGCCAGTCGCGCCGCTGTTCAGCGCAACCTTGCATGGATGCAAGAGCGGGGTCTGATCCGCGAGGTGACAGGACAGGGGCGGTTCAGGATGTGGAAGGCGACAAACTGAAGGTTAGCGTGGGTCTCACCCGCTCACTCGACAGCAGCGATAACCGCGAGCACGCGGCAGGGCGCGCAGAAACTCACCAACACTTAATGCATTTGTTGCACTTATTTCATATATGGTGGTAGAGAACAGAAACCGGAGAGGAGACCACCATGAACATGCTGGCACACCGACATCTTCCGCCCACGCCGCAGGACGCAGCGATTGCGCGCGTCTCTGGCCAGGCATTGTCACGCTTCGCCCAGGCGCGCGCGCCGTTGAAACTTCGTGTGACGGACTCCGAGCAGATGGAGCCGATCGAGCTTCCTGCGGGCGCCGTATCGCTGCTCATGGAGATCCTCGAGGCGATGGCAGCGGGGCGGGGGGTCACCATCATCCCCGAGAACGCCGAACTCTCGACCGTACAGGCCGCTGAGGTTCTGAACGTCTCGCGTCCGTTCCTGATCAAGCTGCTCGAGGATGGTGCCATACCGCATCGGAAGGTCGGCAAGCATCGCCGCGTCCGCATGGAAGACGTGATGTCCTACAAGGCCGCGATCGATACCGAGCGTGAAGCTGCGCTCGATCAACTGGCCGCCGACGCTCAAGAGCAGGACATGGGCTACCGCTCGAAATGAGCCAGTACACGGTCCTGTTCGATGCGAACGTCCTTTATCCCGCGCCGATGCGCGATGCACTGATGCAGTTGGCGGTCACAGACCTTTTCAAGGCCAAGTGGACGGCCGATATCCATCGGGAGTGGATTGATGCGCTTCTGCGCAATGAACCTCATCGGGAGCGCGCCGCGCTGGAACGAACTCGCGACTTGATGGACAGGGCCACACGCGACTGTCTGGTCACCGGCTACGAGGCATTGGTGCCGGCCCTAACACTGCCGGACCCTGACGATCGGCACGTTCTGGCGGCGGCAATCGTTGGGCGCTGTGACGCGATCGTCACGCAGAACCTGAAGGACTTCCCACCAGCGGCACTTGCGCCCTTTGGCATCGAGACCCAACACCCTGACGACTTTTTCCGGAACCAACTGTCTCTCGCGCCCGGTCTGGTCTGTTCCGCGCTGCGGAAAGTTCGCGCGCGCCTCAAGAATCCGCTCAAAAGCGTCGACGAGTATCTCGCGATCCTGACACAGCAGGGGTTGGTCGCCACGGTTGCCGACCTGGAGCAATTCGCCGACCTGCTTTGATCCCAGAACTGCCCTGACTGAATACGTTCTGGCCAGAGTTGTGGCACCCGATCCATCATCACCGCGAGATTTCGCCCGCCAGGACTGCACGCCCGTGGACTGCAAGCGTAGCAGTGAACCTCGGGCAACCGAACTGCCGGATCACGGCGACAATGCGCGCATCGTACGCCGCTTGCCCTATGACGCGACACAGGTCTGACGCGTGAAACTGGCGGTTCGAGCTTGGCGCAGCCTTGATCTGTTCGTGCAGCTCGCGCTCTCGTGGCTCTTGAACCGGCTGTGGTGCGGGGAGAGCCGGTGGGCGCGTCGCTTCTCCAAGCGAGGTGCGCCACCGGCGCATGAAGCCGAGCAGGAAACCGGCCGGAACCTTGCTGTTCCCACGGGCCCGGTTGAAGGCAAGGAAGCGTTCCCAGATCACTTGCGTATCGACGTTCCAGCAGGGTAGGGCGCTCTTCGCGGCCTTGATCAGCTCGGCCCAGCATGTTCGGAACACGTTCGAGCAACCGTCAATGTTGATCTGTCCTGTGAATATAGTTTTGTTAGATTCTTCTCTAGATAGTGATGTGTCGCCTCCGCCTGACACGAGATCGTGGGTCTGTTCGCCGTCGTCAAAGGCCGCGAAGCGGAAAAGCCAGGGGGCGAACTTGCCGTTCGATTTCTCGCGCTCAAGCTTCAGTTCAGAAGTTTCAAGCTCACTCAGCAGAACGCTCAGGTACTGGCGCGAGACGCCCATCTTCGCCGCCAGAGAGGACAGGGTGAAGGCAGCCGTGCCGCGGGGCAGGCCGTTATACCCATCCTTCCACGCAATTCCGTCGAGGATGAGCGTGGCCAGCTTGTGCGCCGAAACGGAGAGGTCTGTCTGCGTGATTCGCCTGAGGATCAGGCCGGTCGTTGGTTCCATGGTCGTATCTCCTAAGAGACGATGCCATGTCGAGAGCAAACAACATTCTTGCCAGCAAAAACACTTTGCTGGTTGCAGGGGTTCGGACACTGCGCTAAAAAGACCGTGTTCAGGGGTTTTTTTCTAGCGCGGCGTCAGGCTTCTCGGTCTGGCGTCGTTTCCCTTTTTTGGGGTGATGCACTGCCTCCGGTGCAAGTTGATCGGAGCGGGCCAGTGCTACGCTGGCCCGCATGGGGTTCAGTATCGAACCTCTTCGAAGCCGTAGTTTCCTTCATGGTCGCGCCAATCGACGAAGACCGAGCGATAACTCACCCAACCACAGTGCTCGGGACGGGGCAGAAGCGAGGCAGGTGGAACAGCTCCCACGCTCGATCTCTGCCAGCGATAATCGCCCTGCACACCGTAGGAGCCGAGCCTAGTCGAGTCGTAGCGGATGCAATCACCGTCACGATCCTGATGTTGGCTGAACTGGACATGGTAGACGCGGATGCTCCGAACGAAGTCGAAGGCGCTGCCAGAGATGTCGATATCGGCGCGTTCATCGGCCTGCGCCAACACGAACGGACCTGTCGCATCCGGGAGGCTGATCTCAGGCCGGACGGGCGTTGTTGCAGAACTCAGTCGGTGAAGGATTCACATCGGGAATCCATGCGGTTAGACGATCTGCATGAGCAAGCCCAAGCCCGCCCGCTACCGCACGACGAACTGGTCCAGCTACAACGATGCGCTCAGGAAGCGCGGATCGCTGCTGATCTGGCTGGACAAGGAGATGACCTGGCACGCGCCGCATGAGGGACGCCCAGGGCGCCCGCCGGTCTTTTCGAATGCCGCGATCCAGTTTTGCCTGTCGCTCAAGGTTCTGTTCAAGCTACCGCTCAGGCAGACAGCCGGAATGGTCGCGAGCCTCCTGCGCCTGGCAGGGCTAGACTGGCCCGTTCCGGACTACTCGACGCTGTGCCGCAGACAGAAGACCCTCAAGGTGCAGATCCCCTATCGCCGTGCCGAAGGGCCGCTGAATCTTCTGGTGGACAGCACCGGCATCAAGTTTCTTGGCGACGGCGAATGGCAGGCCCGCAAGCATGGCGTTCAGGGCCGCCGCCAATGGCGCAAGGTGCATCTGGCGATGGATATCGCCACCTCGGATATCCGGGCCGTCGAGTTCACCCCTAGCCGGGAAGGCGACAGCCCAGTCCTGCCGGACCTGTTGGGCCAGATCCCCGAGGACGAGGACATCGGCACCGTGACCGCGGATGGTGCCTACGATACCCGCCGCTGCCACGGCGCCGTCATCGCACGCGGTGGCACGGCAATCATACCGACCCGAAGGAACGGTCGAGCTTGGAAAGAGGACTGCCCGGCTGCCAAGGCGCGCAACGAAACCCTGCGCGCCACGCGTCACTACGGTCGGGCATTCTGGAAGCGGTGGACCGGATACCACGCCCGTAGCCGAGTGGAGGCCAAGATGCGATGCCTGAAGGCCTTCGGTGAGCGCATCGCCGCGCGGGATCCAGATCGCCAAACCGCCGAAATCCACATCCGGGTCGCCCTTGTCAATCGCTTCAACGCGCTCGGCACCGCCCACGTCGTCCGCGTGGCATGAAACTGAATGGGAAAGGGGCACTCACAACTCAGGCCGACTTTCTGCAACAACGCCAACGAGATCTACGCGGCCCCTGTCTCCTGAGCGCGGAACCGCTGACGGAATGCGGGAAGCTGAGAAGAGATGACAAACCGGTCGAACCGGGGATCGGGACACCCCAGGGGGTCAAGGCGCAGAAAGCGCGCAATTTTGATTGGGACCCGATCCGCGGACTTCATCTGGGCCAGCGGCTAGACCGCACCACAAAGGCCGTAGACATGACTGCTTTCGGCATAGGCGCGTCAATTCCCAGCTTGCGCAGCAGGGGTCGTCCAGACATGGGAACACTTGCCCTCGCCAGAGATGCCCACTGCGCGTTGGCGACGGTCCACCAATGACTTGCGCCACCGGACCTGTGGGGGAACCGGCGCAGCGCCAGTTCCCCATCGGCTCATTCTGCCGGAACCCAGGGCCGGTTATAGGCTGCCACGCGCCAATCACCGTGTTCGATGAACCGGGGGGCGCTCCCGGTTTCCAGCGCCTCGGCTGCGGCGTTCAGCGCCTCGGGCGATGTCTCGGGCCAGGCGCCCGTTTCGATCCGTTCGACCAGGGTCTCGACGATGGCCGTGCTTTCGGCAGCCGTGAACTCGCAATGGCCCGTGCCCTGGACCAGCGACTGCCGATACAGATCGCCGGTACCCTGCTCCTGCACCAGCGCGCCGTAGCCTTCCATCAGCGTGTAGGGAATGGCCCAGTCGCCCAGCATGTGGATGCGGATCGCCGGAACCTGCAGATCGCCGGTCGTCGTGCGCCCGTCTGCGGCCCAGAAATCGCGCGCATAATCCGAGGCCGCGATGCGGGGGGCGGCGTCGATCCTGGCAATGTCGGCCTGAAGGTCCAAACCGGCCTGTTCGTAGAGCGCCTCAACCGTCCGCGCCATCGCGGGTGCGGCATTCTGGTAGAAGGCGGCATAGTCGACCCCCTCGTTCCCGGAAAGTTGCTGCCCCGATGCGGCGTTTTCGAACAGAAGCCGCGAGGACCCGCCAACATTACCGCCGATGCGCAGCGCCGAGGCCACGATCATGTCGGCCATGGCGCCGGCATCCGCGGTGTCGGGTAGTTCGGTCCCCTCGACCATCCACGGCGACCACTGTCCGATGGCGAAGGCAAGCGCCAGCCGCGCGCGGCCCTCCGGGCTTTCGCCCGCCGTTTCGATGGCGGCCATCCAGGACGCACGGATCGCGTCAAGGCTGCGCTCGCCACCCGCTCCGGCATTGGGCAGGCCGACGATGGCGAGATCGCTGGCCGGACCGTGCCCAGCGGCCTCATAGCTTTCGCCCAGCAGGGTCTGCATGGCGAACCAGCCATCCAGGAAACTGCTCATGATCCAGACCGGCGTATGGGCGGCAAGCACGGCGGCACCGTCGATCCTGTCCGGGTAATCCTCGGCCGAAGCGAGGCTGTCGAGCCCTCCGCCAGAACAGCCGTATTGCAGCACCATGTCAGGAGCGCGCTCCAGGTCCGTGAAAATGTCCTGAACAGCTTGTAGATTCAGGATTTCACGCTGCGGATCGTATTGCCACAGGCGCAGCGGGTGCCGGGCGAGCCCGGCGAAGGCATAGCCACGACCGAGCAGGTCGTCATACCGCTGGACCGCTGACGCGACCGAAACGTTGCTGGCGAAATCCAGATCCCTGAGTAGTCGACCATTCCAGTTCTCGGGCACGCGGATCAGCCATGCCGTCCCGTCCGGCAGGGTTCCCGCATGTTCGTTGAAGGCGGGCTGCTCCTGCGCCGACGCGAGCGGGGCGAAGCCCGCGGTCAGAGCGAGGCAAAGCACCACCATTCCGGTCCGCGAACGCGGGCCGGCCAAATTGGCTGTCCGTGACATGAATTTCCTCCAGTTTGATGCAGCGATGAAATCCGGCTCCTCTTCCGGGGAACCATCGCCGGGAAAAAACATAGATAGCTAATTATTAGTGTCAAGGGCTCTGATGCACAAATCGGCTTAAGGCCGAGGTTCCCCTTTCCCCGGACGGACTTATCCCACAGCTTCCGTGACGGGTATTCCGAGCGCGGTGTAGCCGTTCAGGACGGCGATGCGGACCTGGAGTTCGGCGACCTGTCGGTCGAAGTCCCGTGCCATGAGCCGCTGGCCCAGCAACTTGATACAATGCATCTTTGTCTCGACGCGGCTTCGGCGGTGGTATCCACTCCATCGTCGCCAGAGCGCGCGGCCCAGGTATTTCGCCGCGCGCAGGGCCTCATTTCGCGCCACGGCTCCGGCGGTGATCGTCTTCCAGGGCTTCGCGTTCTTGCGGGGCGGGATGACGGCATGGGCACCGCGATCTGCAATCGCATCGTGGCATTTGCGCGTGTCGTAGGCGCCATCAGCCGTAACGCTACCGATTTCCTGGTCCTGCGGGATTTGGTCGAGAAGGTGGGTAGGATGGGCGCATCACCGATGTGGCTCCCGGTGACTTCGACGGCCCGGATCTCCAACGTTTCTTCATCGATCCCAAGGTGGAGCTTGCGCCAGACGCGCCGTTTCGGGCCGCCATGCTTGCGTGCGTGCCACTCGCCTTCACCTTCGACCTTGATCCCGGTGCTGTCGATCAGCAGGTGCAACGGCCCCTTGGAGCCGCGGTAGGGGATGTTCACGGCCAAGGTCTTCTGGCGGCGAGATAGCGTGCTGAAGTCGGGCACCGTCCAGTTCAGGCCGACCAGCCGTAGCAGGCTCTCGACGAACCCGGTCGTCTGCCGGAGCGCCATGCCGAACAGCACTTTCATCGAGAGGCACGTCTGGATAGCGGCATCGCTGTAGGTCTGCTGGCGGCCACGCCTGCCTGTCGGCGCGGCATCCCAGCTCATCTCGGGGTCAAACCAGATCGTCAGCGAGCCCCGGCGCTTGACTGCTTCATTGTAGGCTGGCCAGTTCCTGGTCTTGTAGGTCGGGGGTATGGGTCTGCTCATGCAGCCTGACTAACAGACTGGATTCGCAAGGTGAAACCTTCACAGCATTTGCGCAACATGTATAACCGCCCCTTGCGCAAGAGGGTTTCTGGATCAGTTTCGCGCGGTGTCGGGTGCTGACATGTATCCGGCCTCTGTTGCGGCCATCATCACGCCGCGGGCCCGTATGGTGTTCGCAGGTCGGGTCCAGATCAAAGCCGCGTGCTCGATGGCACTCTGTTGCGCTCTGGTCCTCCCGATCCCGTCTCACGACCGTGCGCCAAACGTCTCCTTGCCCTCTTCCGCTCCGACGTCCTCGCGACCAGTGACGGCTTACGCCGCAGCGGTCGGAGACTGGTAGGCGCCGCCTCGGGCCATCAGCGCCCAGACGATCCGCGCCATTTTGTTCGCCAGCGCGACCCGCACCAGCATCGGCGGCTTGCGCGTCAGCATCTCGCCAAGCCATGTGCCCGGCCGGGCAGCGGCATGAACATGCCGCTTGATGATGACGCTGTTGGCCCCGATGATCAGCAATCGCCGCAACGACCGTTCGCCCATCTTCGTGTTGGCCCCGAGACGCTGCTTGCCTCCTGTGGAATGCTGACGGGGCGTGAGCCCGAGCCAGGCCGCGAAGTCGCGCGCTTTGCGGAACGTCTCGGGGGGCGGAGCCAGAACCGCTATGGCCGTGGCAATCAGAGGACCTATCCCCGGGACTGTCATCAGGCGCCGCGCCACCTCATTCTCCTTGGCACACCGGGCGATCTCGGCATCGAGCTTGCCGATTTCCGCTCCGAGATGGGCGAGTGACGCCACCAACACCTTGAGCGTGGGGATGGCATCGGCAGGCAGACCGCTTTCCGGGTCTTCCACAATGGCAATCAGCTTCGACATGTTGGCCGCGCGCTGCGGAACGATCATTCCGAACTCGCCCAGATGCCCGCGCAGGGCATTGATGGTCTGGGTTCGCTGCCGGATAAGCAACTCGCGGATGCGAAAGACCATCGCCGCGCCTTGGGTCTCCTCGCTCTTCACCGGCACGAAGCGCATCGTCGGGCGCGTCGCCGCCTCGCAGATCGCCTCGGCATCAGCCATATCATTCTTCTGGCGCTTCACGAATGGCTTCACGTAGGCGGGTGGGACCAACCGCACGTCATGCCCGATCTTCCCGATCTCGCGCCCCCAGAAATGGGCGCCACCGCAGGCTTCCATCGCGACGACGCAGGCCGGCAGCTGTCCAAAGAATGCCAGACCTGATCTCTTCGCAGCTTCTTGCGCAGCACCGCCCGGCCCGTAGCGTCGGCACCGTGGACCTGAAACACATTCTTCGCCAGATCGAGCCCGACCGTGATAATCTCCGACATGACCGCTCTCCTTTGTGGATCCTTGCAGACCCACCTTGGCACATCGATGCCGTCGGGGGGGCACACCATCAAAGCCGCAAATCCTCATGAAATGCGCGGCCCGCCTCGGCGTCGTAGCACCGGTAGGCGCAATAGTGCTGCTGCAGGATGGGCGAGGGCGCCCGCCCGCACAGGGTCTTCGTCATGATGTATGTTGCCTTCGTGAGTGTCGGCATTACCCGGTTTCCAGCGCCGCGGGGGACCGTAACGCCTTCCGCGTCGAGCTTGAGTGGGGGGATAGCAAGCTTTGGTATCTAATCGTTGACAATCTCCTAGCGAGGGCTTTAAAGATAGATGTCTAAGCTATGTTTCGCAAACCACCGATCCGGCCCCCGTGTTCCGGATGTCGGACGGGAGAGGGGCGCGACGCAGGGCCAAACGGGAGGACATGATTATGCGTTTCACTGCAATCGCGATGGCTGCCGGCCTCGCCGTCTCGGCGACGGCTGGTCACGGCCAATCGCTCAACCTCACTCTTTCAGGCGGGAACCCGGGCGGCCTTTGGTCGCTGCTGGGCGCCGGCATCGACCGCGCCGCGCAGGTGGCGGACACCTCGGCCGTGGTGACCTATCAGGCTACGGGCGGCGGGTTCGCCAACATCGGCCTGCTGGGCGCCGGGCGCACGGATCTGGGCCTGGTGCACGACGCCGAGGCGCAGCTCGCGCTGGGAGGCGAAGAGCCCTTCCGCGGGCCGATCACGAACATGCGGGCCATCGGCTACATGTACAACTGGGCGCCGATGCACTTCTTCCTCGACCGCTCGATGGCCGAGCAATACGGCATCGACAGCCTGGACGACATCGCCGGCAGCGGCGCGCCGATCCGCATCGGCATCAATCGCTCGGGGAACATCACCTCGAACATCGCGCTGATGATGTTCGAGCTGGTGGGGGTGACCGACGAATCCCTGGCCGAAGCTGGCGGCCAGTTCGTGCGCGCCGGCGCCAATGAGCAGGGCGAGCTGCTGCAGGACGGACGGCTCGACATGATTACCAACGGCATCTTCATCAACCACTCGTCGTTTCGCGCGGTGGACACGAATGCTGACGTTGTGCTGCTGTCGGTCCCGCAGGAGGTCATCGACGCCACCAACGAGCGCTTCGGCACCGGCCAGATGGTCATTCCCGCTGGCAGCTATTCGAACCAGCAGGCGGACGTGAACACCGTGACGCTGGGGGCGCTGCTGGCCGCGACCGACGCGATGAGCGACGACGACGCCTATGCCTTGACCAACGCCCTAATCACCAACATCGACGAGGTGCGCGCGGTTCACAGCGCGATGCAATCCCTGACGCCCGAGTTGCTCGCCACGCCCAGCGTGCTCGAGTTCCACCCCGGCGCCGCCCGTGCCTACAGTGAGGCAGGGCTGTCGCAATGATCGGGACACTCGTCTCCACTGGCCGCAGGAGGGATCTTGCGGCCGGCCAGCAACGGGCCATCGTCGTGGTGGCCGCGATCTTCTCGGCCTGGGTGATCTACGCCAACCTCTTCACCATCTCGGATCCGCTAGTTCTGGGCATCCTCTTCGTTTCGGGGATCTACGCGATCATGTTCGCGGCGATCGGTGCCACGCCGAACGCTCCCGACCGCATCCCGTTCTATGATATCGCCCTGTCGCTGCTCAGCCTGGCAGCGGGCATCTTCTTCTTCGTGAACGCCACCGCCATTGCGGACCGCATCAGCCTGCTGGATCCGTTCACGCCCGCGCAGCTCTTCTTCGGCATCTCGCTACTGCTCCTGACCCTCGAAGCGACGCGCCGGACCACGGGCATGGGACTTACCATCGTGGTCGTGGCCTTCCTGGCGTACAACTGGTTCGGCTACCTGCTGCCGCCGCCCTTCGGGCATGGCGTCGACGATTTCACCTACCTGCTCGATATCTTGGTCTTCACCACGGATGGCGTGTTCGGGGTGCCGATCCAGGTGGTCGCCAGCTACGTCTTCCTGTTCGTGATGTTCGGCACTTTTCTGTCGAAAGCGGGTGGGGGCGAGTTCTTCTTCAACCTCGCGGCGCTTCTGACCGGGCGCACCCGCGGCGGTCCGGCGAAGATCGCGGTGATTTCCTCAGGGCTCTACGGCACGATGTCGGGCAGCCCGACCTCGGACGTGGTGGCGACGGGCTCGATCACCATCCCGGTGATGAAGCGACTGGGCTACAGCGCGCGCTTCGCCGGCGCGGTCGAGGTCGCGGCCTCGACGGGGGGCAGCGCGATGCCTCCGGTGATGGGGTCGGCCGCTTTCATTCTCGCCGAATATACCGGCGTGGATTACAAGGCGGTGGTCGTCGCCGCCGTGGTGCCCGCACTGCTCTACTACCTCGGCGTCTTTAGTCAGGTCCACCTGCGCGCCGTGCGCGAAGACCTGCGCCCGTCCGAGGACGAGATGCCGACCGTAGCGCAGACGTTCCGCACGGGCTGGGTCTTCCTGCTGCCGATCATCGGCATCGTGGTGGCGCTGCTCTCGGGCTATTCTCCGACCTTCACCGCCGGGATCGGCGTGATGGGTGTCATCATCGCCTCGACGCTGCTGAAGGCGACGCGCCTGTCGCCGTGGCAGGTGATCGAGGGCTTGGGCGAGACCACGCTGCGCATCCTGCCGGTGGCTGGCGCCTGTGCCGCCGCGGGTCTGGTGATCGGGGGCCTGTCGATGACGGGGCTGGGTATGAAGGCCGCGAACCTGATCCTGGTGATTAGCAACTCGCAGCCGATCCTGACGCTGGTTATCGCCGCTGTCGTGACGATCATCCTGGGTCTCGGCATGCCGACCCCGAGCGCCTACATCCTGGCTGCCGTGCTGGTCGGTCCGGCGCTGGCGCAACTGGGCTATCCGGTGCTGCAGAGCCACATGTTCCTGCTGTACTTTGCCGTTCTCTCGGCGCTGACCCCGCCGATTGCGGTGGCGGCCCTGTCGGCGGCGGCGATTGCGCATGAAGACCCGTTCAAGATCGCCTTCACCTCGGTGAAACTGGCCTCGATCGGCTTCATGCTGCCCTTCGCCTTCGTCTGGAACCCGGCACTGATGCTGCTGGCCGACCCGCTGTCGAATACTTTGGCCGTGGTTGGGGGCGTGATTGCCACGCTGTCCGTGGCCACCGCGGTCGAGGCCTTCGCCAGCAAGCCGGTATCGCCGGCGGAGCGGGTACTTCTGCTAGGCAGTGCGGTTGCGGCGGTCGCGCCCTTCCAGCTGCTCGCGGTCGCGGGCATCGCGCTCGGGGCAGCCATGTTGGCACGGCACCTGGTGGCGGGGCGCCGGGCCAGCGTGCAACAGAACGCCGCCGGCTGATGCCACCCTGGCGCAGCCTAACAGATCGCGCGGCCCGGACCCCTCCGGGCCGCGCGTCCTTTTGCAAGAGAGACCGACGTGACCCATCCGACCCAGACCGCAGAGCGACTCACGACGCAGAGCCCCTCCGCCGTGCCGCCGCAACAACCGAAGTTCTGGAAGCGCTGGGCGGTCAGCATGCTGGCCGTCTATCCCGCGCTTATCGTCCTGGTGCTGGCCACGCGGCCCTTCACCCAGGGCATGCCAATGGCGGTCTCGCTGTTCATCGTGGCGCTGCTGCTGACCGGATTGAATGTCGGGCTGATCCTGCCATTCCTGAACAGGAAGTTGGGGCGCTGGCTGGCTGCGCGCTGAAGCCGGAACGGGCAGGGCGGTACGATTTCATATATGTGAAATGTCGCAATGATCCCGCCGGCAATCAAGACAAGGTGCTCTCCGCCAAATAAGCTTAGATAGCTTACCCTTTAGGTTGAGCAGCCAATCCAGACCAGACTGTCCGCCCAGGGGCGGCGCAGTCGGAACGCTACGGGAGGAGCGAGCGACATGACTTCATCCACCACATTCACCAACAAACTGCGTGCCCTTGCGGGCGCTTCGGCGCTGTCGGCCGCGACGCTGGGCCTGACTGGTGCCGCCGAGGCACGCGACTTCCGCCTGCTGTCGGGCTGGGATTCCAGCTATGTTGCGGTCGACGTGCTGACGTCGTTCATCGAGACGCTCGACGAAGCCGTAACCGAGGGCTTCGGCGTCAACGTCATGGGCCCCGAGACCGTGCCCCCGTTCGAGCAGTTCGACCCGGTGTCGCGCGGCCTGTTCGACCTGCTGTTCACCAATGGTGCCTATCACTTCAACCAGACTTCGGTGGGAATGGCGCTGGACGGCCTGTCGGGCGATACCGAGGCCTTGCGCGAAGCCGGAATTTGGGACGCGGTGGATGCCGATTACCAGGAGCAGGGGTTGAAGCTGATCGCTGTGCTTTACGACCTGAATGGCTACCACATCATGCTGAACGAGCCGGTCGGCGAGAACGGCCTCGAAGGACGTCGCGTGCGCGGCACGCCGATCTACCACCCGGCGATCAACGTGCTGGGTGGCTCGCCCGTGGTGCTGCCGGGCGGCGAGATCTACCCGGCGCTGGAACGCGGTGTGATCGACGGTGCGGCCTGGCCGACCATCGGCGCTCTGTCCTACCGCTGGTTCGAGGTCGCCGACTACATGATGCGCCCGACCTTCGGCCAGGTCGGCCATCTGGTGTTGATGAACCTTGACACCTGGAACGACCTGTCCGAGGAAACCCGGGCCGAGATCGAGACCGCCGCGCGCGAGTTCGAGATCGAGGCCAATGGCCTGTTCGACACGCTAGTCGCCGAAGAGAGCGCCGCCCTGGAAGCAGAGGGCATGAGCGTGACCGAGCTGTCCGAGGAACTGGCGGGCACGCTCAGCTCGGCCTGGTTCTCGGGCGTGATGGACCTCGCGGCCACGCAATCGGGCGAGGCGATCGAGGAAATTCGCCGTCTGGCAACCGAAGCCGATCTCGACGGCTGATCGGGGCCCGGCCCCTTCCGACGCGCGGCCGCTTGGTGCCGCGCGTCTTTCCGTCCCCCGGTCGTCCTTCTCGGCCCATTCTCTTCGGCCTTTCCGTTCCAGGAGCTTCCCTCCATGCGACCGATCCTGACGCTTCAGGACGTGCTGACCCGGCTGATGTTCTTCATCGGCGTCGGTGCGCTGGCAGCCATCGTGCTCATCTACGCCTTCGAGGTCGTCTCGCGCTATGCCTTCGGCGCGCCGACCCTCTGGGCGAGCGATTTCGTTTCCTTCCTGCTGCTGATCACGGTGTTCAGCACCGCGCCCTGGCTGACCCGCGAAGGCGGGCACGTGGCCGTGACTATCCTGCCCGACCTGGTCGGCCGGCTGCGCCAGGTGATCCTGCGCGCGGGCTTCCTGGTGGCGGCGGCGACCTGTCTCTGGGCTGCCTGGCTTTGCATCGGCGAGGTGCAGCACCTGGCCTCGCGCGGGACGGCGACCCTGACCACCGTGCGCATTCCGAAATGGATCCTGGTGGCCTTCATCACCTATGGCGTGGCCAATTCCGGCCTGTATTTTCTGCGCCTCGCCTTCGGCCAGGCGCTTTCCGAGACCGACTCCCAACCCGAGGTGACCCATGGTTGAAGGTATCGCCGCCGTCGCGACCGGCGTGGGGCTGCTTCTGGGCTTCATGGCCGTAGGCCTGCCCGTCTTCGCGGCCTTCCTGCTGGTCAACCTGCTGGCCGTCGCGGTCATCATGGGACCGATGGGCTACGGCATGTTCGTCAACTCGCTCTACGAGACGACGACCACGCAATCGCTGGTCACCATCCCGCTGTTCATCCTGATGGGCGAGATCCTGTTCCGCTCGAACTCGGTCGAGGTGCTGTTCCGGTCCATCGACACGCTGGTCGGTCGGGTGAAGGGGCGCCAGTACGTGCTGTCGATCCTGCTGGCCACGGTGTTCAGCACCCTGTCGGGTGCTGCGATGGGCGTGGCGGCCATGCTGGGCCGCTCGCTGCTGCCGGGTATGATCGCGCGCGGGTACGACGCGCGGCTGTCGGCCGGCACGATCCTGGCCGGCGCCAGCCTGGCGCCGCTGATCCCGCCTAGCGTCCTGGTCATCATCATTGGCACGCTGGCCGGCGTGTCGATCGCCGGGCTGCTGATCGCGGGGATCATCCCGGGGCTGATGTTCGCGGGCATCTTCCTGGGCTATTGCTTCATCCGGGTCTGGCTCAACCCCTCGCTGGCGCCCGACGAGCCCGACGACGGCACCCGTGCCACGCTGGCCGACAAGGGCTGGGCGCTGCTGCGGGTGGTGCCGTTCTCGATCATCATCCTGATGGTGATGGGTCTGATCCTGGCCGGGATCGCCACGCCGACCGAGGCGGGCGCGATGGGGGTCATCGGCTCGCTCATCACCGCCGCGATCTATCGCAACCTGTCCCTGAAGATGATCGGCGAGTCGCTGGTCTCCTCGGCCAAGGTGGCGGCGATGATCCTGTTCATCATGGCCAGCTCGAAGCTGTTCAGCCAGCTGCTGGCCTTTACCGGCGGCGCCTCGGCGATGACCGAATGGGTCGTGGGGCTGGAACAGTCACGCTGGGTGATGCTGATCCTGCTGATGCTGCTGCCCTTCGTGCTGTGCATGTTCATCGACCAGATCGCGCTGATGCTGATCGTCATCCCGATCTACCTGCCGATCATCGAGGAGCTGCAATTCGATCCGATCTGGTTCTGGCTGCTGTTCTTGGTGAACATCACCGTGGGGGGCATGACCCCGCCCTTCGGCTACACGCTGTTCGCGCTGAAAAGCGCGTGGGAGGATGCCAGCCTCGGCAAGGTCTTCTCCTCGGCCTGGCCCTTCGTGCTGCTGTACCTGCTGGGCATGATCGTGCTGGCGCTGGTTCCCGGGCTGACGACGCTGCTGCCGTCGATGCTGTGACAACCCTCGGCGCGGCGGCCCCGGTCGCCCGCCCCCTGCAAGACAAGGAGGGCTCCATGCTCGAACCGATCCTGCCCGACAACCTGGGCCTCTACTACGGCAATGCTTGGCCCGCGCCGCAATCCGGGCGCACCGATCCGACCTTCGACCCGGCAACCGGCAAGGTGCTGGCCCAGGTGGCCACGGCGGGCGAGGCGGATGTCGACGCGGCCGTGGCAAGCGCCCGCGCGGGGTTCCGCGAATGGCGCGACGTGGCGCCCCTGGAGCGCGCGCGCGTGCTCAAGGAGATCGCCGCCATCATCCGCAAGCACGGCGACGAGCTGGCGCTGCTGGATTCCGCCAATTGCGGCAACCCCTATACCGAAATGCGCGGCGACGCGGGCGTCGCCGCGGCGCAGATGGAATTCTTTGCCGGCCTCGTCACCGAGATGAAGGGCGACACCATCCCGATGGGCCCCGAGCGCATCAACATGACCCTGCGCGAGCCGTTGGGCGTGGTGGCGCGGATCCTGGCGTTCAACCACCCGCTGATGTTCTGCGGCGGCAAGATGGGCGCACCGCTGGCTGCGGGCAACGCGGTCATCATCAAGCCTCCGGTGCAGGCGCCGCTCTCGGCGCTGAGGCTGGCCGAGCTGATCGACGGCCTGCTGCCCAAGGGTGTCTTCACCGTGCTCCCCGGCGGGACGGAGGCGGGCGCGGCGCTGGCCTCGCACAAGGGTATCGACAAGGTCACGCTGATCGGTTCGGTGGGGGCCGGGCGCGCGGTGATGCGCGCGGCCAGCGACACGCTGAAGCCGGTGCTGCTGGAACTGGGCGGCAAGAACGCCCTGATCGCCTATCCGGACAGCGACCCCGACAAGGTGGCCAACGCCATCGTCGCGGGCATGAACTTCAGCTGGTGCGGGCAGAGCTGCGGCTCGACCAGCCGCGCCTTCCTGCATGACGACCTGCACGACGCGGTCGTCGAGCGGCTGGAGGCGGATGTGTCGCGCTTCAAGCCGGGCATGCCGACCGATCCCGCGACGACGAT
>JBLWWC010000010.1:0-20105 GCA_048268145.1 Qipengyuania sp. | reverse complement strand
AGCGGATCCAGCACGCCAGCGGCGTAAATAGCCGCCTCCTGCAGGATGGCCTCGACCAGGTCGGGCGTGGTTTCTTCATGGTCGGGCTGGGCGCAGATCGCGTCCAGGCCGCCGACCTCTTTCATGGCGAACAGCATTTCGCGCAGGGGGGCTATGTAGACAGACACAGCGAATTTCCTTGATGGCTACGATCAGGCGTTTTGCGGCGTCTGTTGCGACGGGCGCAACTCGCGTGCAGCCTCTTGCGGGCCCACCGACGCCGGGCCGCCATGCCTGATGAACGCCAGGGCGATCGAGCCGATGATTCCGAAAGCCCCGATCACCAGGAAGTTCTGCTCCAGCGGCAGCTCAAGCGCAACGATCTGGCCGATTAGCAGCGGCGCCGCGATCGCGCCCAGGCGCCCCACGCCGGAGGCCATGCCGATGCCGGTCGAGCGGATGGACATCGGGTAAAACTGCCCGCAGTAGGCATAGGCCACCAATTGCGCGCCGGTGGTGCAGGCGCCGACCGCGCCGATGATCAGATAACGCAGCTCGGTCGAGGTCTGGAACGTCATCAGGTACAGCAGCACGCCGCCCAGCGCATACATCCCCACCAGCACCCACTTGATGTTGAACTTGTCGGCGAGCCACCCGCCTCCCACGGCACCGATGATGGCGCCAACGTTCAGCGCGATCACGAAGCTGAGGGCAGACCCCAGGCTGTAGCCAGCCATAGCCATCAGCTTGGTCAGCCAGCTGCTGAGCGCATAGACCATGAACAGGCCCGAGAAGAAGGCGATCCAGAACAGCACCGTGCTCGGGCCTCGCCCGTCCTGGAACAGCCGGGAGACCGGCGCACCCGCCACGCGGTCGGCGGTGGGCACGACGAACTGGGCGTCCGCCGGGTGCTTGACTCCCGGCTGGAGATTACGGGCCACTTCGGCCAGTTCGCCGTTGCGGCTGCGCGAGATCAGGTAGGTCATTGATTCCGGCACCAGCTTCAAGATGAACGGAATCAGCAGGACCGGCACACCCGCTGCGATGAAAACGACCTGCCAGCCGTACTCGCCGATCAGCTGCTTGCCGAGCACCGCGGCCAGGATGCCGCCCAGTGCGTAGCCCGAAGTCATCAGCGCCGTCATCAGGCTGCGGATCTTCTTGGGCGAGTACTCGACCATCTGTGCCACGATGACCGGCAGCACACCGCCAATCCCCAGGCCCGCGATGAAGCGCACCACGCTGAAGCTGATGGGATCCTTGGTGAATCCGGCGGCCGCGGTGAACACGCTGAACAGCATAACGCCAATGGAGAGGGCCCAGCGCCGACCAATCCGGTCGGACAGCGTGCCCAGAACCATGGCGCCGAACATCATGCCGAACAGGGCCGAACTGGCCATGAAACCGGCAGTCGATGCGTTTACGCCCATCTGCTGCATGATGGACGGCAGGGCGATGCCCATCACGGCGATGTCATAGCCGTCGATGATGAGAATCAACAGGCACCACAGAAGCACCTTGGCATGAAAGCGGTTGAAGCGAGCGTCGTCGGCGAGCTTCGGCATGTCGATTTAGCACACGTGTTTGTCTCCTTTGAGTTAGGTTCTGGATCGCGGGGCGGCGGTCATCGCCGCTCCGCTACATGTCGTCCAGCGCACACAAGGAATCGTAGGTGCCGGTGCTGCGAGCCGCGATGACGAAGCGCCCCAATCGAATGACAAACGGCCCCTTTCTGAGAGCGCTGTTCAAGTGCGCCAAGAGGTCAAGCGTCAAGCTGAATATGGTCGCCGCGTGCGGCTGATGTTCCAGCACGAAGGGCGCTTCTGCCTGCTGGGAACACCCCGGCAGTGTTGGGCGCCCAGGGGCTCACGCCCCATCGTCGGCGCACGCCTGCAACGCCAGGACCTGTTCGCCTTCGCCGCCGTCAGCACGCACGATGGCGTGATGGACTCTCTGGTGCTGCCCTGGGCCAACGCTGAGACGATGCCGGTGTTTCTGGCCGAGATGGCGCGACGCCATGCCGTCGAGTTCATCATGATGGTCATGGATCAGACGGGTTGGCACATCGCGGGTCACTTGGATGTGCCACAGAATATGCGCCTAGAATTTCCGCCACCCTACAGCCTTGAGCTGAACCCGGTCGAGCATCTGTCGAAGGTGCCGTGCCAGGACTGGTTTGCGAACACGGTGTTCAAAGAACTGGAGGCCGTACACGACGCGCTGGCGCAAGGACTCATTGCTCTCGAAACACATCAGCAAAGAACCCAGTCAATGACAGGCTTGATTGGGTTACTTCTATATCCTTGAGGGCAATTTAGTGCATCAGGCGAGCCGATAGCGCATTACACCGTCTTCGTCTTCTGCAGACACGATTTCCCCACGCTGGTCGAGATAGTTCAGGTGGGCGAGCGTCTCTCCGGTCGCGAGGTTGAGGTGCATTTGCTCCGCAACAATGGACGAGCGGTACAGGGCGCGAACCAGGTCGATGACCCTCAGAGGCTGCGCAAGTTGTTGCCTGACGCGGTCGGTGCCTCTGACGGTGCTCGCACGCAGTTGCTCCAACCGTAGGTGCAGGCCATGGAAAGGTTCGTTGTGGGCAGGCAGAATCAGGGCGCTCCCAGGTACGCGTTGCATCAACCGGTCGATGGAATCGAGCCAACCCTGCAGAGGATTCGCATGCGGCTCGGTGGCGTACACGGAGGTATTGGAACTGATCCTGGGAAGAACCTGATCCCCCGATATAAGCAAATCCAGTTCGCGCGAGTAGAAGCACGCGTGCTCGGGGGAATGTCCTGTGCCGACGATGACTTCCCATTCCTGGTCCCCGATCCGCAACATCTGGCCATCCGTGAGCCGCACAAAGCTGTCAGGCAATGGATGGATCATTTTACCGAAGTCACCGAACCGGGTGCGGTACTCATCCACCTCGGTGTCGCTCCATCCGGCCCTCCGATAGAAGCGAACGCCATCGACTGGCGCTTCCCGCCCCGTATCGGCAAGCATCACCCGACAGCTCAAATACTCGTCTCGTGTCATCCAAAGCGCGCATTCGAAGCGACGTGTCAACCATCCCGCCATGCCCACATGATCCGGGTGCATGTGCGTCGCTATCACACGGGAGATGGGACGGCCGGCTAGCGGCCCCTGCGGAGCGAGCAAGGCGAGCCACGCGTTCCTGACGTCCACGCTGCGAATGCCCGTGTCCACGACCGCCCAACCAGGACCGTCGCTCAATGCCCAGAGGTTGATGTGATCCAGGGAAAACGGCAGCGGCATGCGCAGCCACAGCACACCTGGCTTGATTTCCGTGGCTTGGCCAGGGAGTGGGAGGTCCGAGAACGGATACGAAAGTGCCGAGGCTGCGTTGGTCATGATGCTTGATTTACATTCTGGCAGTGCCGCTCCAAATGGCGCACAGCCATCACTCCTATCCAGTGCGAGTTCAGTTTTAGCTTAGGAAGCTTAGAAGTCAGCCTCGACGGGTGGCAATGACGAATGACCTCGATAGGCTGACGGAAAGCGTCTGCTTCCTGCCGCAGCCTGTCGCTGCGATGCCGTCGGTGCAACTGCCAGGGCTGCAAACAGTCTCTTGAGCGCACGAGAGCCTCGCTCGATGTGGGCCAAGGCCCGGCAGCTATGAAGGCGCCGATCTTCTCAGTGGTCGGCTACAGCCTCGTGGCCGTGCCGGAATTGGTCGAATGCCTCTATGTAGGGTGCTGCCCGCTGCGCGAGCGGGCGCGGTAGGCTCCCGGCGCGCTGCCGGTCCAGACCTTGAAGGCGCGCTGGAAGGCGGTGCTATCGGTGAATCCTAGGTCGGCGGCGATGGCTGCATGCGAGGCATCGCTGCTGGTTAGGCGCACGATCGCCATGTCCCGCCTTAGTTGATCCTTTAGAGCCTGGAACGATGTGCCCTCGGCGGCCAAGTGTCGCTGTAGTGTGCTTACCGACATATGCAGGCGTTGTGCGGTGATGCCCAGGTCAGGCCACTCCGGGATGGCCCGCTGCAACACCATACGTACTCGCGCGCTGGCATTGCGCTCGTTCAGGTGTGGGCCAATTAGGTTGCCCGGCGTGGCTCGCAAGAAAGAATGCAGCGCCTCCCAGTCACGCCGTACTGGATGCTTGAAGGCGCTTGCGTCAAACCAGATGGCCGTACGAGGCTGCCCGAAACGCACTGTGCCGGGAAAGATAAGCCCGTAGCTCACTGCATGCGGCGGTGGCGAAAAGTTGAAGTCGAAACGTTGCGGCACCAGACGGTCGCCGTGCAGCCACACCAGCAGGCGCCAGAAGACGCGTAACAGCATCCCGTGCAAGAAGTCGTCATGAGTGCCAGGACCGCCGTTCATCTGCAGCGCGACGCCGCTCAACGAGCCCTCGGACACGGGAACAAGCGTCACATCGTCCTGTAAAAGCGCAAAGGATCCCGCCAGGCGGCTTAGGGCAGCTCCCAATGTCTTGGCCCCGAGCGTGGAGCGAGCCATCAGCGCGAAGCTGCCCGGGCGCATGGGTCGCTCATGTAGGTAGCCCAGGCACTCGTCGTTCAGGCTGTCCTTGACAGCGATAAATAGCGCGTTGAACTGCTCCACGGTTACGCGCGAATCCTTGAGCTCCAGCAGCGATTCGCTGATGCCGGCGCGTCCCAGAACGTTCTCTAGCCATTCCGGGGTAGCCAGCCCCTTGATGCGTGCGCCGTCCAGAAGGCCTTGAATGGCAAAGATGGGGACAGTGACGACGGGACGCATGGTGTGTGAACGAAGGGGCCGATCCTCGGTCTCGCGGGCCGAAAGAAGTTTTTTGTCAGTTGATTGAGGCAATTCGCCATCGTCCTTTCAAGGGGCACGTATCAAAATTATCACATCCCAAAAATACTTCGCCATGGCACTGCGCCGAATACCCGGTGCACAGGGGCCGAAACCAATGCATAAATAAGGAGATACATCCATGCTGCCGCAACTTTACCGCCAACCTTGGATGGACAGTGACATCGAGACCTTTCGCGAGCAGGTTCGCCGCTATATCGCTGCCGAAATGGCTCCGAAGCTGCCGGGGTGGCGCGAGCAAGGCTACGTACCGCGCGAAACTTGGCGACCCTTTGGCGAAATGGGCTTCCTGCTGCCGGAAATGCCTGAGGCGTACGGCGGCGCCGGCGCCAGCCTCGCCTACCAACTGGTAGTGCAGGACGAACTGGCCAAGGCCGAGATGCCGGTCAACATAGCGGTGCACACCATCGCTTCGCATTACATCCTGGACTTCGGTACCGAGGAGCAGAAGCAGCGCTGGCTGCCCAAGGTGACGAACGGCGAGATGCTGGCCGCAATCGCGATGACCGAGCCGGGCTGCGGCTCGGATCTGAAGGCCATCTCCACCCGGGCCCGGCGCGACGGCGACTACTACGTGATCGACGGCGCCAAGACCTTCATCACCAACGGCTTCACCGGAAACCTGCTGATCGTCGCGGCGCGCACCAGTGGCGCGGGCAGCAAAGGGGTGTCGCTGTTCGTACTGGAGACCGAGAACCTGCCAGGCTTTCGTGTGGGCCGCCTGCTTGAAAAGATCGGCATGCAGGCCTCGGACACGGCGGAGCTCTTCTTCGACAGCGTGCGCGTTCCAGCCGACCAACTGCTGGGCGGCGTCGAAGGCCAAGGCTTTGGGCAACTGATGGGCGCGCTGCCCTACGAGCGCATGGTCATTGCAGTGCCGGCGGCGGCCGTCATCGACCGGGCGTTGGAGCTCACCATCGAATACACGAAGCAGCGCAAGATATTCGGTGCGCCTCTGTTCGACATGCAGACAACGCGCCAAAAGCTGGCCGAGATGGCCACCATCGCCCACGTGGTGCGCACCTTCGTAAACGACTGTATCCAACGACTGCTGGACGGCATGCTCGACGACGAGGCCGCATATATGGCCAAGTGGTGGTGCACCGAGCAGCAGTGCCGCGTGGTGGACGAGTGCCTGCAACTGTTTGGCGGCTACGGCTACATGGCCGAATACCCGATCGCGCGCATGTATGCAGCCTCGCGTGTGCAGAAGATCTACGGCGGTGCGAATGAGGTCATGAAGGAATTGATTGCGAGGAAGCTGTGAGCGCGCCGAACACGCTGCAGTTGCCGCTGCACGGCGTCCGCGTGGTGGAGTTCGAGGGCATCGGCCCGGGCCCGCTGGCCGCCAGGATGCTGGCCGACATGGGTGCCGAGGTGATCGCACTGACACGAGCCGAGCCGGCCGCCGCGGCCGAGCGGTTGGGCGGGGCGGCGGAGAATCCCCTGCGCCGCGGCAAGACGGTTGAGGTCATCGACCTGAAGTCGCCCGACGGCAAAGCGCGTGCCCTGGACCTGATCGCCCAGGCCGACGCCTTGATCGAGGGCTTTCGCCCGGGTGTGATGGAACGGCTGGGCTTCGGCCCCACTGAATGCGCGGCGCACAATCCCCGGCTGGTTTACGGCCGGATGACGGGCTGGGGCCAGAGCGGCCCGCTCGCCCAGGCCGCAGGCCACGACCTGAACTACGTCGCGCTGACGGGCCTTCTGTCGCTGTCGGCGCATAGGGGGCAGGCACCCATCGTGCCGCCCTCGGTACTCGGGGATGGGGCCGGGGCGCTGGGCATGGCCTTCGGCGTCGCCTGCGCGCTGGTCGATGCACGGGCCACCGGCCGTGGCCGGGTTGTGGACGCAGCCATCGTCGACATCGTGGCCATGCTGGGCACGCTGGTGCACTGGATTCGCGCCAACGGGCAGATCGACGGCGCACAGCCGAGCCCGTTCCACGATTCGCCGTTCTATGACGTGTACGTCTGCGCCGACGGCGGCTTCATCAGCCTCGGCGCGATCGAGCCGCCGTTCTACGCATTGCTGTTGTCCAAGTTGGGCCTGGCGGACGTGAACCCTGCAGACCAGTACGACACGGCGGCGTGGCCAGCGTTGAAGGAGCGCATCGCGGCCCTCATCCGCACCCAGCCCCAGGCGCACTGGTGCGCGCTGCTTGAAGGCAGCGACGCCTGCTTTGCACCCGTGCTCAGCCTGGCCGAGGCAGTGCGGCATCCGCACAACGCGGCACGGGGCATCTACCAGACCACCTCTTTCGGCGCCATCGAAGCGGCCCCGGCCCCACGGTTCCAGGCACTCAACGCAACCACCACCCAGGAGACAAAGAAATGACTGCTACCACCCACATCGTCCGCGGCTGCCCGTCCACCACGGGCAACGACCGCCAGCTCAACACCACGACGCTGATCCGGCACGCCGCGCGCACCCATGGGGACCAGGAGATCGTCTACCGCACACCCGATGGCGGCTGGGATCGCTACACCTATGCCGATTGCTACGCGCGCGTCTGCCGAAGCGCCAATGCGCTGCGCGCGCTCGGCGTTGCACCGGGCGATCGGGTCGGTATCCTGGATTGGAACAGTCGGCGCCACTTCGAGTTGTACTGGTCCATCCCCGGCCTGGGCGCGGTCATGCTGCAGATGAACTTGCGCCTGGGCGCCGAGGATCTGGGCTACGTGGTCGACCACAGCGAGGTGTCCTACGTTTGCGTGGACGAAACATTACTGCCCATTGCCGAATCCGTCGCGGCGAATTCGCCCCAGATCAAGGGCTGGATCGTCATGACTGACAAGCCACTGGACCAGATCAAGACCACGCTGAAACCGCTGCTGCACTACGAAGACCTGCTGGCCGCCGCCGACACGAAGATCGACTGGCCCGAAATCGACGAAACGTCGGCCTACAGCGCCTGCTACACCACCGGCACCACGGGCAAGCCCAAGGGTGTGTACTACTCGCACCGCGGCATCTACCTGCACTCCACGGCCATGGCCACCAATCTGGGAATGACGCTGAACGACTGCGTCATGCTCATCACGCCCATGTTCCACGGGCAATGCTGGGGCCTGCCGCAGGCCGCCACGCTGCTCGCCGACAAGATCGTGCTGCCGGGCCGCTACGTTGCCGAAGACACGAAGCCGCTGGTCGATGCCATGATCGCCGAGGACGTGACGGTCACCAACGGCGCACCGGCCATCTTCCAGCCCATGCTGCAGTACATCGAGACGCTGCCGGTCAAGCCGGACTTCAGTCGCATGCGCATGCTGTCCGGCGCCACCGAGCCACCTCTGTCGATGATGATCGGCTTTTACGACCTCACGGGTGCCGAGGTGGTGCATGCCTACGGCGCCACAGAAGCCACAACGCTGGTGACGATGAACCGCCTCAAGTCCACGCTCAAGAAGCGCCTGACCAAGGACGAGCGGTGGAACCTCAAGCGCAAGCAAGGCCTGGTTCTGACCGGGGTGGACATCCGCATCCTCGATGCCGACGACAAGGACTTGCCACACGACGGACAGTCGGCAGGCGAGATCTGTCTGCGCGGCCCCTGGATAACGGTCAGCTACCACGACATGCCCGATTCCGGAGACCGCTTCCTTGAGGGCGGATGGTGGCGCTCGGGCGATGTTGGCACGGTGGACGAGAACGGCTACCTCAAAGTCACCGACCGCATCAAGGACGTGATCAAGAGCGGTGGCGAATGGATTTCTTCCATCGACATGGAAAACCTGCTCATGAGCCACCCGGCCGTACGCGACGCCGCGGTGGTCGGCATTCCCCATGCGAAGTGGCAGGAACGGCCGCTGGCCCTGGTGGTGCTGAGGCCGGGCCAGCAGGCGACCCAGGAGCAATTGCAGGAACACCTGAGCAGCGCCTTCGCCAAGTGGCAGTTGCCAGACCAGATTCTGTTTGTCGAAGCCATCCCCAAGACCAGCGTTGGCAAGCTCGACAAGAAGCGCATCCGCATCGAGCATGCGGGCCGCTACGCTGAGTGAGCCAACCTTTTTGCACCAGGAGAAGAACATGAATAACCATGAACCCGTCATAGTCGGTGCGTTGCGTACACCCGTGGGCAAGCGCGGGGGGCGCCTGCAGAAATGGCACCCCGTCGATCTGTTGGGCGAGACGCTGCGCCAGTTGGTCGAGCGCTCCGGCATCAACCCCGCCGATCTGGACGATGTGATCGTCGGCTGCGTGCTGCAATGGGAGCAACAGCACGGTAACCTGGGTCGTCATGCCGTATTGGCGGCGGGGCTGCCCGAATCCGTCCCGGCGGTGACGGTTGACCGGCAATGCGGCTCCGGCCAGCAGGCGGTGAGCTTTGCCGTGCATGGCATCCAGGCGGGCGCTTACCAACTGGTCATTGGTGCCGGGGTTGAGTCGATGTCGCAGGCCCCAATGCCGCCGTCGTTCAAGCCCGGCGCGCCGCTGGGCTCGCAATACAGCCCGCGTGAGCTGGCGCGCTACCAGGACAACCCGCTGATACCGCAAGGCGTTTCGTCGGAGTTGATGAACAAGCGCTTCGGCCTCACGCGCGAGGCGCTGGACGCCTTCGCCGTGCGCAGCCATCGGCGCGCCATTGAGGCTTCGCGGGCTGGTCGTGTCCAAGACCAACTCGTGCGGCTGCATGAGGATCCGACCGACCCAGACAGCCCGCTCGTCACCGCCGACGAGGGCATGCGCGCCGACCCCAACCCCGAGAAGATGGCTACGCTTAAGCCCGTGTTTGCCGCAGACGGCGCTACAACGGCTGCTAACTCCTCGCAGATCAGCGATGGTGCCGCCGCGCTGCTGATTGCCAGCCGCGCTTATGCCAAGCAGCACGGCCTGAAGCCGCGTGCGCGCTTCGTCAGCACCGCCGTGGCCGCCGCCGATCCGGTGATCCAGTTCACCGCCGTGCTCGATTCCACCCGCAAGGCACTGAAGGAAGCGGGCCTGAGCATCAACGACATCGATCTGTTCGAGGTCAACGAGGCCTTCGGCGGCGTGCCGCTCATGTTCCAGCAGGAATTCGGCGTCCCGGACGACCGCCTCAACGTCAACGGCGGCTCGATAGCCATCGGCCATCCGCTGGGCTCCACCGGCGCGCGGATGCTCACCGACCTGCTGTACGAGCTGGAGCGCCGGGGTGGTCGCTATGGCCTGCAGACCATTTGCGAGGCCTCGGGCACGGCCAACACCACCATCATCGAGCGGCTGGCATGAGCGGGGCCAACATGAGCGAATCCAGCGAAGTGCTCGTCAGCCGCGAAGGCGCCATCGTCACCTTGACCATCAACCGCCCCCGTGCAAAGAACAGCTTGAACCGCGCGGTATTCGATGGCCTGCGCGCGCAGCTTGCGCAACTGCGCGACGACGATGCCGTGCGAGCCGTCATCATCACCGGCGCCGAGGGCGTGTTTTGCGCCGGAGCTGACATCACGGCGTTCGAGGTGCTGCGCGCCGCGCCGCTGCTGGGCGATCGCGCAGCGACGGGCTGGGACTTCTTTTCGGAACTGGGGAGCTTCCCCAAGCCCGTCATTGCGGCGGTGGAAAAGGTCGCGCTGGGCGGCGGCATGGAACTGGCGCTGGCCTGCGACATCGTGATCGCCGGCGAGTCAGCCAAGTTTGGCGTGCCGGAAGTCAAGCTGGGCGCCATTCCCGGTGCCGGCGGCACCCAGCGCCTGATCCATGCCATCGGCAAGTCCAAGGCGATGGCTCTGCTGCTGACCGGTGATTTCATCGACGCCCGCAAGGCCTGCGACGTCGGCATCGTCGCCGAAGTGACGGCTGACGGCCAGGCCCTGCCGACGGCGTTGGCGATGGCCAGCCGGATTGCGGCCAATTCGCCGCTGGCCGTGGCGCTCGCGAAAGATGCGGCCTTGGCCAGCTTTGAAACTCCGCTCGCGCAGGGCCTGGAGCATGAGAAGCGCAATTTCTTCGTCGTTTTGCGTTCGGCCGACAACCTGGAAGGGCAAGCGGCATTCCTGGACAAGCGTGCCCCCAACTTCACTGGCCAATAACGCCTGTCTGTCATCTATCAAGGAAAAACCATGAAACTGAATTCCGACATTTCTGCCGTCATCACCGGGGGGGCTTCCGGTCTGGGAGCTGCCACGGCCCGGCTCTTGGCCAGCCACGGCGTCAAAGTCGCCATCTTCGACATGAATGAAGCCGTCGGCCAGGCGTTGGCAAGCGAGCTTGGCGGCGTTTACTGCAATGTGGACGTGACGTCCGAGGAGCAGGTGGACGCAGCCTTCGCCAAGGCCCGCGCCGCGATCGGGCAGGAGCGCGTTCTGGTCAACTGCGCCGGCACGGCCGACGCCGTCAAGACTGTCAGCCGCGACAAGAAAACCGGCGAAATCCGCCCATGCGCGGCAGATCGTTTCAATCGCATCATTCAGATCAACCTGGTGGGCAGCTTCCGCTGCATCGCCAAGTCAGCTGCGGGCATGTTGACGCTCGCGCCGCTGGCCGATGGCGACCGCGGCGCCATCGTCAACACCGCTTCGGCCGCCGCGCAGGACGGCCAGGTCGGCCAGGCCAGCTATGCGGCCAGCAAGGCAGCCATCGTGGGCATGACCCTGCCAATCGCGCGCGACATGATGGACGAAGGGATCCGGATCAACACCATCATGCCGGGGATCTTCGGTACACCGTTGCTGCTGGGCCTGCCGGACAACGTCAAACAGGCGCTGGCGGCCAGCGTGCCCTTTCCCAAGCGTTTAGGCGACCCCGATGAATTCGCGCAGGCCGTCGAGTTTCTCGTTACTTGCGGCTACATGAATGCCGAGTCCATTCGTGTGGATGGTGCCATTCGCATGGCGCCGCGCTGACGCTGAAATTTTGATCAATCAGGGAACGTCAGCATGCCTGGAAATCCGGTAATTCTCGAAAAGAATGGTGCCGTCGCGACCATAACACTCAACTCGCCAAAAAAAATGAATGCGTTGAGCACGTCGGTCGTAAACGTGCTCGCTGGTGTCATTGCAGATGTCGAACGCGATGGCTCGATTCGAGCTTTGCTGCTGCGCGGCGAGGGCCGGATGTTCAGTTGCGGAGGCGACATCGAAGAAATGGTGGCCGCAGGCGATGCGTTGTCTACCTTGGTCGATGACGAACTGAGAGTGGCCGAAAGCATGATTCCTCAATTCGCCAGCCTGCCGTTCCCGGTAGTCTGCGCCGTACAAGGCGCGGTAGCCGGAGGCCGGAGGCGGTCTCGGGCTTGCCTTGGCCTCTGACTACCTGATTGCCGCAAGTGGGACGAAGTTTGTGGCGGCCCATACCGGCCTCGGATACGCGGGGGATTTCGGCATCAGCTGGCTACTTCCACGCGCAGTGGGTGGACGACGCGCACGAGACATGATCTTGACCAATCGCGTAGTCAGTTCGGACGAGGCCTTGGCCTGGGGATTGGTCGAGAAAGTGGTTCCTGGCGAGAGCCTGCTGGGCGAAGCGCGGCGTATGGCGGTGCAATTTTCGGTCGGACCAACGCAAGGTTATGCGGGCGCCAAGCGCCTGCAACTCGCTGCCTTCGAGAGTGATCTGGCGACCTCATTGAGGCTGGAGGCGGCCGAAATGAATCGAGCCTCGAAAACCACAGATTCGCTGGAAGCGGTTCACGCGTTCGTCGCAAAGCGAGTCCCGCAGTTTGCCGGACGCTGAACGGCTGTAGACGCATCCGGTCGGTAGGTGCTCAATCGCTGCTGGCGTCAGGTAACGGATAAACCCTGCTGCCGTCGGATTTGCCAGGATAGGGTGCCACCATGTACCTGCCCAGAAATCAGCATGCCGAGTCGTTGTTCGATGACCGGCGTCCATGGCACCAAGCTGAACCCCATACCATCATCGAGCATGGCAAAGCGGCCACTGGCGAGCATGAGGCTGCGCCGGTAGATGCCGGTCACGCGCTGGCCATCGGCCGCCAGACGGTGTTCCAGCCCGGTTTCGGTGGCAATATCCTTGGCAGCCCGAATCACATCCCGATCGCGTAGTGTCGCCAATAGATTGCGCGCGAGGATTACGCGCTGCCCGCGCCGCTCTGCCAGCCCCTGTTCGGCCAGGAATTCGGCGCGCTGCTGCATCGCCTGGTTGACCTCGCTGCCAAAGCCCAGGTTGCCCAGGCCCGAGCCGCCGCCGATCAACTGCTGGTCGAGCCAGGTGGCTCCGATCACGCGGGCCTGCCGCTCGATGGGCAGGTGCGATTTCAGCTCCACCGCCACGCCGCCCAGGCGCTGCGCATCGTAGCGACGGCCCTGCTCGGGCAAGTCGTCCGGCACCTTCCATAGCCCCTCGGCCACCCGTTCCACGATACCGGCACGGCGCAAGGCTTCCAGCCGGCGGACGTGGGACGCGACCACTTCCTGCGGATCGCGGCCGGGCACGGCCTGACCCTGCGCGATGGCAAGGTGGTGGTCGGTGCGGTACAGGCCATCGCTCGCCAACGCGGCGATGTTCTTGTCGGCCGCGCGCACGTCAGCCGATCTCCTTGCCTCCACCACGGCGCCGGTCGGATAGTTCGCCAGCTCGTCGCGGGCGTTGAGCGCAACGTAGTGGGCCTTGCCGTCCACGCCGTCGATGACCAGATAGCCCCGGTCGTGCAGTTCGTCGGCCAGCCCCTTCGCGGCCACGCGGCCGAGGATGGTTCGGCCATCGTCCCCAGGCTCGAACACCGCCAGTTCGCGTGGCTCGCCGCGCATGGCCCGCTGCATGGTGCGGATGATGTCGCCGCGCTCGCCCAGGGCGCGCAGGGTCTTTTCCGCATCGTTGTGGACGGTCCACGTGCCGGGCTGGGCCTCGTCGGCCAGGCCCAGGCGCTGCAAACGCTGCAACCTGCCGATCAGCAGCAGACGCTGGCGTTGCAGTCGGGGTTCGTTGAGCCGTTCGACATGCACCATGCCATCGTCGCCGGCCTCGCGCTTCAAGGTGCGATCCAGGCTCGTCCACCGCTCCTGATCCACCTCGCGCCGCAAGGTCTGCTGGATCTCCAGCTCGGTGCGCGGCCCCAGCCATTCGGTCGCCAGTTCGGCGGCGCGATGGCGGAACCCATCGGCGATGTAGTCGCCCGCGATGATGAGGTCTTTGCCGGTGTCGTCGCGCCCGCGCACGACGATGTGCGTGTGCGGGTTGTCGGTGTTCCAGTGATTGACGGCCACCCAATCGAGGCCCGTGCCAAGGTCGGCCTCCATGCGACCCATGAGGTGCCGGGTATAGGTGCGCAGGTCTTCCAGCTCCGCGCCATCTTCGGGCGAAAGGATAAAGCGGAAGTGATGCCGGTCGTCGGCGCAGCGTTCCTTGAACGCATCGAGGTCGGCGGCATCGGTCTGCGGCCCGTAGGCTTGGCCCGACTCGCCATCGCGGCCCACACCATCGCGCTCGATATAGCGCAGGTGCTTGGCAAGCGACTGCGGGCTGGCTCGGTGCTGATTGAGCAGCAGCGTCTTGATGGTCACACGCCGCGACATGGACGTGAGCTTCGCCCCCGCGAAGCGCGCCGCCGTGTGGCCGCGTCCCAAGCGTGAGCCGGGCCGCTGGCCGGAGCCGGCACTCTTGCTACTGCCACCAGGACGGCGCACCGAGGACTTACCGCCGCTGGCCTTGCCCGCCTGCTTGAGTACCTTGGAGACGAAGCTCTGGCCCCGGTTCTTCGGGGCGCTGGGACGGATGCGGAAATCGTCGTCGCGGCGGTCGGTCATGGCTGTGCTCCTTGCAAGTTCTGGCGTGTCCGGGCGTGCGAAGCACGCGGACATGCCCGCATCGGCGCGGGCTTCGCGCCCCACGCGGCACGGTGGCGAAGCCGCTGCGGGTCGCGCCACCCCCATGTGCAGACTGGCTTTGCGGGCCGACAGGTGCCGCACCCTTTTGTCTTGCCTTCCGCATTTGCCTCCCCCTGTCCCCCAGGTTCTCGATCCCGGCAACTGCGGCCCGGTGGCAAGGCTGCACCAGCAGCCAGCGCACCGGCGAACACGGCAATGGCCGCAGGCCAGCCGTGTTCGAGGCAAGACGCCTGCACGTGGGACGGCTGCGCCGGAGGCAGCGCGAAGTGCAGCGCGGATGCGCTCGCACTGCACGCGCGACGACATGACAACGGCCAGCAGAACGACACGCCCGATAGCACGATGATGCGCAGCGAATCGGTGGCCATCATGGGCGCGACTCCAGCCAGACGGGGCGCGCAACGCCGATCACGGAAGCTGCGCTGACCGGCCCGAAATACCGGCTATCGAACGACGCCGGATTGGTCACACTGAGGAGGAACAGCTCGCCATGCCGCAAGCGGTGGCATTGCTGCCGGGATGGCAGCGGCCGGCCCCAGCGATCGGCAGACAGCACGGCGGCTGAAGGCACGCCGTCGATGCGGACTTTGCCGTCAGCGATGCACACCTCTTGCGGCGCCACCGCGCCCACGCGCTTGAGCAGAGGAATGCGCGTCGGCAGGTAGCCGCGCTGCGCAGCGAGCGCGGCAGCCTCGGCAGGCAGCGGCACCAGCACGATGCTGCCTACCGACAACGGACGTGGTGGCGAGCTGGTGCGATGGTCGAGCGGATCGATGCGATACCAGCCGACCTCCACGCTGTCGGACGGGTTGTAGGTCAGGCGTGGCAGCGGATGCACGAAGGACGCCCAGGCCAGCGCAGCGAGGCCGCAGGCGGACAGGCCCGCCAGCACGAGGCGAGCGCGCACGCGCAAGCGAGGGTGCGGCGCGGTGCCGGAAGTGGAAACTGCGGTCATGGCAGCGCCCTCCCGGCCAGCCAGGCGGCGTGCCGCTCGGCGGTGTATTCGGGCAGCGGCAAGTGCGCTGCGAGCCGGTTGGCGAGCGTGCGCCAGTACGCGGGCGAGACGCCGACAGGCGTGATGCCCAGCGCCTCGATGGCGTCGATGCGCGCCAGCACGGCACGCACCGATTGCTCACCCTCGGCGTGCAGCAAGAGGCGCGCGCCGGGTTGCACGCCGGAGATGCGCTGCGCGCCATCCATCGGCATGCACGCCTGCATCACCATGAGCTGCCAGCGGATCGTGCCGTAGTCGTTGGCCTGCCAGCGGATGCGGCAGAGAACCGCATTCGGCGTGAACACCGCGCAGCGGCGCCAGCGGTCGAACCGGATGATGCGGGCAGGATCACCGAAGCGCAGGTAGAGGTCGAAGCGTTGGTCGATGTATGCCAGCGCAACGCGCGTCAGCGGTACGCCGTCGGCCACGCCGACAGGCGGGATGGACGGCGGTGCCGAAGCCGTCGAGGCGGGTGTGTTCATGAGGACTTCTCCGGGAATTCCCGCTCCAGCAGCGCGCGCAACAGATCGGCCACCGTCACGCCTTGCGTGAAGGCCGATACCTTGATGCGCGCCCGCATGGCGGGCGTGATGTCGAGGGTCAGGCGGGCCGTGTAGAGGTCGCCTTTCTGGAGGTCATCGGCACTGCCCTGGCGAATCCACGCCTCGGCGTGCGGATTCGCGGGCGGGCGAGCGCCGATGCCGATGCGCTTGCCCGTGCGCTTGCTGGCAGGAGTGCTCATGACGGCCACCGCAGCAGTTCATCGACCAGCGCGGTGATTTCGCGCGCGGCGGCGCTGTCTGGCGCCGTCTCGCGTGCAAGCCGGCCGGCGGCCACGCTGTCGGCAAACACGATGCGCTGATGCACTTCCGCGCGCAGCGCAGGAAGCGGCTGCTCGGCCAGCGCGCCGCGGGCCTCGCGTCCGATCACGGTGGTGCTCACGCGCCGGTTGATGACGAAGGCCGCGCGCAGCGCAGGCCGGAACACCTGCGCCTCACGGATCAGCGCCACCATCTCGGCGCTGGCCCACAGGTCGTAGGGGCTGGGCTGCACCGGGATCAGCACCCGCTCGGCCGCCAGCAGCGCGGAGCGCGCCAAGGCAGCGATCCTGGGTGGCCCGTCGATGACGACGTGATCGGCCCGCCTGGCGAGTTCTGGCGCTTCCTGGTGCAGCGTTTCGCGTGCGAGGCCCACGGCGCTAAATAGCCTTGGCAAACCTTGCTGGCTGCGGCGCTGTGTCCAGTCCAGCGCGGAGCCCTGTGGATCGGCATCCAGCAGGATGACCGACTGCCCGCGCATCGCCAGCTCGCCGGCGATGTGGGTGGCGAGCGTGGTCTTGCCCACGCCGCCTTTCTGGTTGAGCAGCGCGACGATCATGACCGGACCCTCCGTGTCGGAAAGCCCGCCTGTTGCCGCTGCGCTTCGCGTCCTGTGGCGGTTGTCCACCGAGGCGCGGCGCTGCTACTACCAGTTAGAGTATTTAAGTTAGGGAAGTTAGGAGAGGCCGAAACCCGCGCCAGTATTAGCTTTGCGGCCGGTTTTGTTGCCTGATAGCACGAGGATTCGTTGCCTGATAGCACGATACCTCTGTTGCCTGATAGCACGAGTCCGTCCACAGGCTGCGCAGCAGTTATCCCCGTGCCGTGGACGGCACGGGCCGGAACGTCAGCAGCGGCGAGGCAATGCCCGAGACGTACTCGATGCCCAACTGGTAGCCAGGCAAGGCTTGCCGCACCACCAGTGCGCGCAGGTCGGCGGCGAAGTCGTAGTACCGCGCCACGCTGCCCGACTTGCGGTACAGGTGCTGGAAGTCGAACTGCCAGCCGCCAGGCTGTCGCCCGCCGTGCTTGCGCACCAGGCGGTACAGCCATCGCTCGATCCCGCCCGTCAGCCGGAAATACGCCGGGTCGATGGTCAACACGAGGGCAGCATCGAGCACGCCCGCATAGAACCAGTCCGGCAGGATCAGTTCCAGCCCCAAGGGGGTGCCCTTGGCATCGGCCAGTTCCTTCCACTCGTTGATCCATGAGAAGCGATGCAGGCGCCGCCCGGTCGTCTCGCGGATCGACGTGGCCACGGTCGTGGACTGCAGCCGATCCAAGGCCGCCTTGAGGCGCTGGTAGTCGCGCAGCGACGTACCGCGCCCGATGAAGCGCAGGATCTCGTAGGGCGTGGCCTGCATCAGCCGCGACGGGCGCAAGCCCGCATCGCGGGCTTCCACAATCTGGCTTGCAGCCCAGATCAGGATGTCCGCATCCCAAATCGTGGCGATGCCATGCTCCTGCGTGCCCTCCACGCGGATCGTGATGCCGCTGGCGCGGAAGTCGATCGGCGCCGTGCGCCGCGACTTCGCCAGCGAGAAGAACGGAAAGGCCATCAAGTCCTGGCTGTCGCGCGGCGCCATGTCGCCCGGCAAGGCGCGGAACAGATCGAGCTGTTCGCGCTCTTGCATCGGTCGCTGCCGCATGGGCAGCGCGGGGCTGGACATGGCGAAGGCCACCCGCGCGCCAGCGATCAGCGCGCACGGCTGTCCGCCGAATGCTGCTCGGCGTACTCGGGCTCGGACGTGCTCTCGAAGCTGCGCTCGGCGGCCCAGGCATCGAGGTCGACCACGGCGTACATCACGCGGCGGCCGAACTTGCGGAACTTGGGACCGCCTCCCAGCACGCGCTGCTTTTCCAGCGTGCGCGGCGACAGGCGCAGGTACTCGGCGGCTTCGTCGTTGGTGAGATAGCGTTGGGGCTGCGCGGCAGCGGTCGAGACAGTAGCGGCAGGCCGCAAGGGAGCAGGACGCATGGTGAGAACCTCCATCGGTTGCAGGGCTCCGGCCACACAGCGCAACCGGATGAAGGCAGTCTCAGAAAACGAAGCCCTCCTGCTCAGGGTCGTTTTGCGCTCTCTTCAAAACGACCCTTCTCAAGCGGCGGCAGTTGTGCTAGGCGGCGATAGCCGCCGCGCATCAACGCATCGCCGCGCCGCACCAGGCGGCGCACCTTGGAGCGCAGGCCGCCGTCGCTGTACCAGCCGGCTGCGGCGTCCGCACCGAACAAGCCCTCGGCGACGTCGCGCAAGGACGCGCCCGCCAGGGTGGCGTCGAGCGCCTGCAGGGTGTGTAGCTCCAGCAGCGCCGCAGGCGGTGGCCTGGGCCGAGCCATTGACGCAGGCGTACCAGGCATAGGGGCCGCAGGGGCGGCGTGACGGCCACGATAGGCATGGGCCACGGCCATGCCGTCCTCCAGGCCAGGCGCCAGCGCATAGCGCTGGCAAAGGCTGGGGCTGCGCGCGACCAGCGCCAGACCCTTGCCGTCGTGCAGCAACTGCTTGTGGCCGGGGATGCGCCAGAACGCGAAGGCGGTGGCATCCGGAGGCGGATCGGCATCGGGGTGAAGCTGCACCACGGCCCCATGGCCGGGAAGCCAGGCCGGATGCGCGTCACGCGCATCCACGTCCGGGTCTTCCAGCAGACGCAAGCCCCAGCGATGCGCGGCATCGGGGCAGCGCGCACGGCGCAGCCAGTCGATCCGGTAGTCGGGATGGCGGCGCAGGTACTCCCAGGCCAGTGCGAGCGTGTCCAGACACAGGACGTAGAGGTAGGCGGCGGTCGGATACCAGTGCGCGAGGTGGTGCGGTTCGGCCATGACGCAAGCTCCCGTAGAGCAGGACGGCCGTCACTGGTTTCACACGCCAACGTCACCGCATCGAACTAGCATCCAATCGTGAATAAGCTGGTAGATTAGTAACTTGCGTGTCAAGACGAAAAGCATCCGATGGATTGCGCGGATCGTCTGAATGCGACGGTGGCGCGCGAGGAAATGCGGCCTCCTGCGCTATCCACCGTGCCCGATGGCACGGCTGGCGTCATGACCGTTTGCGTCAGGGTGGCACTGGTTTGGTGCAACAGTGCGGATTAAGACCTGACGGGTCTGGAGCAAGACCGAAATAGCCTCAATGCGCCCGGCTTGGCCGTGGCGCGAACGGCTCAATCGAGGACGGAACCGTTCTCCTGGGCCAGCCGCAGGTACTCCGACAACGGGCGCACCGCCCGGAAATACCGATCTCGCATCACGGGCTGTTTGCTCGGCCCGACGATGGATGCGAGGTCGGACAGCTTGATCTCGCCCAGCTCAGGCATGCTGATCCCCAAGTCGATCAGGCCATGGGCCGTATCGCCGTCAGCGGGGTCAAGCGACACCAGCAGCCAAGTGGCGTGTGCGTCCGGCGTGAACAACCGCACCACGGGCAGCGGGTCGATGGCCCGGCCAGCGGCCCGGACCCGGCCGTGTTCCAGCAGTTGCTTGCGCTCGTCCTCGGTCATGAGTTGGTTCATGGGCGTCACCTCATTCGCACAAAACCGCCGAAGCGTGAAAGCGCAAAACCGCATCGGCGGGTTTGTGGAAAGGCACGGATGCGGTTTTGTGCTTCTGGGGGGGCTCGCAGAATTCGGAAAAAATCGTACGCTAAGGTTTTCCGGGCATCCGTAGGGGCCGAAACTTCCCGTCTTCCAGTCTGCGGCTCTGCCGCCAGACGTAATCGCCGGTGAGGTTGATGTGC
>JBLWWC010000009.1:0-20647 GCA_048268145.1 Qipengyuania sp. | reverse complement strand
GGGGCCATGGGCTATACGATCGCCTCGGCGGTGCTTACCTACCAGGATCTCGGCTTCGGGGCCGAGATCGACTTTGCGTATATCGCGCAAAACTACATTGCGATCCTGGTCCGCCGTCCGGAGGATGCCCACCTCATTCACCTGATCATCGGCAGCTTTGCCGCCGCCGGCCTGATGCTGAGCCTCGCCCTCTCGGGATCGGCCCTCACACGGTTTGGCCAGACGCATTGGCAGAGTGCGCGCGAGATGAAGGCCAATGGGTTTTTCGGGGCGCCCGGGACCGGGTTCATCCTCGGCAAGCTGGGGACGCCTGGCTCTCGCGCCAATTACATTTGCTCGAAGGTTTTCCCGCATGCGCTGATCGTGGCGCCCACGGGCCGCGGCAAGACCACGGGCTTCGTCATTCCGAACCTGCTGACCTGGCAGGGCTCCGCCGTGACGCTCGATGTGAAGGGCGAGTGTTTCGAGGCCACGGCCCGGCACCGCGCAGCCCAAGGCGACAAGGTCTATCGCTTTGCCCCCACCGATTGGGAGGGCAAGCGCACGCATCGCTACAACCCGCTCCTGCGCATCTATCAACTGAAAGATCCCGCGCGCCAGCAGATGGAATTGCAGCTTCTTGCGACGCTCTTCCTGCAAAGCGACAACGACCGGGTGCAGGGCCTCCTCAAAGGCGGGATCGATCTCTTCGTCGCGGCAGGGCTCTTGGCGTTCCAGCGCAAGCGCCCGACCTTGGGCGAAATCTACCGCATCGCTGCCTCGGGCGGGAACAAGCAGAAGGAGTATTCCGCGCGGGGGCATGAGGTCGATAACAGGGCCGCCAAGCTGATCTTCACGCGGCTCGCCTCGACCAACAACGACACGCTGACGTCCTACGTCTCGCTCCTGATGACCTCGGGGCTCGATCAATGGCAGAACCCGGCCATCGATGAGGCGACGGCGGTGTCGGACTTTGATTTCCGCACGATCCGCAAGAAACCCTTCTCGGTCTATCTTGTGGTCCAGCCGCTGATGGTGAAGCCGCTCGCGCCGCTGATCCGGCTGTTCTTTTCCGATCTCCTCTCCGCCATGCAGGAGAAAGACCCCGGACCTGACGAACCCTGGCCCGTGATGATCATGCTGGACGAGTTCAACCGCCTCGGCAAGATGCCCATTGTGGTCGAGAGTATCGAGACCTTGCGGACCTATCGCGGACATTTGGCCGTCGTCACCCAGACCATCCCCGCCCTCGATGAAATCTACGGCGAGAACACCCGCCGCGCTCTGCAAGGCAACGCCGGCGTGAAGCTCTACCTTACGCCCTCGGATGAAAAAACCGTCGAGGAGCTGAGCAAGGCGGTCGGCAAGACCACCAAAACCGTCATCACGCGCTCTCAGTCTATCGGCAAGAACCCCTTCGAAGGGCGCAGCCAGTCCACACGGACCGAAGAGAGCTCTCTGCTACCCGAAGATGAGGCCCGCCGCCTGCCGCTCGACGAGATCGTCATGGTGATCGATGCGCAAATGCCGGTCCGGGCGAAGCGGATCCAGTATTTCGACGACCGGCTGTTCAAGGCGATCTACGCGGCGCAGACAGGCGAGTTGCCGTTTCCGGAGCCGGGGGGAGGCGGATCACAGGGTACGCTGCCGCTGAGTATGCGCGCCATGCCGATGACGCCGCCAGCGAAAGGGTCAGGCGGATCCGAGGCCGATATCGAGGCAGCAGACCAGGCTGCTGCAGGTCAGCCGTCAGCGCATGTCGTGCCAAAGAAGACCGCGCCCGTCGTTCAAGCCGTCATCGCTGAGGAACAGCGGCAGATGGAGATGGATTTTGAGGGCCCGGTCGCGGATGCCGAGACCACGAGCGTCGTGGGTGAGGCGCAGATGCGTTCCGCCGTCGATGGTCTCGATATGTTAGAGGCAACTATGGAGCGGAGCAAGAACGGCGTACGAGAAGGGATCTAGTTATCATATTGGTTCGTAGTCCGTTTTCGCGCGCTCAAGCCGTGCACCTACGGTATCCAACCCCCATCGACGATCAAAAAAGAATTCCAGCGCTTTTCTGGTTTCGACACGGAGCCATTCGCCTTCAAAGCCGAATTCACGTCTGACGACCTTTGCTTGCTCATCTGAAAGTCCTGTTTTTGGTCGCAGCCAAATGATTGCTCGAGTATTCCAGTCCACGTCCTCCGGCAGAGGCTTGTCTATGGGTTTCTCCTCGAACGAGCTGTCAGGATCGATGCGGATCGGGAGGTAGTTCCGATATTCACCGCGTTTGAAACTGTGGGCACGCAAGTGCACGCTTTCACCATCGGACGTGAAGCGGGTCGGTGCGATCCACTGCCCTTCGTCGGCACCGGACGACATTGATGTGTATCGGACGTGGACGGCGTTCCCCGACCTGATTGCTTGATGAAGAAACGCGATGGTCCTTTGATCTGCCTTCCGTTCCGGTCGCGGCAACGCGGACGAAGGCGTGTCTTCATCGACGCCCGCCAAGATATCGAATGCTTCGGTCAGGCCGGATGGTGCCAATGCCTCGTGCTCGCTCGCAGCTATGTATGTCTTTCGCACCGGATCATAGGTCGGCGGTGAACTGTGCGCGAGACCAAGATAGACACGGAAGTCCAGCGCTGCCTGCGCGGTCGAAATACCGAAGTGGTCGATCAGATCCTTGCGGTTTGCCATACCCCGCCAAGTCAGGCAGCGGTCCAGAAAGATCAGGCGCTCTCTCTGCGCATGTTTGAGGTCGTCGAGCTTCATGTGCGCATCCCTACCTTGACTCTGGCCTGTATGTCCATCTAGAAAATATACGAATAAAAAATATACGAGTTATTGCCATGAGAATTCTCCACACCGCCGACCTCCATCTCGGGCGTCAGTTCAACGGGATTCCTCTTGATGCCGATCACGCAGCAATTCTCGACCAGATCGTTTCGGCGATCACCTCTCGCGACGTTGATGTTCTTGTAATTGCAGGAGATATTTTTGACCGGGCTGCCCCGCCGACGTCTGCCGTGCGACAGTTCAATGGGTTCTTGGCGCGCGTTGCCTCAGAGACCGACGCGGCCGTGGTGATGATCGCCGGCAATCACGACTCTGGTGATCGAATCGCATCCATGGCGATCATGACAGACACACGACGCGCTTTGATACGTGGGGCTATCAGTGCGGACGAGAAGCCGCTGTTACTTACGGACGCCCACGGACCTGTGGCGTTCACGGGGTTGCCGTTCGCCTACGAGTATGCCGCCCGTGAATGTTTTTCCGACGAAGCTCTCCACGCGCCCGAGGACGTTCTCGCCGCTCAGGTGGCTTGCGGTCGGCGTAACATTCCCGATGGTACGCGTTGGGTCGTCGTTTCGCATGCTTTCGTAGCCGGGGCTTCGAGCAGCGAAAGTGAACGACCTCTCACTAGGGTCGGCGGCATCGAGACCGTCAGTTCGGCCGTGTTCGAGGGTGCCCACTATGTGGCTCTTGGCCATCTACACCGGCCGCAATCGGTTGGTGCCCCTCATATCCGGTACTCGGGATCGCCATTAGCTTTCGGGTTTGATGAATCTGACTGCCAGAAGTCGATGAGCCTCGTCGAGATCGATGCAGTCGGGCAAACCACGATTGAGATCATTCCTTTCACACCCATTCGCCAAGTGCGCGTCTTGAAGGGACGTCACGCAGAACTTCTCCTCGCAGATCGATCTGACGATTTTATCAAAGCGGTGCTTACCGATGATGCGCCTGTGATCGATGGAATGAAGCGCATCCGCGACGTGTTCCCGAACGCCTGTGAACTTATCTACGAGCGGGATGAACAGGCGCAAGAAGTAAAGTCTTTAACGGGACGTGCCCTGGCGGTCGCGAACCCTGTCGAAGTCATTGGCGACTTCGTTGAACACGTGCGGGACGAAGGGTTCTCAGAGAAGGAACTGGAGGTCGTAGCGTCGGCACTCGGTCGCCTGTGTGAGGCGGAGGATGTCCAATGAGACCGGTTCGGCTAACACTTCAGGCGTTCGGTCCCTATCCAGGTCGGGTGGTTATCGACTTTCGGGATGCCGTCGAGGCGGGTCTTTTCGGCATCTACGGACAAACAGGATCAGGTAAATCGACCATCTTCAGCGCGATGACCTTTGCGCTCTTTGGCGAAGCGGCGAAGGCAGAGCAAGACGCTCCTTCGTTGCGCTCGGATCACGCAGATCCGGATATAATAACCGAGGCGGAGTTCGTGTTCGACATTGGTGAGCGGCGATATGTTGTGCTTCGCCGACCCGACCAGATGCGGCCCAAGGCACGCGGTGAAGGCGAGACGCGGAGCGCACACGAAGCTTACCTGTTCGATGCGACCGGAATGGCGCTGGACGCAATCACAGATGCGGCACGGGGCAAGATCTTGGCCGAGAAGAAGGTGCGCGACGTCGACGCGGCTGTTGTTGAGATGCTTGGATATGGCTCCGAGCAATTTCGCCAGATCGTCCTCCTGCCGCAAGGGCGCTTCGAGAAATTCCTTTCGGCCAAGACGAAAGAGCGCCTCGAAATCCTGCGAGAACTCTTCGATGTCTCGCTGTACGAGAAGCTCATGGCCGATCTCAAGTCGGCAGCCGATGAGGCTGAACGGCAGGTGCGGGATGAACGTGCGCTATGCGCCAGACAGCTCGCCGCAGAAGGATTCGAAAGCACTGATGCACTGATTTCGGGCATCGAAGCCGCAACTGGGAAATGCGCAGAGCTACGCGCGAACGAAGAAACCGGGAAGGCGACGGCGGAAGCTGCCGAGAAAGCAGTGCGTCAGGCGGAGGCGATCGAAGAAAAATTCGCGACGGCCGAAAAGATGAACGAACGGCTTCGCGCACTTGAGGCGCAGAAGGGCGATGTCGAGACGCTTTCTGAGCAGGTCCGACAAGCCGAGCGCGCACGCGGTCTGATCGATGTCGAGGAACGAGTAGGGGATGCCGAACGTGAGGTTGGTGAAGCCGAGGGTGCGCGCAAGAAGGCTGACGAGGCCAGCGAGCTTGCTTCCAGAGAAGCAGAAAAGGCGGCAGAGGCGCTCCGGCGCGAGGACGATCGTGCCGATGAGGTCGAAACCCTGCGCCGGAGAAGTGATGAACTGGAGAGGTATGGTCGAATCCTCGAGGCAGCGGCCGATAGCAATAAGGCAGTCGAAACCGCGCTGAAAGAGCAGCGAGACGCCGACAACGCTTTTCAGGCAGCAAAGGCACAACTGACCGAACTGCAGGAGAAGCGCACCTCGAAAAGCGCAGAGCTAAAAGCTGCGCGCGAAACGGAGGCGAAGCGCGCCGAGATCGCGGATCGGCGCGCAGAACTCGAAAAACGGCATCTGGCAGCCAAGTCCTACGAGGGCGCTTTGCAGGATGTCGCAACGGCTCAGGACGCTGTCGCAGAACAACTGCGGACGTCGGAAGCTGCGACCGGAAAGGCCGAGAAGGCGCGAGATGATTATGAGACGGCCGAACGGGATCTAGCGGCAGCACAGGCGCTTCACCTCGCGACGAGATTGGAAGCAGGGTCGCCATGTCCGGTCTGCGGCGCAACCGAACATCCTGCGCCGGCGACTGGCGAGATCGGTAGTGCCGGCCTGGACAAGGCATTCCGAGAGTCACGAGAAGCATGGCTGGCCGCCGATCGCGAAGCCCGGCAAGCCGGCGAAGCACTGGTCGGCGTGCAAGCGACGCTTGACGAGCGACGGAAACGCTTGTCCACCCTTGAGCCGCCAGAGGCGCGTGCGGACGTCATCGCGGCGCAGATCGGTCGTGAGGACGCAGCACTCGCAGCGCTTGGTCCCCGGGTCGACATCCTTGCCGCGGAGGCCGGGATTGAGGAACTGGGACGGCAGGTCGAGGAACTGGAGCGGAAACGCGATGAGTTGCGGGACAGCTTCGATGAGCGGCGGAACAAGGCTACTGAGGCCAAGGCGACTCGCGACGGCAAGCTTGCCGAGGTGCCTGAGGACCTGCGCGATGTCACGGCGCTCGCGGCCACACTGAAGAAGGTGACCGAGTCGCTGGAGTCACTTCAGGCGGCGCGGATCGCGGCAGACAAAGCGCTGAAATCCGCGCGCGAAATGGCACTCGGCGCGGATAAGGATATTGAAAGCGCAAATAAGGCGCTCGTGGACTGTAAGGCGCGCCATCAAAAGGCGGTTGAGGTCTTCCGGACGAGACTGGCTGGAGCTGGCCTCACAGCAGAGGCCTTTCAGTCTCTCAAGTCAGCCATCGAAACTCTCAATGAAGATAGAGAAACGGTCGAGACCTACCGGCGTGAGCACAAGAGTGCGTCTGATGCAGTCACAGATGCTACCTCTGCGATTGAAGGCATGCCCCGGCCTGACATCGAAGCGCTGCGGGAAACGCACCAGACCCATGCTGAGGCACTCGGCAGGGTGACCGAAGAACGCATCGCCGCCCAGACCCGTGTCGATCATTTGGATCGGCTTAGAAAGGGGATTGAAGAGACGCTGCGCAAGCTTGACGAAGCCGAAGCGGCATCAGGCCCGCTGCGCGGACTAGCTGCGCTGGTGAACGGGCAGAACTCGCAAAGACTGACCCTGGAGACATTCGCGATAGGCGCGATGTTCGACCAGATTCTGGAAGCGGCAAACTTACGCTTCGGCCCAATGACAAACTATCAGTATAGTCTTGAGCGCGAGATGGAGAATGGAGGGCGAGGTAAGCGAGGCCTTGGAACACAGGTGTTTGACGCGCACACCGGGAAATCACGCGCTACAAGCACACTCTCAGGCGGCGAGACGTTCATTGCAGCACTCGCTCTCGCACTGGGTCTTGCCGACGTGGTCGAAGCGGCGAGCGGCAAGGTCCGGCTCGACACGATTTTTATCGACGAAGGGTTTGGAAGCCTCGACACCGAAAACGGGTCCGGCACGCTCGACCAAGTCCTACAGGTCCTCAACTCTATCGTCCGACAGAACCGTGCGGTGGGTCTGATTTCGCATGTACCGCTCGTCCAGGAGGCGATCCCAAACGGCTTCTATGTCAGAAAAGGGATGTCTGGGAGTAGTATTGAGGAAAGGGGAGTGGTCTGATGGTTCCTCGTTGGTTTCGACGGCGAGCTCATTCGCGGCGCTTGCCAAATGGTGGCACTACCGACGTTCGAGAAAGCTGGGTCTTACTGTCTTCTTCGAATGCAAAGCGCCAGCGCAGTTTCCGGCATCAGTGCCCCATATGCGGTGCAGACGTGGTCACGGTCCGTATGCCCAATGGTGGCAGCGCTCATTTTGAGGGCGCGAAGGGATTGTATAGGATCAAGCACCCATGTTTGCATGTTGGCGAAGGTTTGAGCCGAGTGCGTGACACGAACACGCCTGACCTCTTCGAAAACTGGTGAAATGTGCACCCCCACTGGGGATTCGATTGTTCTAGCAGAGAAAAATCGCCTAGAGGTTGAGAGGCGGGCGCCGTTCTCTTGAGATCGAACTGGCCAGTTAGGAGATTTTATTGATGAGTCTTGTATGGAAGGTTTTTCGCGTTACATTTTTTTTAGCGATTTATTTCTTTGCTGCTTTGTTAATTATTGCACTTGCATTGCAGTCATGGTCGGACGGCAGCCAAGTTCTTTTTGCATTGGGAGCGCCCATCTTTTTGGTTTGGTGGCAAGAAAGGCGGCGATCTAGAAAAATTGCCGCTACAAATGGCGGCGCAAAGAGTTCGGAAACAACAGAAACGAATTCAGCGCTGGTAGCGCCTCCAAATGCATATGAAAAACGTGTCGAGCGTGAACGCGAACGCACTCGCGAAGCCAATGTTTCCAGAGCATCGGCTGCGACTCAAGCCTATTCCCCACCGAAGCAGGACTACGCTGAGATCGTTCGCGCTGGAAAGTCTGCGGCGCCAGCTCTTGCGGCAGCCGCTGAAAGAAAACAATCTGGGCGAGTTGCATCGAGCAGGTCGTCCCGAACAAAGAAAAGCGGGTGGGTCCCCTCTAGCGAAACAGCTAGCGTCGCCGGTCGCAACATCGGCGGGATGGTCTATGTTGGCACGCCTCCCTTGCTGAACTCTTACGGGTATCGCGACAAATGCCGAGCCTATATCGATCCATCCCTGCCGGTCGCGCGCTCGGGCAGGGACAAGGCTGGCGATGGCATGCCGTATTGGCCCGGATACTCGGATATCTCACCCCAGTGTCGAGCAACCTACTTGGAGTGGTTGGCAACTGGGCGAAGCGACGCCTCCTATAACCCCGGCTACATGTTCCTGTACTTCTACGGGCTGGAGCGTCGCTTCTTCGTCGATCAGTCGAACGAAGATGCAAAGGAGATCGTCCAGGAAGTTCGGCGGCTGCAGTCACTCTACCCTGATAACCATTCCGTCAGGCGGTATTTGGGCGAGTTCCTCGATATCGCAATGATTGCCGAAACCGACCTTGACGCTATCGAGCCGATTTTCGAGAAGCAGGGCTGGGAACTTCCGTTCTCACTCAAATACGCAATCGGAGCCCAGATCGACAAAGGCGAGAACCTGACGGCTGACTGGTTGCTGAGTTGGTTCATCTGCCATCCGGAAACAAATCTGAGAACTCCCGCGACGCGGTGCCGTGACGAGTTCGCCGCTCTTTTCCGTATGCGGTTTGATCGGCGTTTTCCTGATGGGCTCAAAGTGACAAAACCCCGGAAATCACTCACGGCATCCTATCGCGCCGCCTCCAGCGAGTTTCAGGGGTCTGCCAACCCAACCGTTGATGGCAAGCCGGTCCCGGATATTTCCGGCCTGCGCAAACCGGTCGAGATTGCCCAGGAGTTGGCTGACGAGGTGATGAACGATCTCGACAAGCTCAGTCGCTTCTTGGGCCGAAATCCTGATGGTCGCGGAAGCGTTGAAGCGCATGCCTTGCTGCCTTCTGAACTGTGGGATGCCTTCCCATCAGAGGAAATGGACCACTTGAAATCTTGGGCAAGCGATATTGTCGATCGGGGGGGATTGGTGCCGCTTGAGGAGGTGATCGGGCGTCTGGAGGGAGAAACGAACGAGAAGATCGGGAAACGGCAAATGACTGGAGCCGCCGACGCGCTCGCGCGCCTCGGTTTCGGTCTGGCACCCGACCCTCGGTTTGCTCTCCGGTCGCCCAAGGCGGAGGAGCCCGTTGTGCTTTTTAGTCTGGGTGAACCCATCGAAAGACTGGAGGAAGTTTCCGACAGCTATCGAAGCGCCTTGATCGAATTGGCACTTGGGTCGTTCGTCGCCCATGCGGATGGTCGCATCGCGGAGCCTGAACGCAGGACGTTGGAAGATCAGGTTTCTGCCGCGACCCTCAGCGATCAGGAACGCCGCAGGCTGCGTGCAAACCTTGAATGGTTCCTAGCCGTGCCACCGGACATGGCGCTTCTGCGACGGAAACTGAAGGAGGTGGGCCAAGACAACCAGGCCGCCATGCGGGCAGCGCTGGTTGGTGCAGCACATGCCGATGGCATTATTCACTCCGACGAAGTCGCAAGCATCGAGAAAGTCTACAAGGCTTTGGGCCTTGATCCTGCGCTGGCCTACTCGGACCTGCATGCTGGCGAAGTTTCGGATGGTCCCCGCACTGTTCGTGCGTCGCAACCAGGTCGCCCGGGCGAAGCGATACCCGAGCTTGAAAAAGCCAGCGGACCCAAACTCGACGCGTCGCGGATCGCAGCAATCCGTTCGGACACTGAGCGCGTGTCGTCTGTCCTTGGGCAGATTTTCGACGTCGAAGAGGAAGAAAGTGGTGCGTCCGGGCCCGCCAGCCAAAGCCAGCTGGCGGGGCTTGACTCGAAACACGGCGCCCTTGTCCTCGAACTAGTTACTCGTGAGCATTGGTCTGAAACGGAGTTCGAGACGATCTGCGCCTCGCATGGCTTGATGGCGTCCGGGGCACTGGAAGTCGTGAATGAATGGGCTTTTGAGACCTACGATGAAGCGCTTCTCGACGAGTATGATGGATATGACGTGTCTCCGGAGATTGCGGAGGCGGTAAAAGAAAAGATGAGTGCGGAGGGCAGGGATGTCTAAGTTGAAACCACGTGAACGCGATGCAATCGTACAGGCGCTTCGGGCCGGGGTCGTGCCCAAGCTCGGTTTGCGCCATATTCAGGTCGGCCGCGTCCGGGAGATTGAAGAGCTCGTCAAGGACATGGACCGGATATCAGATGGCGGATCGGCGATCCGGTTCATCATCGGGGAATACGGATCGGGCAAGACGTTCTTCATGAACCTGATTCGCCTCGTGGCCTTGGAGAAAGGCCTGGTCGTGATGTTCGCGGATCTGGCGCCGGATCGCCGCATTCACGCGACCGGCGGACAAGCTCGGGGGCTTTATGCGGAGATGGCCCGAAACCTCTCGACGCGGACAAAGCCCGATGGCGGGGCATTGGCCAGCGTGGTGGAACGGTTTGTCAGCCAAGCTCACCGAGATGCTGAAGAACGGGATTTGCCCACTGGGACCGTCATTCGTGAACGCCTTGGCCACTTTGAAGAACTTACCGGAGGGTTTGAGTTCGCCGAAGTCATCCGTCGATATTGGGAAGGCCATGAGACCGGCGACGACGAGTTGAAATCCGCAGCCCTGAGATGGCTGCGCGGCGAGTTCGCGACACGCACCGACGCGCGCAAAGCGCTTGGTGTGCGAACGATCATCGACGACGCCAGTGTCTATGACCATCTGAAGCTTATGTCGGCATTTGTGTGCGAGGCCGGTTACAAAGGCTTGCTCGTCGGCCTCGACGAGATGGTGAACCTCTACAAGCTCACCTCGTCGCAGGCCCGCAATGCAAACTATGAACAGATCCTCCGGATCCTGAACGATGTGCTGCAGGGTAGCGCCGAGAACCTCGGATTTCTCATGGGTGGAACCCCGGAGTTTCTGATGAACACCCGTCGTGGGCTCTATAGCTACGAAGCCCTTCAGTCGCGTTTGGCCGAAAATACCTTCGCGCGAGACGGATTGGTCGACCTTTCAGGACCGGTTGTCCGGCTCGCCAGCCTGACCCCTGAAGACCTTTTCGTACTTCTGGCCAATGTCCGGCGGATCATGCAGGACGATGCCAGTGTTCTGCCGGACGCCGCACTCGAGGCATTCATGGCGCATTGCTCGGACCGGATCGGTGAAGCTTACTTCCGCACCCCGCGCAATACGGTGACGGCCTTCGTGAACCTGCTTTCCGTGCTCGAGCAAAACCCCGGTGTCGAGTGGAGCGATCTGATCGAAAAGATCGAAGTCTCCGAAGACCTCGGCGAAGACATGACCGAGGTAGACGAGTCGACTGGTGCCCAAGACCCCGGTGACGATGATCTGATCAGCTTCAAGCTCTGACGCCGATGAGCAGTGCGTTCGACAAACTGGCGAGACCTGTGCAGAAATGGATACGCCAGCAAGGATGGCGCGAACTTCGCGACATCCAGGCGCGATCCATCCGGACGATCTGCGAGACCAATACCGATTTGATCGTTGCGGCGTCCACGGCGGGCGGAAAGACCGAGGCGGCGTTCCTGCCGTTGATTTCACAGGTGCTTGACGAGCCGTCCGACGGCACCGGCTTCGACCTGCTCTACATCGGTCCGCTGAAAGCCTTGATCACGGACCAGGCCATGCGGCTGGAGGGCATGTGCCAAGAAGCAGAGCTTCCGGTTATTCCCTGGCACGGGGATGTCTCGCAATCCGTCAAGACGCGGGCGTTGAAATCTCCGAAAGGGATCCTGCTGATAACCCCAGAGTCCCTTGAGGCGCTTTTAATTCGTCGCGGTTTGGAAATCCCTCGCCTGTTTGGGGCCACGCGGGCGGTCGTTATCGACGAACTGCACACAGTCCTGGACAGCGAACGCGGTGTTCAGCTTCGTTCACTGCTCACAAGGCTCGAGCTTGCGATAAAGCGTCCAGTCCGTCGGATAGGTCTGTCAGCGACGCTGGGGGACATGGACCTCGCCAAGGCCTATCTTCGCCCTGACGCAGCAAGCTCTGTCCAGCTGATCGAAGCAAATGGCGGCGAAGCTGAATTGAAGCTTCAGCTTCGCGGCTACCTCTCAGGCGATGAAGATGACAATAGTCCATCCGCAACTGACGCCATAGCAGCCCATCTGTTCAAGCATCTTCGAGGCAGTGACAACCTGGTCTTCGCCGGGGCGCGCCAACGGGTCGAGATTTACGCAGATCGGTTGCGGGAGCTTTGCGAACGGGAGCACCTGCCACAGGAATTCTATCCCCACCACGCGAGCCTCTCCCGAGAACACCGTGACTTCGTTGAGCGGCGCTTGAAGGACCCTGCGAGACCGACAACCGCAGTATGCACGTCAACGCTTGAGCTTGGAATCGACATCGGTGACGTGACCTGCGTGGCTCAAATCGGTGCGCCATTCAGCGTTGCGGCTTTGCGACAACGGCTTGGCCGGTCAGGCCGGCGTGAAGGACAACCGGCCATTCTCAGGCAGTACGCTGTCGAAGCCAAATTGACGCCGGAGAGCAGTTTCGTGGATCGTCTTCGCCTCGGCCTGATTAGGTCCATCGCGATGATAGACCTGTTGCTTGAAGGCTGGTGCGAACCACCAAAACCGCAGGCGCTTCATCTCTCGACGCTCGTCCATCAGATACTGTCAGTCATCGCGCAGCGCGGCGGTGCGTCCGCAAGTGTGGTATACAACGTGCTCTGCCGCGAAGGCCCCTTCCGAAAGGTCACGACCGGAGTCTTCGCAGATGTGTTGCGTGCAATTGGACATCCAGAAACCGGCTTGATCGAACAGTCCGGGAGCGGGCTGTTACTTCTGGGACCGACAGGCGAAAAGCTGGTTGAGCATTACAGCTTCTATGCGGTGTTCCAGACACCTGAGGAATTCCGTTTGGTTGCAGAGGGGCGGGATCTTGGAACCCTGCCGATCGACAATGTTCTTGCGCCTGGGATGCTGCTGATATTTTCTGGGCGGCGTTGGGTGGTTCAAGAGATCCATGATCTTGAAAAGGTCATCGTGGTCAAACCCGCGAAGGCCGGTGTGCCTCCTGTCTTCGGCGGAGATGCGGGGGACATTCATGACGAGGTGATAGACCGGATGTTCACCGTGCTGGAGGGGGATATCAGTCCACCCTACATGGAGCCGGTTTCGCTAGCGATGCTTGACGAAGCGCGCGCCCACTATGAGCGACTCGGGTTCCGGACCAAGAACATCCACAGTCTTGGCGAGCATGCATCGATCATTGCAACCCGGGCTGGGACGGTTAAGACGTCAACCTTGGCGCTAGCGCTCAGAAGTATGGGGTTCTTGGTCGAACAGCATGACGGGTTTCTGATGGTGCAGACCGGGGACGAAACACCAGATCTACGCTCAGTGCTGGCAGATATTCGATCTGGCGAACCCGTTGATCTGTTCGCGGGAGCAGGTAACTTCATGTCTGAGAAGTTTCATCCGTACCTGTCGAAGCCGCTCTTGGAGTTGGATGCAGCCAGTTCGAAGCTTGTTCCTCAAATTCTTCCAACGTTGGTTGAAAGGATAATTCAGGCATGAGCGGTGGGAAGCAGAGGTTGTTTCCTTGCATGCTCTGAGCCGCTAGGGCCAAATGCAATGGCCTTTTGGGGCGCAGAGATCATTTGGAGAATGTCGTGGCTGACAAGCTGAACATAAATTTAAGATATTGCTATGGAATTGGAAAACTCGAGGCAGAGCTGGAGTTTAAGCACAAAGGCTACGCGATCTACGCTCCAAACGGTGTTATGAAAACATCGCTTGCGAAGACAATGATGGACCTTTCGGAAGGCAATTCGCCGAAGGACCTGCACTTCCCGAATCGCGAACCTACTTGTGAGATCACCCTGAATGGCGAAGCCATTAAGAAAGAGGAAATTTTCGTCGTTAAATCCTACGATGACAAATTCTCTTCAAGTCAGGTGTCCACTCTTCTTGCGAACGCCGAACTCAGAGCGAAGTACGAGGGAATCCATCAGTCGATTGGCGAAGCAAAGAAGGCTTTGGACAAAGCTCTCAGGAACGCTGCGGGGTTTGGAGAAAGATCACGGGAAAACTTAGACCCGATTATAGAGGATGTATTTGGCCGCAGCTACTATGAGGCACTTTCTGCGATTGAGGACGAGCTCAACGAACTTCATCAATCGGACCTCGGCAAAGCCGACTACAGAATCCTGTATGACCCAAAAGTTCAGCAATTCCTTGCCAGTGAAGATGTGGCGGCTGCGGTCGAAGACTTTGCGCAAAAGTATGACGAGATAACCGAACAATCGCCAATCCTTCGAAGGGATTTTCAGTATCACAATGTCGCCCAGGTTCAGCAGCAGCTCGAAGCGAACAACTTTTTTAACGCTGGACACAGCATCAGCTTGGCGGATGAAAAAACGGATCAGAAGGAAGAGGTTTCATCGGACCAATCTCTTCGCGAGCGAATCGAAGAGGAGAAGCTTCGCGTCTTGAACGATAAGGCGGTGGCGAAGAAATTTGACACATTCAATTCAAAGCTCAAAAACAAGGAGCTGCAGGCTTTCCGAGATTATATCACAGATAACAAACACCTTCTGCCCATGCTCAACGACCGGGAGCGCCTGAAACGTGACCTTTGGATGCAATATCTTCGGGCTGCACTTGATGAATACAAAGCGCTCGTATCCGAGTATCGAGCTGGTCAAAGTGCTCTCGCTGAAATCATCGCAGACGCGGACAGCAGCAGAGGTGATTGGGACGCTGTAGTGGCAGACTTCAATCGTCGCTTTCTCTACCTGCCGTTTGAACTTTCCGTTGAAAATAAGGCCGATGCGATCCTCAAAGGAAGTGCTCCTTCGATTGCTTTCATCATCAAAGATTCAGGTGAAGAGAGGCGTTACGCTTCATCCGAAAAGCAAGAGCTGCTCCGAGCGCTAAGCACAGGTGAAAGTCGCGCACTCTACATCCTTGATATCATGTATGAGGTGTTCGTGCGATGGAAGAACCGCACCAAGACCCTCTTTGTCTTTGACGACATTTCTGACTCGTTTGACTACAAAAACAAGTTCGGGATCATTGATTTCTTAGAGGATGTGACCAAGACCGAAGACACTAATTTCCTTGCCATCGTTCTGACTCACAACTTCGATTTCCTTCGAACAGTTTCAAGCAGAGATATCTGTCCAGCACATCAGTGTCGGCTGGCGTTTCGATCTGATGACGGGATCAAGCTTGAGCCATTCGAGCGGACGGACATCCAGAGTCCGTTTCGTAAGTGGCAAGGCAGGTTGGCCGAACCGTCAGTTCTAATTGCCTATATACCGTTCTTACGTAATTTAATCGAATACACGCTTGGCCCCAAAGATACCGATGGGAATCCTAATGCTGACTACCTGCAGCTTACCAGGATGCTCCACTTCAAAGATGAAACGGAAGCCCTCACCATCGAGGATTACAAGGACGTGTTCGAACGCCATTTGGCCGGGTGTACATTCCCCGATGTTGATCTGACGCAGCCAGTTATTGAGCATCTTTTCGCGACCGCCGATGAGTGTGAAAAAGTTGCCGATGGCATCAATCTTGAGCACAAGATCGCTCTGTCAATCGCGATCAGAATGCGAGCCGAGCGATACATGGTCGCAAAGATCCGTTCTGCGGAGGCTGAATATGATGTTTCGAATAAACAAACAGGGAAAATATTTCAGAAATTCAAAGACTTGTTTAATAACGAAGCTGAAAAAATAGGCCTTCTACGCCGGGTCAATCTAATCACGCCAGCAAACATACATCTCAATTCCTTTATGTATGAGCCAATCTTAGACATGGGCATGGCCGAGTTAGTGACGTTGTACCAGAACGTAAAGTCAGATTTGAACTAGGCGTGATCGGAATGCGTTTTGCACTTTTGAATGGTCAACGAGTTGAGGCGACGCCTGGTGCCTTGGGCTACTGCCCAGGCTGCAATGCCGCCATGCTAGCTCGATGCGGTACCAAGAAGGTCTGGCATTGGGCGCACAAAGGCCGCCATCATTGTGATCATTGGTGGGAAAACGAAACCGAGTGGCATCGCGACTGGAAGAACCGGTTTTTTACCGACTGGCAAGAGGTGCCAGCTCGCGATGAAACTGGCGAGCTTCATATTGCGGATATCAAAACACCCTATGACCTTGTGATCGAGTTCCAGCACTCTGCTATCAAGTCGGATGAGGTAAGAAAGCGCACAGATTTCTACGGTCAAGTGATTTGGATTATAGATGGAACCCGCCGCCCAACTGATCTGACCCAATATGAACGGATGCTGTCAGAAAACTATCCGGAACGGTTCGACGGCGTAGATATCTACACCGTTTATTGCGAGGAAACACGGCTTCTCAAAGAATGGGGATCATTGGGCAAGATTGTCGGATTTGACTTTGGCGGCGAAAATCTATGCTTGCTGACAGCCGCACAAGGCAGAAGCCGCTATCTCTTCGACTTCCCAAAGGTGGAGTTCGCTAGGTTGATTTGTGAAGGGAGGCCGCTGCCAGTGGTTCAGTTCGCAGAACCCACCCAGCGTGGTTATCGAAGGCGTAGAGGATTCTAATAAAAGTCAGGCGGTAAGCAGTCGTTCTTGCTGGCAATCCTATTTTAATATAGTCAAACCTTTGGATATGCATACAGCCCGTGGCAGATCACCAGCGATACCTTTGCGGTTTTGGAGGGTTTTTCACATTTGCCCGTCACCGCCGCCCCAGCCTTCCCAACCGGGCCAGTTGAGCCAGCATTTGAGACCCTGCCCCAGGTGACCCAGTGCCACTTGCCTGTCCGGTCTGCCCCATGCCTTGCCGCACTGGCATCTGCTGCACACCAAAGAACTGCCGCGCTCTAAGGGCGGCATATTCCGCGCCACTGGCACCGCCGATCAGATAGCGGTTGTAGGCCTGCTGGCTGCCCATGGCGGCGCGGGCGAAGCTGTAGCCCCCGCCGAGACCTCCGGAGAGGGCGGGCATCATGATGTTGCCGGAGATCGCGCGAACGATGAAGGGCGTTGCGATGATGAAGCCCTTGGCCATGAGCACCATCATGAAGAAGGGAATGAGCGCGCCGATGTTTGAGGCGCCTTCAGGATCGCCAAGCTCGCCGATGAGTGCGGAGGAAACGCCGGTGATTGTCGCGAACACGCCGGCGACGACGATGGGGTAGAGCGCAAAGGAAACCAGCGCCGACAGCCAGCGCGCGAAGTAGTCTTTGGTCACCTCGAAGAGTGTCAGGAATATCATGACCGGCGCGATCCCGATCAGAAGCGCGATCATCAAACGCGAGGCCACGAGAATGAAGGCGGCCAGCCCGCCGAGTATGGAAAGCAGCAGCACCCCGACAATGTCGAGCATGGCCCCTGCCATCCAGTTCAACTCGGAACCAGCGGCATTCAAATAGTCCCCCAACTCGGCGATCAACCGGTCGAATTCTTCGGCGAAGGTACCAGAAGGGCCGGGAGTCCCACCACCGACCGAGGCCACGAGCGCCCCTGCAATGCTGTCGATCCCGGCAAGGATGGCGGATGAGAGCGCGTTGAACTGCACCCAGTTAGTCGCGAATATCCCGATCAGTCCGATCTTGACCGCGAGCCAGAATGCCGTGCGCCCGTCCATCGCCTTGTACTGGTAGATCATGTTGAGGAACACAAGGATCACCACCAATGTTGTTCCCAGCACCAGAAGCGTGCCGACAGTAGCTGCAACGGAACCGAACTGGGTTTCCGCCGCGGTGTCGAGATAGCCTTGGGAGGTTTCAACGAAATATTTGACGACGCTCATCGGGGATCAGCCTTACCAATTGCCCGCAGCGTCGCAGATGGCTTTGGCCTCGAGGCGAACGTCGTTGGCGCGTCGATTGTAGGTTTCGGAAGCTTCCAGCATTTCCCAGCGTTCGCCACTGGCGTGGCGCTCACGAAACACCGCCTCAGCTGCGTCCCAAGATGGGAACCGGGTCTCGCAATCGCAGCTGCCGGACTCGACAATCCGCTCGAGGTTTTGGGCGCGATAGATGTCCTGGACCAATACGCGCTGATAGGCTTGGCGCAGGGGGATTCCTTGCATCCAGCTGGGCTCAGCGGGCCGGTCCGGACAGACGTTGAAGCTGCGATCGAGCGTCGGCACTAGATTGCGCTCGGCGAAGGCGGGGACAGCCAGTAGGCTCAGGGCCACTCCGGTCAAAGCAACGCTTAGCCGTGCCAGCCTCATGCCGTGGCTCCGATGGTGGTCGTTTCGCGTTTCAGGAAGACCGTGTGCCCAACATTCGCGAATTCCGAGGAGCTGATCGACACCACCTCCCAGCCTTCCGCACCTTTGGCATTCAGGCTGGCTTGCATGTCGGCAAGGCTGGTTTTGCGGGTCATGGGAAAGGACAGGATAACGTATTCAAAGGTCTTCATGGGGAAGCTCCAATCTCAGTTGCGCCAGGCAGGTAGAATTCGGTGATGCCGCGTTTGCCGTCATGGCGACCGGCCTGGATGATCACATCGATGGAATTCTCGATGTATTGGATCATGTCCGCATAGGTCATCGGAATCTCGGTCTTGAGCGCCGCGATCGCCAGTCGCTGTACGGCGAGTTGCGGGGTTTCGGCATGGAGGGTTGTCATGGATCCGCCATGGCCGGTGTTGATCGCCTCGAGGAAGGTCATGGCCTCCTTGCCGCGCACCTCACCCAGGATGATCCGGTCGGGGCGCATGCGCAGCGTGGCGGTGAGAAGCACATCGGCGGTCTGGAATTCTGCGTCGCGATTGGCGATGAGGGTCACGGCATTTGGCTGGGTCGGCAGAAGCTCGGCGGCTTCTTCGATGGTCACGATGCGTTCCTCGGCCGGTACGTGAGAGAGGATCTTGCGTGCGGCTACGGTCTTGCCGGTGGAGGTGCCACCCGAGACGATCATGTTGAGTTTGTTCTCGACGCAGAAGGCGAGCGCATCATCGATCAAACCCGCGGCCACCACGGCGCGCAAGGCGCGCTTTTTTTCGACGCGCAGGTCTTCGAGCTTGCGTTCCTTGCCGTAGAGGAAATCGAGCGCGATACCCTCGAGCGGCAGGCTTGAGAAGAACCGCAAGCTGATCGACATGGCCGAGAGCACGGCGGGCGGGGTGATGACCTGTGCGCGGATCGGGCGCCCCTTGTAGGTGATCGAAACCGAGACGATGGGGCGGTCCTTGCTCATCGTGGTGTTAGCGGAGGAGGCGATCTGGTTGCCGAGGTCTCTGACCTGAACGCCCGTCAGCCTCTGGTCCAGCGGGCGCATGAAGTGATCGCCCTGGAATTCGCCCCAGCAGGTCCCGTCGGGATTGATGCAAATCTCGATGACATCGTCGCGTGCGGCGGCGTCGATCCGATCTAGCGAGGTTTCGAGATAGCTCAGTGACATGGGTCAGAATATCTCCAGATCGCGGTCGACCATGACGGTGACGCGCGCGCCCTGGTCGACATAGATGACGGGGCCGATGGAGAGGTAATCGCCTATGACGCTGTCCGTCGCATCTGCCAGATCATCACCAACGTCTTCGAGAACGTCGGCGGCAGTCTCATCCTGGACCTCGGAGGCGGCGGCACTTGGCGCGGCGGAAATCAGCGAGATCAGGGCGGCCGACCCGAAACGCTCGGCAAAGCGCGTGTCCACGAAACCTGTGACACCGGAACGACCCAGTTCATCGCCCCCGAAGGAGCTGATCTGGACGGTCTGGCCCGCGGGCAGGATGATCCGGTCCCAAGCGATAGTCACGCGGCGCTGCGCGATATCGACGCCGGTGCGGTAGCGCCCGATGAGACGGGATCCGCGGGGGATCAAGAGGCGCACGCCATCGACGCTGTAGACATCCTCGGACACTACGGCACGGGTCTGGCCGGGCAGGGAGCTGTCAAGGGCAGTTTCCATGACGGCCTGGATCATGGTGCCCTGGATGATGGTGTTGGAGGGATTGGCGATCACCTCGGCCTGCGTCACGGTGGAGGGCAACGCCCCGTTCAGCACGAAATCCGTCACCTCGCCAAAGGTGCGCTCGGTCAGCGCCGTCTCATTCGCACCGGATGTGCCGCCAAAAGCGATGGTGGGCGAGGCGATGCGGCGTTCCTGAAACGCACGCTCCTCTGCCGCGCGGCGCTCAAGTTCCGCGAGCCGTCTTGCTTCCTCCTCGCGGCGCAATCGCTCTTGCTCGCGTGCGCGCAGCTCATCCTCCGTGGGACCCGCTGGGGCGGGTTGGGGTCGGCTGGCCTCGAGTTGGGCCAGTTCCAGATCCATGCGGAGGTGCTCAAGGCTGCGATCCCGCGCCGTCAGTTCGTCCTGGAATCGTTGCTGTGCGGCTTCCGAGGCGGCTTGTAGTGCCGCGATCTGAGCAGTCAGAGCGTCAATTGCCTCTGCGGCGGCGGTGTTGTCCTCGACGACCGGTTCAGGGGCGTTGCGCAACTCCTCGATCTGGGCCTGCAGGGCGGTGATCTGCGCCAGAAGCTCCGCGTTCGGCTCGACTGGATCGGGTCCGACGAACACAACCTCGGGCTCGGGCGGGGGCAAGGTCTCGATAGCGCCAAAGCCATCCCCTTCGTTTTGGAAGACGTCCGGAGTGGCCGTCGGCAAGGCTTCCTCTTCTTCGGGCTGTGAGAGGAGATAGAGCAGGGCACCACCTGCGCCGATGACGAGGGCCACGATCAGCGCGAGAAGGGGCGACCGGCGCTGGGTCGCCGGGGGGGCGCGGGCACTGCCTTTCTCAAGGGCGGGGAGGCGGGTTTCCTGCTCGGGGGGGGCTG
>JBLWWC010000008.1:0-36293 GCA_048268145.1 Qipengyuania sp. | reverse complement strand
TCCTCCCCGCGCCCCCCTCTCCCCTCCCGCCGTTCACCCGCTGCGCCGTGGGCCTGGGGGGGGCGCTGGCGCGGATGGCGCGCACCCCGCTGCTGCGCGGCGGCGCCTGGCTCTATATCTGGGTGCTGCGCGGCACCCCCCAGCTTTTGCAACTGGTGTTCATCTTTGACGCCCTGCCCGCCATCGGACTGAAGTTCGACAGCTTTCCCACCGCGGTGATCGCCTTTTCGCTGACCGCCGCCGCCTATACCGCCGAGATCATCCGCGGCGGCATCCTGTCGGTGAACCCGCAACAGGCGATGGCGGCCTCCTCGCTGGGGATGACCGGCACGCAAACCCTGCGCCGGATCGTCATGCCGCAGGCGCTGCGGTCGATCCTGCCGGGGCTCGCCGGTTTTGCCATCATCCTGTTGCAGATGACCTCGGTCGCCTCGGTGATCTTCGTCAACGAACTGACCTTTCGGTCGCAGCAGATCGTCGGCCAGACCTTCAAGTTCTTCACCGTCTTCACCGCCGCCGGCATGATCTATCTGCTGATGACCTCGGTGATTTCGCTGGTGCAGGCCTATCTGGAATACCGGATGAACCCCGATCGCGACCGCCGCACCAGCCTGCCGGCGATCTTCCTGAAACGGCTGGGGCTGGGCACGCTGCTGCCGCAAGCCCCCGCGCAGACGGCCGAGACCACCACGCCCGTCGTCGCCAAGCGGCTGAGCCCGGCAGAGCGGACCGAGATCGTGCGCGACATCCTGTCGAAACATTATTCCGCCGCGCCGCTGAATGACGAGGGCCCCTTTGTCGACTGCCGCAAGATCTGGAAATCCTATGGGGATCGCGAAATCCTGAAGGGCGTTTATCTGGCCGTCGAACCGGGTGAGGTGGTCGCCGTTCTGGGGCCGTCGGGGTCAGGCAAATCGACCATGCTGAGGATGATCAACCATCTTGAGCCGATGGACATGGGGGAAATTCGCGTCGGCGGCCGCTATGTCGGCTATAGCAAGGGCGTGGGCAAGATGGTGCCCGCCGCCGCCTCGACCATCGCCCGGGCACGGGCGGAAACCGGCGTGGCCATGGTGTTCCAGAACTTCAACCTTTTCGCCAACCTCACCGTGCTGGAGAATATCACCGAGGCGCCGATGCGGGTCTATGGCGTGCGGCAGGCCGAGGCCGAGGAAATGGCGCGCAAGCTGCTGATGGTGGTCGGCCTGTCGACCCATGCCGACCACCTGCCGCACCGGCTGTCCGGCGGGCAACAGCAGCGCGTCGCCATCGCCCGCGCCCTGGCCATGCGACCGCGCCTGATGCTGTTCGACGAGCCGACCTCGGCGCTCGACCCCGAGCTGGTGGGCGAGGTTCTGGCGGTGATGCGAACCCTCGCCGAAGCCGGCATGACGATGATCGTCGTCACCCACGAGATGGACTTCGCCCGCGAGGTCGCCGACCGCGTGGTCTTCTTCGACGAAGGCGAGATCGTCGAGGAGGGCAGCCCGGCCGAGGTCATCGACAACCCGCAAAAGGCGCGCACCCAGGCGTTCTTGCGCAAGCTGAGCCGGGATGAGGGCGAAACCGCCTGAGGAAAGGACATAATATGGATCCGATCGTGATCATCGGCGCCTCCCATGCGGGGGTGGCCGTCGCCGCCGGGCTGCGCAAGGCCGGCTATGCGGGCGAAGTGTTGCTGGTCTCGGCAGAAGCCGCCCTGCCCTATCACCGCCCGCCCCTGTCGAAAGCCTATCTGAAGGGGGAGAAAAGCGCCGAGCAGATCGCGCTTCGGGGCGAGAAATTCTATACCGACAACGCGATCACCCTGCTGCGTCAGGCACGGGCCACGGCAGTCGATGCGGCCGCGAAAACCGTGGTGATTGATGGGGTTGGCCGGGCCTATTCCAGCCTGATCCTCGCCACCGGCGCGCGGGCGCGCCCCTTGCCCGGAACCGAGGCGATCACCCAAGGGCTCAGCTCCCTGCGCGATCTGGCAGACGCCGATGCCCTGCGCGCGGTGATCGACCGTGGCGGCAAGCTGATCATCGTCGGCGGCGGTTTCATCGGGCTCGAGGTCGCGGCGACGGCGGTCCAGGCCGGGCTACAGGTGACGATGATCGAACCCCTGCCCGCGCTTCTGCGCCGCGCTCTGCCGGCCGAGGTCTCTGATTTCCTGCTGGCCCATCACCGGGCGCAGGGCGTCGATATTCGCCTGAATACCCGGATAGATCGGATCGAGGCCGAAGGCTCCGGCTCCCGTGCGGCTCTTCTGACCGACGGAACGCGGCTTGAGGCCGATCACATCCTGATCGGCATCGGCAGCTCGGCGCGGCTGGACCTGGCAGAAACTGCAGGGTTAGAGACGCATTTGGGCGGTATCAAGGTGGATGCCCTGGGGCGCACATCGGCCCCCGACATCTATGCTCTGGGCGATTGCGCAACTCAGTGGAACCCCTGGTTCGGCGATTGGCTGCGACTGGAATCGGTGCAGGCCGCGACCGATCAGGCGGCGGCCACCGCGCTTGCCCTTTGCGGCAAGGCCGATCAGGCCCGCCCGCATGAAACCCCGCCCTGGTTCTGGTCGGATCAATATGCGCTGAAGCTGCAAATGGTCGGATTTGTCACCCAAGGGGTTCAGACGTTGCTGCGCGGCGCGATCGGGGAGGCGGGCTTTTCCATCCTCCACCTGCGCGACGGCCGGCTTGTGGCCGCCTTCTCGGTCAATCGCGCCGCCGATCATATCGCCGCCCGACGGCTGATCGCCTCCGGCACGCGCCTCGATCCCACCCGCGCGGAAGATGCCACCATCCCGCTCGCCAAATGCGCCGAGGAGATCGCCGCATGACGCATAACATCCTGACCCCCGTCTTGGTCGCCGAGGTGGTGGAAGAGCTGCGGCCGGTGATCGCCGCGCTGCTGGCCCAGCCTTGGGTGAACCGGCCGGGGGTGGCGATCTCTGTCGCGCTTGATCTGGACGGCTCCGAGGAACTGGGCGACCATGTCATCGGCGATCTATCGACCAACCCCTATCCGAATGCGGAGATCGCCCGACAGAAACGCAATCTGTCGCTGCGCTGCCGCCTGCCCGGCTCTGCGGTTCCCGCGCATCTTTATCGCGCCGGGGATTCCGAATGGGTCGGCTCAGCTTACGTCGAAGGCATCGCTGTGGGCTGCGCCGGGCTGACCGAGGAACAGGATGAGATGGTCGCCCATTGGATCGCCCATGCGATCCGACAAAAGGCGGTCATGCTGCGACAATCCCTGATTAGGGTCTAGTTTTCCAGGCTTTCCACGCCATCGCGCCAGGCCTCTGCCACCCGCTCCGCCACCAGGGCGAAACCGCGGGCGGTGAGGTCTGCGCGCATCTCCTCCAGCGTGTCGCGGATCGCCTCCGCCACCTGCGTCAAGAGAGCCACAGCCTGCACCCGCCCCAACCGCGCCCGTCCGGCGAGGCGCAGCAGCGCCGACCGGTCGGGCCAGAGCTTTTTGCCCTCCAGCGTCAGCGCCGGCACGTCATTGCCCAGCCAGGTCCGCGTCGTCACCAGATCGAAGGCCGGGGCCAGGTTGAACGGCCCCTGATCGGCATCGGGATAGAGCAGCGCGAAATTCTTCAGATGCGCGTCGCCGTTCCTGAGCCCCATGTTCACCGCGTTCAGCAGATAGAGCGCGCACAGGTTGCCGTCGCGCTCTGCCGGGCGGGAAAACTCCGCCATCCGCCGCAGCAACGCGGTTTCCACCGATCCGTCGTATTTCTCCCGCGCAGGCTTGCCGTTGAGCGAACAGAAATCCTCGAACCCCAGGCGGGCGCCGGGGATGCCATCAAAACGCCGCACCGCCAGAAGCCGCCCGTCGTCGGAGAGCTGCGCCTCGGTCACCGGCAGGCCGGCGCGGCGGGCGACTTCGAGGCACCAGTATTCGACCGCGGCAAGCCCGGGATACTCCGGGCTTTCGAACTTGAGGATCCAATCCTCATCCTGCAGGGTCAGCCGCCCCCCCTGCCCCGCCACCCGGTCCGACAGCCGCGCCAGCACCTTCGGCATCACCCCGGACACGCCGGAGCGGAGAGCGAAACGATCCAGCATATCAGAGACTAATTCAGGGGAAATCGGCCGGGACAGCAGCGCGGCGATCTCCTCCGGCGCGCTATCCTCCTGCTCGGGCCGCTGCCCTTCCGGCAACACCCGCAACCGGCCGATCTGGTTGCCCCCGGTCAGCGCCAGAATGTCGAGCGGCCCGACCTTGCCGATCCGCTTGGCCAGCGCCTGTTCGATGCGGGCCCGCAGGAAGCCTTCGGGCAGGTTGGTGTCGAAGACCGGCAACAGACCGAAACCGCTGTCATAGCTCGCGACCCGCACCGGCATGGTCAGGCTGACCGCATCCGCCGGAGAGACGCCCGCGTCATAGGCAAAGCTCATCCCCCGCCCCATGGGACCAATCCGCCCGACCGGACGATCACTCACCCAGACGGTCAGCATCGCGCAGCTCCTCCAGCGTCGGACGGCCGCGATTGGCGGTACCGATGCGGAATTCCAACCCCAGGGCCTCCAGCAATTGCGTGGCGGTGGAAAAGGTCACATCGCGCGCCCGACCGTTCTCCAAGGCCTCCAGCCGCGCCCGGGACACGCCGGCGGCATCCGCCAGATGCTGCTGGCTCCAGCCCCGCGCCTTGCGTTCGCTGCGGATGCGTTCTGAGAGGGAGAAAAGATCCATTGCCTTACATGTTGGTCAAACTAGAGTCTCGCATCACATTATGACCAACATACGACGCAATCAAGCGGTGTCACGCCATCCGGCACCGCGTGCCCGGCGCAACGCCCTGCAGCGCTGAATCGATGCGTCCCATCAAATGGGTCTCGACATAGGTGGCATGGAACGCTGAGGGCGCGCGCAGGATCAGCTCCCCTTCGCCATCGCGAACCACTTCAAGGCCGGCAAACCACGACCGATAGAGCGCCGCATCCTCCAGATGCAAAAGCCGTGCGACCCGGCCCCAGAGCGTCCCCTCGGCCGGCAGGCTGGGCTGGGGAAAGGGAATGACATTGGCGGGCTCCACCGGCTGCGGCTCCGGTGTCAAACGCTGCACCAGATCGGGGCCGACCTTTTCCCAGACCTCGCGGGTGTCTTCGAGGATGCGGGCAATTCCCAGGCCATAAAGGGTTACCCTCCCCCGGGCGGCGGCGCGCTTTTCCACCAGCCAACCGCGATCGCGAAAGGCGGCCATTTCGCGTTTCACGGTGCGAGGGTCCACCGACCAGAGCCGGGCGATCTCGGTTTGACCGACCGAGAGGTGATCGTTCTGCCAATTGTACCGAGCGGTGACGAGACAGATCAGCCGCAGCGTCTGGCGCTGGAGAGTCTTGCCCTGCGACAGCGCATAGACGCCCAGAATCGTGAGCAGATCGTATTTGCGCGTGGCGCTGCCGCGGCCAACCGCTTTCTTGGTGGTCAACATCGTACTGCCCTAGCGATGCCTTGGTGGCATCTGTTGTTCGCGCTTTGATAGGCTGCGTGGTCTGCTTTGATTGCCGCAGGATAGCAGCCGATCATCAGCTCTGTCAGCCACTCGGAACGCTTTTCATTGGATTGAGGGCATTAGCGTCCGATCTGTCGATTCTGTCAAGTCGGGAGTCTCGATCAGGGGTGAAACGAGGCTGAGACGAACCCTCAAAATGGATAAAGAAAAGGTTCTATTGGTATTGGGGGACATTCAAGGCGTCACCCCATTGCGCAATAATGTCCCCTCAAGGGCTGGTGTCTGACCGCAAAATGCCCCCTCAACATAGAGTATGATTTCACCGCCCCGACCAGGCTTTTCGATCCGCTTTGCCAGCCTGGGACGGAGGTAATGCGAATCGCTAACTCCCTTCCCTGGCAGGGAAACGCCATAAAACCATGCCCCAGTGCGATCATCCTAACTTAGCTTTTGCGATTTTGGCAAATCCGGCGTAATTAGAAAACCATCACGAATTTACGTCCCAACGCAGGACAGGAGCAGGACATGAGCAGGTTCACCCATGAGGACTTGGCGCATATTCAGGCGCAATCCCTCAAGATGCAGAGTTTCATCCGGCGCCAGACCTTCTCGCCCGAGATGGAGAAGACGCTGCGCCGGTTTTCAAGCTGGGAGGTGGCGGAGCTGATCCTGAAGATCAACCATTCGACATTTCGCGGCAGGCTGGCCGCCGACCCGGACCTTCCCGGCGGGGAAGTCGAGGAGGAAGGCCGCCAGCGCTGGTTCACCCTGACCGAGATCAACGAGATGCGGCGCAAGATGAAGGTCAACCGGCGGTCGCTGATGCCGCCCCGGCCGAAGAACAAGCGCGCGGTGCGGGTGGCCATATCGAACTTCAAGGGGGGCGCCGGCAAATCCACCGTGGCGCTCCACATGGCGCATGCGGCGGCGCTGGATGGCTATCGCGTGCTGCTGATCGACTTCGACCCGCAGGCGACCTTGACCCATTCGATGGGGCTGAACGATGTGTCCGAGGATCTGACGGTCTGGGGGATCATCGCCCGCGACCTGATCCGAGAGACCGACCGGATGAACGCCGCCCCGCGCGCGGCCGAAAGCGGCACCGCCCTGCCCCAGCGCCGGCTGCCGGGGTCGATCCGCGATCTCGGGCTCGATTCCCTGCGGGTGGCCGATTTCATCCGCACCACCTCCTGGCCCACCATCGACATGATCCCAAGCTGCGCCAACGCCGCCTTCGTCGAATTCGCCTCGGCCCAGTATCGTCACCTGAACCCCGACTGGTCGTTCTTCGCCGCCGTCGCCCGTTATCTGGAAGGGGTGCCGCATGATGCCTATGACCTGGTCATTTTCGACTGCCCGCCGGCGATCGGTTATCAGTCGATGAATGCGGTCTTCGCGGCTGACGTGCTCTATATCCCCTCCGGCCCGGGCTATTGGGAATATGACTCGACAACCTCCTTCATCGGGCAATTGGCCGAGGCGCTCAGCGATCTGGCGCATGGGTTCGAGGGCACCTTCCCCGCGGGGAATATCGGTCTGCCGAAGGAGTTCCTGGATATCCGGTTCCTGATGACGCGGTACGAACCTGGCAACGATCTGCATCGCGCCATGTACGAGGCCTTTCGCAAGGTCTTCGGCGACCGGTTGGCGGATAGTCCGATCGAGATGACCCGCGCGGTGGAGCAATCGGGGCGGTTCCTCTCCTCGGTCTATGAGATCGATTATCGCTCGATGACGCGGGAGACATGGCGGCGCGCGCGCGCCACCTTTGATCGCGGCTATGAGGAGTTCAGGGACTGTGTCCTCAAGGCCTGGGAGCAGTTGGAGGAGGTTGAGCAATGAGCAGAAAGCGCCGTATCTTCGATATCGACCTGCCGGAAGAGGAAGAGATCTTCCCCGCGGGGAAGGAGGAGGCCCCGGCAGAGAGCCCCGCGCGCCGATCCCCCATGGCGGCGGCGATCAGCGAGAATGCCGCCAGCCTGCGCGATCGCGCCGAGATCGAGGCGCAGATCCGGGCCGAGAATGACGCGCTTGCCGCCGAACATGTGCGGATGAAAAAGCTTGGGCTGATAGTCGATCTGGTGCCGCTCGACCGGATCCATGCGGCCAAGCTGACCCGCGACCGCGCCGCCGGGGAAGATATGGAGTTGGCGGAACTGGTCGCCTCGATCCGCGACATCGGCCTGTCGAACCCGATCCGGCTGGAGACGCGGGAAGATGGCCGATACGAGCTGATCCAGGGGTTCCGGCGGCTCGCCGCTTACAAGGCTCTGCTTGCCGAGACCGGGGAGGTCGACCGCTGGGGGGTGATCCCCGCTGGAATCCTTCCCCGCGGGGAAGGGATCGAACAGCTCTATCGCCGGATGGTCGACGAAAACCTGGTGCGCAAGGACATCTCCTTTGGCGAGATGGCGGCGCTGGCGCTGGCCTATGCCCGTGATCCGGAAACGCCGCAGAACGATCCCGACAAGGCGGTGGCGGAGCTGTTCGCCAGTGCCGGTTATCAGAAGCGCAGCTATATCCGCAGTTTCATCAAGCTGGTGGAGCGGCTTGGCGGCGATCTGAAGCATGTGCAGGCGATCCCGCGGGCGCTGGGGCTGAAGCTGGTCGCGGTGATCGAGGCGCAGCCGGCGGTGGCAGAGCAGCTTGCCGCGGCGCTGAGGAATTGGCCGGAGCGGAGCGCGGAGGAAGAGCTGGAGCTGTTGCGCCGCGCCGCCGGGGCAGGGGAGGGGGAGCCGAGCAAACCGCAACCTGCCGCCTCTCCCATGCGCCGCCCCGGCAAGGCCAAGACGGTGTTTCAGGTCTCCTCGGCCCTGGGGCAAGCGAAATGCACGGCCGCGAACGGGCGGTTGGAGATTCGATTGGACCGGGATTTCTCGGCATTCGATCGCCGGCAGCTGGAACGGGCGTTGCAGGAGATGCTGAAGACGCTGGAAGGTTGATATCTTCCCCGCGGGGAAGGAAGGGGGCGCCAATCTGGCGCCCTTTTTCGTCTGTCTTGAGGGTTTGCAGGGAAATGCGTTGCAAAACAAATGAATGATGGCGCTTTCGTTGGCGAAACGAGGCTTGCCGTGGTTCTTCGGGAAGGTTGGCTTCAGCCGGTCCATCCGCTCATTCGTCAACCAGAAAAGGGTGCTGATCATCCCCGCGTCCGTTCGGGGCCTTGCAACAGGCGGAAGGGCCGATCAGTGGCTCACGACCCTATCGCGCCAGCGCGATGCCCAGCGGGTCGATAACCGCGGCGGTGGCCAGCTTGGTATATTCGTCACAGATTCTGGCTTCGGACAGGGGGCCGTCGGCATTGTACCACGTGGTGACACCCGACAGCATCGCCAGGATGGAATAGGCGGCCACCCGGGCTTCGCCCGGCCGCATCACCCCGGCAGTCATGCCGTCGGCGATAACATCCATCAGCGCCTGTTCATATTGCTGCCGCAGCTCGGTGACGCGCTGATAGTTCTCCGGCTCCAGGCTGCGCAGCTCGGAATAGCAGATGAAGACTTCGCGTCGCCGGCGAATGTGATAGACCAGATGAAAGCGAACGAAGGCGAGATAGCGATCCAGCGGCGCACCGCTCGACGGCACCGTCTGCCGCATGCTGGTCAGCAATTCGTTCATATGCAGGCAGATCAGATCGACCAGAAGCTCCTGCTTGGTCGCATAGTGGCCGTAAAGCGTGCTTTGCCCGATGCCCGCCTGTGCCGCCAGCAGGCGCAGCCCCATCCCCTCATAGCCGTGCTGGTAAATCAGTTGCAGACCGGCGGCCCTGATCTGGGCGAGCGTATCTTGCCGGGTGTCAGGGGGAGGGGGGTTTTTAAGGATCATTCCGATCGTTCGTTCGCGATATTGTCGTTTTTTTGCTGAAGCCCATGGATATTGACAGAATTATGCGGCTCAGTCTAGCATTTGTCCGATCACTTGATCGGCGCATTCGCGTCGGGAGGACAGGGAGGAGAGCCGGCCTTGCAGGGGAGAGCAATGTCGGCGTCTGGGCTTGCGGCATTCGAATGGCAGGTCCCGGCGCAATTCAATATCGGCGCAGCTGTTTGCGATCATTGGGCCGAACGGGAGCCTGATCGCATTGCCATCATCGAGGTCGATGAGGACGGCAAGGCCGAGCATCACAGCTATCGGCAATTGTCCGAAGGCGCGGCGCGGCTGTCGAATGCGCTGGCGGCACGGGGCATTGCCATGCATCTGCCGGGGCAGGCCGGCGACCGGGTCGGGGTGCTGATGCCGCAGTCGCTGGAAACTGCGGTGACCCATATTGCCGTTACCCGCATGGGCGGGGTGTCCTTGCCACTGTTCGTGCTGTTCGGGCCAGAGGCGCTGCTGCACCGGCTGCGCGATTCGGGTGCCCGCGCGGTGGTGACCCGGGCCGAGAATCTGGACACTCTGGCCAGCATCGTCGCCGATCTGCCCGATCTGGAATTGATCCTTTGCAAGAATCTCCCCGACGGGGCGGCACAGGGGTTTCCCGGTGTCGAGCTGGTCGATTTCGATGCGGCTTGCGCCGATCAGCCGACAAGCTTTCCGATGGCGCCGACCGCGTCAGAGGATCCGGCGATCATCATCTATACGTCGGGGACCACGGGGAACCCCAAGGGCGCATTGCACGCCCATCGGGTCCTGCTGGGGCATCTGCCGGGGGTCGAGGTCAGCCACAATCTGTTCCCGCAACCGGGCGACCGGCTGTGGACGCCGGCGGATTGGGCCTGGATCGGTGGCTTGCTCGACGTGTTGCTGCCCGGGCTCTATCACGGGGTGACCGTGGTGGCCTGCCGGTTCCGGAAATTCACCGCCCGGGCCGCTTTCGATCTGATCCGCGATCACGGTATCCGCAATACCTTCCTGCCACCCACCGCGCTCAAGCTGATGCGGCTGGAACCCGAGGCCGCCGCCTGGAACCTGTCGCTGCGCTCGGTCGCCAGCGGTGGCGAACCGCTCGGGGCGGAGCTGCTGGAGTGGGGCAGGGGGGTCTTTGGCACCACGATCAACGAATTTTACGGCCAAACCGAATGCAACATGACCGTTTCCTGTTGCTGCGCGATTGAAGACCCGGCGCCAGGGGCGATGGGGCGGGCGGCTCCGGGGCATCGGGTCGCGGTGATCGACAGTGGCAGCGGCGCGGTCCTGCCGCCCGGCTCCGAGGGCGAAATCGCCGTTCTGGCGCCTGATCCGGTGATGTTCCTGGGCTATTGGAACAATCCCGCAGCCACCCGGGCGAAATTCGTCGACGGGCCCGATGGGCGCTGGCTTCTGACTGGCGACCGCGGTCTGTGTCGGCCGGACGGGCGATTTGCGTTTATCGGCCGGGACGACGATGTGATTTCCTCCGCCGGATACCGGATCGGCCCGGCCGAGATCGAGGATTGCCTGCTGAAACATCCCGCCGTGCATTTGGCCGGGGTCGTCGGTCAGCCGGACCGGATACGCGGCCACATCGTCGCCGCCTTTGTCACCTTGACAGAAGGGTATCGTGCAGGAGCTGAGCTGGCGGCGGACATCTCGCGCCACGTCAAGGATCGGCTGGCGGCCTATGAATATCCCCGAGCGGTGCATTTCATCGAAGAGATGCCGATGACCACGACCGGCAAGATCATCCGGGCCGAGTTGCGCAAACAGGCCGAACGGCTGGCCCTGGAACTGGAGGAGGCCAGCCTTGGCTGAAGTTGTGCTGACAGAGATGCTGGACGATATCGGCGTGGTGACGATGAACCGCCCGGAGGCACATAACGCGGTGGATCGGGCGTTGTCCGATGGTCTGCGCGCGGCGTCCGACTGGATCGACCAGGAGGAGACCATTCGCGTCGGGGTGCTCTGCGCAGCGGGGCGGAGCTTTTGCGCCGGAATGGATCTCAAGGCCTTTGCGGCGGGGGAGGGCGACGCGATCCTGAACGGGCGTGACGGTTTCGGCGGTCTGGTCCGCCGGCGCCGGAGCAAGCCGCTGATCGCGGCTGTCGGTGGCGCGGCCCTGGCAGGCGGATTCGAACTGGCGTTGGCCTGCGACATGATCGTCGCCGCGCCCGGTGCCCGCTTTGGCCTGCCGGAACCGAAACGTGGCCTGATCGCCGGGGCAGGGGGGACCTTTCGTCTGGCCAACCGTGTGCCGACGGCGAAAGCGGCCGAGATTCTGTTGACCGGGCGTGTCTTCGATCGTGACGAGGCCGAGACGCTGGGGCTGATCAGCCGCAGCACCGAGGCTGCGGATCCGAAGCCCGAGGCCTTGGCGCTGGCGCGCGACATCACCGCCTGCGCGCCGATGCCGGTCAGCGCGATTCTGTCCCTGTTGCATGGCATAGGGCAGGCGGATGAAACCGCGCTCTGGCACGAGAGCGATCGTGTTTTCGCGCCGATCGCGGCCTCGGAGGACGCGCATGAGGGGGCACTCGCCTTCGCCGAGAAACGCGCGGCTCAATGGCGAGGCTGTTGAGGTGAATGCTCGGATGGGTTGCGAAAACGTCCGGTAAGTTGCAGGCTTCGCCTTGGAGTGAGAAGGGAACAGGCTGCCCCTGCGGGGCTGTCCGAAATGGCCGAAACGGCCGTGAATTTGGGGGAGGCTTCTGATTTGCCGATCATTCGCTTGATCAATGGCATCAACGAGGTCGTCGGCCGGATCATTTCCGTCGTCGCCATCGTTTTCGCCGGGATCATCATCTACGACGTCTTCATGCGCTATGTGTTCGGGGCACCGACACGCTGGGCGTTCGACCTGAGCAAGCAGCTCTTTGGGTTCTATTTCATCCTGCTGGGCGGCTATGCCCTGCGCCATCAGGCGCATGTGCGGGTCGACCTCCTGACCGTGCGGATGAGCCATCAGCTCCGCCGCTGGACCGAGGTCGCCGGTTACCTGATCTTCTTCTTCCCCTTCGCCTGGGTCTTTACCAGGCGGAGCTGGGATTTCGCCATGACCTCCCTGAAACAGGGAGAGGTGACCTATGGCGCGGTGCAGCTACCGGTCTATCCGCTGAAAATCGCCATGTTTGTCGCCGCTGCGCTGTTGCTGATTCAGGGCGTGGGCGAAGTGCTCAAACTGGTTCTGAACAAGACCGACCACCTTGAACCGATGGAGCCGATGGATGTCCGGTGAAGCAATTGCGTTGATTATGTCAGGCCTGTTGCTGCTGGGCCTGTTCATGGGGCATCCGCTGGCTTTCGTGCTGGGCGGTACTGCGGTCCTGGGCGCGGTGATCGCCGGCAAGCCGATGGTGCTGGGCATCGTGGTCAACCGGATTTTCGGCGATGTGCTGGACAATTACGTTCTGATCGCCATTCCGCTGTTTGTGCTGATGGCGCGGTTTCTGTCCGACAGCGGTGTCACCGACAAGATGTTCGAGGCCCTGCGCCACCTGATGGCGCGGGTCACCGGGGGCCTCGGGCTGGCGGTGGTCTTCATCTCGATCCTGCTGGCGGCGACCACCGGGATCATCGGCGCCTCGATCACCGTGATGGGCATGATGGCGCTGAAGCCGATGCTGCAATATGGCTATGACAAAAAGCTGGCGACCGGGCTGATCGCCTCTTCCGGCTGTCTTGGCATCCTGATCCCGCCCTCGATCATGCTGATCCTGATGGCCTCTTACGCGCCGGGGCTGTCGGTGGGGCAGCTTTTCGCCGGGGCGATGATGCCCGGTGTTCTGCTGGGGCTGATGTATGCGATCTATGTGGCGGCGATCGCCTGGCTGAAGCCGGAATGGGCGCCGCCGGTTAAGGATGAGGAACAGATCAGCCGTGCCGCGATGTGGCGGCTGCTGGTCGTCGAGGCGGTGCCGCCGCTGGTGCTGATCCTCGGCATTCTTGGATCGCTGCTGGCCGGAATCGCGACCGCAACCGAGGCCAGCGCCATCGGCGCCGTGCTGGCGCTGCTGATCGTGATCTCGCGCGGGCGGTTTGAATGGGCGACCTTCTATTCGGCGCTGCTGGAAACCGGGCGGACGTCGGCGATGATCCTGTTCATCGTGGTCGGCGCCACCGCCTTTACCGGGGTATTCAACATCACTGGCGGGCTGCGTGCCAGCCAGGAGCTGATCCGAGGTCTGGCAGAAGACCCCTATATGCTGGTGGCGATGATGCTGGTGGTGGTCTTCATCCTCGGCATGTTCCTGGACTGGACCGGCATCGTCCTGCTGTCCTTCCCGATCTTCTTGCCGCTGGTCAATGAAATGGGGATCAACCCGCTTTGGTTCGTGATCCTGATGGCGGTGGTGCTGCAAACCAGCTTCCTGTCGCCGCCCTTTGGCTATGCGTTGTTCTACATGCGGGCGATTGCCCCGGACGACGTGTCGACCGGGGACATCATCCGGGGCGTATTCCCCTTCATTCTGCTGATCATCGCGATGTGTGTGATGATCATCTTGTTCCCGTCACTGGTGACCTGGCTGCCAGGCAAGCTCTACGGCGGGTGATCTTGCCCTGTTAAGTTTTAAGTCAATGAGGAGGTTCAGACTATGAAGAAGATGATGACGATCGCGGCCCTCGCCCTGAGCACCGCGGTGCCTGCCAGTGCCGAGACCTGGACGATGACCACCACCTGGCCGTCGAGCCTGGAGCTGATCGAGACCGACAAGCATTGGGTCAAGATGGTCAATGACCTGATCGACGACGACAAGCTGCAGATCGAATTCTACGATGGGGGTAACATCGTGCCGGCGGGCGAGGTCTTTGGCGCTGTCGAATCCGGCACCATTCAGGCCGGCGCCGACTGGCCGGGCTATTGGGCGGGCCGCGATAGCGCGTTTTCGCCGCTGGCCACCACCGCCAGTCTGTTCAACGCGGTGGACTATGTGAACTGGATCCAGGAATGGGGCGGCGCCGAGCTTTATAACGAAGTCTATGGCAAGTTCGGCATGGTCTATCTGCCCTATGGCGTGACCAATAACGAATCCGGCTTTCGTACCGTCAACAAGCCGATCAAGACGATCGGCGACCTGAAAGGGATGCGGCTGCGGCTGTCGGGGCTGGAGCAGGGCAAGCTGCTTGAAAAGCTGGGCGGTAACCAGGTCAGCATGGCGGGCGGCGAAATCTATCAGTCGCTGGAGCGCGGCGTTATCGACGGCGCCGAATTCTCGACGCCGAACGTGGATTATTCCGGTGGCTTCCAGCAGGTCACCAAATACTGGTCGACCCCGGGCTGGCACCAATCGTCTTCGGTCTTTGGCGTGATGATCAACAAGGCGGCCTGGGATGCGCTGGACGCGGAAACCCAGGAACGTCTGAAGATCGCCGCCGATGCCACCATGCTCTGGAGCCTGTCGTTCACCGAAAAGCGGGCGACTGAAGCCTTCGGCGAATTCAAGGCCGCCGGCGTCGAGATCGACCGGCTGGACGATGCCGCGCTGGCGCAGATCCAGCAGATGGCCAATGAAACCATCGAGGAAGTCGCCTGTCAGAACCCGCTGTCGGCCAAGGTTTACGCCAGCCAGCTCAGCTATCTGCAGGATTATTCCAGCTGGCGCGATGCCTCGGTGCCGTTCAACCTGGGCCGGACTCCCAACGGCCCGGATCTGGCCAAGATCAAGGCTTGCGCCGGTCAGTAAAGCCCCTGTCTGACGTTCGCCTGTGCCGAGCGTCAGACCAGAAATCCCTATGTCACGCGGCCCATGGCGATTGTCCGGGCCGCGTGTCTGCCGGGGCGGAGAGGGGCCAATGCACGCCCCGCCCAGGTGATCAGCGTCGCGTTATATCTGGGGCTATTCTCAACTCGTATGGCCAGCGGCTTTCCACGCCATTCGACGATCTGGTCGAGAGCGTGGCTGACGCGTCGACGCGATCGCGGGCAACGCCGGGAGGTCAAGCTCGGTGTCGACGCGAGCGATGTCCTCCGGCCTGCCGTGGTCGGTACGCACCGCGATGCCAAGGCTCGAACGCAGGGCCGACCAGACCGCCGGCAGGCTCGGGGTGGTGAGCGCGGCGCGCCAGCGGGTCTGGCTGTGGTCGAGAGCGGCAAGGGCCGCCTGCCGGAACAGGCAGGGATGGTTGAAAAGCACCAGCGGGATGGGGTCGCAAACGACGTCGTCGAGCAGGTCGCGCCGAGCAAGCCAATGCATCGGCAGCGCGCAGAGTGTTTCCCCCTCGGCCGGGCTGCCGGGGCGGAAAAATGCAAGCGCGGCATCGAGACGCCCGGCGCGGACCTCCTCGGCAATGCTGTGGTTCTCGCCCGCGCGCACATTGACGTGCACCTTGTCCAGGTCCTGCCCGAACCTCCTGAGCGTGGCCGGCATCACGTCGTCGAAGAAATCCTGCGGCAGGCCGAGGCGCACCGAAGCTGTCGTTTTCGCGGCGCCAAGCTGCAGCGCGGCCTCGTCGTTCAGGGCGATGATGCGGCGCGCATAGGCGATGAAGGCTTCGCCCGCCTCGGTGTGGATCGAAGCCAGCGGGGGGCAAACCCGTGGCTGGCCTCTGTCACGCAAATCGGCTGACAGCCGAGCCTCCCCTCTCCCGGAATTGCCTGACGCCAGAGGGCAACTCAGAAATTGCGCTTCAGTGTAGGGTCACGGCCCGGTGTTCGGTTTATCAAACTCGCTCGGGCACTCACGGCGCGCTGCCAGCTTCGAAGGTGTCTTTCCAGAGGTCCAGGAGCTGCGCGCGGCGATTGGAATCCAGGGCGACGAGCAAGGGCGGAGCGAGGGCTATGGTGCGCCGTGCACTCTGGGGCAGGCCGATTTCGGCAGGCTCCATCGTGGTGATCACCCCGGCCCGTTCCAACAGCGTCTGGGCCTCGGCGCTCAGCAGGAAATCGAGCAGCTCAGTCGCAGCGCCCTTCTGTCGGGCCTCGCGGGGGATCATGTAGGCGCGCGACAGGACGAGGGTGTAATCCTCGGGAAGGACGGTTCCCACCTCGGGCCGGGCCGCGCTGGTGACGTAGGAGCCGAGCACGTTGTAGGCGATAAGATACCGGCCTTCGGCGACCCCCGCGATGATCTCGGCGGAACAGCAGGTTGCCACCGCGTCGACCCGCGCGAAGCTTTCCAGCAGCGCGCCGAAGGTCGTCGCCTCGAGGCTGTCGCTGAAGGCAAAGAGATAGCCGAGCCCGGAGGCCGCGATGTCATAGGTCGCGATCTTGCGGCGAAAGCGGTCGGGATCGTTGCGCAGCGCATCCAGCAGGGCAAAACGGCTGTTCGGAACGGTACGCCCGGCGAAGGCCGCCTTGTTGTAGGCGATTACGGCCGGTTCGGTGGTGATCCCCCAGATCTCGTCACGCCACCGCCGCGTCGTGGGCAGGGCGAGCGTTGCCGCAGAGCGATAGGGCGCGGCGCAGGCGGCATTCACCAACCAGACCATTTGTTGCACCGCCGAGGAGAGGATCGCGTCCGCCGGTGGCCCCTCGCCACGGCAATCGGCGCGGCTTTGTTCAAAAAGCGCGTTGGAGGCCCACTGTTCGTAAGTGATGGCCAGCTCGGGTCGCTGGCTGGCAAAGCGTTCGATCAGCGGGCGAATGATGGCGATGTCGGTGGTCGAGCGGATCAGGAAGGGCGTGCTGCCCTGGCCGAAGCGCCGGGTCGCTTCCTGCGCGGCCACCACGCCCGGAATGAAGAGTAGCAGAACAAGGCAGCGCAACAACCGGGTCATGAGGGGTCCTTCTCGGCCGGCAGGACCAGGGCGATGCGAAAGCCCTGCGCGTCGCGGGTGATTTCCATGGTGCCGCCAAAGGCCGCGGCAACCGACTGCACGATCGACAAGCCGATGCCGCTGCTGCTTTCACCCGAGCGCGCGGTTCGGTTGTGACGCTCGCCCATGCGGGCGATCACCGCCTCCTCGGGGCCGGGGCCGCTGTCTCGAACCCAGAGGATTGCCTCGGCACCGCGCCGCTCGGCTCCGATCGAGACGGGTGGCACGCCGTGGGTCAGCGCGTTGATCAGCAGGTTGTGCGTCGCCTCGCCCAGGGAGAACGGGTCCGCACGGACCACTACCGGCTCTTCGCCGATCTCCAGCTTCAGGCTTGCCCCTGGCGCCAGAACCGCGTGATCCTCCCGCTCCATGATCTCCAGGGCGACGTCGCGCAGGTCGACTGCGACGCGGGGGGCGCTGTCGCTGCGGTGGATCACGAGCGCGCGGCTGAGCAGCTGGTCCAGCAGGGTTGCCAGCGATCGGGTCCGGGTCAGCAGCCGGTCGAGCGCACGGCCCCGCACCGCGCCCTCGGGCTCGGCGACGGCAACTTCGGCCTGGATCCGGATCGCGGCCACTGGCGTGCGCAACTGGTGCGCGGTGTCGGAAATCAGGGTTCGCATCGAGTCGACCTGGCCTTCCAGCCGCCCCATGAAGCGGTTCAGCGCGCCCAGCATCACCTGCAATTCGCGTGGGAGGCCGTCGACCGGGATGGCGGTCAGGTCATAGGGGTCGCGCCGTGCCAGGTTGTCGGTGATCGCCTCCAGCGGCCGCAGCGCCTGTCGTACCACCGCCCAGGCGATGATCAGCAGGGCAACCCCTGCGAGGGCCATCGGCAGGAGCGCATCAACGCTCAATTCGCGGGTCATGGCCTGCCGTGCCCGCAGGGTTTGCCCGACGATCACCTCGACCGTGCCCGAGAAGTCGCGTTCGACAAAGCGGCGGTTGACGGTGACAAAGCGCGCCGGCTCGCCGTTTATCGCGGCGTCGAAATACCCGGACCGCCCGCGCTCGGGCGGGGTGATCTGCGCTTGCGGGTCCAGCCCGGTGATCAGCGCCCCGCCGGGACCGCGCACCGCATAGTAGATACGATCATCAGGGGCCTGGGCCAACAGTTCGAAGGCCGAGACCGGCAGCATGACAAGCGGCACACCGTCCTGGATGCGGATCGACTCGGCGATGTCATGGGCCGCGCCCAGCAGGATCCGGTCATAGGCCTGGCGCGCCGCCTGCCGGCCGTTCCACCAGGTCGAGCCGGCGACCAGCAGGCCGCCCAGCATCATGATCGCGAGGACCGCGACCAGGACGCGGGTGGCAAGGGCGCGTGGTCTAGCCATTCAGGCCGATCCGGTAACCGATGCCGCGCTGCGTGGTGATGGCGACATCGCTGCCGGTGAACTTCTTGCGCAGCCGGGCGATGTAAAGCTCGATCGCATTCACGCCGACATCGGCATCCTCGAACCCGTAGAGCGTGTCATAGAGACGCGCTTTTGACAGATACTGTCCCTGGTGGCGGATCAGGGCATCGAGCAGCGCGGCCTCGCGGCGGGTCAGGTCCAGCGGCAGCGTGCCGAGCATCGCGCTGCGGTCCTTGAGGACATAGGTCAACGAGCCGAGGGTGATCGTCTCGGTCTTGCGGGCGGCATCGCGGCGTACCAGCGCGCGCAGCCGGGCCTCCAGTTCCCGCTGGTCGAAGGGCTTGCCGAGGAAATCATCCGCGCCCTGGTCCAGCGCCTCTATGCGGTCATCGACCGAGGCCAGCGCCGTCAGCATGAGCACCGGGGTACGATCGGCGCCGATCCGCATCTCGCGCAGGAGCGACAGGCCCGAGCCGTCGGGCAGGTTGATGTCGAGAATGATGGCGTCATAGTCCTGCACGGCGCGAAAGTCGCGCGCCTCCTCGACGCTGGCGGCAAGGTCGCAGACCAGGCCGGAACGCGCCAGATGCGCGACCACACCCTCGGCCAGGTCCTCGGCGTCCTCGACCATCAGAATGCGCACGGTTCCCCCCAGCGTTTTCGTCCCGAGTGACAGGTTCGTGACAGGAACATTGGTTACATATCCTCGACCCGCAGGAAAGAGGCCGTTGGCCGAAGCCTGCCGGAGTTCGGTTCCGGCGCTCGGGAGCGCGCCGGGGGAAACCTGAGGAGGAACACATGAAACGTTTCGCAACCCGCGGCGCCATTGCCGCGATCGTCCTGTCCCTGAGTGCCTTCGCGGCGTCGGCACAGGAAAACCCCGAATGCATCGCGCCGGCCAACCCGGGCGGTGGCTGGGACTTCACTTGCCGCCAGGTCGGCAAGTCGCTGCAGGATCTTGGCCTGATCAACCAGACCGTTCAGGTGGTGAACCTCGCCGGTGGTGGTGGCGGCGTCGCCTTTGCCGAGGTCGTCAACAAGCGCAACAATGACAACAACCTGATCGTGGCCGCCTCGTCCGCCACCGCGACTCGCCTCGCGCAGGGGGCCTATCCGGGCAATACCATGGACCAGGTGCGCTGGGTCGCGTCGGTCGGTGCCGATTACGGCGTGATCGCGGTTGCCAAGAACAGCGATATCGACACGCTGCCGCAGCTGCTCGACAAGATCAAGGCGGACCCGTCCTCGATCTCCATCGCGGGTGGCTCGGCCGTCGGCGGCTGGGACCATCTCAAGGTTCTGATCGCGGCCTCCGCCTATGGCATCAAGGATGTGCGCAAGGTCAAGTATATCGCCTTTGACGGTGGTGGCGAGGCGGTGACACAGCTTCTGGCGGGATCGGTCCAGGGCTTTACCGGTGACCTCTCCGAGGCAAAAGGCTTTGTCGACTCCGGCGATATCAAGGTGATCGCGGTCCTCGCGCCCGAGCGGCTCAGCGGCGAATTCGCCAGCTTCCCGACCGCGCGCGAACAGGGTGTGGATGCCATCGGCGCCAACTGGCGCGGCTTCTATGCCCCGGGCGGCATGTCGGACGAGGCCTATAACGACTGGGCTTCCAAGATCGGCAAACTCTACGCCTCGGATGAATGGAAAGCCGTGATGGAGGCCAACGGTCTGGCGCCGCTGGACCTGCAGGGGGAGGCGTTCCAGTCCTTCGTCCATGACTCGGTCGCGCAGATCCAGGCGATCTCGAAAGAAATCGGCATCATCAAGTAACAGCCTGCCACTCACGGGCGCTGGCCGGGTGCTGTGCGAAAGTGCGGCGCCCGGCACTTATCAGAATTCGGACACAGGAGATCTGCCATGAGCGATCGCATCTTCGGTGTCGTCGGCATGCTTCTCGCCATCGGTTACGCATTCGCGGCCTTTGCCATCGAGGAGAGCTTTCTGTCGGATGCCGTCGGACCCAAAGCCTTTCCCCTGATCATCGCGGCCATTCTGGGCCTGTCCAGCGCGGTCATCGCATTGCGCCCCGACGCGGAGCCCGCCTGGCCGGCGCTGGGACGCCTGGTCGAGATCGCCGCCGCCGTGGTGGTGCTGATCCTCTATGCCGAGATGCTGCCGGTGGCGGGCTTCGTCATCTCCACCGCCTTTGCCGCGGCCTATCTGGCGTGGCGGCTCGGGTCCTCGGTGGTCGAGGCCGTTCTCGCCGGCATCGGCACCTCCATCGGCATCTACGTCATCTTCCACCTTGCCTTGGGTCTTTCGCTGGCCCGTGGTCCGTTCGGCTTCTGAAGGGGAACCGCCATGGAACTTCTCTCGAACCTCGGCGATGGCTTCTTCATCGCGCTGACCTGGCAGAACCTCGCGCTGGCGCTGCTGGGCTGTTTCCTCGGCACCATCATGGGCGCCCTGCCGGGCCTTGGACCCTCGAACGGGGTCGCCATCCTGATCCCTCTCGCCTTTACCCTGGGGTTGGGGGCGACGCCTTCGCTGATCCTGCTCACGTCGGTCTATTACGGCGCCATGTATGGGGGGCGCATCTCGTCGATCCTGCTGGGCATCCCCGGGGACGAACCGGCGATGATGACCGTGCTCGACGGTTATCCGATGGCCAAGAAGGGCATGGCCGGCGAGGCGCTGTCGCTGTCGGGGATCGCGTCCTTCATCGGCGCCTTCCTGGCGACCTGGGGCCTGATCCTGCTGGCGCCGCAGCTCGTCAAGATCGCTCTGCTGTTCGGCCCGGCCGAGTATTTCGCGCTCTTCGCGCTCGCCTTCATGACGCTTGGCGGCGTGTCGTCGACCAACCAGGCCAAATCGGCCTTTGCCGCCGCCCTGGGCCTTGGCCTCGCGACCATCGGCGTCGACACCCAGACCGGCGTGCCGCGCTTCACCTTCGGCGAGGTGCATCTTTATGACGGGCTCGACTTCCTCGTCGCGATCGTCGGTCTCTTTGCCCTTTCCGAGGTCTTCATCTTTCTCGAAACCCGCCATGGCGGGTCGGAGGCGGCAGGCAAGAAGATCGTGGTCGGCAAGCTCTATCCGCCGATGTCCATGCTGAAGCAATGCATGCCGACGATGCTGCGGACCTCGGTGTTGGGCTTCCTCGCCGGTGTCCTGCCGGGGGCGGGGGCCTCGCTCGGCTCGTTCATCTCCTATTCGATGGAAAAACGGCTGGTCGACAAGGAGGGCACCTTCGGCACCGGCGATCCGCGTGGTGTCGCGGCGCCCGAGGCCGGGAACAACGCGGCCGCTGGTGGCGCCCTGGTGCCGATGCTTGCCCTCGGGGTTCCCGGATCAGGCACTACGGCGGTTCTTCTGGCGGTTCTGCTGTCGCTGAACATCACGCCGGGGCCGTTGCTGTTCACCCAGAACCCCGACGTGGTCTGGGGCCTGATCGCGGCGCTGTTCATCGCCAACTTCATGCTGCTGGCGATGAACATTCCGATGGTCGGCCTGTTCACCCGGGTGTTGCTGGTGCCGTCGCGCATCCTGATGCCGATCGTGGCGATGGTCAGCTTTGTCGGGATCTATGGCATCTCCGGGTCTACCTTCGATCTGCTGGTGATGATCGCTTTCGGTGTTCTGGGCTGGGTACTGCGCAAGTTCGACGTGCCGCTGGTGCCGATCATCCTTGGCACCCTGCTCGGCAATTCGATGGAGAACAACCTGCGCCGCGCGGTCACCATCGACAACGGCAATTGGTTCACACTGGTCGACAGCCCGCTGGCCCTGACCCTCTGGGCCATCGCGATCATCGGCTTCGTGTTGCCGCTGATCGTCGGGGGGCGCGTCAAGAAGGGCATGCACGCCCGCCGCGACGAAGAGGGCGCGCTGAGCGATTGATCCGCGCAAATGTCACTCCCGGATCCGTCCGGGAGTGACGCATTCAGGGGATCGTTGCGTCGCGCCTGACCTCTGGCGCCGGTCGTTTTCCCGGGGACATAGAGCACCTCCTGGTTCCGCAGTTGGTGCTCTCCATTTTTCGCGGGTGCGTTCCCCCTGTCGCGCGATTGCCGGGCATCGAGCGGTGGCTTTGGAGGAAGGTGAGATGGTTTGGCTGGCCGCGATGGTCGAGGGGGCCGAGGCCGGCAGCCGCTCCCGCCCGGACTGTCGGCGGGAGCGATATCGCGGGTCTTCGCGCTATCGGCCGAGGTAGGCCGGCAGCCACAGGGTGATGCCCGGGAAGACGATGATCAGGGCCAGGGCAGCAAGCTGCAGCACCACGAAGGGAATGACGCCCTTGTAAATCGTGGTGATCGGCACATCCTTGGCGATCCCCCTCAGGTAGAACAGCGCATAGCCGAAGGGTGGCGTCAGGAAGGAGGTTTGCAAGTTGACGGCCAGGGCGATCGCGAACCAGGCCAGCACCTCGTCCTTGGGCATGCCGAAATCGAGCCCGGTGATGACCGGCGCCACGATGGGCACCACCACCAGGGTGATTTCGACCCACTCCAGGAAGAAGCCCAGCAGGAAGACCACGAACATGATCAGCAGCAGCGAGGCATAGGGGCTCGCCCCCTCCAGGGCGAAGAGATCGACGATCATCTTGTCGCCGCCGAGCTTGCGGAACACCAGGCTGAAGATCGTCGCCCCGATCATCACGAAGACGATCATCGCGGTGGTCCGTGTGCTGTCCGAAAGCGCCTGTCCCAGCGTCCGCCAGTCCAGCCGCCGCGACAGCAGCGCCAGCACCATGGCGCCAGCGGCGCCGATGGCCGCGGATTCCGTCGGCGTCGCGACGCCTGCCACGATGGTCCCCAGCACCGAAAGGATCAGGAGGATGGGCAGCACCAGGTCAAAGCCCAGCCGGCGCAGTACGTCCCCCAGTCCCGACGGCGCCTCCTGCACGATGGGCGGCATCCGCTCGGGTGAGCGCAGCACGATGAGGATCAGATATCCAAGGTAGAGCGCGGCGAGCAGCAGGCCCGGCCCCACGGCGCCGATGAACAGGCTTCCCACCGAGATCGACAGCTGGTCACCGAGGATGATGAGCATGACGCTTGGCGGGATCAGGATGCCGAGCGTTCCGCTCGCGGCGATCAGCCCGGTCGAGACCTTGGGGTCATAGCCGTTCTGCAGCATCGGCGGCAGCGCCATCATGCCCATCAGCACCACCGATGCGCCGATGATGCCGGTCGAGGCCGCCATGATCACCCCGATCAGCGCCACCGCGAAAGCATAGCCGCCCGGCAGGCTGCGGAACAAGGTCGCCAGCGACCGCAAGAGCCGCTCGGCCACGCCCGAGCGCTCCAGCATCAGCCCCATGAAGACGAAGAGCGGGATGGCGATCAGCAGCCAGTTGGTCAGGACGCCGGAAAAGATCCGCTGCACGCCGATGGACAGGAACAGCACCGGAATATCGGCGGCGAAGGCAAAGATGATGCCGACGCCCGCCAGCACGAAAGCCACGGGGTAGCCGGAAAAGATGCCGGCCATCAGGCCAAGCAGCATCGCCATGGGCCATATGAAGTCGTTCATTGCAGCGTCTCGTCTTTAGAAAGGTCGCCACGTACAAGCCCGAGGGTGGTCCGCAGCGCCCGGGCAAGCGCGACCACACCGAGGAGAGCGAAGCCGACAGGCACGCAGGCCTTGATCAACCAGCGGTCCTGCAATCCGCCATAGTTCGAGCCTTCCCCGGAGTTGAAGGCGGTCATCGCGAATTTGGTCCCGAACCAGACGATGATGACGCAGAAGGGCAGCACGAAGATCAGGTCGCCCACCACCCGGATCACCGCGCGGGTCCGGGGCGAGAAACTCGCCGACAGAAAATCCACCGAGACATGGGCGTTGTCGCGAAAGGCATAGGCGCCGCCGAACAGCACCAGGATCGCGAAGATGTGCCATTGCAGGTCGATCATCGTGTTGACGGTGATCCCCGTCCCGAGGAGAAAGCTGTCGCTGCCCCAGGTGACGAAGTTGTTCCACCCGGCCTGTCCCGCGAAAACGGCGAGACAGACGAAGAGGATCAGCGGCAAGAGGAGCCATCCCACCAGACGTCCGGGAAGGACGCAGAGGTCGATGATCCGTTTCAGGAGTTGGTCCATGGAGTGTTGCCCGATGTTGAAGAAGGGTCGCCGGAACGACCCTTCGATCAGTTAACAGGAACGGATCAGTGCGGCAGGGCCTGCAGCTCGCTCCAGCGGCCGACACGCTTCACGTAGGCGGTCAGCGATTCATAGGCTTCCTTGAAGATCGGGTCCTTGGCGGCCTCCTCTTCCATCACCTGCGTCGAGGCTTCCTTCATCGCGGCCAGCACCGGGTCAGGGAACCGCTTGACCGCGACGCCGGCGGCCTCGATCTCCTCGATGGCCGCAACCTGCTGGTTCAGCTGGTCGGCCATGTTATCGACGATGTTTGCCTTGCAGGCTTCGACCATGATCTTCTGGTCACGCTCCGAGATGCCTTTCCAGACATCCATGTTGACGATGATGGAATCCCAGCTCGACGGCTGGTGCCAGCCGGGGAAGTAATAAGTCTTGGCGATCTCCTGGAACCCGAAGTTCTTGTCGAGCTGCGGCGCTGAGAACTCGGCCGCGTCGATCCGGCCCGTCTCAAGCGAGACATAGATTTCGCCCGCCGGCACCAGCTGGGTATTGGCGCCAAGCTTGGCCAGGGCCTGCCCGCCGAGGCCGGCGATGCGCATGTTCAGGCCCTTCAGGTCGTCAACCGTGTTGATCTCCTTGTTGAACCAGCCACCGGCTTCCGGCACGACGAGGTGACAGGGGATGATCTTCACGTTGTGCGGGTCATAGGCCTTCTGGATGATCTCCAGCCCGCCACCGTTGAACATCCAGCTCAGGGCGATGTCGGGCGAGGGGCCGAACGGCATCGAACCGACGAGGTTCGCCACCGGGATCTGACCGGCCCAGTACCCGATCCAGTCGAACCCCATCGGAATCGCGCCGGAACTGACCGCACCGAACACCTCGAACGGCGGCACGAAGTCGCCGGAGCCGTGCACGGTGATGTCGACCTCTCCATTGGTCATGGTGCGGACCTTGTCGGCCCAGTTGACCGGACTTGGCCCGATCGAGGGAACGTTCAGCCCAAAGACACTCTGCAGATCATAGCTGTCCGCAGCCGCCGAATGAGCGAATGCAATCGTGGCCGCAACGGCCATCGCAACAAACTTATTCATATTTCCTCCCAATGCGGATCCTCGGTCCGCTGCAGCGCTTCGCACGCCCGGCATCTTCTTTCCAGCTCCCCATCCTCTCTGGTTCGAACTGAATATGCCTTGGCGATGTGTCAATTATTAGATATATGCAAATGCGTTTGCAATACGTGAAAGCGAAAATGAGATGTATCTTCTGCATGGGGAGGTCGCCGTCGTTACCGGCGCGGGACAGGGGAACGGAGCCGCAATCGCACTGGGGCTCGCGAAGGCGGGCGCCCGGGTCGCGCTTGCGGACATCAATGGCGAAACCGTTGAAAAGATGCGGGAAACCATTGTCGATCTGGGCGGGGAGGCCATTGCGGCAAAGCTGGACGTGACGGATGAACAAGGCGCCCGCGACTTTCGTGAAACCGTCCGGGACCGCTTCGGTCCGACGTCCATTCTGGTGAACAACGCGGGCGTGATCCGGCGCACCGAGATCGACGGCGAAAGCTACGAATCGGATTGGGACGCGACCTTTGCGGTCAATGTGACGGGGCCGCGCAACATGGTCCGGGCCTTCTTGCCGGATCTCAAGGCGACCTCGGGGTGCGTGGTGAACCTCGCTTCGATCATGTCGGTGGTCGCCGGGCCGGGCCTGACCGCCTACGCCGCCAGCAAGGGGGCGGTTGCGCAGTTCACCAAGGCGCTCGCGCAGGACATGGCGCCGCACGGTGTTCGAGTGAACGCGATTCTGCCGGGCGTCATCGAGACCCCGATGACCGAGGTCACGCGCCAGACGCCCGAGGCGATCGGCCGGTTCATGGTCCATACGCCGCTCCGCCGCGTCGGGCAGCCCGAGGAACTGGTCGGCCCGGTGGTTTTCCTCGCATCCAAGGCGGCAAGCTATGTCACCGGCGCCTTGCTGCCGGTCGACGGCGGCTACCTCACCGCGTGAACAAGATTCAGACTGGAGGAGAAAGAATGAAACCCCAGACTTATGATTGCGATGTCCTGGTGGTCGGCTCCGGCGCGGGCGGTCTTGCCAGCGCGGTGAGCGCCGCCCATCGTGGCCTCAAGGTCCTCGTGGTTGAGAAGGAACCGGTTTTCGGCGGCACCACCGCGCGTTCGGGTGGCTGGATGTGGATCCCGAACAACGCCCCCGCCAAGCGCGCCGGGGTCGAGGATAGCGTCGAGAAGGCGCGAACCTACATGCGGAACGAGGCTGGCGAGCATTTCGACGCCGCCCGTGTCGACGCCTTTCTCGAGGCCGGCCCCAAGGCGGTCGACTTCTTCGAGAACGAGACCTCCCTGCAGTTCGATCTGGGTCCGACCTTTGCCGATTATCACCCGAACGACCCCGGTGGTATCGACGGGGGCCGTTCCATCGTGGCGCGGCCCTTTGACGGCCGCGAACTCGGCGACGAGATCAAGCGTCTGCGTCCACCGCTTGCCGAGATCACCTTCCTCGGCATGATGATCGGGACCGGCAAGGAACTGCTGCACTTCTTCAACGTGACCAAATCGCCGGTCTCGGCCTTCTATGTGGCCAAGCTGTTTCTCAAGTTCCTGCGCGACATGGCTCTTTACGGTCGTCCGATGCGGCTGATGAACGGCAACGCCCTGGCCGCCCGCCTGGCGAAGTCGTGCTTCGACAAGGGCGTGCCGATCTGGACCCGGTCCGCCGTCAAGGAACTGATCCGGGACGACACCGGCCGCGTCGTCGGCGCCAGGGTCGAAACCGTCAAGGGCACTGTCGAGGTGCACGCGGCGAAGGGCGTCGTCATGGCTGCGGGCGGCTTCCCCCAGGATGTCGCGCGGCGGATGAAGCTCTTCGGTCACGCCCCCAGCGGCAACGAGCACGCCTCGCCCGCCCCGCCGGGCAATACCGGCGACGGCCTGCGCCTTGGCGAGTCGGTTGGTGCGGCAGTCGAAGAGGATCTGCCCAACGCCGCCGCCTGGGTCCCGATTTCGCGCCCCGTGCGCAAGGATGGCACCCTCGGAACCTTCCCGCATTTCGTCGACCGTTCGAAGCCCGGCGTCATCGCGATCACCCGATCCGGTCGTCGCTTCTGCAACGAGGCCGACAGCTATCACGACTTCGGGCAGTCCATGGTGAAGCGCTGCAAGGAGGAGGGTGGCGAGGTCTGCGCCTTCTTCGTCGCCGACCATCGGACGCTGCGCAAATATGGGCTCGGTTTCGTGAAACCCTATCCGGTCCCCTACAAGCAGCACATCACCTCCGGTTACCTCTTCAAGGGGAACACGCTGCGGGAACTCGCGCAGGAAATCGGCGCTGATCCGGCACAGTTCGAGAAGACGGTCGAGGCGTTCAACGGTCCGGCACGCATGGGGGAGGACCCGGAGTTCCACAAGGGGTCGACCTCCTACAACCGCTCGCTCGGGGATCCGGAGCACAAGCCGAACCCCTGCGTTGCCCCGATCGAAAAGGGCCCGTTCTATGCGGTCAAGCTGGTGATGGGCGATCTCGGCACCTTCGCGGGACTGCGCACCAACGAATATGCGCAGGTGCTGGATGCGGCGCGCCAGCCCATCCCGGGGCTCTATGCGGCTGGCAATGACGCGGCCAGCATCATGGGCGGCAACTATCCGGGCGGCGGCATCACCCTCGGCCCCGCCGTGACGTTCGGCTATATCGCCGCCCGCCACATGGCCGGAGGCAACGCGTGACGCGAGGCGGCGGGATCGCGTTCGGCCTCGCCGCCTCGCTGGCCTGGGCCATCTATAACGTCGGCGTCGCGCTTGGCCACGAACAGGGGCTGGGCAGCGCCGAACTGACCCTTCTCAGATATGTCGGAGGGGCGGCCGTGATGCTGCCCCTTCTCTTTATCATCCGTGCGCGTCCCTTCGCGGCAACCTCTCCCTTGCGCGTGGCGGTGCTGTCCATCGTCGCGGGGCCGCCCTTTGCCTGGGTCATCAACGCAGGTTACTCGCTGGCCCCCCTCAGCCACGCGGTGGTGATCAGCCCCGGCGTGACCATGCTGGTCGCCAGCGCGCTTGGTCGCTATGCGGGCGGCCTTCCCATTCCGCTGAACCGCAAGATCGGCATGGGGCTTCTCGTGCTCGGTCTCGTCTTCATCGCATCTGATCAGGCCAGTGCGCTGGACCCGAGGATCGGTGCCTGGGCGGGAGATCTCTGCTTTGTCCTATCCGGCGCGCTCTTCGGCATCTTCACCTGGCTCATGTCCTATTGGCGGCTGGAGGCGATCCGCACGACCGGCATGATCGCCATCACCTCGACCCTCGCCTATCTGCCGGTCTACCTTCTGCTGTTCGATGTTCCCGCGCTGCCCGCGATGGTCTGGGTCGAGCAGTTGATCTTTCAGGGCGCCTTGGGTGGGGCGCTGGCGGTGGTCTTCTTCACCGCCGCCATCGCGCGTCTCGGCAGCGGCTCGGCCGCGATCTTCCCCGCCCTGGTGCCGCCCTTGGCCATCCTTTGCTCGATTCCGATGACAGATCAGCTGCCCAACCTGCTGCAGCTTGTCGGCCTCGCCATCGCCACGACCGGCTTTTTCGTCTCGCTCGATCTGCTCAGGAACCGGATCAGATGACGGTCCCGGCCCCCAGATCCCGCGAGAGATCACCGGTGAACTCAAGCAGGCGGCGCCCCGGTCCGCCGGTCTTTTCAAGATCAATATAGCCGGTCGGGCCGATGACCGTCACCGCGAGCTGCATCTGGCCGGTGTGGTCGAATACCGGCGCCGCGATGGCGGAGACGCCGGGGATCGGCATGTCGCAGGTGATCGCATAGCCGTCCTTCTTGGCGCGGGCCGCTGCGGCGTCATAGGCCGATTGATCGACCTTGAAGAAAGCGCGGCGCTGGAATTCGGAATCCGACAATTCCTTTTCCACCACAGTTCGGGTGATGGATCGCGGCAGGAACGCGCCGAAGACCGCGCCGGTGGCGGTCACGGTCATGTTGTAATTGCCGCCTACCTGCACGTTCGCATGAATGCGCCCGTCGAACTCCTGCACATAGGTGATCGTGGGGCCGTGCATGCCCCAGACCGAGATCGTGACCATCAACCCCAGATCGTCAGACAGCGCCCCGACCCGCGCGATGGTCTCGCGATAGGGATTCTGGTTCCGCAGCCTCGACAACCCCAGGTGGAGCGCGAAAGGCCCGAGCTGATAGCGCCCGCGCTCTGTCTGCTCGACCATGGCCATCTCGCGAAAGGACACAAGGTAGGGGTGCAGCTGCGCTGCGGATATACCAACCTGCTCGGCCAAGTCACGGAGTTGCAAGGGATTCTTCGCCAAGGACAGGGCCGCCAGAATTCGGCCACCGGTCTCGATGGTTTGAACGCCGCGCGACTTGGATACTCTGGATGATTGTTTATTCATTATATCTCGGTGTCCCCCTTTGAATCTACTGCGATGTCGCGTGAAGAGTCGAGCGCCTGACGTTCAATCCGGCTCAGACCCCATTCATCGGCGCGCGAGTCTCGCGACTGCGCGCCGATTGGTGGGCCCTGAGCCTGGGGGCAACGGAGCTGATATCGGCTCCGGCCGGATCAACCGGCGATTTCAATCCCGAAGGCGAAGCCGGAGAGCGTGGCGCGCAGGCGTTCCACGTTGTCGACGCCGGTCAGATAGGCGACGTAGCCGCGTCCGGGCACCTGTTTGACGCTGATATCGCCCAGTCCGACACCGGCCAGGCTGGCTTCGGTACGGATGACATCGGCGATCTCGCGCATGACCAGATCGGGCTTGAAGATCTTTCCGACCGCGGTCTGTGGCAGAGCCTCGACAATGCGGATCGCCTTCGGCACGGCGGCGCGTTCGGGCACGGCTCGGGCGGCATGGGCTGCAAGTTCTTCTTCGGTCACCTTGGCGCCGTCACGCAGTTGGACATAGGCGACCGGCACCTCGCCCGAATGCGGATCGGGGCGTGGCACGGCGGCGGCCATGGCGATGTCGGGATGGGCGTTCAACGCTTCTTCGATCAGCGCGGGGTCGATATTGTGGCCGCCGCGAATGATCAGCTCTTTCTTGCGACCGGTCAGCCAGACATAGCCGTCTTCGTCCCGGCGGCCGAGATCGCCGGTGTTCATCCAGACCTCGCCGTTCCTCTTGGCCCAGAGGCCGACGTTATGACCGGGATCGACATAGCCGAGAAAGACGTTCAGCCCCTTCAGCAGCACCGCGCCGACCTCGCCCGGGGCGCAGTCGCGGATATAGGTGCCGTCGCTGTCGACCTCGGCGATCAGCAGGTCCTGCCAGGGCAGCCGCAGTCCGATCGAGCCGATCCGGCGGTCGCCGCCGATCGGGTTCAGCGTGGCGACGCAGCCGCTTTCGGTCAGCCCGTACCCTTCGAGGATGCTCAGCCCGGTGGTGGCCTCGAACCGGCGGAACAATTCGGTCGGCATCGGGGCGGCGCCGCAGATCGCGCTGTCGAGCGAGCTGATGTCGATGTCGCCGATCGGGCGTTCCAGCAGCATGGCGTAGACGGTGGGAACGCCGCTGAAGAAGGTCACGCGGAACCGTTCGACGATGCGCCAGAAATTGTCGATCAGCCCGAGATCGCGATAGCCGGCGGGGCCGGCCAGAATCACCTCGCCGCCGGTGGTCCAGGGCAGCAGCCCGGTGACCGCGATGGCGTTGACGTGGAACATCGGCAGGCCGCAGAGGAAGACGCTGTTTTCGGTCAGGTGATCGCCGAGCGCGGCGGCGACCATCATCACGTTGCCGGTCTCGCCGCTGTGGCGTCGGCGGGCGATCTTCGGCGCCCCGGTGGTGCCGCCGGTGCAGAAGAACGAACTTTCGTCGCCGCCCTTGGGGGCGGTGGCCAGCAGGCGGTCACCGGGTTGGGCGGCCATGGCGGCGGCAAAGGCCTGAACTTGGCCGTCGGCCTTGCCGCCATCGACCAGATAGATTCGCGTCAGCGCTTCGGTCACGCCGGGCTCTGCGGCCAGCGTGTCCCAGATCGCGGCGGTGGTCACCAGAATCTTCGCCTGGCCCGAGGCCAGCAGCGCCGCGATCTGGCGGGCGGCCAGCGCCGGGTTGATCGCCAGCGCGACCCCGGCGGTTTCGGCCCCCCAGAGCGCGAAATGCGTGGCGGGCAGGTTGGGCAGGCAATAGGCCACCGCATCGCCGCGCCCGATGCCGTCGGCGTGAAACAGGTTGGCGGCGCGGGTGACCTCGGCCAGAAGCTCGGCAAAGCTCCAGCGGGCGAAGGTATCGAATTGCGCCGGATTGGGCAGGAAGGTCAGCGCCGGCCGATCGCCATAACGCTCTGCGGCGCGAAGCAGCAGATCATAGCTGGTCTCGGGCCAGTGCAGAGTGGTGGGATCGGTCGCCGACAGCGCGGTGATGTCGGCTTCGGTGGCGATATCGGACATTCCGGGGATCTCCTCTCGTCGTATCGTGCGCGATAGAACGGGGCGGGCCGGTTGTGGGCAAGCCCTATCACGCGACGTTATTTTTCATGTGACGTCGGATTCGGTGGCGAAAACCACCCTTGGGAGGGCGGCGTAACTCCGCCGACCCCGGTCGGCGAAGTTACGCCGGATGGTGACAGACTCACCGCGCGGGGGTTTGTCAGGGTGGCGAATAGAATCAGCGCAAATTTGCAGATTTCAGGTGAAGTTTCAGGAGGTTGTGACAGAATTGCACAGCTTCGCTGCGCGGCGGCGTGATTTTGCCAGTCGACTGTGGCAGATTCGCCGGAACCCCCCGATTTTAAGGGATAAATTATATTCTGCAGCGCAAATCTCGTGCGCTCGCCGAGAAGAGCTTATATAGAACGTGACTGCCCGTGGTCCTTGGAAAACGCTGTTTCATTCATGCCGCTGCTATACACTGCTCCGCTTTCTCCGATGTCCGTCTGTCGCACGGATCGCCGCCGTTTGCTCGGAGGTTTGTCGGCGAGCGCGCTTGTCATAATGTCGGCCTCGGCGCCGCGGGGGGCATGGGCTCAGGAGGTTGCGCAGGAGGTGGCCAATACCGCCGTCCCGCCGCAGGTCGAGACGCCGCCCTTCACCTTCGAGACTCTGGCCGAGCTGATGCGTCAGCGGGCGCAGACGCCGGACAAGATCGGCGCGGTGACCGACGCCTTCCTCACCGGCCTGAGTTATGACGACTATCAGCAGATCCAGTTCAATCCAGCCCGCGCCCGCTGGCAGGACGATCCGTCGGATTTGTTCCGGGCGGAGGCATTCCACCTTGGCTGGCTGTTCAAAGAGCCGGTTAAGATGTTCGAGCTGGTCGACGGACAACCGCGGTCGATGGATTTCGACGTGGCGGATTTCCTCTATCACGGCGATCTCGCGGCGCGGGTGCCGCAGGATGAACATCTGCCCGGGGTGGCGGGCTTTCGGCTGTCCACGCCGCTCAACCGGGCCGACACTTTCGACGAACTGGTGGCCTTCCTCGGTGCCAGCTATTTCCGCGCGCTTGGCCGCGGCAATGTTTACGGGCTGAGCGCCCGTGGGCTGGCGGTGAACACCGGTATTTCGGGGGCCGAGGAATTTCCGCGCTTCAGCGAATTCTATCTGGAGCGTCCGGCACCGGGGTCGAATCACCTGACGCTTTTCGCCGCGCTGGAAAGCCCGTCGCTGACGGGAGCCTTCCGCTTTGACATTACCCCGGGCGAGAACACGATGATGGATGTCACCGTTCGGCTGTTCCTGCGCGCGGATATCGAACAGCTCGGGATCGCCCCGCTGACCTCGATGTATCTGTTCGGCGCCAACGACCCCGGCAGGTTCAGCGATTATCGTCCGCAGGTGCATGACAGCGAGGGACTCACCTTTACCGAATCTGACGGTCGGGTGCACTGGCGTCCGCTGAGGAACCCGCCGGATCTGGCCAGCTCCTATTTCATCAGCAACATGCTGACCTCCTTCGGGCTTTACCAGCGGGATCGCGATTGGGGCAACTACCTCGACGCACAGGCGCAATATGAACGCCGCCCCTCGCTGAAGGTCGAGCCGATTGGCAATTGGGGGCAGGGGGCCGTGCGCCTGGTCGAGATCCCCAGCGAGCTGGAGACCAATGACAATATCGTTGCCTTCTGGGTGCCGGAACAACCGGCCAGGGCGGGCGATGTTCTGAATTACAGCTACAGGCTGACCTGGGGCATGCTGCCGCCTGATTCCGAGGCGACACTGGCTTGGGTCAAACGAACCCGCGTCGGACATGGCGGTGTGTCGGGGATGAAGGCGAAAGACGACAGTCAGAAGTTCGTCATCGACTTTGCCGGCGGCATTCTGGGCCGTCTGCCCGAAGACGCGGAACTGACGCCGGTGATAACGGCGACAAAGGGCAAGATCGTGCAGCAATCCCTGTCGAAGATCCCGGGCCAGGACTCCTGGCGTCTGGTCTTCGATATCTCGGCGCCCAAGGACACCATCATCGAGCTTTCCGCGGTGATCGAAGGTTATGGGCGCAAACTGACTGAAAACTGGCTTTCTCAATGGATCAGGCCATGAAAATCGAAGTGACCCGAAGACAGCCCGGCCTCGACTGCGGCGCCGGGATGCAAACGCGTGTACCTCATTCTGCTCCGGTTCTCGCCGGGGCCGAGGCGGTCGCGCCGAATGAGGCCGATTTTGCTCCGCCGGTGGCACCGCTGACGATGCCCAAGCAGCAGATCGAGGCGACAGGAGGCTGGTCGCGGCTGCGGCTGCCCTGGCCGGGACGGCGGATGCAGGGACAACCCTGATGCCGGAACGACTGCCCCCGGACCGGGCGACGCGGGCGGCGCGGGGCTTTGCCCTGGCCTTTGCCGCGCTGATGGGTTTGGGCGCCTTTGCGCTGATTCTGCTCGCGTCGGACGCCGACGGGATTGATCTGGTCGACATGTTACGCGCCGGGTTGATCTTGATCACCACCGCCTGGCTGGCCTGGGGGGCGGCGCAGGCGCTGTTGGGGCTGGTCAGCCGGGCGCCGCGCTTTGCCGTCGATCCTGACTGGAAGCCAGCGGCCCGCACTGTCGTTCTGATACCGATCTGCAATGAGGATCCGGTTGCCACCTTTGCCCGGATCGCCGCGATGGATCAGTCGGTCGCCGAAGCCGGGCTGACCGCTTGGGTCGATTTCGCCGTGCTGTCGGACAGCCGGGACGAGACGATCGCCGCGCGTGAACGATTCTGGTTTGCCCGGTTGCTGGCAGCGCGGGAGGGGCAGGGGCGTATCTTCTACCGCCGGCGGCGCAGCAACGAGGGTCGCAAGGCCGGCAATATCGAGGAATTCATCCAGACTTCGGGCGGCGCCTATGACTTCGCGGTGATCCTCGACGCCGACAGCCTGATGGAGGGCGCCACCATCGGCGAGATGATTCGCCGGATGGAGGCCGAGCCGCGGCTCGGTCTGTTGCAGACGCTGCCGCAGATCATCGGCGCGAGGTCGTTCTTCGGGCGTGCGATGCAGTTTTCCGCCGCCTTCTATGCGCCGGTCTTCGCCCGCGGGCTGGCCCGGATGCAGGGGCCGACCGGGCCCTTCTGGGGTCATAACGCGATCGTCCGGATGAAGGCCTTCGCCGAAAGCTGCGGCATGCCTGCGCTATCGGGGAGGCCACCCTTCGGCGGCAGCGTGCTCAGCCACGACTATGTCGAGGCGGCGCTGCTGGCGCGCATGGGCTGGATCGTGCGGTTCGATGATGATCTGCGGGGCTCTTACGAGGAAGGGCCGGAAAATCTGGTCTCCTTCGCCCGCCGCGACCGGCGCTGGTGCCAGGGCAACCTGCAGCATAGCCGCCTGCTGATGGCCCCCGGGCTGCGGGGGTGGAGCCGTTTCGTCTTTCTTCAGGGTATTCTCGCCTATCTCTCGGCGCCGCTCTGGGGCGCCTTCCTGATTGTCTCGGTGTTGGCGGTGCTGACGCCGCACCGGCCGAACTATTTCCCACTACCCTATCAACTGTTCCCGGTCTTCCCCGATGACCGCACCAAAGAGGTGGTGGGGCTTGCCATCGGCATCGTCGGGCTGCTGGTGCTGCCCAAGTTGCTGATCTGGTTCAAGGCGGCCTGGGACGGGCGCGCAGGGGGATTTGGCGGCGCCTGGCAGACGCTGAAATCCTTCGGAGCAGAGCTTTTGTTCTCGGCGCTGACGGCGCCCCTGATGCTGATGTACCAGAGCCGGGCGGTGATGCAGGTGCTGGCGGGCCGCGATGGTGGCTGGCCGGCCAACCAGCGCGGCGAGGGGCGGCTGTCCTGGGCCGAGGCCTGGGCGGCAGGCGCTTGGATCGCCGGCTTTGGCGCTGCCGCATTGATCGCGCTCTTCATATTCCTGCCGGGGATGGTGATCTGGCTGGCTCCGGTCTTCGTGCCGATGATGCTGGCGCTGCCGCTGATTGCGATCTCCTCGCGGCATCTGTCACCGCCACTGTTCTCTGTCCCCAATGAATCGGCACCGACCCCGGTGATCGGCCTGAGCGCCTCGATCCATGCCGAATGGGAAGCCTGCGATACCGCCGAGAGGGCCTTGGGAGTCGGCTCGCCGATCGCGGGCTGAGCACCGACTGCGACGCAGATCATCCGGCCCCCCGCCTGGCGACAGGCGGGGGGCCGGATGATCTGCTTTCCTGCGGTGTCAAAGCAACTTGGATTGCGGCGGAGCAGGGGGCAGAGATGCTTTCACTCCGCCACAAATTTTGCAGCGTTTTTCCTTCTACCTTTTTAAAACAAGATATTGGAAATGGACTTGCCCGGGTTTAGTGGAGAGCGTTTAGCTCACTTCGCGGGCCCTGCGCTCGTAGGCGTTGGGACTCTGGAAGCCGGGCGATGAGTGCCGCCTGACGGGGTTATAGAACCCGTCG
>JBLWWC010000007.1:0-36511 GCA_048268145.1 Qipengyuania sp. | reverse complement strand
TCCCTGCCTCCTGCTCCTTGATCATCCCGATTATCTGCGCCTCGGTGAAACGGCTCTTTCGCATTCGTCTGCTCCTTTAAGGTTGGCGCAGACTCTACATCATGGTGAGGGATTTCGCGGGGGGCAGGTCAGTGGCGGAAGGGCAACCGTCAGAACCGTCCTCTATCTCGCCGCCCTGCATGCCTCCGGTCACTCGACGATGTTCAAGGCGTTTCGGCAGAAATTGCAGGCGTCAGGAAAACCGGTGAAAGCCGCTTTGACCGCGACGGCGAGGAAGCTGCTCTGCGTGCTCAACAGCATGGTTGCGGCCGGAACCTACTTCCGCGAAATTCAGCCAACCTGAATACAGTTGCCGGCAAACCCGGTGCGGTTCACAGTGCCCGAACTGACATCGATGAGCGACGTCATCAGGCCGGAACAGGATGCTGACATCGCGGTCGAACTTGGGGGCCTGGCGCTTTCTGGCTCGGCGCGGCCGACGGGATTTCCTGTGTTCGGGCAGGTACCACCACAGCTCCTGGGCCATGCCTTCCGACGAGTAGATGTAGCGGTAGATCGTCTCCTGGCAGACCCGCTTCTTTGCACGCTCGAAGATCATCCGGTTGCCGATCTGTTCGGGCGTCCATCCGAGCTTGATACGGGCCACGACGGCCTTGCACAGATCCGGATGCCGGATCAGTTTTCTCTGCACCAACCGGCGCTTTTCGGTCTTCAACTGAGCCGCATGGCCGAAGTAACCGGCGTACTTCTTCGGAAAGGCATCATCGGCCCAGAAATTGCGTTTGATCTCTCGGTGGATGGTCGATTTGGACCGGTGCAGAACTCGCGCCATCTCCCGGACGGGGACCTTTGCGTGCCACCAATCCTCGATCCTACGGCGTTCTTGCAGACTCAGTTGCCTATAAACGGCGCCCATAGCACAATCTCCTGATTAGATAACCCATTGGTTTCTAGTAGGAGTCGCACTTCAAGGTAGCGCGCACCTGCGCATCCGAATTCCTCACATAATGAACATTATGTAATGTTATCTCCATGACAACCAGATGGGTTGCTCCGTACAGGCGTTCGCGCAAAGGTCTTGCTACCCCCTCTGCGCGAGGTGAACCTTCGGACAGCGTGCTGGTTCTGCCGCTACCCGCTGTCGTGCCGTGCTGTCCGCGACATGCCAGCGGGGCGCGGTGTGGCGCTCCGCCTGTTTCACCCACTGACGATGGTCACGGACGAGGCGCAGAGCTACGCGCAGGCACAGCCGATTGATCTCAGCGCAGCCTGATATTCGGCTTCGAGCGTCGCAACGATGGCTTCGGTCGATTCCACCCGCTCGACCGCGCCCGCGCCATGTCCAGCTCCCAGGATATCCACCCAGGCTCGCAACCCTTCGGGCTTGGTCTCGCCGGGAGCAAGCTTGGGTCCGGTCGGCATCGCGCTCAGATTGAGGCCATTCTCGACGATGCTCCCGCTGAGGTAATTCGCGGCCACGCCGGAGAACAGCGGCGTATAGGTAATGTCGGCCGAAGTGGCATCAATCAGCATCTGACGGTAATGCGCGGACGCGAGCGATTCCTCGGCGGCGATAAATCGGGTTCCGACATAGGCGGCGTCTGCCCCCAGGGCGCGGGCAGACAGCACACCCGCGCCGGTGCCGATGCCACCGCCGATCAGCATCGGCCCTTTGTGGATGCGGCGAACCTCGTCGCCGAACGCCATTGGCGAAAGCGTCCCCCCATGACCCCCGGCGCCGGCGCAGACCAGCACCAAGCCGCTGCAACCGGATGCCAACGCCTTTTTCGCGTGGCGCAGGGTTGCCACGTCATGCAGATGCATGCCGCCATAGGCCGTAACCTGCTGCGCAACCTCGGCAGGTGCGTGCAGGCTCGTGATCACCAGCGGCACCTTCTTGGCAACGCAGACGGCAAGATCCGCGTCGAGCCGGGCGTTGGTGGGCGTCGATATGAGATTGACGCCCCACGCTGTCCCCTCAGGCAAACTTGCGAAGATGCGATCGCACCAATCCGCAAAATCTTCGGTCGTACGTGCGTTTAACGCCGGCAACGTACCGACGATGCCTGCACGACATTGCGCGATGACAAGGTCGGGGCCGGAGACGAGAAACATCGGGGCGGCGACGACCGGCACGCGCAGGTCACGAAACAGGTCGAGAGCTTTGGGTCGGGTCATCATGGGTCGGCTCCTTTCAAAATTGCACGAATAGCGCGTACCCTATTGCGTGTAATGGCTCAATGGAAGTACCATTGGAAATCAATGAGGAAAACAATGACCGCACCACTCACTGGCATCACTGTAGTTGAATTCGAAGGTCTGGGGCCTGCGCCCTTTGCCACCATGTGTCTGGCCGATCTTGGCGCCACCGTGCGCCGGATCACCCGGCCAGGATCGGCTGCACAGTCACCCATCGACCGCGGTCGCGAAGACACGGCGCTTGACCTCAAGACAGAAGCTGGGATCGAGGCCGCCCGCGCGCTCATCGCAAAGGCCGACATTCTCGTCGAAGGCTTCCGACCGGGAAAAATGGAGCATCTGGGTCTGGGTCCTGAGACGGCCCATGCGATCAACCCGCGCCTTGTCTATGGCCGGATGACCGGCTGGGGCCAGACCGGGCCGATGGCGAATCTTGCCGGGCACGACATCAATTACCTCGGTCTGACCGGGCTCTTGTCCATGATCGGCGAATCCGGTCGCCCGCCGGTTGCGCCGCTAAATCTGGTGGCCGATTACGGTGGCGGCGGCATGTATCTGGCGCTTGGCCTGGTCAGTGCGCTGCTCTCTGCGCGGATCAGCGGCCAAGGCGCGGTCGTTGACGCGACCATGGTCCATGGGGCAAGCCATCTTGCCACGCTGTTTCACGGGATGGTCAACGGGGGCCGCTGGGTGCTTGAGCGCCAATCGAACCTGCTCGACGGGGGCGCCCCTTTCTATCGCGTCTATGAGACGGCGGATGGCCGCTATCTTGCCGTCGGTTCGATCGAGCCGCAGTTCTGGCGCGCCGCGCTGGCGGTCTTTGATCTACCTGAGCTGTTCGAATTCCAGATGGACCGGACGAAATGGGCCGAGCACGCGCAGCAAATTGCCCGCCGGATTTCGGAAAAGACGCGCGATGATTGGGTTGCCGCTTTCGAAGGCGTCGATGCCTGCGTGACCCCGGTGCTGACGCTGGACGAGGCAAAGGCGCATCCGCAAATGACGCAGTTCTTCCGTTTGACCGACGAAGGACCGCTCCCCCTTCCTGCACCCAAAGTATTGTCCCCTCAAGGAGTGTAACCATGTCCGACCCCGCTTGGATGACCCCGGAAATGGTCTATTTCCGGGACACGATCCGCAAGTTTTGCGAACGCGAGCTTTTGCCAAATGAACAGCGTTGGGAGGCGCAGCAATGCGTCGACCCGGAGGCATGGATCGCGGCAGGGCGAGCGGGATTGCTATGTTGTGGCATCCCCGAAGAATATGGCGGCGGGGGTGGCAATTTCCTGCACGAGGCGATTGCGTTCTCCGAGCAGGCAAGAGCTCTGGCCCCCGGCTTGGGGAATGCGGTCCACAGCGGAATCGTCGCGCATTACATTCACAGCTTCGCCTCGGAAGATCAGAAACGCGACTGGCTTCCCAAGATGGCGCGAGGCGAGCTGATCGGCGCGCTTGCGATGACCGAACCCGATGCCGGGTCCGATGTGCAGGCAATCCGGACCCGCGCCGTCAAGGATGGCGACGACTATGTAATTACCGGCAGCAAAACCTATATCTCGAACGGCACCCAGGCCGGAGTGATCTGCGTTGTGGCCAAGACCGATCCCGACGCGGGGGCGCGGGGAATTTCGATCTTTGCTGTCGAAGCCGACAAGGTGACTGGTCTGCGTCGTGGCAAGCCACTGCACAAGATCGGCCTGCATTCGCAGGACACGTCGGAACTCTTCTTTGACAACATGCGTGTGCCGGCTTCGTCCTTGCTGGGCGGGATCGAAGGAAAGGGATTCTATCAGTTGATGGCCGAACTCGCACGCGAGCGAGTGATTGCCGGACTTGTCGCCATTGCCTGTGCCGAGCGTGCCATCGAGGAAACGATCACCTTCACCGCCGAGCGACAGGTGTTTGGCAAGCCTCTGATCAAGATGCAGAACACCCGTTTCGTCCTGGCTGAATGCGCCACCAAGCTGGCGGCTGCCCAGGCGCTGTTCACGCAATGTGCGGAGCGTTTGCTCGTCGGGCCTCTCGATCAGGCCGAAGCGGCCAAGCTCAAGTACTTTGCCACCGAGAGCTGCGGCCAGATCGTGGATGCCTGCCTGCAGCTTCATGGCGGCGCCGGCTACATGGCGGAATACCCGATCGCCAAGCTCTACCAGAATGTGCGCGTCCACCGAATTCTGGCCGGGTCAAACGAGATCATGCGCGAGTTGATCGCCCGTTCGATGGAACCGTCAAACCGTCCTGCCAGCTGAACCATGAACCACGGCGGCGAGGTTCAGAAATCGCGGTTCGCCATCCGGCGGCAAGATTGTTGTCCGGATGCGCGACTTCGATCCAATCGGGTTAAATAATGATTGAATCAATGGTCGGACCAATATAGCGTCGTGCCGGAGGAGCCCAACAGTACCCGCTAGCGCTCGAACGATCTCGGGCAAGGGCGCGGGGGCGCTATCAAAAAGAAATGGGAGGAAAGATGACCTTTATGAAATCCGCTTTGATCGGAGCGGCCGCTGCTGCCTTCATTACAGCTCTGGCGCCCACCCCCCTGATTGCGCAGGACAGTTATCACCTGCGTTTCGCTGATATCGGACCGCCGCGCGGGACACGCGCCGCAGCCATGGAATGGTGGGCGAACGAGACCAACCCCCGGCCCGACGGTCAGGTCGAGATTGAAATGTTCTGGGGCGGCGCGCTGGCCAGCGCGTCGGCGATGGTCGAAGCGGTCGGGTCAGGGATGGCCGACATGGGTCTCGTGGTTGCGGAATACACGCCCCGCCTGCCCCGGCTGATGTTTTCGAATGTCGCCTATGTCGAAAACGACCCTTGGATCGCGATGCGGGCGACCTTCGACACCATGGCCCAATCAGAAGCCGTTCGCGAGGAAGCCTCGGAGAACGGGATCAAGTTCCTGATGAGTTTCGCGCCGGGCCCGATCCAGATTCTCAGCCCGAAACCGATTACCTCGCTCGAGGATTTCAAAGGCATAAAATATCGCTCCAGCGGTGCTTGGCTCACCTGGGGCGAAAACATGGGCGCGGTGCCCGTCGCCCTGCCGCTTCACGAAAGCTATCAGGCGATGGAGCGCGGCATCATCGATGCGATGTCCGGCTTTCTGAGCCCGATGATGGCCTACAAACTGTATGAGGTCGTGCCGCATGTCACCATGGCGAACGCGGGCCAGACGTCGTCCTATGGTATCGTCATCAATCAAGAGCTGTTTGATAGCATGCCCGACGACCTGCAGACGATCATGCAGGACGTGAGCCTCGAGCTGATGGACCACTACGGCCAGGCGGTGATCGAAGAAACCGACAAAATCCGCGACATACTGACCGCAGGCATTGATGGCCATAAGGTGCAGTTCCACGATCTGCCCGAGGCAGAGCTGGCGCGTTGGCGAGAACGCGCGGCGTTCCAGATCCCGGAGTATATCGAAAAGGCCAACAAAGGTGGGGCCGACGGCCAGGCCATCTGGGACACCTACACCACCAACCTCGACTACTACCGCGAGATCGTGGTGACCAAAGGCTATCCCTGGGCGCAATGATCTGCCCCGGGAGTCCTTTGGTCGACTCGGGCGCATCGCGCCCGGGTCATCGCATGAAATAAAAGCGTTTGGGGGGTAAAGCTTTGAACAGGCTGATGGAAGTCTGCGACCGGGCCTTGGTGACGCTGGCGGCGCTGAGCTTGGCCGTCATGATGACAATGACCGCCGCCTCGGCCTTGGGCCGCTATCTGTTTAACCGGCCGGTGCCGGATGACGTGATCATCAACCAGATGCTGATGGTGCTCATCGTCTTTCTGCCGCTCGCGCATGTGCAGAAACTGCGTCAGCACGTGTCGGTAACGCTGTTTTCCGACTGGTTGCCGCAAGCGGGCCTTCGAAAGCTTGAAGGTTTCGGACGGTTTCTCAGCATCATCTTCTTTGGGCTGATCGCGGCAACCGCAGTCGCCGCGACCTTGGAAGCCTATCATATCAACGACATAGAACACGGTGTGCTTAATTTGCCGACTTGGCCCTTCCATGCCGCGATGGCGCTTGGACTGATTGGGTTCGTGTTGCGGCTGCTGCTGGAAATTGGCCGGGCGATCATCGGCGCGAACGCCGAGCAGGCGCCTTCTGACCACTCCTAGCTCGCTGAATAGCCTCGATAAGGAAACAGAACATGGACCCCGTGATCCTCGGAATTGGTGGCATCACCGTGATGCTCGTCCTCGTTGCCATGCGCGTACCTTTGGCGGTTTCGCTTGGGCTCGTCGGCGTGGGCGGCATGATCCTTGCCTTCGGTCTCCCCGCGAACCGCCCCATGAACCTCGGACGTGGCTTCAACATCGCATGGACCTATCTGAAGAGCGAACCCTACGATGCCGTCGCAAGTTACACCCTGATTGCCATTCCCCTTTTCCTGTTGATGGGGTTTGTCGCCTTTTATTCAGGTTTTACGAAGGACATGTACAATGCCGGCCGCGCCTGGATGTCGGGGCTGCCCGGCGGTCTGGCCATGGCGACCATTGTCGGTTGCGCGATGTTCGCGGCCGTCAGCGGCTCCAGCCTTGCGACCGCGGCGGCGATGGGAAAGCTCGCCGTCCCGGAGATGATCCGAAACAAGTATGACAAGGGCTTGTCGACCGGCGTCGTTGCCATGGGGGGGACGCTCGGGGCGCTGATCCCGCCGTCGATCCTGATGATCCTCTATGGGATCTTCACCGAACAATCGGTTGGACGGCTTTTGCAGGCCGGAATCGTGCCCGGCATCTTTAGCGCGGTCATGTTCATGCTCTACATCGGTATCCGCGCCTCCATCCAGCCGAAGTGGGCCCCGCGGCCCGGCAAGGTCGGCTGGCACGAGCGTCTGGTTTCGCTCAAGGGCGTGTGGTCGGTCGCGGTTCTGTTCACCCTCGTGATGGGCGGGCTGTATTCCGGGATCGTCACCGCGACCGAAGCGGCGGCCGTCGGCGCAATCGGGGCCTATGCCATCTCGCTGCTGGGTCGCAGGCTGAACCTGAAAATCCTGCGCGGGTCGCTGGTGGAAACCGTGGTGCAGACCGGCAGCATCTTTGCCATCGTCGTCGGGGCCAAGATCTTTGTCGGCTTCATCACGCTAACCGGCGTGACCACGATCCTGTCGGACTTCCTCCTGCATATGGACATCCCGCCCTTCGGCCTGCTGCTGCTGATCGCGGTTTTGTACATCATTCTCGGGAGCTTCATGGAGCCGTTGGGAATCATGCTTTTGACCCTGCCGGTGGTGATTCCGGTGATCGAAGGGCTGGGCTATGACCTGATCTGGTTCGGCATCATCCTGATCAAGCTGCTTGAAATCGGCATGATTACACCGCCGCTTGGGCTGAACGTCTTTGTCCTGAAGGGCGTGGTCGGCGATGAGGTGAAGCTGGAGACCATGTTCCGGGGCGTCATCGGTTTCCTGCTGGTCGATATCGTCACGCTTCTGTTGCTGATGTCGTTCCCGATGATCACGCTCTGGTTGCCCAGGATGCTTGGGAATTAACCCCAGGACTATAAACGGTAACGGCCCCCGTCATTGTCGGGGGCCGTTACGTTTGCAAGGCCGGGTTCTATATACGCGGCCAACCCTGTCGGGCAAATCGGATGAAAGAGGCGTGATCTTGCGCCGGCCCGTTGCTCATGAAATCGCGGTGCGCTTATTCTGCCGATGCAGCATCGTCGAGGCGCACGATGATCTTGCCTTGGGCCTGGCGCCCGCGAAGGGCGTTGAAGGCATCCTTGAACCGGGCCAACGGATATTCGCCGCCGACAATTGGCGACAGGTCCCCGGATGCGAGCCATTCCATCACTTGGGTAACCGCACGGGCGCGCAGCTCGGGCGAATGAAGGCGCAGCTGAGCCGCGTCGACGCCAATCAGCTGTGCCCCTTTCAGGAGCGGCAGGTTATAGGGCAAAGCGGGGATCTCGCCCGAGGCGAAGCCGACCACCAGAAAACGGCCTCCCCAAGCCATATGCCGGAACGCCAACAAGCCGATCTCGCCGCCGACCGGATCGACGGCCACATCGACCCCGCCCTTGCCGGTAATCGCCTTCAGCGTCTCCCGCCAATCGGCGTTGGCGTAATTCACCGTCTGGTGCGCGCCAGCCGCGCGAGCGAAGGCGCATTTCTCGTCGCTCGAGGCGGCGGCGATGACCTCGGCGCCGAGAAGCGTCGCGAGTTGAATTGCGGCAATGCCAATGCCTCCGGAGGCGCCCAGAACCAGCACCTTCTCGCCGGGCTTGACCTTGCCGAGTTCTGTCAGGGCATAGGTCATGGTGACATAATTCGCGCTGGTGGCGGCAGCGGCCGAAAAGTCGATACCCTCCGGGATCTTCTCCAGCGCGCTGGCGGGGATCGCTGCCTTTTCAGCCATTGATCCGTTCCAGACCAGCCCCATCACCCGGTCGCCGGGGGCGAAGCCGGACACATTGTCGCCAAGCTTTTCGATGACGCCGGCAAATTCGCTGCCTGGAATGAAGGGCAACCGGTCGCGGGTTTGGTAAAGCCCCTTCACCTTTAAGCCGTCGACAAAGCCGATGCCGGCCGCATGGACGCGCACCAGCGCCTGATCCGGGCCGAGAGATGGCTCAGGAATATCCGATAATTCGATGTCGTTGATATCCCGGAACTCATTCACCTGAATGGCTCTCATGGGTCCTCCCTCCGCGCTTGTCGTGTTTCGGCTGAGCTCCCGGAGCCAAGTCCGGAACTTCACACCCGCCTTTACATATCAATGGAACTACCAATAAACCATATGAACGGCAAGAACTGACGGGGCCTTGGTGAAACAGCGGAGGAGGAAGCAAGGATGCACACAGCCGACAGCGACGTCGATCTCGGGGCCGTGGCCGCCTGGATGGACGAAGCAGATTTGGGGCGCGGTCCGCTGGAAGCGGTCAAGCGGATCACGGGCGGAACCCAGAACGTGATGCTGCGCTTCGTGCGCGATGGGCGGGCCTATGTCTTGCGGGCTCCCGCTGCTTCGGCGCGGATCAATCCGAACCGGACGGTGTCGCGTGAAATCAGACTTCTGAAAGCCCTGAGCGCGACCGCCGTTCCGCATGCTGGCTTGATCCGGGCCTGCGATGACGATGCCGTCATTGGTCGCATGTTCTACCTGATGGAGCCGATCGACGGCTTCAATGCCACCGAACCCCTGCCTGAGCCGCATGCAAGCTCAGAGGCGATCCGCAATCGGATGGGGTTTTCTATCGTCGATGGCGCAATGTCGCTGGCGGCGGTCGATTACAAGGCCGTCGGGCTTGAGGGGTTCGGGCGTGTCGAGGGGTTTCTCGAACGGCAGGTGGCGCGGTGGTTCGATCAGCTTCTCGGGTATCACGAATATTCGGGCTGGCCGGGGCCGGTGGCGTTTGGGCCCGTGGCCGAGGTGGCGGACTGGCTCGACGCCAACCGCCCCACCGATTTCGTGCCGGGCATCATGCATGGCGACTTTCATATGGCGAATGTCATGTTCCGCCCGGACGGTCCTGAACTGGCCGCCATCGTCGATTGGGAACTGGCTACCATCGGTGACCCGTTGATCGACCTGGGTTGGCTTATGGCCACGTGGCCCGAACAGGGGCCCGGTCGGCGCTTGGACCGCTCGATGATCCGTTGGGACGGATTGCCTCGACGGACGGAGCTGATTGCGCATTACCGCCAGAGATCGCAGCGCGATCTGTCACAGATCGAGTGGTACGCAGTCTTCGCGTGTTATAAGCTGGGCATCATCCTTGAGGGAACCCATGCCCGAGCTTGCGCCGGGCGCGCGCCGCGCGACATGGGCACCCGGCTTCACCACGCCGCCTGCAAATACATCAACCGCGCGCGTGGCCTGATGCGCGACGGTATTCCTGTCACGGTCTGAATTGGAAGGCGGCTATTGGACGTGGTGCAACCGGATCGGCCGCGCTGCCGATTGCACCGGTCATACCGACGAGTTTGTCTTGGCCGCGCTCAAGCTCTCCAGCACCGCACCCAGCTTTGTCACCCGCGTCCGCTTGGGCAGTGGCGAGCGAATGACCTCGCCCAATAGATTTCATGGTTGAACGTTCAATGGTTCTACCATAAAAACTATTGAACGCCATGACATGAGGCGCGGGAGGGAAAATGGCCTGGGATTTTCAGACAGATTCGGACTTTCAGAAAAAGCTCGACTGGGCCGACGCCTTCGTTCGTGACGAGGTCGAGCCGCTGCAATCTGTTCTCGACAGCGCCTATGACGTGAAAAATCCGCTCTTCCAGCGACTCGTGCGCCCGCTTCAAGCCGAAGTGCGGCGACAGAAGCTTTGGGCATGTCATCTCGAACCCGAACTCGGCGGCGAGGGATACGGGCAGGTCAAGCTGGCGTTGCTCAACGAAATCCTCGGGCGCGCCCGGTTCGCTCCCGTGGTCTTTGGCGCGCAGGCCCCTGACAGTGGCAATGCCGAGATCCTCGCCCGTTTCGGCACGTCCGAGCAAAAAGAGCAGTTCTTGAAGCCGCTGCTTGCCAACGAGATCGTTTCGTCCTTTTCGATGACCGAACCACAGGGTGGATCGGATCCGACCCAGTTCAGAACTACGGCGGTCGCGGATGGAGACGACTGGGTCATCAACGGCGAGAAATGGTTCATTTCCAGCGGTCCCTTTGCCGCCTTTCATATCGTGATGGCCGTGACCGACCCCGATGCAAAGCCGATCAATCGGCTTTCGATGCTGCTGGTGCCGGCCGACACGCCCGGTATCGAAACCGTGCGCGTGACGTCCATCGCCGGGCATCGTACGCCCTCGCATTCGTATTTCCGTTACAACAATGTGCGGGTGCCAGCGGCGTATATGCTTGGCGAACCGGGGCAGGGTTTTGCCGTGGCGCAAACCCGCCTGGGCGGTGGTCGGGTGCACCATGCCATGCGCACCCTGGGCGAGGCGCAGAAGGCGTTCGACATGGTCTGTCAGCGGGTTATCTCGCGCCAGGCGCAAAGCGGACCTCTGGCCGACAAGCAGATGGTGCAGGAAAAGATCGCCGACAGCTGGATCGAGATCGAGCAATTCCGGCTGCTGCTCATGCGCACCGCTTGGCGGATTGACCACTACAACGACTACATGAAGGTTCGCCGCGATATCGCTGCGATCAAGGTGCAGATGCCCAAGCTGCTGCACGACGTGGCAGCGCGCGCGCTGCATTTGCACGGTGCCTATGGGATTTCTGACGAACTGCCCTTCCTGAGCATGATCGGGAATTCCTTCGTCATGGGGCTCGCCGATGGGCCGACCGAGATTCACAAGGTCACGGTCGCCCGCCAGACCCTGCGAAATTACGAGCCAAGCCCGGACCTGTTTCCCGCCTACAGCTTGCTGGGCGCACAGGCCGCGGCAGAGGAAAAATTCAGGGATGTCCTTGCTGAGCACAGCCTTGAGATGGCGCAAGCCTGAGCCGGGTGTTTGCGCTCGGGCAAAAACGGGAGAGAGACAATGACTTTAACAATGGTAGGCGGAGAGACCCTATCTCGGGAGGCCTTCAGAACGAGGGCTGGCCGCGTGGCAACCGCGCTCTTGAACGAAGGTCTGCGCGAGGGGGATTCGGTCGCGCTGCTGCTTCGCAATGACCTGACGTTTCTGGAGGTCGAACAGGCTGCGGCGATCACCGGCATCCATGCAGTTCCTTTGAATTGGCACAACGCGCCCGAGGAAACCCGGTATGTCCTGGAAGACTGTGCCGCGAAAGTCGTCGTCGCCCATTCGGATCTTTATCACGTTGCAGGTGCCAACGCGTTTCCCCCGAATGTCACCGTCGTGGTTCTTCCCACGCCTGCTGCGCTTTGCGACGCTTTCGACATTGGTCCTTCAAGCGTGGCACAGCCTCAGAACACGGTCGATTACCGCGCCTGGCGTGATGCTTGCGAGCCAATGATCAATGACAAGCCGCCGATGCCAAGCAGCGTGATCTATACATCGGGGACCACGGGACATCCCAAGGGGGTTGTGCGCAACCCGCGCACAACCGAACAGGCCAAGGCGTCGCGCGTGGCGCTGATGCAGATCTATGGTCTGGCGGGGGAGGCGCAGGTCCGCACCGCTGTCATCGGGCCGCATTATCATGCCGCGCCCACGGTCCACGCGAATTTTTGCTACAGCTTCGGTGCGGATATCTTCGTTGTCGCCCGCTTCGACGCCGAACAGCTGCTCGCGCTGATCGAAAGGGAACGGATTACGCATCTTAACATGGTGCCAATCATGTTCTCGCGGATGCTGAAACTGCCCAAAGAGGTGCGCGAGGCCTACGACCTCTCGTCGCTGCGCTATATCTCTCATGCAGCGGCGCCCTGCCCGCCCGACGTCAAGCGTGCCATGGTTGAATGGCTTGGCCCGATCGTCAACGAGTTTTACGGCTCGACCGAGATGGGAAACATTACCCTGTGCACCTCGCAGGAATGGCTCGAACGTCCCGGCACGGTGGGCCGAAAGCTCGAAGGGGCCGGTCTTCAGATCGTCGATGATCTGGGCAATGAAGTGCCGCCGAATACGATCGGCACCGTGCTGGGCCGTGCACCGGGGCTCACCGATTTTGTCTATCGCAACCGCGAGGACGAGTCCGCCGCCAGCTTCATGAACGGGCTGATCGTGCCGGGGGATGCCGGCTATGTCGATGACGAGGGCTATCTGTTCATCTGCGACCGCAACAAGGACATGATCATCTCTGGCGGCGTCAATATCTACCCGGCCGAGATCGAAGCCGTCCTGCATGGCATGGAGGAGATCGCCGATTGCGCGGTCTTCGGCATACCTGACGAGGAATTCGGTGAGTCGGTTTGCGCCCATATCCAGCTGCGGGACGGCCAACGCCCCGATGCTGCAGCGATCCAAAGCCGCATGCGCGAAAAGCTCGCCGGATACAAAGTGCCCCGCACGATCGTCTTTGCCGACACGCTCCCGCGCGAGGACACCGGCAAGGTCAAGAAGTTCCAGCTGCGCACCCCCTATTGGGAAGCGAGCGGGCGCCGGATCTGAAACCGCAGTGCCCCCGACCCTACCAACACCTACCAGGCGCCGCCCGTAGGCGCGCGTCGACGAAACGGACGGAGTACCAATGACCGAGGCATATATTTTCGACGCAATCCGAACGCCACGCGGTCGGGGCAAGGCGGGCGGAGCGCTGCATGAAGTCGACCCCATCTCGCTGGTTGCCAGACTTCTGAACGCGCTGCAGGCGCGGCATGAACTGGATACGCGACTTGTCGACGACGTGGTGCTTGGCTGTGCCCAGCCACGTCAGGAACAGGGCGGAGATATCGCCCGGACGGCGGTGCTGATGGCGGGCTGGAACAGCCGCGTTCCGGGCACCCAGATCAACCGCTATTGCGGATCTTCTATCGAATCCGTGGCACTGGCGGCGCAGAAGGTGATGTCAGGCTGGGAAAACCTCGTGCTTGCCGGGGGCGTCGAAAGCATGTCACGCGTGCGGATGGGCGGCGCGCCCGGCGCCAGCGACACCTTGCCCGACCTGTCGTTCAAGCTTCGCCAGCTCCCGACCGGCGTGGCGGCTGATCTGATCGCCAGCCTCGACGGTGTCACCCGTGCCGAGGTTGGTGCCTATGCCTTGCAGTCGCATCAACGGGCGGCGGCGGCGCAGGTGCAGGGCCGCTTTGACCGCTCGATCGTGCCCGTGACCGATGAGAACGGGCTCGTCATTCTCGACCGTGACGAAACCGTGCGCCCCGACACGACGATGGAAAAGCTGGCGGCCCTGCAGCCGTCCTTCGAACAGATGGGCAAGATGGGCTTCGATGCCGTGGCCCTGTCCCGCTATCCGCAGGTCGCGGGCATCGAGCATATCCATACCAGCGGCAATTCCTCGGGCGTGGTGGATGGTGCGTCGCTGGTGATGGTCGGGTCGCGCGAGATGGGTGAAAAGCTGGGCTTGAAACCGCGCGCGCGGGTGGTGTCGGCGGCAGCAATCGGCGACGAGCCGACCATCATGCTGTCGGCTCCTGCACCCTCCACAGAGCTGGCGCTCAGCCGGGCCGGCATGACCTTGTCCGATGTCGATCTGTTCGAGGTCAACGAGGCATTCTCGTCGGTGGTTCTGCGCTTCGCCTCGGCGACCGGCGTGGAGCTCGACAGGATCAACGTCAACGGCGGCGCCATTGCCTTGGGGCACCCGCTTGGCGCGACCGGCGGCATGCTTGTCGGCACGCTGCTGGACGAGCTGGAGCGCGCCGACAAGCAGGTCGGCGTGGTGACCGCCTGCGTCATGGGCGGCATGGGGTCCGCACTGGTTATCGAAAGGGTCTGACAGATGAACAAGGAAACGAAACTGGATCTCATTCGGTATGATCGCGGAGATGATGGCATTGTCACGCTGACGCTCGACAATCCCGGCAAGTCGGCGAACATGATGAACACCGCCTTTCGCGCTGCTCTGGAGCAGGCGGTCGAACGGCTGGAAGCCGAGCGCGAGGATATCCGCGGGGTCATCGTTACGTCGGCGAAAAAGACCTTTCTGGCAGGTGGAGACCTGGCGGCAATACTGGCGCTGGAACCGGGCGACGTAGCTGGGAGCTTTCAGCGCGCGGAACACACCAAGGCGCTGCTGCGCCGGCTCGAGCTTCTGGGGCGGCCGGTCGCGGCGGCGATCAATGGGGCGGCTCTGGGGGGCGGTATGGAACTCTGCCTGGCCTGCCACGCCCGCTTTTGCGTGAATGCCAAGGGGGTGAAGCTGGGCTTGCCGGAAACCAACCTTGGACTGATCCCGGCGGCAGGCGGCATCGTGCGATTGGTGCGCATGATCGGATTGAAAGCTGCCGTGCCCCTGATCGTGGACGGGAAAATCATTTCACCGGCACAGGCTCTTGACCTTGGCCTGCTTACCGAAATCGTACCGGACATTGACGCTGCCCTGCAAAAGGCGCGGGATTGGATCGGATCGGACCCGGATCTGACAAAGCCCTGGGACCGCAAAGGATACCGCCTGCCCGGCAGCACCGAAGCCTATGTCGCGGATCCGACCTATTTGCGCACTGCTCCCATCCTGTTGATGAAGAAGTCGCGAGGCCGCTATCCCGCGCAGGAAGCCGCGATGCGGGCGGCCATCGAAGGCGCGAGTGTGGATTTCGACGCCGCCTCGCGGATCGAGAGCCGCCATTTTGCCGCGGTCGCGACCGGCCCTGTGGCCAAGAACATGATCACGACGCTGTTCTTCCACATGCAGGATGCAAACTCCGGCAAGTCGCGGCCCGAAGGCGTGGCGCCGCGTCATGTGTCCCGGCTCGGGGTGCTTGGGGCGGGCATGATGGGCGGCGGGATCGCCCTCGCTGCTGCCGCGCGCGGGATTGACTGCGTGCTTAAGGATGTTGCCGCCGAGGCCGCCGACAAAGGCAAGGACCGTCTCCGCACGATGCTCGACACCCAGGTGGCGCGCGGTCGGATGACCCGTGACAAGGTTGACGCTGAACTGGCGCGTATCACCCCGACCGGGACAGCACAGGACCTTGAGGGCTGCGACCTGATCATCGAGGCGGTGTTCGAGGATCGCGCGCTCAAGGCCAACGTGACCCGAGAAGCCGAACCAATGCTGGCCGAAGGCGGCATCTTCGCCTCCAATACCTCGACCTTGCCGATCAGCGGGCTTGCCGAGGCCTCTAACCGGCCTGAGAATTACATCGGGCTGCATTTCTTTTCGCCCGTGGACCGGATGCCGCTGGTCGAGATCATCAAGGGGCGCGAGACCAGCGCCGAGACCCTCGCCGGCGCACTCGATTTCGTGCAGCAGATCGGCAAGACTCCCATCGTTGTCAACGACAGCCGCGGGTTCTTCACCAGCCGGGTTTTCGGCACCTACACCCGTGAAGGGGCGCAGATGGTTGATGACGGCCTCTCCGCCGCGCTGATCGAGAATGTCGCCGCGGATGCGGGATTGCCCGTCGGCCCGCTGACCGTGCTGGATCAGGTCTCGCTCAGTCTGACCAATTCCGCCCGCCAGCAGGCGCTGCGCGACGCGCAAGCCGAAGGCATCACCCTGCCCCCGGCCTCGGGTTACGATATCGTCGCGAAGATGGTCGCACTCGGTCGTCTAGGGCGTGCTGCCGGCGGTGGCTTTTACGATTATGCGGAAGACGGGACCAAGACGCTTTGGCCCGGCCTCGTCACGCATTTCAAAGCAGGCTCACTGGAGATCGACATCAAGGATATCGAAGACCGCCTGCTCTATATCCAAGCCATCGAGGCAATCCGCATCTTCGAAGAGGGCGTGGTCGAAACCGTCCGGGACGCGAATGTCGGATCCATTCTCGGGATCGGCTATCCGCGCTGGACTGGCGGTGTGCTGCAGTTCGTCAACATGGTTGGCACGGCGGATTTTGCTGCGCGCGCGAACGCCTTGGCCGATGCCTATGGCGAACGGTTCCGACCGCCGGCGCTTCTGCTCGAGAAGGCCGCCCGGAACGAAGCCTTCGTCTAGCCCTTTCCAATCGTGCCAATCGTACCGGGGTGGATTCCCGGAAACTGGTGCGCGCCCGGCAGGTCCTGGCGCGCATCGCGCCAGCCTCGCCTGAGACATCGCCAGATCGCGACCAACCCGCTTTGCGGCCTCTGTCAACGGCACAGGGGCTAAGCTCGAACGCCGTTTTGCAGGCACTGCCCATGCGGCTAGTCAGGCTGGACTGGCCTGGTTAAAAGCAGCCGTTCGAAAGCTGGAGCAAGAGCGCCGTCCACGCCCGCGTCGAGTGATGCATTGATCAGTGATGGGAGCGGTGCAGAATGGCCTCGTGTACGGCTTGCAGATGCTCGCTCAGCAGGGCGATGGCGCCCTCTGCCTCACGCGCCCGCATCAACTTCAGCAGGCTTTTGCGCGTTTCGATCACCTCGATCGGAACGTAGATCCCGGCCTCTCTGACGAAACGTCTCACCACTTCGGAAATCGGGGCGACGATCAGCGTGTACATCGGGTTCTTCGTGGATTGGGCAATGATCGTATAGAACTCGGCGGTCAGTTCGATCTGCCTGTCGCTATCGCCATTCTCAACGGCGGCGCGGGTCATCTCGATATTCTTATCGAGCAAAGCGAAATCGGTCTCGTCGGCTTTCTCGCAGGCAAGTCTCAGGATCACGTTCATCAGCTCGACCCGGGCTTCGGTCAGGTGCCGCAGGCTGATCTGCTTCAGGGCCATCATGTCGCTGATCGACTGGCTGATATTTGAGCCGTCCCCCTCCAAGATGAAGGCCCCCCCGCTTGCCCCTTGCTGAAGCTCCAGAATGCTGGCGCTTTCCAGAATGCGCAGGGCCTCGCGGACCGAATTTCGGGACACTCCAAACTGAACCGCCAGCTCGCGATCGGACGGCAACTTATCGCCGGGTTGCAGGACTCCGGTCTCGATCTGCCGACGGATCTGATCGGAAATTGCCTCGAAAGTGCGGATGCTTTTGACGGGTTTGAACACTGCGATCACAGGCCCCTTGTTGCGTTTACATAAAATACGTTCCTTGCGAGGCAATTGAAACCCGAAACCGCGCAGGGCTCGGTCCGGGCACGACAGGGATTTCAGGCTTCTGCCGCCTTTCAATGAATTTATTGGTACAACCATTGACTGATCTTTTGGGATGTGAAAGATGGCAAGATAGCGAGGCGTCTCTGGCTATTGCCTGACGCAGGACCAACCTTGGGAGGGGGCGGTGATGACGGCGATCTTGTGTGTGAAAGCTGGATTTTTGGGACCGGTCACGGCGGCATCGCCCGACACCGAGCTTTTCGCTGGGGGTGATGGCCAATGAGGGACGCAACCACGCTCACAGCAGCGCCTCGGGCTGATTTTTCGCAAACGAAACAGGTACTGCGCCTGACCGCCAAGCGCGAGGAAGCGGATAGTATCGTCTCTTTCGAATTCTCCAGCCGGGATGGGACGCCGCTTCCTCCCTTTCAAGCGGGGGACCACATCATGGTCGATCTCGGCCAGAAGATGTCGCGCGCCTATTCGCTGTGCAACGACCCTGCCGAAACGCACCGCTACGTGATCGCTGTCCTGAAAGAGGCGGATGGAAACGGCGGCTCGATCGCCATGCACGCTCTCAGCGAAGGGGCGGACGTCATCGTCAGCCTGCCGCGCAACAATTTCGCGCTGGTGCAAGAGGCGCGGCGCCACATCCTGCTGGCCGGGGGTATCGGCATTACCCCGCTGCTGGCGATGGCCTATTCGCTTCAGCGCAGCAGCGCGGACTTCGTGTTGCACTATGGCGTGCGCGATGTATCCCGCATGGCCCTGCGCGAGCAAATCAAGCACAGCCCCTTCGCGGAACGAAGCGTGCTGCATGTGGACGGGAATGCTGATTATCCCGCCTACGACATCCCCGAAATTTTGGCGGCGCCGGATCCCGACACGCATGTCTACGTTTGCGGACCCACCCGGTTCATAGACCATGTGTCCGAGGTGGCGCGCACCAAGGGCTGGGACCCGGCGCAGATACATTGGGAATATTTCGTGGCGCCTGAAACGGATGGCGATACCGAAGACGTCAGTTTCGAAATCGAACTGGTGCCCAGCGGCGAGATCGTGCGTGTGGCCGCGGAGGAAACGGTCGTCGAAGCCCTGGAGCGCGAAGGGATCTTCATCCTGACCTCATGTGCTGAAGGCGTGTGTGGCACCTGTTTGCTGGAGCTTGTCGAGGGCGACCCGGTCCACCGCGATCATTATCTCACTGATGCCGACAAGGCCCGCGGCGATTGCTTCATGGCCTGCGTGTCACGCGCAGACGGCGGCCGTCTGAAAATAAAGATATAGCAGCCAGCCGGACTAAGGAGGAGGAGTTCACCATGGATATTGCACAGTTGGACCAGGCTTTGGCCAGTCACGACATCTATGCCAACCCTGAGGAAGCCTATGCGGTATTTCGGAAGGTGCACGCGGAGGATCCGCTGCACTGGACGCAACCCCAGGGCCATCATCCGTTCTGGGCGGTCACCAAACACGCGGATCTGGCCGAAATCGGCCGTCGGAACGACATCTTCCTGAACGGCATCCAGGCCTTTCTGCAGGACGACGAGGAGATGGCGGCAACGATGGCCGTTGCGGGAAAAAAGACCGCGCCGATGCGAACGATCGTCACCATGGATGGCGAGGAGCACAAAAAGTATCGCGGGATCCTGCAAGGCTATTTCATGCCGGCGAATATCCGCACCAAACTGCCGCAGTTGCAGGAATGCGCGCGCAGACTGGTCGACAAGATGGAGGCCATGGGCGGCGAATGCGATTTCGTCAAGGACATCGCCGTCTATTACCCGTTGATGTTCATCACCACACTGATGAACATCCCCGAGGAAGACCACGACAAACTCTTGAATCTCACTTTGCGCCTCTTGGCGCCAAAAGACGAACAGGCTGGAGAAGGCGCCAACTCTGTCCAGGCCTCGAAGGAATTCGCCGGCTATTTCGCAGGCCTGCTGGCCGACCGCCGCGCCAATCCGACAGAAGATCTGGCTTCCATCATCGCCAATGCGGAAGTCGATGGTGAACTAATCGGGAACATGGAGGCGATCTCCTATTACATCGTGATGGCAACCGCCGGGCACGACACCACGAGCTCCACGCTCTCGTGCGGCATTCACCAGTTGTTGCAGAACCCGGACCAGTTCGCGCAGCTGCGGGCCAATCCCAAGGCCGTGCCTTTGGCCGTCGAAGAAATGTTCCGCTTCGCCTCGCCGGTGAAGCACTTTGTGCGGACAGCAGCGCAGGATTTCGAACTGCGCGGCAAGACCATCCGTGAAGGCGATGCCCTGGCGCTGCTGTTCCATTTTGCGAATTTCGACGAAGAGGTCTTCAACGATCCCTATTCTTTCCGGATCGACAGGGCCCCGAACCGCCACATCGCCTTTGGTATGGGCGCGCATAGCTGCCTCGGCCAGCACCTGGCCCGCCTGGTCATTCCGACATTTTTGGCGGAATTCAACCAGCGCGTCGAGTCCGTCGAGCTGGCCGGCGAGCCCAAGCACGTTGCGTCCAACCGTGTCTCGGGCCTGGCAAGCCTGCCGGTTCGTTATCGCTTCCGGAAACAGGAGGCCGCGTGATGCAGTCCGTCCTGACCGCAACGGCAATCACAATCGACGGCAAGGATGTCGATACAGCCGCGCGCTATGATGTTTTCGATCCGTCAACTGGCAGGGTGCTGACCACAGCGCCCAAGGCGACGCAGGCCGAACTCGACGCTGCGGTGGCGGCGGCACGAAAGGCCTTGCCTGCGTGGGAGGCTTTGCCTTGGGAAGGCCGGCAAGCGGTCCTTCAGCGCATGGCTGGCGTCATCATGCAAAACAAGGACGAGCTTGCCCGTTTGTTGGTGATGGAACAGGGCCGCCCGCTCGAGGCGGCGACGCGCGAAATCATGATTGCGGCCTATTGGTTTGGCGAAACCGCCAAGCTGCGCATCGACGATGACGTGATTTTGGATGACGCGACGGGCCGAACAGTCGTGCGGCATCTGCCGCTCGGCGTGGTCGGTGCGCTTGTGCCGTGGAACTACCCGATCGTCTTGGCGGCGTGGAAGATCGCCCCCGCGCTCTTGACCGGCAACACGATGGTGCTCAAGCCATCGCCATTCACACCGCTGACGACGCTCAAAATTGGAGAGTTGCTGCGCGATGTCGTGCCGGCGGGTGTGCTCAATGTTATCAGCGGGGATCATGACCTGGGCCCGCGTATGACGCGCCATCCGGGGTTCGATAAAATCTCGTTCACCGGATCGACGGACACCGGCAAGGCGGTCATGCGCAGCGCGGCTGATGGGCTGACACGTCTGACCCTCGAATTGGGCGGCAATGATGCGGCCATCGTTCTGGACGATGCCGATCTGGAAAAAACCGTATCTGCCCTGTTCTGGGGCGCCTTCGTGAACAGTGGACAGATCTGCATTGCCGCGAAGCGCATCTATGTGCACGAAAGCCTCTATGACGCATTTGCGCAGAAGTTCGCAGACCTTGCCCGCAGCGTGAAGATGGGCCCCGGCCTGCAGCAAGGCGTCGAGCTTGGGCCTGTGCAGAACAAACGCCAGTTCGAGCGGGTCTGCGACATGCTGCAGGATTGCAAGGACAACGGATACCAGATCCTCGCAGGCGGCGATCTGCCCGGCGGAGATGGGTGGTTCGTGCCCGCAACCGTGATCGGCAACCCGCCGGACACGTCACGTATCGTGCGCGAGGAACCCTTTGGCCCCATCGTCCCGTTGCTGAAGTTCAGCAGCGAAGACGAGGTCGTCGCCCGCGCCAACGCCTCGGACTTCGGTCTGGCCGGCTCAGTCTGGACGCGGGACGAGGCGAGGGGGCAGACCTTGGCCCGTCGTCTGCAAACGGGAACCGTCTGGATCAACACCATTCAGAAGCCGTCCCCACATGCACCGATGGGCGGACACAAGAAGTCCGGTTTCGGTGTCGAGAACGGCGACGAGGGGCTGCGCGAATATACCATCACCCAAACGATCGCTTTGGAACGAAGCGCATAATCGAAGGCAGGTAGAACATTATGCTGACATTGAAGAACAAAATCGCGCTCGTCACCGGCGCAGCAAGCGGCATCGGACGCGAAACCGCTCTTACCCTGGGGCGCCAGGGGGTCGAAACCTATGTCGCGGATATCGACGCGGCTGGCGGCCAGAAAACTGTCGATGACATCGTTTCGTCCGGCGGCAAAGCGCATCTCCTGGAGCTGGATGTCACCGACGCGCAGGCTTGGGCCGATGCCGTGGCCACGGTCACCGAAAAATCCGGCAAGCTGCATGTCCTGGTCAACAGCGCCGGGATCATGGTCACCCAGAAAATAGAGGACTGTACGCTTGAAACCTATCAGAAACAGCAGAAGATCAACGTCGAAAGCGTCTGGGTCGGCTGCAAGACCGCGCTGGATCTGATGAGCAAGACGGCGGCCGAAGACGGAACCGCGTCGATCATCAATCTGTCCTCCACGCTGGGTCTGGTCGGCGGGCGCATGTTCTCGGCCTATTGCGCCTCGAAAGGGGCGGTTCGCCTGATGTCCAAGGCGTTGGCGGTCGAGCTGGGTCCGCGACAAATCCGGGTCAATTCCGTGCACCCGACTTTGGTGAACACGCCGCTGGGACTGGGCGCGATGCAGGACCTCATCGACGGCGGGGTTCCGTTGCCGAACAAGGAAGCCATGATCGAGGTGGTGAAGATGCAGACCCCGCTTGGTCGCTTTGCTGAGCCGGAGGACATCGCCAACGCGATCGCGTTCCTCGCCTCCGACGAAAGCAAATACATCACGGGAACCGAAATCGTCGTCGATGGCGGGCTAACCGCGGTTTGACCGCTCAAGTCCCCGGTGGTCCGCACCGCACCGGGGACACAAGAGCCTGACGAAGGTCGGGACCCATAGCCCAGGGATGGCGGTCTTTGCGACGGCGATAGCGCAGATGTAGACCTTTGGGCACCTGTCAGATCGCGGGGCCATGCATCTTGCGCGGGGCAAAGATCGCAGGGCGTCCTGCCAGCGCAACCCATTGCAATTGATGAAGACAGGCGCCCTCAGCAAAGGCCGGTCATCGACGCGCGGCTCTCCGTGAGACCTGTCAAAACAGGTCTCACGGAGAGCCGCCTGCGCATCCGACAGCCAGAGGACATCAGACAGGTCATCCGCAGCGTTTCGGGCTGCACAACATGCGGTCCGACCAAATTCAAAGATCCTGCCCCCAGAGCGCAATCCATCAATATCTCCTGCGTCTCGCTCAAGTAGTTCTGCGTCATTGATCTAATGGTCAGTCCATTATACACTATCTACCAATGAAATCATACGAGCGCGAGATGACCAAACCACCGCAACCCATGCCAACGCAGGAAACACAGCCCTTCTGGGACGGTGCGCGCGAGGGACGAGTTGTGCTGTGGCAATGCGACTCCTGCGGGCGAATCGCGCCGCCGCAGTCGCCGCGATGCCCGAACTGCTTGTCTGACACGTTGTCGACCTTGCCCTATTCGGGGCGGGTCCTCCTCAAGGGGAGGACCGTTCTGACGGTTCCGGCATTTGAGGGGCAAAGCGTGCCGGCCCCCGCGGCTGAATGTGTGATCGAAGATGAGCCGCGTATCGTCCTGATCGCGCGCGACCCCGAGGATTTGACCCGCAATCTCGCACCGGGAACGCCGGTGAGCCTGTCCTTCAAGACATCCGGCGACGGCATTCCGTTGGCGACCATTGCAAGCGAGGCTGCCCAATGACGGTTGCAATCATCGGGTTCGGAAGCTCAGAGCTGGTGCGGTCCAGCGATCGGGGTATTGCGGCCTTTGCGTTGGACGCTGCCGTGGCCGCGTTGGCGGATGCGAAGCTGAGCCGAGACGATATCGATGGCTATGTCGGAGCGCCCTTCGCCACCAATGCCGGCTCCCCTCACGCCGAAGGTGGCGACGAAATTTCGCTCAAAACGATTGCGAGTCTCATGGGATTGAGCCTCAACTGGGGTGCCGATCTGTATCGCCGCTATCCGACCGATATGGTCTCGGCGGCAGCTCATGCTTTGATTGCGGGAACAAGCCGGTTCGTTTTGGGTGTGCGCGCCATGTACGCGATGCCGGGCGGCGGCTACGGCACCGGCGCGGCAACCGATGCCTTCGGTCTCCAGCAATTCACCCGTCCCTATGGCTTCGACACGCTTGGGGCGCGGTTCGCCAGCCGAAGCTGGGCCTATATGGCGAAGCATGATCTGACGCGGGATGATCTGTTCGCCGTGGTGGATCTGTCGCGCCGCAACGCCGCCGACAACCCCGATGCGCTGTGGCGGAATAAGCCACTGGAGCGCGAGACTTATATGAATGCGCGCATGATTGCCGAGCCGCATTGTCTGTTCGATTGCGACATGCCGGTGTGCGGGGCCCAGGCGTTCATCATGTGCCGGGACGATGATGTGCCCAAGACGGCCGCCCCCGCCTGGGTTACCGGATGGAGCGGTTTCGGCACGCCGAACGCGCTCTGGGATATGAGTGGCAGACGGCCGGGCGATCTGACCTCTGCACAGCTTTACGATGGCTTCTCGTCGATGGTCTGGGAATGGCTCGACGGGTTCGAAATCACCGCGGCGGGCAAGGCGCCGGCGTTCATCCGTGATGGCCATGCCGCGCGTGATGGCAAGCTGCCGATCAATACCTTTGGCGGGGCGCTTGGCGAAGGGCGCCTCCACGGGATGGGCCATCTGCGCGAAGCCTATCTGCAGGCAAGCGGTCGGGCCGGTCCGCGACAGGTGCGTGCCGGTCCCGCATTGGTTCACGTCGGGCCCTTCGACGACTCATCTTTCGTCCTGCTCGAACCGGACCGGCCCACGCGGGCGCAGTGAAAAGGGAATGACGATGAAAGTGCGCGACTACCTGGCGATCCCCTACATCCTCGAAGCTCAGGCGATCGAGAACAACGGGGAGTGGACACGTCGGCTGAGGTATCCCGAGCTGGGTGACTTCGAGGCTCGGCACGACGACGTGGAGCAGGCGCTTCTCGAAGTGGAACGCCTGCGGATCAAAGAGATACTGCGCAAGCTGCGCGCAGGCGAAAAGCCACCTGTTCCAAGACCGCCGCTGGAGACGACGGATCAAGGCTGGTGGGCAAAGTTTCTCGGACTTGGCGATCTGGTCGAGGGCGTCATCGACACCCCTGCCAACGATCTTGCCGGAACAGAAAAAGTTGGCCGCCACTGAGCGGCATGAGCATGGACATGATTTTTTACAAGGAGACCCAACATGCTGTCGCAAGAGGATAACGAGACGCTCGTCCGGGTTGGCCCCGACACGACAATGGGTGAAATGATGCGGCTCTACTGGTTGCCGTTCATGGCCTCGAAAGATCTCGAAGCAGATGGCCAGCCGCAGACGGTGAAGCTTCTGGATGAAACGCTGATCGTGTTCCGCGACAGCGAGGGACGCGTCGGTCTGGTGGACCACATCTGTCCGCACCGTGGTGCGCCGTTGGTCTTTGGTCGGAATGAAGACTGCGGCCTGCGCTGTGTCTATCATGGCTGGAAATTCGATGTGGACGGGAACGTTTCCGACATGCCGGCGGAACCGCCGCGCTCACGGCTCAAGGATCGCGTGAAAATCAAATCCTATCCCTGCGTCGAGCGCGGAGGCGTCGTGTGGACCTATATGGGTCATGAACCGGAAGAGAGCCGCCCGCCCCTGCCGTCCTTCGAATGGAACATGGTCCCGGAAGAGAATGTCGTTGTGACGTTCCGCGTGCAGGAATGTAACTGGCTTCAGGCGCTCGAGGGCGAGATCGACTCGGCCCATGCCCCCATTCTGCATGGCCGGATCGACGATGGCGGCTCGATCAACCAATGGGTGGCCAAGCGCGATCTGCGTCCGACCTTCGAATGCATGCGGCAGGACTTTGGCATGTCGATCGCCTCGCGCCGGGTGCTTGACGAAGACACCCTTTACTGGCGGGTCAATCAGTTCGTCATGCCCTTCTACAGCTTGGTGCCGCCGCAATCGAACGAGTTCTACGAGCTGTCCGGTCATGCCTGGGTGCCGATCGATGACGAGAACACCCTCTGCATCATGTTCTCGTATCGCCCCGACGAGCCGCTGCATCCGAAATCCCGGAAGGTCTTTCTCGAAGGGCACAATGGCCGTGAAACCGGTCACCCGAGCCGTGAAGGCTATGAAGACCACGGCGCGCAGGTGCCATTTGGCCGCTACATCAGCAAGTATCGCCGGGAGACCGGTTGGCTGTTCGACAACGAAGCCCAGAAGACGACCTGGTTCTCGGGCCTGCCCGGCCTGTGGGTTCAGGATGCCGCCTGCCAATCCGGGGTTCTGCGGATCTATGACCGCACCCGGGAACATCTTTGCACCTCGGACACCGGCATTGCGATGACCCGCCGGATGCTACTGGAAACGGCGCATGCCTTCCAGGAAAGCGGCAAGAAGCCCGATCGTTTCGACGATCCCGATCTGTATCTGGTGAGGGCGGTGTCGCTGAAATTGCCCAAGGACCAACCCTGGGCGGAAGCGGGACAGGCGCCCATGACCGCGAAGGTGGGCGAAGGGCTTGGCTACGAGCTATGACAGACGGAAAACAAGCATTGAACGGTATCCGCGTGCTGGAATTGTCCGCGCTCGCGGGTGCCGTGGCGGGACGGGTGCTGGCTGACCTTGGCGCGGAGGTGATCAAGGTCGAGCCGGAGGGCGGCGAACCTTTTCGACGTTCGGTTCCAACGATCAAGACCGGGGCTGGTGAGGAAAGCGGCGCTTGGCTCGCTTTCAATCACGGCAAGAAAAGCGTAACGCTTGACGTCGACAGCGATGAAGGTCTCGCCGCCTTTGCGCGCCTTTGCAAATCGGCCGACATCATCGTGACGGACTGGGAACGCCTGACTCTCGCGCAGATGGACCGGCTTGGTGCGGCGGCGCGCTCCAGCAACCCCGCCCTGATCTGGACCGAAATCCTGCCGTTCGGGCGCGGTGCGCCTTATGAGGATTACGCCGCGACGGACACGACATTGCAGGCGCTCGGCGGTCATCTTTACCTCAACGGTGACGTGGACCGCCCGCCGGTCCGCATTTCGCTTCCCGTTGGTCTGATCCAGGGCGGGGCGGAGGCTGCCTCGGCGGCGCTCATGGCGTATTACCATCGCTTGCGGACCGGCGAGGGCCAGAGAGTCGACATATCGGTGCAGGAATGCATCGTCTGGACGTTGCTCAACTCAACCATGGCCTGGCAGATCCTCGGCCTGAACGAGCTGCGCGGGGGCGCCATCCGCAAAGAACGGGCGAACCGGTTCTTCACGCGTTTGGTCTGGGAAACGAAAGACGGCTATATCTTCTTCGGTCCCGTGGGCGGCGGCGGCGGTGCCGCGCGCATCAAATCCTACGACGCGCTCGTCAACTGGATGAAGGAAGACGGGTTCGACGATCCGATCCTGACCAAGAACGACTGGAACGGCGACGGGCAGTTTTTCATCTCGCAGGACGACTACGATCAGGTGACCGCAATCATCTTCGCCTTCATCAAGACAAAGACGACTGAGGAGCTGATGGAGCGCGCCGTTCGCGAACGTATCCTGCTCGCGCCGATTTCGTCCGTCGCGGGGGTGTTCGAGAACCCGCAGTTCCGCGCCCGCGGGCTGTTTCGCAAGCTCGACGACCCCGAACGCGGCTTGTCGGTGGAACTGCCATCGCGATGGGCGAACCTGTCCGAAACTCCACTGGCCGACCCACGTCCGGCGCCGGCGCCCGGCGCCGATACGGATGAGATCCTCGCCATGGAAACAGAAGGGAGCCTGACATGAGTTTTGACAGCGCATCCGCACTCGAGAGCAAGACCGGTATCTTCAAGGGTCTCAAGGTTGCCGATTTCACCTGGGCCGCCGCCGGACCTATCGCGACCAAGCAGCTGTCCGACAATGGCGCGACGGTGGTGAAGATCGAAAGCTTCAAACACCCGGATTCGATCCGGTTGGGGGGGCCCTTCATCGACGACAAGCCGGGGATCAACCGGTCTGGCTTTTTTGCCGATTTCCATTCGTCCAAACTTGGCATCGCGGTGGATATGAGCAATCCGGAGGCGATCGAAATCATCCGCCCCCTGATCGAATGGGCCGATGTCGTCGCCGAGAGTTTCCGCCCCGGCGTGATGAAGAAATGGCAGCTCGACTATGAAAGCCTGAAAGAGATCAACCCCTCCATCGTCATGTTGTCCTCGTCGCTCTATGGCGCGGATGGTCCCTGGGCGCGCCACCCTGGATACGGTGCGCAGGGGCAGGCGCTTGCGGGGGTTCACGGCATGACGGGCTGGCCCGACCGGGCACCGGCGATGCCGAAGGGCGCCTATTCCGACAGCGTGTCGCCGCGTTATGCCCTGAGCGCGCTCATTGCGGCTTTGATCCACCGCGAGAAAACTGGCGAGGGTCAGCATGTCGAACTCAGTCAGGTCGAAGCGACCGCCCAGCTTCTGGCACCCGAGCTTTTGATCTATCAGGCCACCGGTGAAGAGATCACGCGCCAAGGCAGTCGCAAGGCGGGGTCGATCCTGCATGGGGTCTTCCCCTGTCAGGGTGACGAGCGCTGGATCGCCATCGAAGCAGTATCCGAAGACCAATGGACAGCGCTTTGTGATGTTCTTGGCAATGCCGATGCTCTCGATGCGGCACGGGCCGAGGGTCTTGACGCGCTGGACGCTGTGATGGCCGAGACGACCAGGCCCTGGGATGCGTTCAAGCTTATGGCCGCATGCCGAAAGGCCGGTGTTCCGGCCGGTGTGGCCAACAAGGCGTCGGACCTGCTGGATGATGACGTGTTTGCCGCCCGCGACCATTTCTGGCCCCTGCATCACGAAGAGATGGGGACGCTCAAGTACAACGGGCCTGCCTATCGCTTTGAGCGCACGCCAAGCGAACTGCGGTTCGCCTCACCCCGGTTGGGCGAGCATACAGATCAGGTGATGCGTGACGTGTTGGGATTCGACAACGCGCAAATCGCCTCTTTTCGGGAGCGGGGTCTTTTGGGATGAGTAAGGGTGGCGATATTCCGGTTCGCGTGCGCCAGATGCGTTACGAGGCCGATACGATCCTGTCCGTGGAGTTCGAAACACTCGACGGGCGGGACCTGCCTGAAGCGGCGCCGGGGGCGCATATAGATGTGGCGCTGGGGGCAGAGTGTCGTAGGAGCTATAGCCTGACCCGTGAAATCACGGGCGGCCCGTCCTGCACGGTCGCCATTCATCGCGACCCCAAGAGCAGGGGTGGCTCTGCCTATGTCCACGAGACCCTGCGGGTTGGCGACAAGACGGTCATTTCCCGGCCCAAGAACAATTTCCCGCTTTTTGAAAGCGCGGACTTGTCCGTCCTGATCGCGGGTGGGATCGGTGTGACGCCGATCCTGTGCATGATCCGGCGCCTGACTGCGGAAGGGCGGGCGTGGAAACTGCACTATGCCGCCCGCTGCCGCGCGGCTGCCGCGTTCTGTGTGGAACTAGACGCATTGGAAGAGGCCAGCGGCGGCAAGGGCAAGGTTCACTATCATTTTGATGATGAACAAAATGGGGCTCTGGTGGATATCGCGAGTATCCTGGCCGCGAGCCCGAACGCGCATTTCTATTGCTGCGGGCCTGAGGCGATGCTCGCCGCTTATGAAAAGGCGGCACGGGACGTCCCGCGTGAGCAGGTCCACGTCGAGTACTTTTCGTCCAGCGAGGAAGTCGCGCGAGACGGCGGTTTCGAAGTCGTGCTGGACCGATCCGGGAAGACCATCGTGGTCGAGCCGGGGCAAACCATCCTCGACGCCTTGATCGCCAATGGGGTTCACGTGCCGTTTTCTTGCGCTGAAGGAACCTGCGGGACCTGTGAAACGGGTGTGATTGAAGGGCGCCCGGATCATCGTGACATGATCCTGACGGAAGAAGAACGTGCCGAGAGCAAGACGATGATGGTCTGTTGCTCCGGGTCGAAAAGCGCGCGGCTGGTGCTGGATCTCTAGCAACGGTCTGTCTGAGACAGGCTGAGCTGCCCGGACCATGACGCGCCGCAACAGGCGTCATCCGCCACCGATCGTGCGTTTGCCACGCATAGCGCCGCTGTCACGCGCGATCGGGGCGAGGCTGTTCAAGCTTCGGCTGCTTTTCTGCTGCTTCGGCCGAGAGCGTGCCGAACTCAGGCATCTCGGCGATAAGCACGGTGGTGGCAACGGCGCCCATCCCGGCGTTCCATATGCCTTGATCGGCGCCAGAAGCCGTCTGCGTATTTCGACAGGTTGACCAGGCTTGAACATCAAGACCCTGACAAGACATGTCTTTTCATGAATGCCGAGGTAGAAAGCTATGGGCGTCTGCCCCGGGGGCGGGACGGTTCAGCCGCCGCCGTGGAGGGAAAGGACCGTGCCGTTGGTATAGGCAGAGCGCCGCGAGGCGAGGAATGCGACGGCATCGGCCACTTCCTGCGGCGTGGCGGCCCGTCCATAGGGCAAGCCTGCCGTCAGCTCGGCAGCGCGACCCTCATCCCCGAGAGCTTCCGCCGCGCGGGACTTGAGAAAAAGCTGCATCCGCTCGGTCGCGACAGCGCCGGGGTTCAGCCCCACGATGCGGCCCCCCATCGTTGCGAATTGCTTGGCATATGCACGGGTGAAGGCCACGAGCGCGGCATTGCCGACGGCACCGCAAATATAGTCCGGACTCAGCGTCTCGGCCCCGGCACCGATCACGTTGACGATAACCCCGCCGCGGGCGGCGAGACGCGGGGCGAAGGCACGGGTGAGGTTGATGTAGCCGAAGACCTTGAGATCCCAGGCCGTGCGCCATGTGTCTTCGTCGATGGTCGCAAGGTCGCCGGGGGGGATGGCTCCGGCATTGTTCACAAGAATATCCAGAGGTTCTGAACGGGCCGCGACCCGCTCGACCCCCTCGCGGGTGGCGAGGTCGGCGACGACAATGTCGGGCTTGGTACCGGTTTCGTCCGCGATCTTCGCTGCGGCCATGGCGAGCGCCTTCTCATCGCGGGCAACGAGCGTGACATGTGCTCCCTCCTGCGCCAGTGTCTGGGCGATGGTCAGGCCGATGCCCTTGCTCGCGCCAGTGACGAGCGCGTTGAGTCCTGTCAGTTCAAGCTGCATTGGTTGTCCTTTCTGGTTAGCGTGGAGCAGGCCAATCGTCAGGGCCATCTGCTCGATCAGCGGCAGCATTGTGTCAGATTGACGGGTAAGCTCCTGGATCGTGCCAATATCCTTGCGCCGTTGTCAGGGCGAGTACCTTCGTTTTCGGGCAGGGACGATCCGTTGTCGAGATCAGCGCGCGGCAACCCATCCTCTGACACTCCCCAAGCCTGGCGGCTCGCGATTTTCCGGCCTGGTCTGCAAAGCGCATAGCGACGACGGCAAAGACGAAATGCGTCTCGATATCCGCTGTTGCCAGAAGAGCCCGATGATAAGCCCTCGCTCTCACTGCCGTGCCATCAAAGCGTTTCGCGGCAAAGGCGGGTTCATCGACAGGACCGTATCCAACGGCAGCCGGGGCGACGTGCAGACGGTCAAGTCCTCGGGCAAGGTCCCGAAGCCGACCAGCACGATGACCAACTGCGCATCGTCGAGGCCGATCGCCTCGCGCAGGGCCTTGTCTTTGGCGACGTCTACGGACCAGTTCAGCATGCAGGTGCCAAGTCCTTCGCTGTGTAGAGCATGCACAAAGGTCATGGCGAAAAGCCCGCCGTCGATCCACGCCTGATAACGTTCGCCCGCGTGTTCCCAGTGCCGCAGGTCGCTGGTGACGACGGCGATTCCACCCAGTTCGTGCCCGAAGGTTCGATTTCCGGCCTGGTGCCGGCGGACCCGGTCAATCAGCTCGGGATCGGTCCAGACATGGAGATGGCAGGTCTGACGATTGCAGCTCGAGGGCGCATATTGGGCGGCCTCGGCGGCGCGCCTGATCTTGTCTTCCGGCACGCGGTCGCTACCGAACCGGCGCACGGAATGGCGCGACTTGGCAAAGGCGAGATAGTCGAACTCGACGGCCTGAGCGATCTCGCCCGGGCCAAGCCTGGTGATCCCGGCGGGTCCTGTCGTTTCCCGCGTCTCACACTGGCGAAGGGCGAACCGGACCGCATCAGGCAGCTCTTTTTCGTTGAAGTCGGCCCATGCGCGCAGAGTGTCGAGGCCGATGGCACTGGCCTTGGACCTGTGCCCGCCGTCGGTCAAATCCTGCGCCAAACGCGCGGCGCGCACAAAGCCGAAGCCCGGTCGTGCGGCCCGCAAGGCCATGCCGTATTCCAGAAAATGGGCGTCTGCCAGCATCCGGGCGTCGCGGCTTTCGTCGGAGTGGGCGCGGTGCAGCCAAGCGTGACGACGAAATCGGCGTGCGTCATAAAACACACCGTGCCAGAACCGAACTTCGTCCTGCAGGGCGAGCCAGAGCCGCGCCAATCGCCCCTTAGGGGCGGCAACGGCGCGACCTGCTTCAGATTTTGGTGTCGGATTGGTCACGGCGTTGAATCCGGCTCTGCCAGGAGCGGGGTGAGAAATTCTAGATTTCCTTCGCCCAGTTCGGGAATGTCCGGCCGGACATGAGCGCCGATGGAAGAAATGCGAAACGGCGGGTTGGCGACCTGAAACGTCCCTGCCCCGTCCCGAACCGTGCCCATAACGCCTCGCTCACGTGTTGCTGGATCAGCCATGACCTCGGCCACGTTGCGGTAACGTGCGCAAGGAACCCCCACCCCGAGAAGAAGACGTTCGCAATCCTGCGCCGATCGATCTTGCGCCCAGATTTCGACATGGCTCATGATCTCCGCCCAGTTCGCTTCGCGCCCCGCTGCGGTCGACAACCTTGGGTCGGCACCCCACGCGGGTTCACCGAAAAGGGCCAGCATGCCAGCGAAATTCTTGTCCGACAGGGGCACGACCATGATAAAGCCGTCCGCAGCCTTGACCGGCGTATAAAGATGCCGAGTCCGGTTTTGCGGGAACTGTGCATCCTGGTATTCGTAGACCATCATCGACATCAGGCTATCGAGCAGCGCGACATCGACCATCTGTCCCTGACCCGTGTGTTCGCGGGCCAGCAAAGCGGTTTGAATGGCGCCCCAAGCATAAACACCGGCGAGCACGTCGGCATAAAACATACCGGTCGGCGCGGGTCTATCCAGCCCCGGCTGATAGGCCATCAACGCGAGATCGAGACCGGCGGTGGCGTGGATCATCGGTGCATAGGCGGGACGTGTCGCGGCCGAGCCGTCCTGTCCAAAGCCGGATATCGAACAATAGACCAGCCGCGGATTGCGCGCAGAGAGCGTGGGCCAGTCGAGCCCGTGACGCGCCATCACGCCAGGTCGGAAATTCTCAACCAAGACGTCGGCGCTGTCGACGAGCCGCGCGGCGTCCTGCCGCCCGTCTTCGGTTCGCAGGTCCAGAACCACGCTCCGTTTGCCCGCGTTCAAAGACCCGAAATACGTGGAGTGGTTACCGCGCAGCGGGGGACGCCGTCGCATGGCGTCCCCCTCCTTTGGTTCGATCTTGATGACCTCAGCGCCGATGTCGGCCATGAGGCGGGTACAAAAGGGGCCCGCCATCACCTGCGAGAAATCGATGACGCGGATCGGCTTTGGCCTGTCTGCGATCATTCCTTGAGCATCGCACGAGCAATGATCAGGCGCTGGATCTGGTTCGTTCCTTCATAGATCTGGCAGACCTTGGCATCGCGCATGTAGCGTTCGACCGGGTGATCCTGAAGATAGCCCGCGCCGCCGAAGACCTGAACCGCATCGGTCGTGACCTTCATCGCCATGTCGGATGCGAAGGTCTTGATCATCGACGAATACATCGGAACCTTCGGATGGCTCGGGTCACGGTCAATGAAGGCGGCAACTTTGTAGAGCAACGCCCGGGCCGCCTCGATCTGGATCGCCATGTCCGCCAGCATCGCCTGCACAAGCTGGAAATTCGCGATCGGTTGCCCGAACTGTTCGCGTTCCTTGGCATAGGCCATGGCGGCATCGAGCGCGCCTTGGGCGATCCCCACGGACGCGGCGCCGACGGTCGGACGGTTGAGGTTGAGAACACCCATGGCGTTCTTGAACCCCTGGCCTTCGGCTCCGACCATGTTCTCAGCCGGCACCCGGACGTCTTCGAAGAAGAGGTCGCAGTTCTTGATGCCGCGAAGGCCCATTTTCTTGGGGCTTCCGCCGATCTTCACGCCGGGACTGTCCATCGGAACGATGAAGGACGAGATGCCATCGTGGCCTTTGCCTTCGGACGTGCGGGCGAAAAGCAGGATGTATTTGGCCTGATCTGCCTTGGTGATGAAGACTTTCTGACCGTTGATAACGTAGTCGTCGCCATCACGCTTTGCGAAGGTCCTGATGCCAGAAACGTCCGACCCGGTTTGCGGCTCGGTCAACCCGATACAGGTCAGCGTGCGACCCTTGGCAATCTCGGGAAGGTACTTCTGACGCTGGGCTTCGGTGCCGTAGTGCGTCAGCGGCAGCGCCATGGCGATCGAGGTGGAGCCGACCAGATGCGAGACGGCGAAGGAGGCGCGCGAGACTTCTTCTTTGGCGATGCACGCCATGGTCAACGTGCCGCCCGGCCCGCCGTATTCCTCGGGCACCATGATCTGAACCAGCCCCAGGTCGCCGAAGATCGGCAACAGGGAATGGGGCATGGCGTCTTCTTGATCGATTTTGGCTGCAATGGGCGCGACTTCTTTCTCGACCATCCGGCGGACGGTATCGCGAAACATTGTCAGGTCTTCATCGTACTCAGCTGCATCTAGCATTGGTCGTCCTCCAACAAACTCTCGGGAAAGAGTTAAAGGTACTACCATTAGATGTCAATCGCCTTTCAGCGATCCCACAACAGGGTGTACACCCGGTCCAGATGGGCCCGCAGTTCCGCTTTTGCCTCGTCAAACCGCCCGGCGCGCAGATGTTCGATGAAGTTCTTGCGTGAGCTCAAAAGCAGCTCGGAATCCATGTCCCCGATTCGGAATTGCAGGAAGGTCTGGGTCAGTTCGGTCTGAGAGTCGGTCGTGTAGACAAGGGCGGTATTCCCCGTAAGCTCGGCGATTAGGTGGTAGAAATCCCGGGCAACGGCCACACGCGCCGCCGAATCCCGGGCCGTGACGGCCTCTTTCGTCGCTTCGAAATTGGCCTCAAGCTTCGTCAGGTCCGGGATTTTGCCCAGGCGCTTGATCTGGTCGAGGATCATTTCCAGAAGAAGTGTCCGCGCTTCGAAGAGATCGGACAGCTTGATGGCGTTCAGCATAATAAGGTCACTCAGGACCTGGCTCATCTGCGACGCGGTGCCCTCGGATACAAACGCCCCGCCATGGGCCCCCTTGCGGGTCACGACCAGCCCTGCGTTTTCAAGAATGCGCAACGCCTCGCGCACCACGTTCCGGCTGACATCGAGTTGCTTTGCCAGTTCTCGTTCCGGCGGGAGCTTGTCGCCCGGCTGAAGCTCCCCGCGCATCAGCTTTTCGCGGACACGTTGCACCACGACCTCGAAGTTTCGGTTTTGTTTGACGGGTTCGAAAACAGGCGAGTCGGTTCGTTTGGATGGCGCGGTCATCGGGTTCTTTCAGTCAAGGTTCATGTCTGTCGGGGGCAGTGCATGCCTTGAAATGGCATCTTGCATTTTCCCCAGCTATTGTATTGGTAATACCAATCATGGAAAACGGAAAGCCTTCGGGTTCAGCGAAGTCGCGCATCATTGGCGCGGGACTGTCGGGTCCCAACCGGGTCTCGGTGCAGGCGTCGGTGTTCATTCTTGCGACGCTCGCGACCCTCGCAGACCGGATTACGGGCAATCATGCCTATTCGCTTGCGAGTCTGTTGATCATCTCCGTCAGCTTTATCGTGTCGTGGCGCGAGATCGCGCGCCTCACGCTTATCATAGCATTCGTGGGGGGTGTCACATCAATCGGTTTTCTCGCCGCAGGAGGCGACGTCGATGCGTTCATGCTGGCGGCAAGCCGGGCGCTGTTTCTGCCCGCGCTCCTGACGGCTATGGCAGTCCTGCAAGCGGCAACAAAGACATCCGCCCCGGTCATGCGAGTCGCGGAATTTGTCGTTGACCAGCCGCCTGGGCGGCGGTTCGGGATGCTTGCCTTTGCGGGACATGTCTTTGGCATTCTGCTCAACATCGGGGGCTATCGCCTGTTGCTGGGGCTGGCGATCGATCAGTGCCACCGGATGACCGAGGATGCACGCGTTCGTCTCATTCAGGAGCGCCGAATTCTGGGCGCGATCATCGCAGGATTTGGAGCCACGATTCTGTGGTCTCCGATCGGTGTTGCGATCAACCTGATCGTGCCGCTCGTGGATGATTTCGATTGGTTCGACTACGCGCCATACGGCTTTGTCGCCACCTTGGGGTTTGTCGGGGTCCAGTATTGTATCGACCGGCTTGGACCTAGGCCAAAGGGGCGGCCGCGCCCTGCCCCGCCCTCCGGCGTCTGGCTCGACCTGTTGCGGCTGTTGGTTCTGCTGACCGGCATCATGGGCTTCAGCACCCTGCTCGATGTGATGCTGGGCGTGCCGCTGCAAGGCGCATTGCTGATCGTGATTCCGTCAGCCGCGATCGTCTGGCGGCTTGCGGAACGCCCCGCCGACGGTGCCGGTCTTGGGTCGCTCATGCGCACCGCGTACTGGTCCCTGGGAGGGCCGGTCAACGAGATTTGCCTCATCCTGGCGACCGGGTTTCTGGGGCTTATCCTTGTCGAGATCGTGCCGACGCAGTTTCTGGAAGCCTTCTTTGCAAATCTGGCGTTGCCAGCTTTCGTCTATGCGATTTTCATCGTCGTCATCATTTTCGGCCTCAGCATGATCGCAATCAGCCCAATGATCACCGGAACTCTGCTTGTCGGGGCTCTCGTGGACGCGAA
>JBLWWC010000006.1:0-111145 GCA_048268145.1 Qipengyuania sp. | reverse complement strand
CCTGTCATCCTGCCAAGGGTGCCGCAGGGTAGCTATGCACGGACGGGATAACCGCTGAAAGCATCTAAGCGGGAAGCCTCCCTTGAGATAAGCAATCTTCGAACCGTCATAGACCATGACGTTGATAGGCTGGGTGTGGAAGCGCAGTAATGCGTGAAGCTAACCAGTCCTAATAGTTCTTTTCGCGCTTGATGAATCTGCATCATCAATGACAGCCCTGTCCCCAAACGGGATAGCTGGCCTCATTGAGATGAGGAATTTGTCCAGCCGGATAGCCCACTCGTTCAGCACGCTGAACGGTGCATCGATTTAAACCCGCATCCGCCTGCTTCATTGCTTGGTGGCCTTAGCGTCTGTGACCCACCCGATCCCATCTCGAACTCGGCCGTGAAACCAGACAGCGCCGATGGTACTAGTGCTTAAGCACTGGGAGAGTAGGTCGTCGCCAGGCATTGCAGCAGGCGGATTGTGCGGTAAAAACCCATTCACGATTTCAAAAAGCCGCTGCCGGGCGAAACCCGAGCGGCGGCTTTTTTTGTCTCTGGACCAGGTCCGGGAGACACGGTGCCGCGGGGTGGAGCAGTCCGGTAGCTCGTCAGGCTCATAACCTGAAGGTCGTTGGTTCAAATCCAACCCCCGCAACCACCGATACAAAGCATTCCCTCCGACAATCCAGGATCCCCATTGTGCGGATCGGGATGGTTGGCCAATCATCATATCGATCGAAATTGCTGCGTACTGGGCTTCGCCTGCATCGTCTTTGCGCCTTTTTTGCGTGCTCTGATCGGTGTGACTGCGAACGGGGTAAGAGAGCGCGATGAGCTGTGCTCAGCTCCTTCGATCGCGCCCCACGCGGCCCGATATTTCATGCCCATTCAAGCCAGGCTTTTGACGACGGGGGCAACCGTCACGGAATTCGCCAAGGAAATCGCAGCTGGCGACAGCGCCAGGCGATGAGGACAGCTGAGGGTCTGGGACGCCCGTCGCCGCTCACGTTGACGCGTTGCGCGCTTAAATATATAAGGGCTTATATAAATTGCCGGCGCGCTGGCTTGACGAGGAAGATAGGTGAAGCATGTCTCTATCCACTCTTGGAACGAAATTGAGGATCTTGCTCGACCTGCTCGATGGGGATCTTTCCGCGATTTATGAAGAGCTCGGCCTGGATTACCGGCCAAGGTTCACCCCGGTCATGCGCAACCTGTCTGAGGTGGGCGCGGCGACGGTCAAGCAGATCGCCGAGAATGCCGGCATATCGCACTCGGCCGCCAGCCAGACGATCACCGAAATGAAGAAAGCTGGCCTTGTGAAAACCGAGCCGGGTAACGATGCGCGTGAACGGATGGTCTCGCTTACCGCAAAGGGGCTCGATGCAATGCCGCTTCTCACGCATCAGTGGGAGGCGACCGCAAGGGCAGCGGACACGCTGAACGCAGAGCTTTCCTGTTCTCTCGATGCTGTCGCCGACGAGGCGATTTCAGCCCTTGCGGCAACGCCGTTCCGGGATCGCATTCTTGCTGAGAGAGGCCGGATTCAGCGCGGGATGGCGAACAAGATCAAACCGCACGCAATTCTCGTCGGCCTCGTTGGTATGCTGACCTTCTGGAATGAGGCGGCTTACGCGCAGCCCGCTTCTGCCGCCGATGAGTCTGCCATTGACGAGATTGCCGCAGTAATTGCCGAGAATTACTTTGATCCCACCACCGGCGAGCGCATTGCCGATGATCTGCGATTCAGGGCGGAAAGGGGCGAGTTCGATGATCTCACGCCGCTGGACATCGCGTCAAAGACGACGGATATTCTGGCGTCTATGGACGGCCATTTCCGTGTCGAACTGGTGGATGATGAGAGCCCGTCCGAAGACCCACCATCAGGGATGGTCCGATATACGTTCGAACAACAGCTCGCGCATCAGGGCTGGGGGTTCCGTCAGGTCCGCATCCTGCCCGGCAATGTCGGCTACATCGAGATGAGCAACTTTGCCCACATCAACTTCCAGGACAAGGGCGATGTCGTGAAAGCGGCGATCGACAGTGCTCTCAAGCTTGTCGAACCGGCGGACGGCTTGATCATCGATCTGCGCGACAATGGCGGAGGTGCGCCCTCGCTCGTCGGGTATTTGGTGAGCGCTTTCACGGAGCGCGGCGCGCGGATCTACAACACCTTCCACTACCGGGAGGGGCAAGAGAGCGAGGCGCCCGCGCAATTTTATGCAAATGCAGAGCTGGACGAACCGCTCTACATCCTCACCAGTTCGCGCACCGCTTCGGCGGCGGAGGCATTGCCGTACACATTGCAGGCGGCCGGACGGGCCGTGATCGTCGGAGAAACCAGCGCGGGGGCCGCCAATCCGGGACGTTCATTTGAAACGCCTGGCGGCTATTCCGTGTTCGTATCGACCGGCGCGCCCATAAATCCGATCACACAAACCAACTGGGAAGGGCGCGGCGTCGTCCCGGACATCCCGGCTGCGTCGGACGACGCATTGGCCACGGCGCATGGCGCGATGATCAGAGAGCTGCTTGCCCAAGGCGATGCCTCGCCGGACGCCGAGTGGGCGCTGGCCGCGCTGACACCTGTTCCGGTTTCCCCTGACGTTCAGTTTGCGGGCAGGTATGGTGACTGGATCGTGCATCGCGACGAGGAAGCGCTGACGCTCAGACGCGGGAAATACCCGCCTGCTCAGCTGACGGCGCTTGGCGAAAACGTCTTCTTCGAATGGGGCAACCCATCTGTGCAGTATCACTTCACGTTGGAGAACGGACGCGGGATTGCTGTCGAACGTCGCACAGCATTCGGGTCGGTTGCCCGCCAGCTACGGTACAATGAGCCGATTGACGTCGCAAATGGCGCGCCCTCAGTTACGCCCGCCAATGGATCGGCCCACAGGTAGCCTGCTTCCTGCTCTACGAGAACAGTCAGGCTTCCCTTATTCGATCGCACCGTTTTACAGATGGGCGACACGAGGCCGGCGCGGTCGTCTGCCCGCTAATCGGAAAACTGGCCCCGGAAAGATGAACTTCCGGGGCCAGCGAGACGAGCAGGAGGATGGGAGTGGGGGTAAGCTCCTCTGATGCGCGCCCGATTGTGTCAGCTGTCACCAGCCGAAGCTGACGCCCACGCGGCCGCCGGTTTTGCCGCCCTTGTTGAAGCCGGTTGCGATACCCGCATTCAAGGCAACACCCTCGCTCACAAGGACGCCGATCTGCAACGAACCCGCCAGGGCCCCGTTGTAGATCCCCATATTGCTGGTAACGTTGACCTTCTGGCCGGGCAGGAAGGCATTGCCGGACATGGCGATCGCCACCGCAGTGGAGCCATCGATCTCGCGGTCGAAACGGGCAAGCGTCTTGTCGAGGTCGAAGGTCAGATCTTCCAAAGCCACCAGACGCTGTTCGTGATTGTCGAGCATGGCGCTATTTGCCGAGATGGCCGAAGCGTTCGCATCGATCTTGTCCGAATTCGCACCGATTGCGGCGAAATTCTGCGCGATGGCATCGGTGTTCGAGGCGATCAGCACGGTATGGTTGTCGACTGCAGCGAACAGCTTGGTGACACCTTCGGTACTCTCCTGGATGGCGGCATCCTGGGCTGCGTTCACGGCCACCAGGCCGGTAATGGCCGTCTGGTTTTCCGCGATGGCAACGTCCTGCTGGGCGTTGCTGAACTGCAGAGCGGCGATCTGGCCGGTCTGGGTCGTAACCTGGTCTTGGACGGTCTCCAACTGACCAACGGTCGCCGCATCGTTTGAGAACACGCCATCCGCGACATTCGTGATGCGGCGCTGGATGCTGTTGCTCCCGACCGAAACGGTGTTTGGATCCACTGCGACCGAACCGGATCCCAGCGCGACGCTGTTTTCCTGAAGAGCCGATGCGCCATTGCCCAGGGCAACACCGCCGTCGGATGCCGCTGCGTCGCTGCCAACCGCGACGCTGCCGGTTTGCGCAGTGCTGTTGTCACCCACTGCGGTGCTGTCATTGACAGCTGTCGATTGAGCACCGACCGCCGTCGAACCGGTCAGGCCTGCCGAGGCATCCGTGCCGAGCGCCGTGGTGTTATCGGCCGATGCATCCGCCCCCGTACCGCACTGGGTCGAGTTCGCTCCGCCACCGTTGGTGCACTGCTGTGCAAATGCGGGCGTGGCGGTCAGTGAAAGGGCGATGGCCGACGTGCCGACCGCAAGCGAGGTCAAATTGATAAGCGTTTTCATATGTCTTCTCCGTCATTAAGCGGCGTTTCTTGCCGACGGCGAAGGAGTGGCAGCGGCGTGTATCCGCCCGATGTGCGTCTCTGCAGTTTCGGGTCTCATTCGTGCCCGGAATTCGTCTGCGAGGTTTCTTGTGTAACAACTGTGTCGGCGATGGAAAAAAAGGGCCGCACCCCCTTGCGAAGGTGCGGCCCTGCCGGGAAGGACGGAGTGAAGTTCTTAGAACTCCCCGGCGATCCCTGCCTTGAACGTCAGGCTCTTGCCGCCTGCGTAGGTGGCGCCCGCCGAAATGGCGAAGTCGCCTTCCAACCTGTGCATCATGCCCATCGAAAACCCGACCTCGCCGCGATGGGTCGCGACATTGGCAGCGTAGCTGGTCTTGCCTGCTTCACTCGGAAAGTGCGGATGAGCCATTGCCGCGACCGCAGCAATGCCCTGCTGGGCATCCTTGTCCATCGTGCTCGCAAGATCGAAGAAGCTCGCCACCCGCCCTTCGAGCGAGGTAACGCGGTTGTCGAGCGTTCCCATGTCGACATTCATCTGGGCGATGGCCGCGCCGTTGGTTGCAATCGCGGAGCTGTTGACGCCGATAGAGGCCGTGTTGGCTGCGATGTCGACGACATTCTGGCCGATAGCTGAGGCGTTATCCGCGATCAGAACCCCATTGGCGGCGATATTGTTCGCATTGGTCACGATGTTCGCGGTGTTGCCCGCAATGGCGACCGCGTTGTCGGCGATGGCTGCGGCGTTGGCGTCGATATCGCTGCCATTCTGCGCGATCGCCGCGACATTGTCGGCGATGGCCTGCGCATTCTGGACGATATCCGCGCCATTCGCATCGATCTGGCCCTGCAACGATGCTCCGAGCGCATTCAATTGGCCCAGGGTTGCGCCGTCGCTGGCCGCGATGCCGTCGGCCATGTTCGTAAGCCGCCGTTCGTTACCTGCCGAGCCGATCGAGACCGTGTCGGCCTGGTCGGCTACCGAGTTTGTACCGATGGCAACGGCATTGTTGGCGGTGGCCTGCGCGGCATAACCGATCGCGATGCTGCGGGCCTCGCTGGCTGTTGCGGATGTTCCGAGCGCTAGGGCATACAGCGCCTGTGCTTCGGCACCGCCCCCGGAGGCTGCAGCAAAATCCGCATCCGCGATCGCATAGGTGCCGGTGGCAGTTGCATAGAAGCTGGTGGCTTCCGCATAGGATCCGAATGCGCTGCTTCCGGTTTCGCTTGCGCGCGATGCCGATCCGACCGCTGTGGCGATCTGACCCGAAGCCTCGCTGGATGTGCCGAGGGCAACCGCACCGAAATTGCTCGCTCCTGCTTCGTAGCCGAAGGCAGCCCCATATCCGGCCGCGATCGAATGCGCACCCACGGCAGTCGTATAGTCACCTAGAGCTTGCGCTTCTCCACCGAGCGCCGTGGCTTCGATGCCCGACGCCTCTGCAAGACCCCCGATAGCAACGCTGTCTGCGCCGAGCGCACCGGCGGAATTGCCCAGCGCAACGCTTCGCAAATCGAGAGCTTCCGACTCGTTGCCAATTGCCATGGAACCTTGGCCTACCGCCTGTGTCGAGGTTCCCAACGCGATTGAGTCGTCTCCATTCGCCCTGGCGGAAGTGCCAATAGCAATGGAGTACTGCGCGTCGCTGAGAGCCGTTCGTCCAAGTGCGATAGCCCCCAACCCAGTGGCTTCTGCCTTGCTGCCTCCTGCGATAGAAAGGATATGCGCAACACTCCCTTCCCCAATCGCAACGCCCGCCAAGCCAGTGGTTTTTGCCAGTTCACCGATAGCCACGCTGTCATCAGCCGCAGCGTTCGTCTGCGTGCCCATAGCGATTGAACTCACCCCGGATGCAACCGCTTCGCTGCCAAGGGCGATCGCAGCATCTGCTTCGGCAAGGGCATAGGCACCTAATGCAGTGGAAAGATTGCCCAGCGCATCAGCGGTATAGCCGATTGCCGTGCCGCCGATGCCTGCAACCCCGTTAAATCCGACCACCACAGCGTAGGCCGAAGCGTTAGCGTTGTAGCCGAGCGCCGCGGCCTGGACACTCGATGTTGCATTGTTACCTATTGCAACCGAGTATTGATCGGCCTCGGAATTATCCCCGACTGCAGTCGCCGCCACGCCGGTAGTAAGCGCTGCATCGCCGCATTCTAGCGTATCGAGGTCCGGCCCGCTCTCACATGGCTCGTTGGCGTAGGCGGGCTGCGCCACCAGGCAGGTGACGATCGCGGTCGTCAGCATAAGGCCGGTCGTGGTTGCGACGGCCAGTTGTTTCATCGTTTCGGTCTTCATCTTCTTCACTCCTTTTGCGCGCCGACAGGGAGGTCGACTGACGCAGCAGGAATGAAGGGGGCAGGTGTCCGCTGTTTGTGCGCGGCGGCACATAGTGGTCACTTTTGTATCGCCTCGCAGCGAAATTGTGTCTGGGATGTCAGCCGAAGATATAGCCCAGACCGCGAACGGTCCGGATGATCTCCGGCTTTTTCGGATTTTTTTCGATCTTGTGGCGCAGGCGCGAAATTCTCAGATCGATAGAGCGGTCGAACGGGTCCCAACCGCGGTCATGCGCCTGTTCGAGCAATTGATCGCGGTTGAGGATGCGACCGCGATTGGCGGCGAATGCCTTCATCAGCTGGTATTCCATCGCCGTGATGGCGATCTCGCCTCCGTCGGGGCCGAACAGCCGCGCCTGATCGGTGTCGAGCAGGCAGGGTCCGAACGGAACCCGCGTTGTGGTTTCAGGTTCCGCCCCCTGTGTCGCCCTGGGAGTGGTCCTGCGCAAGACCGTCTTGATGCGCGCTTCCAACTCACGCAGGTCCACGGGCTTGGCGATGTAATCGTCCGCACCCATTTCCAGGCCGATGATCCGGTCGACCGTCTCAGATGCCCCGGTCAGCATGATGACGGGGATATCATGCTTGCCGCGCAGTTCGCGCAAGACGCTGATCCCATCCATTCCCGGCATGTTTACATCGAGGATGCACAGCGCAGGACGGTCGAGTTCGACTGCCTCAAGCAGCGCCGTGCCATTTGCGTAACCGGCGGTATCGAACCCGCGATCGGCAAGATACTCCCCGACCATCTCGCGCAGGTCCGCCTCGTCATCGCACACAAGAATACGTTGACCGGTCATCGCTCCATCCTTTCCCGCAACACGTCGAGAAGAGCATCGAGATCGTCACCAACGATCGGCTTTTCTATGAAAGGTTGCGCGCCATCTTCCAGAAAGTTCCGCACATGTTGCGAAAGACTGTCTCCCGTCACGAAGCCGAAGCGGCCATTCAGCTCCGGTCGCGTCTCGGTCAACATATGCATCATCCGGTCGCCGGTCATGCCGGGCATTTTCATGTCGGATATCACGATGTCGAAACGCTCCGCCTGCGCCAGGCGCACGGCGTCGACGGGCGCATAGACAGCGCGCGCCTCGTGGCCGCGATCCTGAAGCATCTCCACGAGAAGGTCGGCCACGTCGCGCTCGTCGTCGACCACGAGGATACTCATCAATGCCGGAGATGGGTCTGAGCTTTCCTGGGCCACTTCGGCGTCGGCTGGTGGAGCGACAGGAAGTGAGACCATGAAGCGGCTGCCACTGCCGGGGGAGGACTGCACTTGCAGCAAACCATTATGGGCAGCGACAATGCGATGGCAGAAAGCAAGGCCGAAACCCGTTCCTTCGCCGACATCCTTGGTAGTGTAGAAGGGTTCGAAGATGCGTTTTTGCGTTTCCTGATCGATGCCCGGCCCATTGTCGGTCACGCTCAATTCGACGAAACCTTCACGGGTGGAGACGCGAAGGGTCATTTCTGCAGCGCGGCCCATACCTTTCATCGCCTGTTCGGCATTCACGATCAGGTTCGAAAGCACCTGCACCAGCTGGTCCCGATCCATCATGACCCGGTGAACATCCTCTTCGAGATCGCAGGTGATTGTCCCTCCGTCCGATCGGAAGCCATATGCTGCGACTTCAGCGGCCGTTTCCATGATCTCCACAGGATCGACCCGTTCGATCCGGGCCGGGCGCTGGCGCGCCATGGCAAGGAATGTCTTGACGATCCGCGCGCATCGTTCGGCGGCTGTGCGAACCTTGCCGATACGTCTTAGTTGCCTTTCGTCGGTGAGCTCCTCTTCCAGCATTTGCGAGAAGCCGACAACGATCGAGAGGGGATTGTTCAGTTCGTGCGCAACTCCTGCCAGCAATTCTCCCAGAGCCGACAGCTTCTCATTCTGATTGGCGATGAGTCGCTGGCGCTCGGCTTCGAGTGCAGCGTTTTCACGCTCGGTGACATCAAGCAACGTAAACAGATAGCCGCCATTCTGGGTTCGATGGCCGTTTACCTCCATGATCTTTCCATCGTTCAGCTCGTAGTGCTGGTTCTTCGCCAGACTCCTGAAGCTCGCGGTAGCAGCGGCGGCATATTCTTCGATCGTCATGCCTTCGGGCTTGCCCCTGCTCGCATTGGTCCGGCCTGCCCTGAGGACGATGTCGTCCATCAACTCGCCCGGATAGGGGCGCGCCTCAGGATCGACGAACAACAACTCGCAAAATTTCCGATTGCACAGGATGAAGCGAGATTCCCGGTCATACAGGGCGAAGCCTTCTTCCATGAACTCAAGGGCCTCCGACAATTCCGGAGGGACTTCGAACCCTTCTCGTGCGACCACTACGGGTAACGAACCGGATGATCCGTGTCCGCGCTGTCCGGCGGCGACGGGTTCGATAAGATTTAGAACGTGTTCGACCAAGCTGATTGCCTTTTGTCCGTCGGCGAGCTCTCTGATCGCAATTCTCAGGGCAGTCATGTTGCGACGGCGGAGTTGCGTATCGCGCAGGTTCAGGTCGATCGCGCTCCGGATCATCTTGGCCAGCTGGGATCGATCGACGCCCTCGGGAGGCACGATAAGTTCACTCTCGGCGGTGCGTTTCAACATCGTATCGAGCGGCATGCCTTGGCAAACCTGGATGTCGCATCGATCGAACAGCAGCTCGTAAGCGCGCGTACTGATAAATCGCACAACATCCTCCGGTCCGACGAGTATGAGGCCTTCCTCCAGCGCCCCGATAAGCTCCGGTGGCGGTATGTTCTGCGCGGATGATGTGCCTGACATATTGGTCATGATGGTTGTTTCCTGTGCCGGCTAACAGCAGCTTATGCGGACCGCTTTTGTCTGAGTGATTTCCGCCATCGTATCTATTGTATCAGCAAATACGACATGTCGCCCAAAGCCTCGGCTGATGCCCGTCGCCTCGCCGATTTCGTATCGACCGACAGTCAGATACGGGCGTCCCAATGGGGAAATCGCTTTTACATGAGCGGATTTGCAATAAAATTAGTCGATTATTGGGGGTAGATGCGCCTATCTTGCGTATTGCGCAGGTAGCTGGCATGATTGCCGGATGGACAGACACATCCTCTGCCCCTGTCACGGCCAAGTAGCCGTACGCCGATCGGTCGAGTTTCATCTCACCGATTGGTTCAACGAGTGATTCCGATCCGCGCGGGATAGGCGCGGTCGCCGGGCGACTCTTCCCAACCGACGAGACATCCGTCCGGCATTCCGGGCCCATCCCTGACAATCCGCACGCGACATTTCGTCGCTTTCGAGGGTTCGAGGGATCACACCATGTTTAAGAACAACAAGCTACGTACCGGTGCGGCCAGCGCCGCAGCCCTGCTGCTCGCAGGAATTTCGACTTCAGTTTTGGCGCAAGCCAACAGCGCAGTTGGCAACCAGGATAAAGATGCAGCGAATGCAGACGATACAACTATCGTCGTGACCGGCAGCCGAATTCAGGGTCTGCCCTCGGATGGTCCTGTTCAGACCGTTTCCGTCACGCGGCAGGACATCATCGATTCCGGCGCAGGTACGGTGATCGAGGTTCTCGAAGACTTGCCGCTTACCACAGGTGGCGGATCGACATTCTCGACTGCTACTGCCGGTCCGCTTTCCTCCGATACGCCCGTAGGCGCTTCGGCGGTTTCCCTTCGCGGTCTGGGGGCGTCGTCTACGCTAACGCTCATCAATGGCCGCAGAGCGCAAATCAGTGCGTTCGCCCGCGGCCAGGAAAGTTTCATCGACGCCAGCTCGATACCGCTCGCAGCGATTGAAACGGTCGAGGTGTTACCTTCGGGAGCATCGGCAGTTTACGGCGCAGACGCGGTGGCCGGTGTCGTGAACTATGTCCTGCGCGATGATTTCGAGGGGCTCGAGCTCAGTGCGAGCTACGGTAACTCGACTGCTGGAACCGACGAGGGACGTTACAGTGTTACCGCCGTCGCCGGAACGCAGATCGGGGATCGCAACCGGGTGATGCTGGTGGTGGACTATTTCAAGCGCAACCCGTTCTTCCTGCGCGATCGGGCGATCAGCAGGGACAGTGTACGTCCCAGCCAGCAAGGCTTTTATCCCAGCTTCAACGACCTTTTCCTCCAGTTCTTCGACCAGACCGAGGAGCCGGCGGATGGCGGTTGCGATGCTGAAGATTTCGGCGTCGGCAATTTCGGCGAGTTCTGTGAGGTGAACACCAATGCGTTTGTGTCCGCGCAGGACCGGCTTGAAACGATCGGGGGTCTTTTCACCCACACCTTCGAGATTTCCAACGATCTCGAATGGTACAATGATGTGCTTTACAGCCATGTGGAATCCCGTGGCGTCGGTTCGCCCGCAAACTTCTCGCGCGCCCCGGTCGATCCGGAAAATCCGTTCTGGCCCGCAGCGCTGCAAGCGGACATCGTGGCGGAAGGCGGCGCCGGCGATTTCAGCGATTTCTTCGGCTTCCCGATATACGCATGGGGTAAAATCCCGACACCGCGTGCGGTGGAAATCGAATCCGACAGCTATCGCGTTACCTCGGGCTTTCGCGGCAATCTGGGCGGCGACTGGCGGTTCGACACGGCGATCCTTTTTGGCGGTAACGACCGCGTCCAGCGCGGTGTTTCCGGCCTGGCGCTCTCGCAGAACTTCTATGACCTCAATCTCGGCAATATCTGCACGGACGGAACCCGCGTCGAGCGGTGGGACGTCGATCCGGGCCGTCCCGAGGCAAGCTTTGTAGGTGAAACATGCGAGGACACAGGCAAGACGACGCTCTGGTACAATCCCTTCGGCGGCCAGCAAGCGCAGGAAGCCGGTGTTGCGAAGCTGCTCGAGACAGAGGCCGAGCGAAATGGCAGGTCGCGGCTCTATGCCTTCGACGCCAGCGTCAACGGAACGCTTCTGGAAATGCCTGCCGGTCCGCTCAAGGCAGCTTTCGGGGGTGAGTTCAGGCGCGAGACCCTGCGGGACAAGCCAGCCGGCGTGGCCATCGCGACCGTTGACAATCCGGAGCCCATACTCGGCTTTTCGTCGACAAGCGCAGAGGCGGATCGCAACAGCTGGTCGCTTTATGGTGAGCTGTACGTCCCGCTGGCAGAGGGCCTCGATGTTCAGCTGGCTGGGCGTTTCGACGACTACGAAGGCTTCGGAAGCGACTTCAATCCCAAGATTGCGGCACGCTGGGAGCCTGCGCCGTGGGTTGCGCTGCGGGCGAATTATTCGACGTCATTCCGCGCTCCCTCGCTCGCGCAGAGCGGTGCTGGCGTGCTCCTGAGTTCCTATCGCGTGGATTGCGAAGCGACACCTGGCGCATGCGATGGCGATCCGACCGCCGATGGCGAAGCGCTGCTCTCAGAAGATGTCGGCAACCCCGCACTGGGTGCGGAAAACGCCCGCAGCTTCGGTGGCGGCATCGTCCTGAAGCCCGACGCGGACATGGAATTGCGGATGGACTACTGGAATATCCGTCACGAAGATCTCGTCGGCATCGATGAAGACGATTTCATCCGCCGTGCACTTGCTGGCGAATTCGATGTCGTGGGCGACGGCGCGCTTCCAACCGGCACTCCCGGCCTTGAAGTCACCAACGGCTTCGTGACCGATGCGCACTTCCAGATCACGAATCTCGGTTTTCAGAAAACCGATGGCATCGATTTCGGATATACCCATCGGCTCGGTGGGGGCTCGGCCGGGCAATTTACTCTGACCGCGGATGCAACCTACATCCTCAATTTCGAGCGCAAGGCTTCCGATGCCAGCCCGATCGAGGAACTGGCAGGGGACTATTTGTACCCCCGCTTCATAGCGAGCGGAAAGCTTCGCTGGCGAAAGGACGCATGGCGCGCAGCCGTGTCGGGGCACTACAAGAGCGGGTATCGCGACGATCCCACGGACCGCACTCTCGAAGCGCTCGGCCTTCCGCTCGGTGCGGATTACAGGGTTGACGATTACCTCACCTTCGATCTCAGCGTGAGCTACGACTTCGCAGAGGACAGCTTCATCCAGCTGGCGGTTCGCAACGTCTTCGACGCCGATCCGCCCCGCGTCCTCGGAGCGTCCGCAAATGTCGATTTGTTCAATCACGATCTCGTCGGCCGTTATGCGACCGTACGCGTGACGAAGCGCTTCTGACGCTGCAATATCGTCTGCCACCCCGCAATGCCCGTACCGGGTGTTCGCAGGGTGGCAGCCGACTGGAGTTACCATGATCGAGAAAGCTGACGAAGCCGCTGCGGGTGAGCCCCGCGGCGAGAGGAATCCCCGATGGCGGATGCCGGACACGCTTCTTATCCTATTCGTTCTTGCCCTGATTGCCTGGGCGGCCACTTTCGTTTTCACGCCCGGCCAATTCGCGGTCGCCGGAGATCCTGCACGGATCGTGCCGGGCAGCTTTCAGCCTGCCGAGGGCCCGATGCCTGCGCCGGTCATGGGTGACGCAGATCGAACAGGGTTTCTCGACTTTCTTTTCGCAGGTCTTGTGACGGGTGATCGCTATTCGGCGACGGTAGGGCTGATGGCCTTCATTATTATGCTCGGCGGCGTGTTCGGCATGATCATGCGCACGGGCGCGGTAGACGCAGCGCTCAACAGCGCGCTTCCTGAAGGTCGGGCGCGCAGCGAAAAGCTGGTCGTCGCCCTGTTTGTATCGTTCTCGCTTGCAGGGGCGATATTCGGGCTGTCGGAAGAGGCAATCGCGCTGACCCTTGTGTTGAGTCCGGCTCTGCTCAGGGCGGGATATGATGCGATCACCGCTGTTCTGGTCTGTTACGCCGCGAGCCAGATCGGTTTCGCCACGAGCTGGATGAACCCATTCAGCGTGGTGATCGCGCAAAGCATTTCCGGCCTCGCCCCAATGTCCGGAATGGAACTCCGGCTGGCGGTCTGGGTGGTTTTCACCGCGCTCGCGGCGCTCTTCACCTGGCGCTACGCCCGGAGCATCCGCCTTGGTTTGCGGCCGCGTGCTGGTGCGGATTTTGCCAATGCGGCTGACGTCGAACTGGCCGCGCTCTCGAGAACGCACGTGGCCATTCTGTTCAGCCTGGCAGCGGGAGTGGTCTGGGTTGCCTGGGGCGTGACGGCACGCGGGTACTACCTGCCGGAGATTGCGGCACAATTTTTTGCAGTGGGGATTGCAACCGCCCTCATTGCTCGGCTCGGAAAGCTGGCCAATTCCTCTTTTTCATCACAGGTGGAAGCCTTCCGTGATGGCGCGGCTCAATTGTTGCCTGCCGCGCTGATTGTCGGCGCCGCCAAAGGCATCATCCTGGTGCTTGGGGGAGACGATCCTGCCTCGAATTCGCTTCTCAACGCTTTGTTGAATGCGCTCGGCAGCCTGACGGCTGCCGTCCCCGACTGGTTCACGGCGCTGGCGATGTTCCTTGTCCAAAGTGTCTTCAATCTGTTCGTGGCGTCGGGGTCCGGACAGGCAAGCATCACCATGCCGATCATGGCGCCGCTGGCAGATATTTCGGATGTTACGCGGCAGACCGCAGTGCTTGCATTCCAGCTGGGTGACGGGCTTACGAACCTCGTCATCCCGACGTCGGCGGTACTGATGGCTTGTCTTGCTGCGGCAAGGGTTAGCTACGGCGAATGGCTCGCCTTCATATGGCGACCGGCTCTTGGGCTCATGGCGATGGCGGGCGTCGTGATCCTTTGTGCTCATGCGGGGGGATACTGATGCGCTTCATCATGGTTGCTATCGTCGCGGCGGCGCTTGGATTCACGCCTGCAACGACCGGACTTCGCGCAGACCCTGGCACTCTTGTCATCGTTGGCGGTGGTCTCGACCCTGAAAACGACGATGTGTTTTCAGCCTTTCTCGATGCGCGCCCCCCGGGAAACCGATCGGTTGCTATCGTGCCGGCAGCATCGGGCGAACCGCACCGGTCTGCACAGTCATTCCGAGCGGCTCTTATCCGCCACGGCGTCGAACCATCGCAGATCAAAGTTGTGCGACTTGCAATGGAAGACGACCCGGCCACTCCGGAGGTCGACGAAGCCGATTGGGCGAGCAACGCCCATGCAACTGTAGAAATCGATCGCATTCGGCGCGCCGGCGCAATCTGGTTCACCGGTGGTGACCAGTTGCGGATCACCAGGCTGCTCATCGATCCTGCGGGCGGCGACACACCGATGCTCGCCGTCCTGCGGCAGCGCCTCTCTGAAGGTGCGGTGATCGGCGGCACTTCCGCAGGCGCTGCGATGATGAGCGATCCTATGATTACGAGAGGGGATACGTTCGCCGCGCTCGTGCCGGGTGGAGTGGGAGAACCATTGGAGTTCGGGCGGGGACTTGGGCTCCTGCCGGGCATGGTGGTCGACCAGCATTTTGGAGAACGCGCGCGCCTCGGCAGGCTGGCTGCGCTTCTCGTGAATGATGATCAACCCCAGCGGACAGGGATCGGCATCGACGAGGACACTGCTTTTGTCGTTCGCGCAGATGATAGGCGGGGCAAAGTGGTCGGCAGCGGTTACGCGACGTTCATTGACGCGAGAGAAGCGCGAAAGGCCCCGGGGGACCGATTCTCCGCGTCGGGTTTCGTAATCTCGCTCGTTTCCCAAGGTGACAGCATAGATTTCGTGTCCGGCACGGTGACCCCCGCTCCTTTCAAGGCCGCGACGATTGCCAACGAATACTTTGATCGCAAGCCGATCTCCGGTGGAGGAATGGCGCTGGGGGGTGCTTCGCTGGCGGAGGCTGTCGGGGAATCCCTGTTAGACAATTCGGCGGCAAGCAGTGTCGAGCGCCACTCGTTCGCAGGCAGGTTGGGGGTGACCTATCGGTTTGTGCAGACCGCGGGTTCACGCGGCTGGTGGGGGCGCGGTCCGGACGATGACGCGAGTTACGCCCTGGAAGGGATCCGCTTCGACATCGAAGCTCTCGACGTAGAATTTAGGAAAGCAGAAAATTGAAATCCCAAACGCACGCAGTAGCGCTTCACGGGGGAGCCGGGGTGCACCCCGATCGCGATTACGCGCAAGTCGAACAGCATCTGGGCGCACTCGTTCGCCAATGCGACGCGATGCTGGCCTCCGGTCAACGCGCCATCGACGTTGTCGAACACGCCGTTGCAGCCATGGAGGATAGCGGGCTTTATGTCGCAGGCCGTGGCTCTGCGCCGAACGATCAGGGTGTTGTCGAATGCGATGCTGCGATCATGGACGGCGCACGTTTTCGTGCCGGAGGAATCTGTGCCGCTGTGGATATTGCCAATCCCGTCCGGCTCGCGCGCTCGGTTCTGGAGGACACGCCATATGCCCTCCTTGCTGGCGAGGGAGCGCGAGCGTTCGCAATCGAACACGGCATGGCAATGGTTGCCGACCCCGGGCTCCATTATCGTCTTCCGATAGGGGTGGAGCCCGAAGAGCTGCTGAAACTCGACAGCGGGCTTGCGCACGGCACTGTCGGCGCCGCGGCCCTCGACAGATCCGGTGGTCTGGCGTCCGCGACTTCGACCGGCGGCCTTCTCGGCAAGCGCGCAGGCAGGGTTGGCGACACACCTCTCACGGGGATTGGCAACTGGGCCGACGGGGAGGTGGCCATCAGTTGCACAGGCATCGGTGAAGCGTTCATTTACGCCGGAGGCGCGCGCGATATCGCCGCGCGAATGAAGTACGGAAACGAAAGTCTTGAAAATGCTGGGACGGCATTGCTCGGCCAGGTCGCACAGCATCAGGGCGATGGGGGCGTGGTTGCGGTCGACAAGACTGGCCGCGTGATCATGCTTTTCAATTCTCCGGGAATGAAGCGCGCTTGTGCGGGATCGGATATCGATCTTTTCGTCGGGATATTGTGAGCCGACGCCGGAAACGGCCGATCCGCTTTTTTTCTGGAGAGTGAAATCAGGTTCGGGAATGAGACGCCGGGAAAACGGTCGTCCAGCGGCGGGTCCATCGCCATCGGCCTCAGGACTGAGGGGTTTGAAACGCGATCACTCGGTAGCCCCAAATCCTCGATGATCTGGAAGGCCGCTGGCCAAATTACCTCGGGCGAACATCATGCATGTTCCCGCGCAGGTCAGACCCCGATGATCCCGAGGCGCACCGCTTTCGCGGCTGCTGCGGAGCGGTCGGATACCTCCATCTTCTGGAAGATGCGCTTTATATACGTGGCAACCGTGGGATTTGCGATCCCGAGAATGGTAGCGATTTCGCTGTTGGTCTTGCCTGCCGCGATCCAGTGGAGGATGGAGACCTCCCGTTCGGACAGCGGAGTGCGCAGGCCATGCTTCTCGACCGAGAGAAGGTCGAGCCGCGTATGGGCTGCCTGCGCGACCGCCTGAAGGCCGTAAATGCTCACCTTGTCGAGTATGGACAGATCGGTGACCATGCCGAGCCCGAACAACCCAAGATGCTGGCGCAGGCCGAAAGTCGGGATCAGAAAGCCATCGGTCAGCCCGTGAGCGCGCGCTTCCTCGATGAATTCGTTTTCCTTTTCGGACTGGGCCGCAAATCGCGCAAGCTCCGTGAGCCGAAGGGGTTTGCCCGAACGCGCCACATGTCTTGGGAAGGGATCGTTCTGTCCCATGGGGCTATTTATGTATTTGTGCATATAGACTTCGGGAAAGCCTTCTGCTTCTACCTTGACCCGGCCGGGATGGGTTGCAGAAGGAACAATGAACCCGACGGCGTTGAAGCCAAGTTTGCGAAAGTAGGCTCGGAGGGCGGAGAAGAGATCCTCCCTCGTAGCTGCCTGGCCTAGTTCGTCGAAGATCTCGATGTGGGCCCCCATTGCGAACATTCGCGATATGATTGCCACACTATCACATGCTCTTGCCGCGCTGTCATCCATTTTAACGACGTCGGATTCGATGACACCTGTTCCGATGACATCTTGCAAGGTGACATCACGGCTGGGGACTATTTTCCACAGGTAATATCACTAGGATGGGAAATGTTGGAGCAGTCCGACATACCTAGTGGGGCATGACGCATTGATAAAAGAACTTCAGTTTGTAATTATCGATGGTGATTACAAAGCGCGCAATTCGCTGGCCAATGTACTTTCACAGCAAGGCTATGTGGTTCAGGTCGATAATGTCGAAGAACTCGGCCACCCTCTTATCGAAAATGCGCTGGTTTTTGTTTCCGATGAAAACGGTCAGGCTGAGGCGGTTTGCGCCGAACTCCATGACGCGGGGATCTTCTTCCCGGTTATCGGTTACAGCGAATCGCCTTCTATCGCTCGGGTGATTGACCGCGTGCATGGCGAGTGCGCCGGTTATATCGGCTGGCCCTGTCAGGAAGACGAACTTTGGCGCACGCTCAACGTGCTGACCAAATCGTCTGCCGGACGGATCCGCCGCCGGGTTGTCGAAGCGCGGGCGCGTCACAAGCTGGCCCAGCTGACCAAGCGCGAGCAGCAGGTGGCTGCCGGGATCGTGGACGGTTTGTCCAGCAAGGAACTCGCGATTCCGCTGGGCATCAGCTACCGCACGGTAGAGCTGCACCGGGCCAACATCATGTCGAAATTCGGCACGCGCAACATGGCCAGCCTGATCCGCATTCTGGTCGAAGCGGGCGAGCCAGCGGAAGTTGAGCAGGCGTCTCTGCCGCTCCTGAACTGAGCGCGCTTTCCTTATTTCGGAGCGCTTGGCGTGCGCTCAATCAGAACGCACATCCAAAGGGGCGCGGAAGGTATCCTTCCGCGCCCCCTTATTGCATCCCGTCGGCGAGCTTGCGCAGCGTCTGCACGGCGATGTCGAGGGTTTGCAGCTTCGTCATGAACCGGGCGATGACGGCGGGGTCGCTGGCGAGATCGTCGGACAAGGCCTCCATGGCGTCCGCAGTGGCAAGAACCTCGGCTGCGCTGATGGAACACGACATGATCGGGGCGGCGGATCTTGCAGGGGCGGGAGCGTAGCTCGAACCTCCGGGCAGTTCTGCACGCGCCTGTGCTACGGCGCGATCGACTTCGGCCTGTGTGCGCCGGCCAGCCGGATACCACTGATCGATCTGGGCACGATTTCGAAAGCGCAGGCCGACCTTGCCGCCTTGGCCCCAGACGACATCGGCTTCGATGCTCTGTCCTTCACGCGCGAGGCGGCACGGCATTCCGGGGAGGGGGAGGGCGGCCCCTTCGACCAGCGCGCCGAGCGACGACATGTTGCGCACCTTGACCGGATTGGCGACGCCGCCAAAAACCAGCGTGGCCATGACGAACATGTTCGTCCGCGGTTCACCACGCTTGCAATCGCTATAGGCGGCTGGTGTCTCGTAAGCTGCTGATAGCATGTTCATCCCCTGAGGTGCGAATGGCAGAACAGCGTAAAGGCGGGCTCTCACTACTTATCAGGACAAACGCGTAGGGCGGTAAGGATCGCCGGGCCTGACTGTCGCATGGCAGACGGGATCGGGTGGCCGAAAGCGAAGAGGCCCGCCGCCCTTTCGGGCGACGGGCCTCCGTGTGTCCTGGGTGTTCAGGAGATTATTAGCGGAGCAGCGAGAGAACGTTCTGCTGGCTCTGGTTCGCCTGGGCGAGCATGGCGCTCGATGCCTGGCTGAGGATCTGCGACTTGGCGAGAGCGGTCGTCTCAGCCGAATAGTCGGTGTCTTCGATCCGCGAACGGGCGTCGGCGAGGTTGGTCGAGCCGGTCGTCATGGTGTTGACTGCCGATTCCAGCTGGTTCTGCGAAGCACCGAGGCCTGCACGAGCCGAGTTGATCGTGGCGAGCTGCGTGTCGACCGTGGCGATCGAAGCGGTTGCGTTCGCGCCGTTGGCGCCGGTGACATCGTAAGTCGCCGTGCCGACTGCGGTGAGATCGGAGAAGGTCATTGTGACCGTGTCGGACGCATTCGCGCCGGTCTGGATCTTGACTGCGCCTGTCGTGCCGGCCGTACCGTCGAACAGCTTCTGGCCATTGAATTCGGTGTTGGTCAGGACGTTTGCCATCTGCGCCCTGAGTGCGTCGACTTCCGACTGCAGGTTGGTACGGTCGGCAGCGGCATAGGTTTCCGAAGCGGCCTGGACCGACAGTTCGCGAACACGCTGCAGCATGTTGGTGACTTCGCCCAGCGCGCCTTCAGCGGTCTGTGCCATTGCGATGCCGTCATTGGCGTTGCGGATGCCCTGGTTCATGCCACGCACCTGAGCGGTCATGCTCGTTGCGATGGCGAGGCCGGCAGCGTCGTCTTTCGCGCTGTTGATGCGCTTGCCGGTCGACAGGCGTTCCATGGCAGTACCCAGAGCCTTGCCAGCAGCGTTCGAAGCGTTGGCAGCTTTCAGTGCGCCGATGTTGGTGTTGATCACGTTCATAGCAGAAATTCCCTTTGGTCTACGATCACTGCCTTGGTCAGGATGCGGCAGCCAGAAACCAGACCGGCAATGACGGCGCGGGATTAAGGGCTGGAATTTGGAACCGATGAAAACGCGTTAACCACATACGTAGTTCTACCAGCTCTAAAATTATCCAATCGTTGGACGTCTCGGTGCGAAAAGCTGGTTTGTCGATAAGACTTGCCATTTGGGGGCACTGATGGACGGGATTACGAAGACCACGAATTTTTCGCGCCAGCACGGGACGATTGAGTCCCGCCTGTCGGGAATCGCGTCGTCTCTCTTCATGAAAACACCGGTTACGCTGGTGGATGAAAGCGACCTGGCTTCCAGCCACGGTGCACGCACGATTACCCTGGCGCGCGGTGAAAGCGCAGGGATCGAGCTGTCCGGTGCTGGCGGGACGCTGACCTATAGCGACCCCATCGCCGAAAGCAGCATCGCCGCGCTCGTCGCCATGACCTATGGCGGCCAGGGCCCGGTGGCTGCCGATCCGGCCTCTCTTTCTATTATAGCGCTTGCCGACCGTCTGGCCCGTGCGGACATCCCCGTGCTGATCAATGGCCCGACCGGGACTGGTAAAGAAGTGCTGTCCACTTTCATCCATTCGCGCAGCGATCGGGCGGCAAAGCCGTTTATCGCTGTTAACTGCGCGGCGATCCCAGAAACCATGCTCGAAGCCATGCTGTTCGGCCACGAAAAGGGCTCCTTCACCGGTGCGAATGCAGCGGGCGAAGGGTTCTTCCGCGCTGCCGATGGCGGCACGCTGCTGCTGGACGAAATCGCGGAAATGCCGCTGTCGCTCCAGGCGAAGCTGCTGCGCGCTCTGCAGGAAGGCGAAGTCGTGCCGATCGGGGCCACGCGCCCGGTCAAGGTCGACGTTCGCATCATTGCATGCGCCAACCGCGATCTGCCACAGGAAGTTCAGGAAGGCCGCTTCCGCGCCGACCTTTATTATCGTCTCAACGTCTTTCCCATCACCATGCCCGCTCTGCGCGAGCGTCCGGCCGATATCGCCCCGCTCGCCTTTGCCATGCTGCTGCGTCACACGCCCAAGGGCGACAACGTGGCGTGGATCGGTGAAGACGCGCTGCAAATGCTGACGGACTATGCCTGGCCCGGCAATGTGCGCGAGCTGGAAAATGTCATGCGCCGCGCGATGCTGCTGGCGCAGGGCAAGGGGCGCATCGGGGCTGAGCACATCGTGTTCGACATGACCGCACGCCCGGTGGAAGCGCCGCGCGCGCCTGCGACAGTGACGCAGATCGGCCAGCCGGCAGCGGCAGCAGCACCGGCAGAGGAGGGCGATAAGCCCGCCAAACTGTCGAAGATCGTCAAGATATCCGAAGCGCGCGCCATCATGGAAGCGCTGGAATCTGTCGGCGGGCATCGTGCCAACGCCGCCCGCGCGCTCGGCATCAGCGAGCGCACCTTGCGCTATCGCCTGGCATCCTTCCGTGAAGCCGGGATTGCAGTGGGAGCAGGCCGATGAACCCGGTAGGCGGCATTGGCGGCGGCGGATCGATCGAACAGATCATCGCCCTGCGCCAGCAGATCATCGATCGTTCAAAGGTCCTGCAGGAGGTTCACCAGCCGAAACCGGCCGAGCCGGCCGAGGCGGGGACCGCTGCGACGAGTTTCGGCGACACGCTGAAAACGGCGCTCGACAATGTGAATTCGGTTCAATCGGAATCGAGCAAACTCACTGCAGCATATGAACGCGGCGAGGAAACCGACATCGCCAAGGTGATGCTGGCCCGGCAGGAGGCCGGGGTCGCTTTCGAAGCCACACTCCAGGTGCGCAACAAATTGTTGAACGCGTATCAGGAAACCATGAGAATGGGTCTCTAAGCCATGAACGGTCTCGTTCCCGCCGGCAATCCGACCGGCAATGTCCTGACGCCTCTGACAAGCGGATCCGGTTCCTTCGGCGACCGGCTGCGCATGTTTTCGGCGCAGCCATCGGTCAAGAAGATGCTGCCCTGGTTTGCCGGTACGGCTGGCCTCGGCCTGCTCGCACTGACCTGGGCCACCTTGTCACCTGCACCGCAACGCATCCTCTATTCCTCGCTGGGCGATGCCGAGCGGGCCAGCGTCGTTGCGACGCTCGACCAGGCCGGGGTCGATTACTCGATCGACAACAATTCCGGCGCGTTGAGCGTGGCGGAAGACGATATCTACCGCGCGCGCATGCTGGTGGCCTCCGACGGTTCGCTGGCAACGCCCGAAAGCGGCACGGACCTTATCGAAAGCCTGCCGATGGGCGCCAGCCGTACGCTGGAAGGCGATCGTCTGCGCGCTGCGCATGAACGCGAACTCACCCTGACGATCATGGAGATCGACGGGGTAGAGGCCGTGCGCGTCCACATTGCCAAGGCCGAACGTTCGGTCTTCGTGCGCGACGAGGTGGCACCGTCGGCTTCGATCATGGTCCGCATGGCCCGTGGACGCCAGCTGGCCGACAGCCAGGTGACGGCGATTGCCAACCTGGTTGCCGGGTCGATCCCCGGTCTCAGCATCGATGCCGTGAAGGTGGTCGACCAGCACGGCAAACTGCTGACCCAGCCGCGCGATCCGAACAGTGGCCTCGTCGATATGCAGGCGCAGATGGAGGCCAAGCTCAACGCGCAGGTCCACCAGCTGCTAGCGCCAATGTTCGGCAGCGAAGCTTTCACCGCGCAGGTTCAGGTCGAGCTGGACATGAACGAGGTTACCTCGGCACGGGAAAGCTATGACAAGGACGGCACGGTCCGCCGCGAAACCACGCAGCAATCGCAGATGGCGGGCGCGCAGGCAGGCGGTGTTCCGGGCGTGCTTGCCAACACTCCGCCCGACGAAGCCGATGCCCGCCCCGGTGCGCCGCAGGACACGCCCGAAGCCGGTGCGGCTGGCGGTGTCGGCGAAAGCAGCGCCACACGGGTCTATGAAATGGGCCGCGAGGTTTCGGTTTCCAACCTCTCGCCCGGCTCGATCAAATATCTGTCGGCAGCGGTTGCCATCGATCAGGCCGCCCTCGACAAGGCGAGCGCTGCAGACATCAACAAGGTGAAGGAACTCGTTTCCGCCGCTGTGGGCGCTCGCGCAGATCGCGGCGACCAGGTCACGGTGGTGATGCGGACCTTCCAACAGACCGATGCGGAACCCATCCCGTTCTATGAAACGAGCTGGTTCGGCATGGCCGTGCGCAATGCCGTGGCCCTGATTGCGGTGCTGCTGGTCCTGCTGCTCGCGGTCCGTCCGGCGCTCAAGGCGCTGCGCAAGGGCGGCAAGGATGCAGGCGGCAATGCTGCTGAACCGGTCATGGTCGACGGCGTGCCCGCACCCGCACTGGCCGGCCCGGAACTGGGCACGCTGAAGCCCTATGATCGCGAGGCGCTGGATGGCCAGATCGAACTGGCCCAGCGGATCGCGCGCGAAAACCCTGACGATGCGGTCCTCGCATTGCGGCGGATGCTCGCGGAAGACAATCAGAAGGTACAATCGGCATGAGCGCGCTCGACACCATCTCGCTCGGCGGGACCGACAAGGCGGCGATCATGGTGATGCTGCTCGCCGAAGAGGACGCTTCGCGCATATTGGGTCAGCTCACGCCCGACGAATTGCGCCAGCTTGCCGGAACTATGTGCGGCATCGGCGAGATCGAACCTGACGCCATCGCCAAGGCTATTGCCGGGTTCTCCAACTCGACCCAGCAAGGCGGGATTTCAGGGCATGGCCGCGCCGGCAATGTCCGCCGCCTGCTCAACAGTGCGGTGGGCGAGGTGAAGGCGGACAATCTGATGCGTCAGGTTGCGCCCGAATCCCAGGATGAGGACACGCCCGCATTCGGTCTGTTGCGCTGGCTCGACCCGAAGATCATCGGTGAAATCCTGGCGGACGAACATCCGCAGGCGATTGCCGTTATGCTGCTGCAACTCGATTCCGATGTCGCTGCTGCGGCGCTTGCGGCGTTGCCGGAAGAAATGCACACGCCCGTCCTCCACCGCGTTGCGCGTCTGGGGCCGGTGTCGCGTCAGGCGATTGCGATCCTCGAAAAAACGCTGAACGCAAAGATCGAGAAAATGCATGGCAGCATCCCGCTGACCATGGGCGGGATCAAACAGGCCGCCGAAATCATCAACAGCTCGCATCGCTCGGTCGAGAAGGCAGTGATGCCGCAGATCGGCGAAATCGACGAAGATCTTGCCAAACAGCTCGAAAACGAAATGTTCAAGTTCGAACACCTCTTCGTGCTCGATACCAAGATGACCGGCGTGCTGCTGCGCGAGACCGAAAACGATACGCTTATCCTGGCTCTGAAGGGCCTCAAGGAAGAAGAGCGCGAGCATTTCTTCAGCGCCATGTCGTCGCGTGCGGCCGATGGCCTGCGCGACGAAATCGAACAGCGCGGCCGGGTCAAAAAGGCCGAGGTCGAAGGCGCGCAGAAGGAAATCGTCGCGACGGCGAAGCGGCTCATCGAACAAGGCGACCTGATCATGGGCGAGGGCGACGACGACTATGTCTAGGGTCGCCTACGCATCGCTTGGCCGTCGCGGCAATTTCGCGCTGGATTCGCGCTACACCAAACCCGTGCTCGAAGCCGTGCCGCTGGCCGAACCTGACGCTGTCGAAGAGGCCTACCGCACGGGTTACGAGGCCGCCCAGGACGCCCTGCGGGCCGAATACGAGGCACAGATCGCCGCCGAGCGGGCGCAGCGCCGCGCCATCGAACTCGCCTTTGCGCGCTTCGACGAGGAATCCGCGCGTCTGCTGCGCGACCGGATCACCGCGACGGTCCATACGCTGTGCGAAGAGGCGGTTCTGCCGCTGGCGCTGGACACCGATGGGCTTACCCGCCGGATCGAGGCGGCTGCGGCGATGCTGCAACGCAAGCACGATCAGCGGCTTGTCCATATCCACCCGGACGATCTGGAACTGGTGCGCGACCATGTCGCGAAAGATATCGGCCTGATCGCCGATCCCAGTGTCGAGCGCGGCGCGCTGCGTGTCGAAACCGAAGATGGCGGCGTCGAAGACGGCCCGGCCCAGTGGCGTCGTGCGCTGGCGGAAATTTTCGATTCATGCTCGACCTGATCGAGAGAACCTGCGGCACGATGGCCGCCGCCTCGCTCGATCTCGCCCCGCGGCGTTTCGGGCGGGTGGTCGCCTGCGATGGCGGCCTGATCGAAGTATCGGGCCTTGGCGTGCCGATTGGCACGATGTGCCGGATCGCGCATGGCGGCTCGAAGGATCACCGGGCCGAAACCATCGGCTTTCGCAACGGCCATACCATGATGATGATGATGGGCGATACGGTGCTGCTCAAGCCCGGCGCCATCGTCAGACCTGAAGGCCAGCCCGGCATGATCGATGTGGGCGAGGGTTTCCTCGGCCGCGCGGTCGATGGTTCGGGCGAACCGATCGACGGGCGCGGGCCGATCATGGCCAGCACCACCTGGCCGGTGGGCGGGCATCGTGTCGGCGCGCTCGACCGATCCGGCGTAACGCAGATTTTCGACAGCGGCATCCGCTCGCTCAACGCGCTCACCACGTTCGGGGTGGGGCAGCGCGTGGGGATCATGGCGGGGTCGGGCGTCGGCAAGTCGGTGCTGATGGACATGATCGTCGATGGGGCCGAGGCCGATGCGGTCGTGGTTGGCCTGATCGGCGAACGCGCGCGCGAAGTCTCCGACTTCGTTACGCGGCATATGTCGCATGAACGCGCCGCCAAAACTGCTATTGTCGCGGTTCCGGCAGACCATGCCGCCAATCTGCGCCTTCGCGGGGCCATGCTGGCGACTTCGCTGGCCGAATATCTGCGTGCGCAGGGCAAGCGTGTGCTGCTGATCCTCGACAGCCTGACACGCGTGGCCCATGCCGCGCGCGAAATCGGTATTCTGCTGGGGGAACCGGGCGCTGCGCGCGGTTACCCGCCCTCCGCTCTCGCCACCATTACCAAGCTGATCGAACGGGCTGGCAATTCGGAGGAATCCGGCGGCGCGATCACCGGCATTTATACCGTGCTGGCCGATGGCGACGACCAGAACGACCCGGTGGTGGACACCGCGCGTGCCATTCTGGACGGGCATATCGTGCTGTCGCGCGATATCGCGCAACGCGGGCAATATCCGGCGGTCGACGTCGGCGCATCGCTCAGCCGGGTGATGAACGACATCGTCTCACGCGATCATGTGGAGGCCGCGCGCAGGTTCCGCGCGCTCGCCGCCGCTTATGAGGAAAATCGCGACCTGGTGATGATGGGCGCTTATCGCCAAGGGGCCGATCCGGTCCTCGACGAGGCGATTGCTCTGAACCAACAGATGAGCCGGTTCTTGTCGCAAGGCTTTGGCGAACGTGTCGATGCCGCTGCAGCTTCTGCGCAGTTGAGGGAACTCGTGGGTTATGACGCCTGAACAGCGCAAGCTGAAGCGCGCACGCCTCATTCAGCGCGTTCGCGCGGTCGAGCGCAGCCAGTCAGCCGCTGCTGCCAGCGAAGCGGAGGCGACCCGTGCGCGGCTATCGGGCGTTGCGGCGCGGACACGCAGCCTGGCGGAACATTACGCTCGCCAGAGCGGGGTGCTGGTGGCGGCGGACCTGCGCAGCGGCAAGGTGATGCGCGACCATTTGTTGCAACTTTCGCAGATCAGCGCGCAGCAAGCCGAAGAGGCGGACCAGCGCTCGGAAATCGTGCGGCAGGAATTCGCGCAGTCCGACCGCCGCCTGCGCCGTGCGGAGGAGGAAACCCGCGAACTGGTGCGTTCGATCGTGACGGCGCTGGCAAAGGATTAGCTCTCTCGCGGCGTGTCGCGAAAGTTTGGCACGGTTCTTGATTGGTATTCCGCAAATGAAAAGCGGACCCAACATGAACCTGATCACCCCGACCCAGACGACCACCGGTATCCTTTCGCTGTCGCCTGCCGCAAGCGGTGCGGAAACCCCGAAAAACGGGGCTTTGGCGAGCGGCGATGGCTTTGGCGACCTGCTTTCGCAGCTCTCGTCCATCGTTCCCGACACCGGTGCAGCCGGACTGGTCGATGCCGCGATTGCTGCCGACCGGCAAATTGCCGGATTGCCGACCGGCAAGGATTTGCCGGTTGCGGCAAATGTGCCGGGTGCTGAATCGGATGGTCTCGAAGCCGCCAGCATGCTGGCCGATGCCCGGCCCGATGAAACGCTAATCGCCGTCGGCAGCGTGATCGTGCTTCCCGGCTTGAAAAAGCCGCCGGTCGATGACGCGCCCGGTGCGGTCCAGGCGATGCCCTCGCTCACTGCGGATATCTCGGACAGTTCCACGAGCAGCCGTCCGGCAACCGGCGCAGCCCTGCCTTTCGTGCAGCCCGCTGCCGGTGACGTACCCCTGACGACCGTGGCGGCAGGTGCAGCAACCGCTGCGGCCCAGCCCGCCAAGGCGCAACTACCAAACGTCCCGACTGCCGCAATGGCTAACCTTTCTTCGGCGGCGCCTGCCGATAACGCCGCTCCGACCGCGCCCCAAGGTATCGCGGTTCGCATCGCGGCGGCCGACGCGCCCGTGGCGCCGGCTGTGACCGCGCCGATCCACGCAAGTGCTCAGCCCCAGGCAAGCGTCGCTTCGACCGTCGCCGTTCAGGCAGTCGCTACTGCTCCGGCAGCGGCCGATCGTGCTTCCAGCCCATCGCGCGAAAGTGCGGCTGCCAATGCAACCCCGACTGTGCACCCTGTCGTCGGCTCGCAGGCGCACCGCGCCGATACCACGGCGGGGCAATCCCGCGATCAGCGCGGCGGCGAACAGGCAAACGATGGCGCATCGCTGACAAAGCCGGTGCAAGCAGCAGGCGACGTCACCAAACCGATCGCGGCCGCAATCCAGAACGCTGCCGACCTGATCGACAACAGCGTGCGCACGCCCGCCACCACAGCCCGGCCCGTCGCCACCGATCCGCTCGCCAATATCGAACGGATCGTCGATCAGCTTTCGACCGCACGCCAGTTCGACCTTTCGAAACCGGCCGCCATCGCCGTCGCCCACCGCGAATTCGGCGGGCTGACCGTGACTTTCGATCAGTCCGCAAACGATGTGATGAATGTGCGCATCGCGGCAGAAGACAACGAAGCGCAGAAAGCGCTGAGCGCTGCGATTGCTGCGGACCGAGGGGCACAGCGTGGGCCAGAAACACAAGTCGCCTCCACGCAGGCAAACACTGCGCCCGGCCAGACCGGTGGCGAGCGCGCGGCTGGCAACGGCCAGGCCAACACGCAAGCCGGTTCTGCAGGGCAAGGCGCTGACGACCGCCGATCCGGCCAGTCCGACAATCGCGAACGCCGCGATGAGCGCACAACCCAGCACAACACAAACACCCCGCAATCGTCTGCCGACGATGCACTTTACGCCTGATCTCCTGAACTCATTCAAACCGGGATTTTACGATGTCTGAAGAAAACGAAACTGCCCCGCCGCCCAAGAAGAAGGGTGGCATGCTGAAGGTGGCGCTGTTCTCGCTGATCCTGCTCGGCGCGGGTGGCGGCGGGACCTATGCCGCCTTTGCGACCGGACTGATCGGATCGCATTCGGAAAAAGAGGAAGACCACAATCCCAAGCTGGTCAAGAAGGGCGATGAAGACCCCTATCCCTATGCCGCAGTCGATGGGGCGAAGGACAAGGTTGCGATCGTCCACGGTGTGGGCGGGGGTGAATATCGCACCGCCTATTACAATTTCTCGGATGAGTTCACCTCGAACCTTGCTGGCGGCGTGGCGCTGATCCAGGTCAGCCTCGCCGCGTCCACGCAGTATGATGGCCGCGTGCTGATGTGGCTGGGCGAACATGAAACCGCGATCCGCTCGCGCATCCTGACGGTGCTTGCCGCCACGAGCGAAGAAGAACTCGCCTCAGTTTCGGGCAAGGAGAAACTGCAAGAGCGCCTGACCAAGGCGATCAACGAAACGCTCGAGCAGCGTGAAGGCTTCGGCGGCGTCGACAACGTCTACTTCCGGTCCTTCATCGTCCAATGATCTCCCCCGGTGTCCCCAAGGCTGCGGCCCTCGCTGCGAGCCATTGCGACGAGCTGCTGAGCCGTGCGGCCACGCCGCCCGATCTCGACGCGGAATTCGCGCGCTTTGCCCGCAATGTCGCCGATCAGGCCGTGCCCGCGCTGGCCGGGCTGTGCGATGATCGCGGTGTGTTCGCCGAAGTGGTCGAAACCGCGCTCGTGCCGGTGGCCGACTGGTTCGAACAGACAGGTTCGGGCCATCGCCACGCTTTCTTCGCGCTGGGCCAGGAAACGCGCGGCATTCTCGTCTCGGTTCGTGTGTGTGAACTGACCGCGCTGTTCGACCGAATTCTGGGCGGCAGGGGCGAGGTCGATGAAAGCTGCACCAAGCTGCCGGCATCGGTGGGGCATTTCGCGGAACAGTTCCAGGATGGCATGGGCGATGCCCTGCGCCAGGCGAGCGACCGCCGCAACCTGACCGCTGCGACGGGCGGCGACGTGGTGCAGGAAGTGGCCCCGTTTGCTGCTTCGGACCAGGTCTGGACCGCCACCTTCCGTATCAATCCCGCCAATGGCGCGCAGCCCTGGCTGGTTCGTGTGGCAGCCTGCCGCTCGAGCATTGCCGAACTGGTCGGTTCGCGCGCGGCGTCGCCTGCGATCGGACGCACCATCGGCGCGCGCGGTATCGAAGGTTCGGCCATCGCCGAGGTGGAATTGCCGCTTCGCGCAGTGCTGGTCGATGTGCCGATGTCGATTGCGCGGCTGTCGGGCCTTGCGCCGGGATCGATCATCCCGGTCGCGGTCAACCGCAATGTCCCGCTTCTGGCGGGCGACCTTGTCATCGCGCACGGTTCCGTCGGCGAACTCGACGACCGGGTTGCGCTCGAACTCACCCAAACATCTTTCTCGGAGTAACAGACATGTCGTTGCAAGCAGATGGCTTCGGCCTGATCCAGGACATCGACGTCCAGATGACCATCGAACTCGGTCGCAAGTCCATGCGGCTGCGCGATGTGATGGCGCTGGGCGAATCGAGCGTTATCGAACTCGACCGCCTGACCGACGAGCCACTCGACATGTTCGTGAACGGCAAGCTGATCGCGCGCGGCGAAGTGATCGCCCAGGGCAACCGCTTCGCCATTCGCGTTCTGGAAATCGTCGGCGGCAGCTCGGCCGAGCCGGTGGCGGATCGTCGCCCGCAGCCCATCACGGTCGAACCGACCGGCGCAGGTGAACTCGCCTGATGTTCTGGTACATCCTCAAGCTGATTATCCTGCTGCCGCTGATCGGGGGCCTCATCTGGGGCAGCCTGGTGCTGGCGAAGAAAATGCAGGGCCAGATCGGTGCGCCTGCGGGCGGGACCAAGTCGGTCAAGATCGTGGAAAGCACCATGCTGTCGCCCACGCTGCGTCTCGCAGTGATCGAGTTCCATGGCCGCGAAATCCTCGTCTCCACCTCGCGCAACGGGCTGACCCGGCTGGCCGAAGCGCCCGCCCGCCCGCGTGTGCAGGCCGAGGAGACCGCGTCGTGATCGCACGGATCGCCAAGATCGCCTCTACGCTCGGCGCTTTCGCTTACTCGGCGGCTGCCAGCGCGCAGACATCCGATGCTGCTGTTTCCGGCGCGCTGGATCGCGCCTTTGGCGAAATGGCGGGTGCGGGCGGCGAACCGCTGAGCCTGTCGCTCCAGCTCTTGCTGGTGATGGGGCTGTTGACGATCCTGCCCGCCCTGTTGCTGATGATGACCAGCTTCACGCGTATTATCGTGGTGCTGGCGATCCTGCGTCAGGCATTGGGCCTGCAGCAGTCGCCGCCGAACCAGGTGCTGATCGGTATCGCGCTGTTCCTGTCGCTGTTCATCATGGCCCCGACGCTGGAGCGCGTGAACGAAGCGGCCATCGCGCCTTATTCTGCCGGAGAAATCGGCGCGGAAGTCGCGATCGAGCGTGCTGGTGACCAGTTCCACACCTTCATGATCCGCCAGACCCGCGAATACGATCTGGAAATGTTCGCTGACATTGCGGGCGCGGGCAAGTTCTCCTCGCCGCAGGATGTCCCGTTTTCGATCCTGCTGCCAGCCTTTGTGACCAGCGAACTGAAAACCGCCTTCCAGATCGGTTTCATGCTGTTCCTGCCGTTTCTCGTCATCGATCTTGTCGTCTCCAGCGTGCTGATGAGCCTCGGCATGATGATGATGAGCCCGATGATTGTATCCCTGCCTTTCAAGCTGCTGCTGTTCGTCCTGGTGGACGGCTGGGCGCTGCTGATGGGCTCCCTTGCTTCCAGTTTCGGATAAATCCCCATGGATGAAAGTGCCGTTCTTCTCTCGCTCGCCGACCGCATGCTGTGGATTGCCGCACTGGTCGCCGCCCCGGTGCTGCTGGCGAGCCTCGCCATCGGCCTCGTGATCGGCCTGATCCAGGCCGCAACCTCGGTCAACGAACAGACGCTCACCTTCGTCCCCAAACTGGGCGCGGTGGCGGTGGTGATGGTGATCCTGGGCGCATCGATGATGGCGCTGGTCGGGGATTTTACCCACGATATCTTCGCCGAAATCGCGCGGATCGGGGACTGAGACTTTTCACGTGATCGGCGTCGATTTCGGCTTTGGTGCGCTTGAGCAGGACATGTGGCGGGTCGTCTTCCTGATGACCCGGCTGGGTGCTGCGCTGCTCGCCGCTCCGTTCTTCGGGGCGGCCGCCGTGCCTGCCGTGGTGCGCGTGTCGATCACCGGTGCGCTGGCGATCTTCCTGTCGATCTGGATGCCGGCCATCGAGACCCCGCCTGCGCTGCTGTCGCCCGAAGGCCTGCTCGCGATTGCGGGCGAGGTGATTATCGGCCTTGCCTTGGGCTTCATCCTGCAGCTCGCCTTTGCCGCACCGACCATCGCGGCGGAACTGATTTCCGGCGGCATGGGCATGAGTATGGCGGTGTCGAGCGATGCGATGGGCGGGGGGACGAACACGTCCTTCGGCCAGTATTTCACAATCGTGCTGACGCTGATATTTCTCGCGACCGGCGCACACCTGCACTGGATCGCGTTGCTGGCGGAAAGCTACAACGCCTTTCCGCCGGGGCAGACCTGGCTGGGAGCGGAACGGTTCGCCGCCATTGCCGGGTTCGCCAGTTTCATGTTCGAAACCGCCCTGCGGATTGCGCTGCCGGTCACGCTGATCCTGCTGCTTGTGCAGATCCTTACCGGCGTGCTCAGTCGCTCGGCGCCTTCGCTCAACCTGTTCGCGCTGGGCCTTCCGGCTGGCGTGCTGGCAGGTATGGCGGCGCTGATCATTTCGGCCCCGCTCATTTACGACCAGTTCAACGGCCTTGTCGCCGATGCGCTCGACCAGGCTGAAAGCGTGGTGCTGCGATGAGCGAAACCGCCGGCGAAAAGTCCTTTGCACCAACCGAAAAGCGCATTGCCGACGCTGCGAAGAAGGGCGATGTCCTGCGGTCCAAGGACGCGGGAACGGCAGCGGTGATGCTGGTTGGCGGGGCCTGGCTCACCTTTGCCGGGCCTTGGCTGCTCGATGGCCTGTCCAACCTGGCGCGCGATGCGTTTCGTTTCGATGCTCGCGACATTGCCGATTTCGGTGTCGATGGGCTGCTGATGCAGGGCTTGCTGTTCGGCGTGCCGGCCATCCTTGCGCTTGCGATCCCGGTGATCGCGGTGACGCTGATCACCCAGCTCAGCTTCGGGCGCGGCCGCTGGGTGGTGCAGAACCTCAAGGCCAAGGGCCAGCGGGTCAATCCGCTCTCGGGCCTCAAGCGAATGTTCGGGCCGCAAGGTCTGATCGAGATGGGCAAGGGGCTGCTCAAGGTCACGCTGCTTGGCTCGATTGCGGCGCTTTGGTGGTGGAACAGCATGGAAACCGTCGTCGGGCTGGGGCGGGGCAATCTTTCGGCCCAGCTCACCGCCGCCTGGCATGCCATCGTCTCGCTGATCTTCGCACTGTCGGGCGGGCTGATAGTGATCGCCCTGGTCGACCTTCCGATCCAGTGGCTGCGCCAGCAAAAGCGCCTGAAAATGAGCTATCAGGAACTGAAGGACGAGAATAAGGAAAGCGAAGGTTCGCCCGAAATGCGCGCCGCGCGCAAGCAGCGCCAGCGCGAAATCGCCGCCGGTTCGGTGTCGGGCGCAATGCGCGAGGCGCAGTTCGTCATCACCAACCCGACCCACTTCGCCATCGCGATGACGTATGACCCGGCCAAGGCGTCTGCGCCCATCGTGCTGGCCAAGGGGCGCGGCGACAAGGCGATGGCGATGAAGGAGCTGGCGCGCGAACTGGACCTGCCGACCGTGGAATCGCCGCAGCTTGCCCGCTCGGTCTATTACACCACGCGCGAACGCCAGGTGATTTGCGAAGACCTGTACGGCGCGGTTGCGTCGGTGCTGGCCTATGTCTTCTCGCTCAAGCGCGGCGAGAAGCCGCCGCTTCCCGCCGTCGAAGTGCCGGCAGCGCTCCGTTTCGACGCCGATGGCCGCATAGCTGTTAATCCTGCCACCGCAGCGCCGTTATCATAAGCGATGAGTATTTCGACCTCCTCCATCACGTCCGCGCTTGGCGTTGGCAGTGGCATCGACATGGTTGGCCTCGCCAATCAGCTGGCCGAGGCACAATTTGCCGCGCGCAACAACCGTCTGACGCAAAAGTCGGAGGCGCTTGAACGGCGGATCTCGACTGCCTCGTCGCTGCGCAACATGCTCTCCACCTTCGCCTCATCGCTGGGTGACCGGGTGCGCCAGGGCGACCTGTCGGCACAGCCCATCATTGGCAATGCCTCGGTGGCAAAGGTTTCGGCCCCCATCGGCGTGTCGGGCAAGGGCACGCATCAGCTGGAAGTGTCCCAGCTCGCCAGCGCGCAGACTCTGTTGACGCCGACCTATTCGAGGCAGGACGTTGTCGGCTCGGGCACGCTGACCCTGCGTTTCGGCACCGTCGACGGGACCAGTTTCACCGCCGATGGCAGCCAGGCTGCACTCGATATCGATATTCCGGCCAATTCGACGCTGACCGATATCGCCGCCGCCATCAACGCCAAGGGCAGCTCTGTTCATGCCTATGTCGCCGACACCGGCAGCGGCGCGCAGCTGGTCCTCAAGGGGGCCGAAGGCGCTGCCAACGGTTTCGTGATCGAGGCGACCGAGGACAATCCCGGCACGATCCTGTCCGGGCCGCGTGGTCTCGAAAATCTGGTCTGGAAACCGCAGGACGGCGATCCCGCGCGCAAGACATCGTCGGCGCAGAATGCGGAATACAAGCTCGACGGCGTCCAGCGGACAAGCGCCAGCAACAAGATCGCCAATGCTGCCCCCGGTCTTTCGCTGGAACTGACCGGCATCAACACCGGCCAGCCGACGCAGATCGGTTTCGGCGATCCCAAGGCCGCCGTGACCAGCGCGATGCAGGACATGACCACTGTTCTCAACGACATCGCGAAAGAGTTGAACAAGGCCACCGATGCGCAGACCGGCGACCTCGCCCGCGATTCCGGCGCGCGTGCGTTGCGGCGCGAGTTTTCCGCGCTGGGCAGCAAGGTTATCATGCCAAACGCGCCTGCCGGCGCACCGCGGACGCTTTCCGAACTTGGTCTCGCCATCGAACGCGATGGCACGTTCCGGCTCGATGCGGCACGACTGGAGAAAGCGCTGACCGACAACCCGGAAGGGGTCGCGGCGATGTTCTCTGTCGGGCTTAACGGGATCTATGCCACGGTCGACCGGATGGCGCGCGACAATGCGATATCCAGCAATCCCGGCTCGCTCGCCGGATCGGTCGCCCGCTACACGTCGCAATCACGCGAGATAAGCGAAGATCTTACCCAACTGGCGGAAAAGCAGGAGGCGCTGCGCGCCTCGATGGTCAAGCGTTTCACGGCATCCGAAACGCGCATCACTGCATCGCAGTCCACGCTGACCTTCCTCCAGTCGCAAATCGACGTGTGGAACGCGCAGAAGAACTGACATGCTGAGCTGTCCGAAACCCAATGAGGCGTATCGCCAGTCGAGCTTCGAAGCGCGTTTGCTGGGCAGCTCGCGCAACGATCTGATTATCTTCTGCCTGGAAGATTTCCTGGAGAACCTCGTCTCGCTCGAATTGGCGGATGCACGGGGTGACAGTGCAGGGCGAAGCCGGGCTATCACGCGCAGCATCACCGCGCTGACCGCTCTCGAACTAGGGCTGGATCGACAGGCCGCGCTTAGCGACAGCCTGGCGCACCTCTATTCGTCTGCCAAGAATGTGTTGCTCAACTCCGTTCGGCACACGGACAAGGCGAACATCGCGGCAATCAAACGGGACTTTTCGGAAATTGCGGAGGCATTTCGAAAGGCTGCGTTTCAGTAATGTCTCTGTTTTTTCGGGATATATCTGATCGAGCCGCAGACAGGATCGGGCTGAAGTGCCGTCTGGCGGCCATCGAACTACGTATTTCTACCAGTATGTTTGAGAAGCTGCCGTCAACCATGAGTTGCGAGAAAGTTCGGGCGACTGGGGACAAGCTCGATGAAACCTGACGACACGACATTTTTCGTAATCGACCCGGACATGAAGCGCCGTAACCGGCTTGTGCGCATGATCGGCGTCCATGCCCAGGCGTTGCCGCTGGGAACTGCTGACGAGATCGGTCGCAACCTGCCGGCCAATGCCTGCTTGCTGGTGCTGGATCACAGCGCGCTGGTCGATGAATGCCTTTCGCTGGAAGCGGTCGTGAACAACGCCGCTCCTGTCATCGCCTATGGCAGTGCGCCGGACATAAAGCGTGTGTTCGCCGTCCTCGACATGGGAGCTGCCGGGTACTTCGACAGCGATGACGACGAAGGCGATCCGACCGATCAGATATTCACCCTGCTCAAACGCAATGCGGCATCGCAGGAAACGCGCCGTCGCCGCTTTGCCGCAAAGCGGAAGCTCGATGCATTGAGCAAGCGGGAATTCGAGGTTCTGCGCGCCGTGTCGCAAGGGGAATCGAACAAGTCGATCGCCCGGTCGTTGGAGATCAGCCCGCGCACGATCGAAATCCACCGCCGCAACCTTATCTCCAAACTCGATGTGAGTTGTTCGATCGGGGCCGTTCGCCTCGCGCTCGAAGCCGGGCTTTAGCCTGGGGTCAGCTCAGCATCCCACTGGGGGTGGGGGGCTCGCGAAACATCGGATCGGAACCCAGCGCCAGCAGGGCGCGGGCAAACGCCCCCAAGACCGCCACTGCGGGATCTTCGCAGAAAAAACTGCCTTCCTCCACTTCGTTGGAAATCGTGACCAGGCCGGACGATGTCCCGGTGGCCGAGCGTGTCAGCAAGATGCCGCAATAGGGCCCGACCATTTCCATGGAAGCCGTGACGAAAGCGTCCGCCTCGATCAGCTTGGCCACGCGCGCTTCATCGGGGAATCTGTCGAACAAGCCAGCAAATTCGGGTGGGGCGCATCGGGCCAGCGCAGCGAAGTTGGTGAGAGCCGCGGTGGGTTCAGTGATGCTGCCTTCGGCGCAATCATCAATGAATTGTACCAGATTTACTTCCCATGGCGACATAATATTACTTATCGTTTCTACTAACTAAAAAGTATCTCGATAAGTAGATAGGCGGTTGTCCTGAATTTGGGATGAGCGATTCTACGTAGTCGCCGAAACTATTTTTTTGTCCCGTTTTGGGGCATTTTTTACTGTCCGCGAAACGGCGTTTCGTCCGGTCAATCGGCCAGTGCAATCCGTAGCTTCTTCAATGCGTTGGCCTTGAGTTGATGCACGCGTGGGACGCTGACATCGAGAACCGTGGCAATCTCGGTGAGGTTCAGTTCTTCGAGAAAGTGCAGCTGAATCACAAGTTGCAGCCGTTCCGGCAGCTCTGCAATGGCCCGCGCCAGCTCTTCGCGGTCACCTGCATGCAGCAGCTGTATCTCAGCGTCGGGTTCTTCGCTTTCGAAGGCAGGGTTGCTGTCGGAATAGCAATCTTCAAGGTCGACCAGCTTCACTGCCAGCTGGTTGCGCGTTTCGTGATATTCGATGACGGACAAGTTGAGTGCTCCGGCAATTTCCTCGGCGGTGGGCTCGCGCTGCAGGCTGGATCGCAAGGTCGTGATCGCAGCCTCGATCTTGCGGCGCATGGCGGCCGCGCCGCGCGCATGGGGTGACTGGGATCGCAGCAGATCGATCATCGCGCCGCGCACCCGCATCTTGGCATAGGCGGCAAAGCCATCTTCGGTCGTCCGGTCGTGGCGCTGCGCGCATTCGGTCAGGGCGATCATGCCGGCCTGGAGCAGGTCGTCCACGTCGATGGAGGCGCCACAGCTCCCCTCGTAATACCAGGCGAGTTTGCGAACCACTGGCAGGAATCGCCTGACCCGGTCGTTCACTTCGCTCCCATATGCCTTGTGCGCACTGAAATTGGAGTGGTCGTACTTCATGCTGCAAGAGCCTCCGTGTGGTCGCCGAGCTGCGCGGCTTGCTCAGGTGCTTCGTCGCCCACCACCGCGATCACTTCGATCGGCTGGGCAGCAGGCAGTTCGTTGATGGACAGAACCAGGCATTGCGGCGCGCGCTGGCGCAGCAGGGCGGTCAGCGCGCGGCGGGCGCGGGGCTGCACGATCAGGGCGGGGCGCCCGTCAGCCGGGTCGCGCTGAGCGATCAGGGTCGCAATCCGTTCGCCGATGGACCGGGCGAGGTCGGGTTCGATGATGATTTCTCCCGAAGACGGGTCCTGCATGCCGCTGACCACCATTTCCTCGAGCGCGGCAGCCAGCGTGATGACCGGCAGCTTGGCGTCGGGCGGGCAGATTTCGGCCACGATCATCGCGCCGAGGTCTGCACGCACGATGTCGATCAGGCGCTCGTGTTCGCTGGTCTGCTGCGCGGCGAGCGAAAGGCTGGAGAAGACCCGCAGCGAATGGCGCAGCGAAATACCGTCGGCCAGCAACGCTTTCAGCACGCGGGTGACGGCGGCCAGGGAAAGCGGCTGCGGCGTAATCGTTTCGATCAGCTGGCCGTGGCGGCCACGCAGGTGTTCGATCAGATCGCGCACCTGATCCGGGCCGAGCAGGTCCTGGGCGCGTGCGGCGATCAGCTGGTGAAGCTGGGTGGCGATAACGCTTTCGGGATCGACGGTGAGATAACCCTCGGCGGTGGCCAGATCGCGCGCACCCGGTTCGATCCACAGTGCGGGGCAGCCGAAGCTGGGATCGACGGTCGCTTCGCCGGGGACGTTTTGCGACTGCATGACGTCACCGGTATCGATGGCGAGCAGATGCCCCGGCTTGATCTTGCCGCTTCCGATGACTGCGCCGCCCAGGGTGATGCGATAACCCTCGGGCGCGACATCGAAGCTGTCCTCGATACGGAAGGGCGGGACGACGAAGCCGAAGGTCTGGCAAATCTGTTTTCGCAGGCCGGTCAGGCGGGCGACCAGGGTGGCGCCGTGCTTGTCATCGGTCATCTGGATCAGACCATAGCCGAGCTGCACCGTCACCAGTGTCTGATCGGTCACCTCGTCGATGCCGATATGGGCGGGATCGGGTGCAACAACCGGCTCCGGCATGTTTTCGACTGCTTCGGCACGCTTGCGCAATTTGTGCCACAGGAAGAACGCCCCGGCCGCCAGTGGCAGGATGATCGATTGCGGCATGGCCGGGATGCACCCGATCACAAATAGGATGCAGGCTACCGGCAGCCAGATCTTGGGGTCGGCCAGCTGGCCACCGATCTGCCCGGTCAGGTCTCGCGCGTCCGACACACGGGTCACGATGACAGCTGCCGCGATGGAGAGCAGCAGGGCAGGAACCGACGCAACCAGCGCGTCGCCTACCGCCAGCGTGATGTAGAACGAGGCGGCATCGCCAGCCGACAAATCGTGGGTCGACATGCCGAGAACGAGGCCAGCGATAACGTTGATCAGCAGGATCAGGAGCGCGGCGACTGCATCGCCTTTCACGAACTTGCTCGCACCGTCCATCGAACCGTAGAAATCGGCTTCGGTCGCGATTTCGCGGCGACGGGCCTTGGCCTCGTCGGCAGTCAGCAGACCGGCAGCCAGATCGGCGTCGATCGCCATCTGCTTGCCGGGCAGCGCATCGAGGGTAAAGCGGGCGGACACTTCCGACACGCGGCCCGCGCCCTTGGTAACAACCATCAGGTTGATGATCATCAGGATCAGGAAGACAAAGATGCCGACCGCGAAATTGCCGCCGATCAGGAAGGCGCCAAAGGCTTCGATCACCTTGCCCGCCGCCGCTCCGCCCTCATGGCCGTTGAGCAGCACGATCCGCGTCGATGCCACGTTGAGGGCCAGGCGCAGCAGCGTCGCGAACAGCAGGACCGAGGGGAAGGACGAGAAATCCAGCGGTTTCTTCGCATTCATCGCCGCCATCAGGACGGACACTGACAGCGCGATGTTCATCACGAAGAATACATCGAGCAAGGTCGCCGGGATTGGCATAACCATCAACAGGATGATGGTCAGGATGCCGATAGGCAGCGCGAGGCCGGGGTTGAAGAACTGGCGCGCGCTCACAGGCCGAACGCCCTGAACTTGCCATAGGCCGCAGCCACGGTTTCATTGGCACGGTTTGCCGTCATATTGTCACCGAATGTCGTTCGCAGGGTATCGGCCATGGAAGGCCGTGCGCCCTGGGGTTCTGCGCCGAGGGTCGGCACGGAAAGGCCGGACCTGAAGCTGCGCGAAGGGGTGTGGTTCGGGCGTGTCGTTGCCGCCGCGAAGCGGTGCTCTGCGGCGATGCCGATATCCGGCATCGGGGTGTTGCCGCCGTAAGCGGCGCTCACCTTGTTGCGCATCACGCTCATCACTTCACCGACCGAGCGGGCCTGGCCGCCGGAATAGAAGATTGCGCGGTTGGCGCGCGCGGCCCTGGGCATCAGGGCGACCGCCGATTGGCCGGGATCGCTGCCCAGCGCGCCGAGGAACTTCTGCGCGCCGCCAAGTCCCAGGAAATGGGCAAGATACAGTTCGGCCGGTTCCGGTTCCCGGCCGAGCGAGCCGCGCAGGCCGTCCGCGTTCTCGCGCGTCAGTTCGGCAGCCATGAGCGAAGAGATGTCGGCATTGTAGCGCAGCGACAGCAGTTCGCCGCGCGTGCCCGGCGCGGTTACCTTGCCGTTGCCGCCAATCGCTTCGCCCGCCCAGTCCATGCCATGCTTTTCGGCGTGGCGGTCAAGCGTGCGCAGCCAGGTGGAATCGATAAACTGATAAAGGCCGGTGGCGCTGGAGGTGCGTGCCTTGGCATTCGGGTCGAGCCCCGATTCCAGCTTGGCTTGTGCCAGCAGGTAATCGAAGTCGACGCCGGTGCGTGTCGCCGCACGGGCGATCGCAGCGCGAACTTCGGTTGTCTGGACTGGGCTGACGGTGGACACAAAACCTCCGGAAACAATTCTCCGGAGGTATCAGCAAACATCATGCCAAAACTGGCGTGTCCTTGTGTGGCAGGCCTGCGATCAGGCGAGAGCGACGCTCATTCCCTGGCGGGGAAGGGCGGAATAACCATTGCCGCCGCCGGTCAGCGAGCCGAGCCGGTTTTGCACGTTGCTGGCGATGAGATTGCGCAGGCGACGGTTGATTTCATTGAGGCGGCGCACCGCGTCCAGCACGCCGAGGCATTCTTCATCGAGGCTCTCGCGTTCCACGGCCTCGAGCTTGGCGCACAGGTCCATCTTGCCGGTGGTGCACGTGACGATGCGATCCAGATCGAGGGCGGCAAGCGCTTGCCGCTCACCCTGCAAAAGTGCGAGCATTTGTTGCAGGGTGGTCAGCGTTTCCTGGGTGCGAGTCATGCCCTGATCTTTCCATAGAGTTCCGCGGCGATCATCGCGTCCGCGATCTTGGTGGGGACGAGGGGATAAGTGCCGCTCTCCAGCGCCTTGCGGATTTCGGCAACACGTTCGCTATCGACCGGGACATCACGGCCCGCCGATACACGCGAAGTCGAAATGGGGGCTTCGGCTTCGCGTGCATCGGAGGCGATCTTCTGCGTGGGCGAGATCTTCCCTGCAGAGGATGCGGCTGCGCTTGGACGCAGCACCGATCCTGAAAATTCCGGCAATCCGACAATACGCATCGTTTCGCTCCATAAACTGGTTATCCAGCAGAACGGCGCGCGATGCGTGCGATTAACTCCCCGGCAATTATTTTCTGCCGCTACGGCAAATTTATGCCGACCTGGCCCGGGCCGAGGACCACGGCGCGCAGAGTTTCGGCCTTTTTTTCGCCCTCGGCGCGGATCTTGATCCATTCGCCTTCAGCGCCGTCTTCGGCCGCCGAACCCTTGCGGGTGAGCGTGAAGCCGCGTCCGCGCACCAGGATGCTGACGTTTTCTCCGCGGTGCACGATGGGTTCGCCAAAGCCAGGCTGGCCGGAGGTGACGCCAGTGCTGCGCGCACCGCCGGCGGCGTCGACCGCGACATAGATGCGCCAGCCCGCAGCCGGGCAGGCCACCTGGATCGAACGCTGGTCGCGTCCGAACCATTGCAGGTCGAGCGGCGCAGTGCAGTTGGCAAGGCGCAGGCGGCGATCCACCGGAAGCTTCGCGCCGCCGGGCTGGCCGATGCCGGCGCCGGTAAAGTCGGCGACCGCGCGGTCGATGATCGACAGGTCCATGGGCGTGGCGGCAAGCGCCGCACTGCTGCCGATCAGGGCAGCGCCAAGGGCAAGGAAGGGTTTGCGCATATTCGATCCTGACATTGCTGGGCCGCGCCCGCAAAGGACCGGCCTGGAAATGGCTCCAACCAGCGCGCTGGGCGACGGTTTACAGGTCCTGTGCAAACTCCGTGCCATCGGCAGGTCCGCCGAGGTAGTCGACCGAAAGAACGATGTCGTTTTGCCGCGCCGGTTCCAGCACCAGCCGTGCCTTGACCCCCGCTGCAATGGCATCGCTCAGCAGGCGATTGCCCTCTGCCAGGGCGTCTGTCTGGCCGGCAGGTGAAAAGCGCACGGCAATGGTGACGAGCTTGCGTTCATCGTCGACCGCTTCCTCCAGCCAGCCGCGGATCGCTTCGCCGCGCGCGGGCTTGTGGATCGCAAGTGCGGCAACCGGCATGGGCAGGTCTTTGCCGCCGTCGGCAGCCGTCCGGTCTGTCGTATCAGGCGCTTGGTCCTCGGCCTCGGGCACGACCGGCTTCTGCGCGGCCACCTGAGCGGTGATGAGAAACAGGATCAGCGCGAGATCGGCGGTGATCGTCTGCCAGCCAGAGCCGAAGCGGGTGATCATGCGGCCTGCCTTGCGGTATCGGGCGTGCCGGGTACGCCGGTCTGGCGGATGCCATGGGCCAGCCATTCGAGAACTTCGTCACGGTCGCGTTCTTCCTTGCGGGATTTGCGCGCGATGGCCCCGCCGATTGGCGCAAACAGGAAATTGGCCGTGACGAGGCCATAAAGCGTAGTGACGACAGCGGTTGCGATGGCGCCGACCAGTCCGCCTTCCTGCGGACCGGCGCCCTGTGCCTGGCCGAGCGCGACCAGCGTACCGGCAAGGCCGAGCACCGGGGCAAGCTCTGCCGCGCAATCGAACACGCGGATGGCGGTCTGGGCCCGGGCCAGCCGCGCTTCCTTGAATTTCTGGTGTTCGCCATGCAGCGACTGGATCGAACGCTGGCTGATCATGGTGTCGGACAGGCTATCGAATTCGCTGTCGCCGAAATGATGGGGTTCCGCGCGCACAAACCCGTCATCCGCGATCCCGTCGATCTGGAGGGCAAGGTTGGCCTTGGCCTGCGGCACGTCGAAGCTCGGCTCGAGCAGACCGCGCAGCACGCCCAGCGCAATGCGCGTATCCGCCAGCCCGCAACGCAGCAGCGTCGCCAGCAGCGTGCCGACCAGCACGATGGCAATGGCAATGGGGTCGAGCCAGGTATTCAACATGAAGTAGCTACTCCTCACCCCAAAGAACGGTAGCGGCAGGCAGAGTTTTACGGGGTGGCCGAACTTTGCCGCATTCCGGCAAGCCTTTGCCACTTTCGCCGTTGAGAGCGGCAAAATGCAGCCCCCGACGCGTTTTGGCACGCCCTTTGCTTAACTCGTCCCGTAATTATTGCGGAGGCTCGGATGAGCAACGGTTTGTTTGGAATTCATGGGGCGGCACTGGAAATCCGGTCGCAGCGCATGAACGTGCTCGGATCGAATATCGCCAATGCGGCAACGCCCGGATACAAGGCGCGCGACGTCGATTTCGGTGCGGCGCTCCAGGCGCGTATGGGCGGTACGGAAACGCAGCGCGCCACCGACGGTGCGATCCGGTATCGCATCCCCACAATGGCCAGCCTTGACGGCAACACCGTCGAAATGGCGACGGAGCAGGCGGCCTTTGCCGAAAACGCGGTCGCCTATACGGCGACGCTCGGCTTCCTTCGCGGGCGGGTCGAAACCGTCACCCGCGCGATCCGGGGCGAATGACGATGGGCGGCCCCACCACATTCTTCCAGGTCGGCCACCGTGCCATGTCCGCGCAGCTCGTGCGGATGAACACGGCGGCCTCCAACCTTGCCAATGCCGGGTCCGTCTCGGGCAGCGAGGAAGAGGCCTATCGCCCGATGCGCACCGTGTTTGAGCAGGAACTAGACCGTGCGAGCGGCCTGTCTTCGGTTCGCGTGGGCGGGGTGGTGCGCGAAGATGTCGCGCCAATCCGCCGTCACGACCCCGGCCACCCGCTCGCCGATGAAAACGGCGACGTCTGGGAAGCCCCGATCGATGAAAACGCCGAGATGGTCGAGATGCTCGAAGCGTCCCGCCAATACAGCAACATGGTCGAGGCCCTCTCGACCGCAAAACAGCTCATGCTGGAAACGATGAGGATGAAATGATCACTTCTGCAGTCAATCAGGCAGGCAATGCCGCATCTCAGGTGGGTTCCGTCCAGGGCCGCGGAATGGATTCGCTGGGACAGGGTGATTTCCTGCGCCTGCTGACCGTCCAGATGCAGCAGCAAGACCCGTTCGACCCGGTCGATAACAAGGAAATGCTCGCGCAGATGGCGCAGTTCTCCTCGCTTGCCGGGGTCGCCGAAACCAACGCCACGCTCGAGCGGATCGCGGACAAGCTCGACAAGCTCCTTACCAACCCGTCCGCACCCGCACCCGCTCCCGAAGCAGAATAAAGGAGAATTCGAATGTCCTTTTATACCTCTCTTAACGGCATGAAGAACGCGCAGACCTCGCTCGGCGTGATCTCGCACAACATCGCCAACTCGGAAACCTACGGGTTCAAGCGCAGCCGCACCGAATTTTCCGAAATCGTCGCCGGCTCTGCGCTCAGCAATCCCAAGATGATCCAGGGCATCGGTGCATCGGTGAAATCGATCAATCAGAACTTCTCGCTCGGCCCGGTCGAACAGACGGGTTCCGCGCTGGATCTCGCGATCACCGGAGACGGTTTCTTCACCACACGTTCGGCCACCGATGGCTCCACCCTCTACACCCGCGCAGGTTCCTTCACCCTGTCCGGCAATGGCAACATCGTCGACAATAGCGGCAACACCCTTCAGGTATTCCCGGTCGATGCCAATGGCCAGATCACCGGGACCAATCTGATCGATGCGACCCTTCCGGCGACCAACGCCGCCGGTGCGAAATTCGTCGGTGTGACCATCGACAAGGTTGGCGTGGTTTCGGCCTCGTTTGCAGACGGTTCGGTCGAGCCGGTCGGCGCGGTCGCCCTTGCATCCTTCATGTCGCCTGGCGGCCTCAAGAAGGTTGGCGATGCGAACTGGACCGGTACGGGCCTGTCGGGCGCTGCAAACTATGGCGCGGCCGGTTCGGGGGCCTATGGCTCGCTTCTTTCCGGCGCGCTTGAGCGTTCGAACGTCGATATCGCGGAAGAACTCGTGGGGCTGATCACCGCCCAACGCAACTTCCAGGCGAATGCCAAGGCGATCGACACCGCGACCCAGGTTTCCCAGACCGTCATCAACCTGCGGACCTGATCGATATGGACCGGCTTATCCATACCGCGCTTTCGGGCATGCGTGCTTCGATGGACCACCAGCGGGTCATCGCAAGCAACATGGCCAATGCCAACACGCTCGGCTTTCGGGCCGAGCTGCTGGACCAGCGTGCGGTTACCGTCGAAGGCACGCCGAACGAGGCGCGCGCGATGCAGACCATGCGTGTGCGCGGCGCGAATATGGCGGCCGGCGAAGTCGTGGAAACGGGCCGCAGCCTGGACGTCGCCATGGCGACCGACGCGCTGATGGCCGTGCAGGCCGAGGACGGCACGGAAGCCTATACCCGGCGCGGCGACCTTTCGGTTTCCGCGACCGGCCTCCTCGTCAATGGCGAGGGGCGTCCGGTGCTGGGCGATACCGGTCCGATCACCATCCCGCCAACCGGCATCCCGTCGATCGCGCCCGACGGCACGATCACCATTGCCGATCCCAACACGCCCGATCAGCCGCCTGCGGAAATCGGCCGGATCAAGCTGGCAGCATGGGAAGGTTCGCCGATCAACAAGGGGCTCGACGGTCTGTTCCGCGTCGAAGGCGGCGGCATCCTGCCGACCGACGAAGCGGCAACAGTGCAGGTCGGTGCGCTTGAGCAGTCGAATGTCAGCACGACCGAGGTGCTGGTCGAAATGATCGAGGCGCAGCGCCTGTTCGCCATGCGCAGCAAGATGATCTCAACCGCCCGCGAAATCGACGAAAGCGGCGCGCAGCTCATGCGCCTGTAAAGACAGAAAGAGGGATAACCAACCATGCCCACCACAGCTCTCCACGTCGCCCGGACCGGGCTCGAGGCGCAGGATGCGCGCATGCGCGTCATCGCCAACAACCTTGCCAACGTCGGGACCACCGGGTTCAAACGCGACCGGGCGAACTTCGCCACGCTCGCTTACCAGGATGCGCGGGTCGCAGGGCAGCGTTCGTCGGGTGAAACCGCTTATGCGACCGGGCTCAACCTCGGTACGGGTGTGGCGGTCCAGTCGACCAGCCAGATCATGACGCAGGGCCCGCTCAGCACGACCAACAACGCCTTCGACCTCGCGCTGGACGGTGACGGATATTTCCAGGTGGAAATGCCCGGTGGCCGGACCGGCTTCACCAGGGCCGGCAATTTCACCCTGTCGGCGGAAGGCCAGCTGGTTACGCAGCAGGGTTATGCCGTCCAGCCCGCAATCACCGTTCCCGACGGCGCAACCGCCATTTCGGTGTCGCCCGATGGGACAGTGTCGGCCACGCTGCCTGGCGAGGCGGAACCTGCCGAACTGGGTCAGATCCAAGTGGCGCGTTTCACCAATCCGGCGGGTCTCCAGGCCATCGGCGACAACTTCGTGGTCGAAACCGCTGCGAGCGGTGCACCCGAACTGGGCATCGGCGGCGATAATGGCCGGGGCAATATCCGCCAGGGCATGCTCGAAGCCTCGAACGTCAACATCGTCGAGGAGCTGGTCGAAATGATCGAATGCCAGCGCGCCTACGAAATCAGCTCGAAGATGGTGTCCGCCGTCGACGAAATGCTGCGCAACGCCAACCAGACGCTGTGAAGCCCAACGCGATGAGGAACGCCGCCATGAAGAACGCCTATCTCGCCCTTCCGCTCGCCCTTGCATGCGCCGCATGTGGTGGTGGTGCGGAAAACCGGCCCACCGGCTTTGCGCCGTCATTGCCGCCGCCGCCGGTCACGCACACCGCGCCGCATGCCGATGGCGCGATCTACCAGGCGAGCCAGGGCTATGCGCCGCTCTATTACGGCAACCGTGCCGCGCAGGTGGGCGATCTTGTCACCATCGTTCTGGTGGAGCGCACGCAAACCACCAAATCGACCGACGGATCCACGAGCCGCGATGGCGGGATCGGCCTCTCGCTGCCGAAATTCATCGGGATCGACGACGATAACCTTAAGGCTTCGGGCGGATCGTCGTTCAATGGTTCAGGCGATGCTTCGCAGGCCAGTTCGATCCGTGCCGATCTGACTGTGACAATCGCCGAAGTCCGCCCCAACGGGACGGCATTGGTGCGCGGGGAAAAGCTCATGGAACTCAGCCAGGGACAAGAGTGGGTGCAGCTTTCGGGCATCATCCGCCTGGCCGACATCGATCAGGATAACCGCATCGCCTCCATTCGTGTTGCCGATGCGCGCATCACCTATTCGGGTTCGGGTTCGGTCCAGCAGGCCAGCCGCGAAGGCTGGCTGTCGCGCTTCTTCGGCGCGATCTCGCCGTTCTGAGGATGCTGGCCATGATCCGTTTCCTCGCTCTCATCATCGCCGCGCTGGCCAGCGCTGTCGCCGTCCCGGCCTCGGCTGAACGCGTCCGCGATCTGGGCCAGTTCCAGTCCGTGCGTTCGAACCAGCTCACCGGCTACGGCATCGTCGTGGGCCTCGACGGCTCGGGCGACGACAATTTCGCCTATCTGACGCAGGCCATGCGCGGCGTTTCGGGCCGGCTCGGCCTGCAGCTTCCGCCCGGTGTCAATCCCGCGCTGAAGAACGCGGCTGCCGTCATCATCACCGCCGACCTGCCTGCATTTGCAAAGCCGGGTCAGCGGATCGATGTGACCGTGTCGACCATGGGCAAGGCCAAGTCGCTGCGCGGCGGCGCGCTCATCATGACGCCGCTCTACGGCGCGGATGGCCAGGTCTATGCCATGGCGCAGGGCAATCTTGCGGTTGGCGGCCTGGGTGTCTCGGGCAAGGACGGGTCCAAGCTGACGGTCAACGTGCCGACGGTGGGCCGGATTCCCGACGGGGCCAGCGTCGAACAGGCGGTGACCAGCAATTTCGATTTCAGCGAAGTGCTGCGCTGGAACCTCTACCAGGCTGATTTCCTGACCATTTCGCGTGTGCGCGATGCGATCAACAATGCCTATCCCGGCATGGCCCAGGTCGAAGACGGCGTGACGCTCGCGCTGATGCTGCCGCCGGGCGCAAACACGCGCGCGGAAATCATGGCGCGCATCGAAATGATGCAGATCGATCCGGCAGAACGCGCCGCCAAGGTCGTCATCAACAGCCGTACCGGCACGATCGTGATCTCCAGCGCGGTTCGGCTTGCTCCGGCGGCGATCAGCCACGGCAGCCTTGTCGTGCGGATCGACGAAGATCCGGCCATTGTGCAGCCTGCGCCTTTCTCTCGTGGACGCACTGCGGTCGAGCCGAGCAGCACGATCACTGCGCGCCAGCAGGACAGCGTTGTCTCCGCTGTCGGCCCCGGGGCTTCGCTGGCCGAAGTGGTCGATGCGCTCAATGCGCTGGGGGCAACCCCGGCAGACCTGGTCGCGATCCTAGAAGGCCTCAAGCAGGCCGGGTCGCTCAGCGCGGAATTGGTGATCATATGACGCCGATCTCGATCTCTCAGGCAGGGCCGAAGCCCGTTGCCGAGCGTGAGGGCTCCACCGCCCGGACCGAACTGCGCGAAGCCGCGCAGCAGTTCGAGGCGGTCCTGTTGCGCCAGATGCTGGCCAGCGCGCGTAGCACCGATTTCGGCGGCAACGACCTGTTCGGCGGCGAGGGAGAGAAAACCTTCCTCGAGATGCGCGATGCGCGCTTTGCCGAACTGACTTCGCAATCGGGCCAGCTTGGCTTTGCCGAAGCGATCGAAAATCAGCTGGCGCGCTTTCTTCCAGGGGGTGAGAAGTAATGGCATCCGACCTCATGTCCATCGCGGTCAGTGGTGCGCGCGCGGCGCGCAGCGCCCTCGACGTGACGGCGCAGAACATCGCCAACGCATCGAGCGATGGCTATGTCCGGCGCAGCCTGCGTATCGAGGAAGTGTCCGCGTCGGGTGGGGCAGGGCGCAATGCCGATATCTCTCTTTCGGGCGCGCGGGTGGCGGAAATCCGCCGCAACGCCGATTCCTTCCTTCAATCCGAAGTGCGCCGGACCGGCGGTGAACTGGCACGGGCCAATGTCGAGCTGACGGGCCTGCGCAACATCGAAACCGCGGTCGAACAATCGGGCGTCTTCACCTCGATTGTCGAATTCGAAGCCGCGTTGCAGCAGCTTTCCGGTGATCCGGTCGATCCATCGCGCCGTGCGGCCGTCATCGCCGAAGCGGAAACGGTGGCAGGCAAGTTCAACATCACCGCCTCCGGCCTCGATGCCGTCGGCAATGGCCTGCGCTTCGAAGCCGATGCCAAGATCGAGGAAGCCAATATCATCGGGCAGGAACTGGCCCGGATCAATCTGCGCCTGACGCGCGCCGGCAGCGGCAGCAGCGACCGCGCGGCCCTGCTCGATCAGCGCGACAACATGCTCGAACGCCTTTCGGGCTTTGCCGCCGTCACCACCGACTTCGCAGCCGATGGCACGGTGCGCGTATCGCTCGGCAGCTCGCCGGCACGCAGCTTTGTGAATGGCGGCAGTTCCGGCACGCTGACATCGAGCGTGGCGGCCGATGGCACGCTCGCATTTGCAGTCGACGGCCAGGCGACCACAGCCGGTTCGGGCGCGCTCGAGGGCGCATCGCTGGCGCTGACCGAACTGGCCAATGTGCGCACACGGCTGGACACCATCGCATCGGGTCTGGCCGACGCGGTCAACAACGCGCAAGCCGCCGGTGCGACGCTGGACGGCGCGGCGGGCCAGCCCATTTTCGCCGGATCGACCGCTGGCACGCTGAAGGTCGTGATGACCGACGGGCGCGGCATCGCAACCGCCCCTGCAGGTTCGCCTGCGGGAAGCCGGGACGACACCAATCTCATCGCGCTGCGCCGTGCGGTTGCCGACAATGCGCCTGCGGACAAGGTCAGCAGCGCCATCTTCGATATTTCGAGCAAGGTCGCCGGTCGGACCGTCACGCAGAGCGCGCTCGACACGATCGCCACATCGGCGCGCATCTCGCTTGAAGAACAGTCCGGCGTCGATCTGGACAATGAGGCGGCCAATCTGATCCGTTTCCAGCAGGCCTTCCAGGCCTCGGGCCGGGCGATGCAGACCGCCAGCGAAATTTTCGACACTCTGATTGGAATCGGACGATGATCAACCTCAGCACAGGCGCCTTCTTCGAGCGTGGAACGCAGCAGATCGGCAGCCTTCGTTCGCAGTCGGAAAAACTGCTGAAACAGATCGGTACGGGTGAAAGGCTGGAACGCTCATCCGATGATCCTGTGGCCGCAGCGCGGCTCCGCATGCTGGCGCGCAATGAACGGATCGCGAGCGTCGACAACCGCAATTCCGACCTTGCAGAAGCGGATCTGTCGCTGACCGACGGCACGCTCACTTCCATCGCCGATGTCATCGTGCGAGTGAAGGAACTGGCCGTGAACGGCGCGAACAGCAGCCTTAGCGACGATCAGCGCGCGGCAATCGGTGTCGAGGTCGCAAGCCTGCGCGAAACGCTGCTGCAACTCGCCAATGCCCGCAACATTTCCGGACATGCGCTGTTCGGGGGGCAGGCAACGGGGCCCGCCTATGTCGATAACGGGACCAGCATCCAGTATATCGGCACGGCCAGCAAGACCCCGCTCGAAATCGGGGAGGGTCAGACGGTCATCCCCGGCATGCTCGGCCCGGATGCCTTCCAGTTCGATACCCCCGCCGGCCAGACCGATCTGTTCGCGGTCCTGGGCGGCCTTGCCGCAGCGCTTGCAGCGGGTGGCCAGACGGCAGTGGATGCAAGCTCCACCGCGCTCGGCACGCTGGATGCAGGGCTTGAGAAAGTCACCAGCGCGCAGACAGTGGTCGGTTCGCGCCTCAACTGGATCGACCTGATGACGGAGCGGCGCGAAAACGTCGCCGAGCGCGTGGCCGAAGAACGCTCGCAAGTCGGCGGCGCGGACATTGCGACCACGATGAGCCGACTAAAAGAGACGATGACCATCCTGGAAGCGACTCAGGCCAGCTTTTCGCGTCTTGCCGAACTCTCGCTGTTTAACATGCTGCGCTGATCGCGCATAAAAGAATAAGGAATTCAGTTATGTATGCGATCATAGGCATTGTTGTTCTGCTGGTCATGGTGTTCGGCGGGTTCATGCTCAGCGGCGGCTCGATGGGGCCGGTGCTGAAGGCCATGCCGTTCGAGATGCTGATCATCGGCGGCGCAGCCGTCGGTGCGCTTGTCGCGGGCAACTCGCTCGACGGGTTGAAGGCGATGGGCGGGGGCCTGAAGAAAATTTTCAAGGGGCCGCAACACACCAAGCAGGATCACATCGATGCCATCGCGCTGACGTCCAAGCTGATGCGAATGCTGAAGAACGATGGCCCGGTCGCGCTGGAGAGCCATCTGGACGATCCGGCCAATTCCACCGTGTTCAGCGCCTATCCCAACTTGCTCAAGAACAAGCCGCTGATCGCGCTGATCTGCGACACGCTGACGCTGCTGGTGGTGTCGTCCGGCACGCTGGAAACGCATGCCGTGGAAGAGGTGATGGACAATGCCATGAAGACGCATTTCCACGAACTCCACGAACCGCAGCACAACCTTCAGACCCTTTCCGACGCGCTTCCGGCGCTGGGCATCGTGGCGGCCGTTCTCGGCGTCGTGAAGACCATGGGTTCCATCGATCAGCCGCCGGAAATCCTCGGCAAGATGATCGGCGCGGCGCTTGTCGGGACGTTTCTCGGCGTGCTCTTGGCCTATGGAATCGTCGGCCCGCTGGCAGGCCGCCTGAAACAGGTGCTGGAGCAGGACGAACAGATTTTCCACGCGGTCAAGCAGGTCGTGATCGCCTCGCTTTATGGCCACCCGCAGCCGCTGGTGGTGGAAAGCGCGCGTTCCGGCCTCGGCCATACGGTGCGTCCCGGCCTGAACGAACTCCTCGACGCGTTGCGGGGTCAGTAACATGGCCAGCGCTCCGGCCGGGAGAAACGATCCCGCACCCATCATCGTCAAGAAAGTCACCATCGTCGAAGGTGGTCATCACGGTGGTGCGTGGAAGGTCGCCTATGCCGACTTCGTGACCGCGATGATGGCATTCTTCCTGCTGCTGTGGCTGCTCGGTGCGACGACAGAGGACCAGCGCAAGGGCCTGGCCGACTATTTCACGCCCACCCTGGTCAAGACCAAGGAGCAGAGCGCCGGCTCGGATGGCGTGCTGGGTGGATCGTCTCTTGTCGATGTGGACAGTTATCCCCACGCCGCCGGGCAGACGGGCAACCAGACCCTTACTGTGCCGCGCGATGCCACCGGTGGGCCCAAGGAAGGGGCGGCCACCATCAACCGCATCCAGCAGCGCGTGAACGACACGATCGCGGATCGCCAGCGCCTGCGCAAACTGATGCGGCAGGTGCGCATGATCGACACGACCACCGGCATTCGGATCGATCTGGTCGACGATGCCGATTTCTCGATGTTCGCGCTCGGCACGACCGTGCTGACCGGCGATGCGCGCGACCTGTTGACCGTCGTGGCGCAGGCGATTGCGCCTGAGGGTGGCAAGATCACCGTGCGCGGCCACACCGATGCATTGCGTTATCGCGATCCTTCGCGAGTCAACAACTGGTCGCTCTCCGCCGGACGTGCGGAAACGACGCGTCAGACCCTGATGCGTCAGGGCATTCCGGGCGAGCGTTTCCGCCGGATCGAAGGCGTTGCCGACACCGAACCACTGATCGCAGGCAGCCCCGACGATCCGCGCAATCGACGGATATCGATCTCGCTGGAAGACTGATGCCCTGCCCGGGCGGGCACATCGCCCGCCCGCCACGTGCCCAAGCGTTCAGCCCCTGCCGATGCTGGTATATTCGAAGCCGCGCGCCTTGAGGTCGTCCGGCTGGTAGATATTGCGCAGGTCGACGAGGACGGGTGCTTTGGCCAACTGCTTGACCCGGTCGAGATCCAGCGCGCGGAAGGCATCCCATTCGGTCACGATGGCAACCGCGTCTGCTCCGTCGATTGCGGCATAGGGATCGTCCGTCATGGCGACCTCCGGCATCAGCGGCGCAGCCTGTTCCATGCCTTCGGGATCGTAGGCGGCCACTTCCACGCCCGCATCGGTCAATGTCTGCGCAATCGCAATGGCCGGGCTGTCGCGCATGTCGTCGGTGTTCGGCTTGAACGTCAGGCCGAGCAGCGCAACCTTCTTGCCGCGCGCTGCGTCCAGCCCGCCCAGCGCATCCACGACCTTGCGGCCCATGGCGCGCTTGCGGCTGTCATTGACCTTGACCACCGCTTCCACGATCCGCGTCGGGCTGTCGTAATCTTCCGCCGTCTTGAGCAGGGCGAGCGTGTCCTTGGGGAAGCACGAGCCACCATAGCCGGGCCCGGCGTGGAGGAATTTCGATCCGATGCGATTGTCCATCCCGATGCCGCGCGACACGTCCTGGACGTTCGCGCCGACCTTCTCGCAAAGATCGGCCATCTCGTTGATGAAGGTGATCTTGGTCGCGAGAAAGGCGTTGGCAGCGTATTTGATCAGCTCGCTGGTCCGGCGGCCGGTGAACAGGATCGGCGATTCGTTGAGGAACAGCGGGCGATAGACTTCGCGCATCACCTCGCGCCCGAAATCGTCTTCCGCACCGATCACGATGCGGTCGGGACGTTTGAAATCGCCGATGGCCGCGCCTTCGCGCAGGAATTCGGGGTTGGAGACGACCGAGAAACGGTGCTTCGTGCCGCTCTTCTGGAGAATGCGCTCCACCTCGTCGCCCGTACCGACGGGGACGGTGGACTTGGTGACGACCACGGCATCGTTGGCGAGGCTCGCGCCCACTTCTTCGGCCACGGCATACACGAAGGACAGGTCGGCATGGCCATCGCCCCGGCGGCTGGGTGTGCCGACGGCGATGAAGATCGCGTCCGCCCCGGCGATCCCTTCGGCAAGGTCGGTGGTAAAGGTCAGACGGCCCGCGCGCACATTGGCGGCGACCAGTTCGGCAAGGCCCGGCTCGTAAATTGGCATGACGCCGTCATGCAGCCGGTCGATCTTGGACTGATCCTTGTCGATGCACACGACATCGTGCCCGAAATCGGCGAAACACGCCCCCGATACCAGGCCGACATAGCCCGATCCGACCATTGCGATTTTCATGCGCGTCCTTCTTTCGTGATGGCGATCGCGCCATCGGTATCGATGGCCTTGATATAGCGGCGCGTGTCGCCTTCCAGCACCAGCGCGGTCAGTACCCCGCTGCGGAAGGCCCCGGTATCGATGCCGATACGATTGCCGCGGTCTTCGACATCGTCGAAGATAGTGTGGCCGTGCACGATGACATGGCTGAGCGGTTCGACATTGCGCAGGAATCGTTCGCGAATCCACAACAGGTCGCTGCGGCGCTGTTCGTCCAGCGGGCGGCGCGGGTCGATCCCGGCATGAACGAAGCAGTAATCGCCCGCAAAGATAATCTCTTCCAGCCCTTCGAGGAATTCGCGATGATGGGCCGGAACAAGGCGCTCCATCTCCTCCTGCAATTCGTCGAGTTCGAGCGCGTTGTAACGCTTGCGCTCGATCCCGTAGCTCAGCACCGTCTCGCGTCCGCCATGCTTGAGGAAATGGCGCAGCATCTCGGTGTCGTTGAAGCTGTCGAGGAACATTTCCTCGTGATTGCCCGCGAGACAGCGCAAGGTACGGCGTTTACGCCATTCGATAGCGGTTTCGATTACGCCGTTGCTGTCCGGGCCACGGTCGACCAGATCGCCCAGCAGGATGACGGTCGTATCGGCATCGCCACCGTCGAGATCGTCCTGTTCAATGGCCAGCGCCAGCTCTTCGAACAGGTCGAGGCGGCCGTGGATATCCCCGACGACGTAGTATCGCTCGCCCTCCGGCACAGCGGGGAGCTTCTTCTTCTGCCGTTCCGGGCGAAGCATCTTGGTGAGTGATTTCAACATGGCGTGCCTTGATCGGACGCTGTGAAGCATCCTGCGCGCGGAGATAGGCAGGGTTCGACCACGGGGCAAGGCATGTGGTCGCTTATGCCTTCTTCGCAGTTGCACAAAAACCACGCTCGGACGGCAAATCTCGCTTTTGTGGATCGCATCCTTGCTAATCACCGTGGCAATATGAAACAAACAATCCTGCCCAAGTGAGGAACCCGAAAGAAAAATACGGGCCCCTGGGCGCGCAGGTGGGACGAAGCGAAACATCAGATTTTCGGAGTGTCCCATGCTTATGTCTTTCCGCGGCTTCGCCGTGACCACCCTTCTTGCATCGACCGCATGCGTCGCGGCTCCCGCCATGGCTGCCGAGGTGGAAAACCCGGCCGGTGAAGCTGTGCCGCTTGCCGCGAGCGATGCCGAACCCACGGCTGTGCCGCTGGCCGATGACGCATTGCTTGCCGCCATTGATGTCGCGGACGCACCGGTCCCGGCAATCGTACGCGTTGCGCAGGACACCGACGAGGCCATTGCAGGTGAGATGGAGGGTGAAAGCGGTTTCGAGATATCGGGCAATGTCGCGCTGGTCAGCGATTACCGCTTTCGCGGGGTATCCTTTTCCGACGGAGACATGGCGCTTCAGGGCGGTATCGATATCGGCCATTCCAGCGGCATCTATGTCGGGACCTGGGCGTCCTCAATCACCGGTGGCACGCCGTTTGGCGAGGTTGAACTGGATGTCTATGCCGGGTGGAGCGGCCCGGTGGCGGAAGGCGTCACCTTCGATATCGGCCTGCTTTACTACATCTATCCGACGGGCGATTTTCCGGGCGTAGATACCGATTATTTCGAACCGTATGCCTCGATCAGCGGCGATCTGGGTCCGGTCAGCGCGACGTTCGGCGTCGCTTATGCCTGGGACCAGAACGCCATCGGCAACACCGACAACCTCTATCTCTACACCGATTTCGAAACCGCCATTCCCGACACCCCGATCACGCTCACCGCGCATCTGGGGTATACCGATGGGCCGTTTTCGACCGATACCGACACGACGTCGTTCGACTGGGGGCTGGGTGCTGCATGGGCGGTCACCGAGGGCCTCTCGCTCGGCGTGAACTACGTCGATACCGAAGGCCCTTCGGTCGAGGATTTTACCGATGCAGGATTCTTCTTCACGCTCAGCTACAGCATGTAAGGAGCCGCATCGAAGGGGAGGGGAGGCGTGGGGACGCCTCCCCTCTTTTTTTGTGCTGCGTGGATCAATCGAGCGCAAAATCGACGGTCGTGACCACGCGGACCTTCTTGTACGGGGTGTCGCCAACGCCCCAGCCGCCAGCTTCGCCGTCGCGCGCATCGATGGAGAAATAGCCCTGCGTTGCCTGGCGAATGGCGCCGACATCCGCGCCGCTGTCCTTGGCGAACTGCTCTGCCGCCGCGCGGGCATCCTTCGTCGCCTCGGCGACCATGGCCGGTTTGATGTCGTTGAGGCCGGTGAAGGTGTAGGAGATGCCCGAACCATCTTCCAGCACCACACCCCGGCGGACAAGCTGTGCCTGCTGGCGCACGGCGCGCTGGGCGCGCTCGATATCTTCGGTGCGCAGAACCATGCGCTGACGCACCGTGTAGCGTGTCACACCCTGGTTGTCGGTGTAATTGGATACGTTGATCCCGGCAGGGGTCAGCGCGTCATCGGGAAAGCCCATTTCCTTGAAATACGCGGTGATCGATGTGCCATCGCGGTCGGCATCGGCTTGCGCCGCCTGCAGATCGGTGGAGATCGCTGAATAGCTCAGCGTCCAGGTCGCAAGGTCGGCAATCACTTCCTTTTCCGCCAGCCCGCGCACGGTGACTGCCCGTTCTGCCGCTTTCATCCGCACAAGACCATCGCCCAGCACAAAACCGCCCACGACCAGACCGATGGCGACGATCCCTGCGCTTGCCAGCCAGGGGCGCGTGGTTGCATCGCGCAGGCCATCCGTGGCACGGGGATTGTCGAATTCGGAGGCGTGGGCTTCGGACATTGCGGATACCTTTCTGGCTGCGATCACCCGTCCGGGCCTTCATGTTACCGATCCGATGAACCGTGCTTGAATGTCGATGAATGGAGCGAGTTTTGGTGAAGTATCTGCACAGCATGATCCGCGTCAGCGACATTGGCGCAACGATAGCTTTCTTTGAGCTGATCGGTCTTGAAGAAGTCCGCCGGGTCGATGTCGAGGCGGGGCGCTTCACGCTCGTCTTTCTTGCCGCACCGGGTCAGGCCGGCATTGCCGAGGTCGAGCTGACCTATAACTGGCCGGCGGAAGATGGCAGCGCACCCGAAGAGTATGGCAGTGGCCGCAATTTCGGGCATCTTGCATACCAGGTCGACGATATTTACGCGGTGTGCCAGCGGTTGAGCGATGCGGGCTACATCATCCATCGCCCCCCGCGTGATGGGCATATGGCGTTCATCAAATCGCCCGACGGCATTTCGGTGGAACTGCTGCAGAACGGCCATCTTCCGCCCAGGGAACCCTGGGCAAGCATGGAAAATACCGGCAGCTGGTGAGGGGAGGGGCCGGAGCCCGAACGCTCCGGCCTCAGCCTTCGGCCTGATCCTCTTCGAGATAGGGCGATTTCATGTCGTCGGGGTGGTCGGTCGTCATGCGCAACAGAGCGTAGCCGATCACCGCCGACAGGATCGAACCCAGCAGAATGCCGATCTTTGCATGTTCGATCATGTCGGCCGAGCCCTTGAAGGCCAGCCCGCTGATAAACAGCGACATGGTGAAACCGATGCCGCACAGCATCGAAATGCCCCAGATTTCCGGCCATGTCGCCTCGTCCGGGCGGGGCGCAAATTTGATCTTGTCGGCGATCCAGATGGCGCTGAAAATGCCGATCTGCTTGCCCAGGAAAAGGCCTGCGGCGATGGCCAGCGGAAGAGGGGCCAGCACGTCGCCAATTCCCATTCCCTGTAGCGAAACCCCGGCGTTGGCAAAACCGAAGATCGGCACAATCAGATAAGCACTCCACGGGGCGAGGCCATGTTCGAGATGTTCGAGCATGGTGTCATCGTCCTTGCCGCGCATCGGGATGGTGAGCGCGGCGACAACGCCTGCGATCGTGGCGTGGATGCCTGAATTCAGGACCACATACCACAGCACGAGAGCGAGCAGGATGAACGGCCAGTAGGCAGAAACGCGTGCCCGGTTCATTGCCATCATCATGCCGACCACAACCACTGCGGCCAGCAGCCATTCGATCTTGATCCCGTCGGTGTAGAAGAGCGCAATCACTGCGACTGCGCCAATATCGTCGACAATCGCCACCGTCAGCAGGAACAGGCGCAGCGATGCCGGTGCGCGGCTGCCCAGAAGGCCGAGGACGCCCATCGCAAAGGCAATGTCGGTCGCAGCCGGAATCGCCCAGCCATGCAGCAGTGATGGATCCCCGCCGATTACAGCAACATAGACGAGCGCGGGGGCAGCCATGCCGGCGACCGCGGCGAGAATGGGCAACCTGCGTTGCTGCGCGGTGCTCAACTGTCCTTCGATCCACTCGCGCTTCACCTCCAGCCCGACGACGAAGAAGAACACCGCCATCAGCCCGTCATTGATCCAGTAATGCAGGTCTTTCAGCTTGGCGATCGGCGTCCACGCCAGATCGCCGTAGAAAAGCTGTCGATATTCGTCGGCAAAAGCGGAGTTTGCGGCAAGGATCGCGGCCGCTGCGACCAGAATCAGGAGGATGCCAGCCGACGCATCGCTGACAAACAGCGCGCGTACGGGGGCGAAAACCAGGCGAAAGGCTGAAGGACGTTCGTTCATTGCAGGCCGCTCTCTTTCGCAAAGTCGCGCGCGTTGCAAGGCCGGATTCGCTGCGTTATGCAACCAGAGGGGCCAGACAGGGGGGCTAGGGTGGTTCCTGAAGATTCAGTGATCTACTGGTTGGAGTTCGTCGAACACGAATTGTTGCTGTTCGCCGGCGTCTTCTTCCTTATCGGCGCGATCGATGAAATCGGTGTCGATCTGGCTTATGTGTGGCTGCGTCTGACAGGGCGTGTGCGGACCCCATCTGCGAACTCCGACGATCTGATCGGGCATCGGTTGGCAGGCCGTGCGGCGGTGTTCATTGCTGCATGGGACGAAAGCCACGTTATCGAACACACGCTGCGCCACGCACTCGATAGCTGGCGCGATCCTGCATTGCGTATCTATGTCGGCTGTTATCGCAACGATGCTGCGACGCTGATGGCGGCGCAGGCGGGCTGCGGTTCGGACGGGCGCGTGCGGTTGGTGATCCATGACCGCGACGGCCCGACCTCGAAGGCCGATTGCCTCAACCGCCTTTATCAGGCGATGGAGGATGACGAGCGGCGGCTGGGCGAACGTTTTCGCATGGTGGTCCTTCATGACGCGGAAGATTTGGTCGATCCGTGCGCACTGCCCCTGCTCGATATGGCGATCGCGAGAGCGGATTTCGTGCAATTGCCGGTCATGGCCCTGCCGCAGCAGTCATCCCCGTTCATCGGTAGCCATTATTCCGACGAATTCGCCGAAGCGCATGGCAAGGCGCTGGTCGTGCGCGATGCGCTGTGCGGGGGCATTCCCGGAGCCGGCGTGGGCAGCGCGTTTTCCCGCGATATCCTGACCCGACTCAGCTCCGACGTCGCTGGCCAAAGTAGGGCGACCCAAGTTGGGGCGGACATGGGACCTTTCCCTGCCAAAGCCCTGACCGAGGATTACGAGCTGGGTCTCAGGGTCAAGATACTGGGCGGCAGGTCGCGCTTTCTGCGGGCGCGCACCGATGACGGGCGGTTGATAGCCACCCGGGCCTATTTCCCCGACACGCTTCCGACGGCTGTGCGCCAGAAGACGCGGTGGGTCCACGGGATATCCCTGCAAGGCTGGGACCGGATCGGCTGGAGCGGAGGTGTGCTCGACGTCTGGATGCAGCTGCGCGACCGGAGGGGGCCGTTCGCCGCAGGTCTTCTGGCGCTCGCCTATGCCTTGCTGGTCCTATCGGGTGGGGCGATGCTTGCCGCGTGGGCTGGACTTTTCGAACCCACGCCGATCGCCCCGGCGCTTTATTGGCTGTTGATGGCGAACCTCGTGGCGCTCGGCTGGCGGATGGCGATGCGAGCGGCCTTCACTGCGCGCGAATATGGCTGGCGGCAGGGTCTCCTGGCTGTGCCGCGACTGATGGTGGCCAACATTATCGCCATTATGGCCGGACGCCGGGCGATCATGGCTTACGCGCGTTCACTGGCAGGCCGTCCCGTTATATGGGACAAGACGAGCCACACACACCGCCCCTTCGCGATCCAGGATCACAGGCGGATTGCATGACCCAAGCTGAAAGGCGTGCAGGCCAGCCTCTGGTCGTGCTGGCAGCGGTGCTGCTCGGCTGGATCGCGATACGCACTGTTTTCTGGCAATTCGGGGACAGCCCTGTCGACCGGCCATTGTTGGCCCCCACCGGTGGTTTGCTTGTCTTGGCCGAGCCAGCGCATCCCTCTGAGCATATCGCGCCATCGCAAGGCGCGCCTGCCGTGTTGCCAAGCCTGCCGTTAACATCGGCGACAGCGGCGCTGCATGCGCGGGCCGGCGCACGATGGGCTGCATGGGACGGCGCGGAGGGTTCACGGATTGGCGAGGCGTCCGCTGGCCTGCCTGCACGGCGCAGTCTTCGCTTGCCGCGCGGGCAACGTATGCCATCGGGGGAAGCGTCAGCGCATTCATTGTTATGGTTCGCTGCCATGGCGCAGGTTCCGATGGCGGATGAACTCCGCCTCGCGCTGGCGAAATCGGCCGAGGCAAAGAGCTCGGGGACGCCGGGCAGGCGGCGCTGGTTTTCAGGGGATGGCTGGCTGTTCCTGCGCGAAGGCGGCGCAGCGACACCAGGGGGCGGACCGGGTGGTCCAGCCTATGGGCAGAGCCAGGTTGGCGCGGTCCTGTGGTGGGATGCCGCACCCGGCACTGCGCTTCGCCCGCGGATGTATCTGAGGGGGACGAAAGCGCTGGCCGGTGATGGTGCGGGTGAGGCAGCGCTTGGTTTGTCGGTGCGCCCGGCAGAGAGAATGCCGGTCTTTCTACACGCGGAAATGCGCGCGACCGTGCGGCCCCAATCGCATGAGCTGCGCCCTGCACTCTTTGTGACCGCAGGTGGAGAGCGCGAGGGCCTGCCGCTTGGTCTTGCAGTGCGCGGCTATGGCCAGGCTGGCTGGGTAGGGGGCGATTTTCAGACCAGCTTCGTCGATGGCAGTGTAACCGCCCGGCGCGAAGTCGCGCGTTTCGATCTGGGCCGTGTCGATGCAGGTGCGGGGCTGTGGGGCGGCGCGCAAAAAGGTGCGTCGCGCCTCGATATCGGGCCAAGTGCGAGCCTCGATCTCGACATTGGCGATGCTCCGATACGCGTTTCAGCCGATTACCGTATCCGCGTGGCTGGCGATGCGGCCCCGCCATCCGGTGCAGCTTTGACACTCTCGACCGGTTTTTAACGACCCGGCTTCAAAGGGCAGGCCGCCTGCGATAGAGGCGGCTTATGGATGTCTACCTCCCCATTGCCAATCTGGCCATCAACGGCTTGTTGATCGTCGCGTTGGGGGCGCTGACGGGCATCCTGTCGGGTCTGTTCGGGGTTGGCGGCGGCTTCCTGACCACGCCCATGCTGATCTTTGCAGGCGTTCCGCCAACCGTGGCTGCCGCCTCTGCTTCCACGCAGGTGACAGGGGCCAGTGTTTCGGGCGTGCTGGCCCATTCCAAACGCGCAGGCGTCGATTATCGCATGGGCATGGTTATGGTGGCCGGCGGGATCATCGGCGCAGGATTCGGGGCTTTGCTGTTCCGTTTCTTTCGCGCCATCGGCCAGATCGACGTGGTGATCAGTGCGCTTTACGTCGTATTGCTCGGTTCCATCGGCTCGCTGATGCTCAAGGAGGCCCTGCAGGCGATCAGGGGCGAAGGCGGCGCCGCCAAACCGAGACGCCGCAGGCATCACCCGCTCATCGCGGCCCTCCCGATGCGGTGGCGATTTTATGGCTCGGGGCTCTACATCTCGCCACTTGCGCCGTTGCTGGTGGGTGTCGCGGTGGGTGTTTTGACCATGCTCATGGGCGTTGGCGGTGGGTTTATCCTGATCCCGGCAATGCTCTATATCCTTGGCATGAACGCGAATGTCGTGGTGGGGACCAGCCTGTTCAACATCCTGTTCGTGACCATTGCGACCACGATGATGCACTCGCTGACCACTAGGGCGGTCGACATCGTGCTGGTCGGTCTGTTGCTGATCGGATCGGTGACGGGCGCGCAGATCGGTTCACAGATTGCCGTCAAGCTGAAGCCTGAGATGTTGCGCGTGGTGCTGGCGGTGATCGTGCTGCTGGTGGCGATACGCATGCTCTACGGCCTGTTTCTGGTCCCGGACGAAATTTACACGGTGACGCCGCTATGAGCCGGTGGCTGCTTGTCGTTTTTGCGATGCTGCTGATGGGGCAGCGCGATCCGGTGCTGGTCCCCGAAGTGTCGCAGCACGAGGTGCAGGTGCGCCAGGGCTTCACCGGCACGGAATTGCTATTGTTTGGGGCGATCCTCGATCCGCGCGGAGCCGGGGCAGGCGAGGAATACGATATCGTCGTGGTCCTCAAGGGGCCGTCGGAGCCCATTCGCCTGCGCGAGAAAGAGCGGATTGCGGGTATCTGGATCAATGCGGACAGCACCGATTTTCGCTCCGCCCCTTCCTATTTCGCGGTCGCCACCTCGCGACCCATCGCCGAGATCGTCGACACCAAGACTGCCGCGATTTACGAATTCGGGACCGAATATATCCAGCTTTCCCCGAGTGGCGTCATCAACCCGGAAGAACAGGCCCGTTTCTCCGCTGGCCTTGTTGACCTGCGCACCCGGCAGCAGCTTTACAAGGAAGCTGTCGGCGGGGTTCAGATCAAGGAAAAGGTCCTTTATCAGGCACGTATCTCGCTGCCATCTAATGTCACCACCGGGACCTACACCGCCGAAACCTTTGCCGTGGCGCGCGGCCAGGTGATTGCATCGGCCCAGTCGGAAGTCGCGGTGCGCAAGGTCGGGTTCGAAAAGCGGGTGGAAGACGCCGCCAACGATTACGGCCTTATCTATGGCTTGCTTGCCGTATGCCTGTCGATTGGCATGGGCTGGGCCGCTGGACGCTTCTTCGCGCTGATCTGAGCGCTATGTTTCGAGGCCCTGCGGGGAAGCTCTTCCAGAGTGTCTACGCCGTCTGCGTTGACCCCATCTTAACTGTCCCGGGTTAATCCCGATGATGGTTATGGATGGGGTACGCAGGCAAATGACCGAGATGAGGCACGAGAAATTCAGGACCTTCGACCCACGCACGGGGGAACCGGGCGATCACCCCGGCCGCGCAGCGCAGAGCGTAACTGGTGAACGTGTCCAGGCGAGCGAGGCGAGCGACATCGAACCCGCTCGACCCGAGCCCGCCCCGCAAGGCGATGGCGCGCTAGACAATGAGTGTGCGCTCGATCCAATCGGTGTGGTGCTCGAAGTGGCCGGTTCGGGGTCTCAGATCGCGATCGATGTCCAGCGGCTCAACGAGTGCATGAAGCACGATGACCCGTCGGTCGCGCTCGCCGGGCAGGTTGGCAGCCAGATCAAAATCCGGGTCGGCAGCAGCTGGCTTCTGGCCAGTGTACGCAATCAGAAACAGGACCGCCGCACCAGTGGCGGTATCATCGCGGATATCGACTTCCTGGGTGAAGGGCAGGAAGAAAAACTGACCGGCAAGCTTCACGGTTTCCGCCGCGGTGTCACGCGTTACCCGACGCCAGGCGTAATGGTTTATGCCGCCACAACCGCAGACCTTAAGCAGGTTTATGCCAGCGATGGGCGCAGCGCTGCAACGATCGGCCGGGTCTATCCCACACGTGATATACGCGCCGGGCTCTATATCGATGCCATGCTGGGCAAGCACTTCGCCCTGCTGGGTTCGACCGGTACGGGCAAATCCACCAGCGCTGCATTGATCCTGCACAAGATTTGCGAGGCTGCGCCCGAGGGCCATGTGGTGATGATCGATCCGCACGGCGAATATTCGGCGGCGTTTCGCAATACTGGTGTGATTCTGGACGTCTCTAACCTCCAGATGCCGTACTGGCTGATGAATTTCGAGGAGCATTGCGAAATCCTCCTCACCAGCGATGGGAACGAGCGGCAGGTCGATGCCGACATCCTTGCCAAATGCCTGCTCAAGGCGCGCAGCAAGAGCCGGCTTGCCGGAAGCATGGGGAAGATCACGGTGGATTCGCCCGTGCCCTACCTCCTGTCGGACCTGTCGAATGCGCTTCAGGACGGTATGGGCAAGCTCGACAAGGCGACCAATTCGGCGCCTTATATGCGGATCAAGAACAAGCTGGAGGAGGTGAGGTCCGACCCTCGTTACCAGTTTATGTTCTCTGGGATGCTAGTGGCGGACACGATGGCGGATTTCATCTGCAAGATATTTCGCATGCCGGGCGGCGGTAAGCCGATTTCCATCATCGACGTCTCGGGCGTCCCCTCGGACATCACCAGCACGGTGGTCGCCGTGCTCAGCCGGCTGGTATTCGACTTCGCCATATGGGGCCGTGAGGAGAAGACCCGCCCCGTGCTTCTGGTCTGCGAAGAGGCCCACCGATACGTGCCGAGCGAAAAGCATGCCGACGGATCGAGCGTGGGCCGCATTCTCAGCCGGATCGCGAAGGAAGGCCGCAAGTACGGCATTTCGCTGGGCCTGATTACCCAGCGCCCGTCCGACCTTGCTGAAGGCGTGTTGTCGCAATGCGGCACGATTATTTCGATGCGCCTCAACAACGATCGCGACCAGGCCTTCGTAAAGGCCGCCATGCCCGAGGGCGCACGCGGTTTCCTCGATTCGATCCCCGCATTGCGGAACCGCGAATGCATCATCTGCGGCGAGGGTGTGGCGATCCCGATGCGCGTGACCTTCGACAATCTCGAAGAGGCCAAGCGGCCCGCTTCGGAAGATCCGAGCTTCATCGAGCTATGGAACCAGAGCGGCGGCGAAGAGGACGCGGTGGACCGCGTCGTCCAGCGCTGGCGCGCGCAGGGTTGATTTGCTTCATGAACCCGCATCCGCGGGTTCGTCCTCGGTGCTGTTTCGACGCTTCGCGTCGAGCACCTGCGGGCGGCCGGTCGGCCTTTCGGTTGCTTGCGCAACCGTGTTTGGCGCTGAAACTCGAGAAGTCTGCTGCATGCCTAGCGAGGACGTAGCCAAGGATCTCCATCACATCCGAGCGGCAGGCGAGGCAAGGGCGACCGCCCGCCCGCAGCGGGTGCAGCTTGCTGCACGCATAGCGAGGACGCAGCCACGGATGTGGCTGCGAAAAACAACTAAGTCCCCCGCGTGTCGCCGAACAGGTGGATATGCAGGCGGTCGCTCATGCGGAAGCCGTGTTCCACGCATAGCGGCGCGAGCCATTTTTCGCGTGCGCGCAAGGTCTCGCTGTCGGTCCCTTCGGGCATCAGGAAGACGTGGCCGGGCCTGAAGCGATAACGGTCCCGCAGCGCCAGCACCTCGTCCACATCGGCAGGCTCCGCGATCACGAATTTGAACCATGCGCGCGGATCGGTGGCATAGGCATCGAGCCGTTCGGGCAGCAATGCCAGCTCCGCCGGATTGCCGCTGTGGCTGAGCTTGGGGCTGACATTGAACTGATCGATGCGGATGTCGAGCGCGGGGGAGGCTTTGGTCGTGCCGTTGGTTTCCACTTCGACCGTCATGTCCGGGAGTAAGTCGAGCAGGCGCGCGAGGGCAGGGGCCTGCAACAAGGGCTCGCCCCCGGTGACGACGAGGCGTGTCTGACCAAGCGCGGCGATGCGTGCGGCGACATCCGCCTCGTCCAGCGTCAGCTGGTTGGCCTTGCGCTCATACTCCGTGCCGTCGCGATGTGGGCGCTCATCGCCCTCGAAATGCCAGGTATAGGCCGTGTCGCACCACACGCAGGCAAGATTGCAGCGCGACAGGCGAAGGAAAGTGCAGGGCATGCCCGCACTCGGCCCTTCGCCCTGTACGCTGGCGAAAATCTCCGGCTCGCCGGGAGCCTGGGTGGCGAGGACTAAATGCACGTCATCCCAGCCGCGCCAGTGCCGCCTCCAGCCGCGCAATTTCCGCGACATGGTGCGCATGGTCGGCGCGGGCCTTCTCCACCGCTTCCGGCGCCGCGCGTTCGACGAAATTGGCATTGGACAGCCGCCCGTCGAGCGATTTCGCTTCCTTGGCGGATGCCTCCAGCGCCTTTTCGAGCCGGGCCTTTTCCGACGCGATATCGATCACGCCTTCCAGTGGGACCACGATCACATCCTCGCCCGCGGTCACCTGCATCGCCGGGCCTGCGGGCGCTTCGCCCACGCTCAGGGGCGTCAGGCGCGCCAGCCGTTCGATGGCGGCGCTGGAGCGGTCGATCACGCCCTGCGCCACATCGGACGGCGCAGCGATAAACGCGGCAAGTTTTTCGCCCGGGGCAATGCCCAACTCGTTCTTGGCGCTGCGCACGGCGGTGGTGAGGTCGATCACCCAATCGATCGCGGCGACTGCGCCATCGTCCACCTTCGCCTGCGGTTCGGGCCATTTGGCGGTGATGAGCGGATAATCGGCGCGGGCGCCCTGCTTGTTCCACAGCTCTTCGGTGATGAAGGGCATGAAGGGGTGCAGCATCACCAGAATCTGGTCGAGCGCCCACCCGGCAACGGCGCGGGTTTCGGTGGCGGCGGGGCTGTCCACATCGCCCTGGAACACGGGTTTGACCAGTTCCAGATACCAGTCGCAGAAGCGATCCCAGGTAAAGTGATAGATCGTGCTGGCCGCTGCATCGAAACGCAGCTCGGCCAGCGCCTCGTCCAGCCTGGCCACCGTCTGGGCGACCTCGCCGATGATCCATTGGTTGGCGGCAAGGCGCGCGGGCGGCGCTTCCAGCGTCTCGCTCGCGCCGATGCCGTTGGACTGGCAGAAGCGCGTGGCGTTCCACAGCTTGGTCGCGAAATTGCGATAGCCTTCGATGCGCCGGTCATCCATCTTGATGTCGCGGCCCTGGCTTTCCATCGAGGCCATGAAGAACCGCAGCGCATCCGCGCCATATTCATCGATCAGGCCCAGCGGATCGACCACATTGCCCTTGGACTTGGACATTTTCTGCCCGTCCTTGGCGCGCACCAGCCCGTGGAGATAGAGGCGCGGCCAGGGGGCCCGCCCGGTGTTGAAATACCCCGCCATCAGCATGCGCGCATCCCAGAAGAACAGGATGTCGAAGCCGGAAATGAGGAGGTCGTTGGGGTAGTGCTTCTCAAGCAAGTCGGTCTCGTCCGGCCAGCCGAGCGTGGCGAAGGGCCACAGGGCGGACGAGAACCAGGTGTCGAGGACGTCCTCGTCACGGGTCAGGCTTGTGCCCGCGCCAGCCTGGGCCTGTGCTTCCTCCTCGGTTTCGGCGACATAGAGCTTGCCATCCGCATCGTACCATGCCGGAATCCGATGCCCCCACCATAGCTGGCGGCTGACACACCATGGCTGGATATTTTCCATCCAGTTGAAGAAGGTCTTCTCCCACGCCTTGGGGACTATTTCGACCTCGCCCGATTTCACCGCCTCGATGGGCTTTTGGGCGAGCGTTTCGGCATCGACATACCACTGGTCGGTCAGCCAGGGTTCGATTTCGACGCCGCCGCGGTCGCCGAAGGGGGTGGGGATGGTGCGCGGTTCGGCGTCGAGTTCGACTTCCTCGCCCTTCTTGGTCTTGCCCTTTTGCAGGATCAGGTGGCCGCTTTTCTTCAGGCGCTTGACCACCAGTTCGCGCGCGCCATCGTCACCCGCCACGCCGTCACGGCGGAAGCGGTGCAGGCCGATGAATTCATCGGGCACGAGGCCATCTGCCGTCTGGCAGACATTGGCATCGGCATCGAGCATGTTGAGCATGTCGGCAGGCGCGATTCCGGCGCGTTTGCCCACATCGAAATCGTTGAAATCGTGGCCCGGCGTGATCTTCACCGCGCCGCTGCCCAGTTCCGGGTCGGCGTGTTCGTCGGCTATGATCGGCACGCGGCGTCCGGTAATCGGCAACACGACATGCTTGCCGATGACCGATTTGTAGCGTGCATCGTCAGGATGCACAGCCACGGCCATATCGGCGAGCATGGTTTCGGGCCGGGTCGTGGCGACTTCGATGAAGTCGCGGCCATCAGCCAGCGTCACGCCGTCCTCAAGCGGATATTTGAAGTGCCAGAAGCTGCCCGGCATGTCCTTGTTCTCGACCTCAAGGTCGGAGATCGCGGTCTTGAGCTTGGGGTCCCAGTTCACCAGCCGCTTGTCGCGGTAGATCAGGCCCTTGTTATAGAGGTCCACGAAGACCTTGAGCACCGCCTTGGTGAAATGCTCGTCCATCGTGAACTGTTCGCGGCTCCAGTCCATCGAACAGCCCAGGCGGCGCAGCTGGCGGGTGATCGTGCCGCCGCTTTCTTCCTTCCATTCCCAGACCTTGTCGACGAATTCCTCGCGCGAATAATTGGTGCGCTTGTCCTGGTTCGCCTCCAGCTGGCGTTCGACCACCATCTGCGTGGCGATGCCCGCATGGTCCGTGCCGACCACCCACAGCGCATCCTTGCCGCGCAGCCGTTCGTAACGAACCATGATGTCCTGCAACGTGTTGTCCAGCGCATGGCCGATATGCAACCGCCCGGTTACGTTGGGCGGCGGGTTGACGATTGTGAAGGCGGCTGCGTCGGGCCGGTCGGGCCGGAACAGGCCGTTTTCTTCCCAGTGGGTGTACCAGCGCGTCTCGATTTCGGCCGGGTCGAAGGTCTTGGGCAGTTCGGTGGTCATTCCCCCGCCTTGCCAGCACCGTTGGTGCAGCGCAACACGGGACATTCACGCGCATCGCGCTTGGCAAGCGACGAGAATATCCGCATAGCCGCCAACCTATGGACCGCGTGACGGATTTTACGATCGAGCAGGGGGATCAAGGAGCCATTCTGGCGTTGTCCGGCCCCTATCTCGTCTCCACCGTAACGGCGGTGGACGAGGGGCTGCGTGAGATCGACGATTCCGTCACCGCGATAGACCTTTCGGACGTAACGGAAATCGACACCGTCGGGGCCTGGGTCGCGCATCGTTTGTGCAAGCGGCTAGGCAGCGAGATTACCGGCGCGAGCGAGCGTGCGACGCGCCTCATCGAGGCGGTGAGCAAGGTCGATTCGGACGAAGACATTTCCGCCCCGCGAAGTGGCCTGGTCGATCGGGTGACCGATGAATGGTACACCAAGGTCAACAATGCCGGCAGCGGCATTCGCAATGTGGTGGGCTTTCTGGGCGCGGTGCTGGTCGCAGGTGGCAGCCTGGCGCGCAATCCATCGCGCTTTCCGATGAAGGCGCTGGTGCGCCAGATGGAACTGGTCGGCGTCTCGGCCCTGCCGATTATCGGCCTGATGAGCTTCCTGATCGGGATTGTCATCGCCCAACAGGGGGCGGTGCAGCTCGAACAGTTCGGCGCCGAATCGCTCACGGTGAACCTGGTGGGGCGCATCACTTTGCGCGAACTGGGCGTGTTAATGACGGCGATCATGGTTGCGGGCCGCTCGGGCTCTGCTTTTGCTGCGCAGATCGGCACGATGAAACTGACCGAGGAAATCGACGCGATGCGCACCATCGGCATTTCGCCGATGGAAGTGCTGGTGATCCCGCGCATCCTGGCAGCGACCTTCATGATGATTCTGCTCGGCTTCTATTCGTCCGTCGTGGCCATCGTCGGCGGCGGCGTGGTGTCGGATCTTGCGCTTGGTATCCCCTTCTGGACCTTTATCAGCCGCGTGCAGGACGTGGTCCCGGCCTATGATCTTTGGGTCGGACTGATCAAGGCGCCGGTGTTCGGGCTGATCGTGGCGCTGGCAGGCTGCTATCACGGCATGAAGGTGCAGGGTAACTCCGAAGAGGTCGGCCTGCGCACCACGCTGGCCGTGGTCTCGGCAATCTTCGCAGTGATCGTGCTCGATGCCTTCTTCGCCGTCTTCTTTACCAAGATCGGGTGGGCGTGATGCCGGAACTTTCCCATCACGAACGGTTTCGCGGCGATCATCCGGTTATCGTCGAGGGGCTGGTGAACAAGTTCGGCGATTACGCCGTACATGACGGGCTCGACCTCAAGGTCAATCGCGGCGAGATCATCGGCGTGGTCGGCGGATCGGGTACGGGCAAATCGGTGCTTATGCGCTCCATCATCGGGCTGCAAATTCCCGATGAAGGGCATATCGAGGTGTTCGGCCATTCGATCACCGAGGCGGAGCCGGACGAGGTGCTGGGCATTCGCGACCGCTGGGGCGTGTTGTTTCAGGGCGGGGCGCTGTTTTCCACGCTGACCGTCGGCGAAAATGTCGAAGTGCCGCTGCGCCAGTTCTATCCCGAGATGCCCGAAAAGCTGCGCCACGAGATTGCGCGCTACAAAGTGGAATTGTCTGGCCTTCCGGCCGATGCGGTGAACAAATATCCGTCCGAATTATCGGGCGGGATGAAGAAGCGGGCCGGCCTGGCACGCGCGCTTGCGCTCGACCCGGAACTGCTGTTTCTCGACGAGCCGACTGCGGGCCTCGACCCCATCGGTGCGGCGGCATTCGACCGGCTGACCGAGGAATTGCAGGAAACACTGGGCCTGACGGTGTTTCTCATCACCCACGATCTCGATACGCTGCACGAAATCTGCGACCGCGTGGCGGTGCTGGCGGACAAGCAGGTGATCGCGGTGGATACCGTTCCCAACCTGATGGAACGCGACCACCCGTGGATACAGGAATATTTCAACGGTCCGCGCGGACGCGCCGCGCTGACCGCACAGGCGCTGGACGAATTGCGCCAGCATATGGACCAGCCGGTCGCCGCTCACGCCGTGAAAGCGTTGGACAAGGCCGCAAGGGACGGGGCATAGGGCAAAGCGCATGGAAACACGGGCAAATCACGTCTGGGTCGGGGCGGTTACCCTGTTCCTCCTGGTGGCGCTGGCGGCGTTCATCATCTGGCTCGCCCGGCTGGGTCAGGGCGACAGGAATGAATACGACATCTTCTTCAAGCAATCGGTTGCAGGCCTGACCAACGGGTCCGAAGTCAGCTTTGCCGGTGTTCCGGTGGGGCAGGTCAGCGATATCCAGCTGTGGGACAAGGACCCCGAATTCGTCCGCGTGCGGGTCAAGGTCCGCTCCGAAGTGCCGATCCTGATCGGGACCACGGCGACGATGCAGAGCTCGTTCACCGGCGTTTCGACCATTCTTCTCGACGGTGCGCGCAGCGGCCAGCCGCCGATTACCTGCGAAACCACCGATTGCCCCGAAGGCGTGCCGGTGATCCCTCCCAAGGCTGGCGGCTTCGGCGAAATCCTGGCCAATGCGCCGCTGTTGCTCGAACGGCTGGCGACGCTGACCGAACGCCTGACCACGCTGCTCGATGACGAGAACCAGCGGCAGCTTTCCGGCATTCTCGCCAACACCAACCAGATGACCGCCGACCTTGCCCAGGCGACACCGCAGATCGAACGCACGCTTGCGGAACTGCAGGTGACCCTGCGCGAATCGAGCGAGGCGCTCGACGCATTCGAAAAGGTCACGCAATCGACCGACCAGCTGATCAATCAGGAGGGCCAGCAGCTCGCCCAGCAGCTTCGCACCACGCTCGATTCGGCGGGTGGTGCGGCCGAGGCGCTCAAGCAGACGCTGGACGAGGCACGGCCTGCGACCAAGCAACTCACCGAAAGCACTTTGCCCGCGGCCGAGGCGACGCTGCGTGATCTTCGCGCGACCAGCAAGTCGCTGCGCAATGTCACTGAAAAGATCGAATCGCAGGGCGCAGGCGCGCTCGTCGGCGGAAGCAAGCTGCCGGATTACGAACCGTGAGGTTGGCCATGAAGAACGTGTTGCGCACCGCCATGCTGGCGCCCGCCCTGATGTTGGCAGGTTGCCTCAGCTTTGGCGAAGATCCGCCGCCCAGCCTGCTGACCCTTACGCCCAGCGCCACGGCCCCTGCCGGGTCCGGTGCGCAGGGCAATCAGGGCAGCGCGCTTGCGCTCATCGAATTCGAAGCGCCCGCGCGCCTCGATGTGGTGCGTGTGCCGGTGCAGGTGACCGACAGCGAGGTCGCCTATCTGCAAGACGCAGTGTGGGTGGAAAAGCCCGCCCGTCTGTTCCGCCGCCTGATCGCGGAAACGATCCGCACTGGCAGCAACCGCGTGGTCATCGACGGCGATGATCCCGGTGTGCAGGCCAGCAACCGCCTGCAGGGCACGCTGCGCGAATTCGGCTACGATGCGCGCACATCTTCGGTGGTGGTGGTGTTCGATGCGGTGCGCAATGGCGCGTCGAGCGAAGTGACCACGCGCCGCTTCGAGGCACGCGTGTCCGGTATCCCGGCTGAGGTCGGCCCTGTTGGCGTGGCATTGAATCAGGCGGCAAACGATGTCGCCGGCCAGGTCGCGGAATGGGTCGGTCGTTCCTGAACGGGGTCAGGGCCTGAAATCGGTGAGCCTCGGATAGGGCCCGGCCGGTCTAGCGTCTGGCTGCCCGCGCAAATTCCAGTGCGGCCAGGAACTCGCTACGTTTCTTGTCGCGGCGTGCGGCTGCCTCTTCGTCGCTGCCCCAATTCTCGGCCTGCCAATCCTCTTCCAGATTGGCGGCATCCCACAGCGCGGAGCCATCGACATCCGGATCGAGCGCGGCAAGGCCGATGCACAGCGATGCGGCAAGTGCGGTCAGGCTCTCCAGCGGGGCAAGAAGCAGTGCATCCATCCCCTCCAGCCGCGCGCGCAAAGTTGCCAGGGTTTCCGGCGCGGGTGCGCGGTGGACGATGCCGCTCACACGCTCCAGCCGCACGCCTTCACGCGCTTCGAAGGCAGTGACCAGCGGTTCCCAGACCTCTTGCTGGCGCTTCCACAGCGGTTCGTCCGGGTCTGCTCGGTAACACAGCGTGTCGGTTTCGGCATAGCGGATGAGGCGCGCGATGGATGCTTCGCGATCCTGCCCCACGATGTCGATGGCATAATCGACCATGTCGCGGGTGAAGAAGCGGGTGGGGTCGATCTCCTCGCCCTGTTCGTCCCATTCGCGGCGGAGCATGTCGGCCAGCGCGGCATTGGGCACGGCCTGTATGCGCCCACCCTGGGTCTTCACCGGACGCCCATCGAGCGTGACCTGCCAGCCGAGTTCGGTCTGCTCGGCGCTAACTTGCTTGTAGAAACGTTTCATGCGTCGGGGCTTTTCCAGCGCCGGGCCAAAAGGCGCGGCAGGGTGAAGAAGGCCAGCGCGCCCAGCACGAGCAGCACACCGCCCAGATCATTGCCATAGCGGCCGAACAGAATGCCGCCCGCCACCGCCACACCCATGCAGGCGAGGCGCAGCAATTGCAGCAGAAAGAACCGCCCGGCTGCGGGATCGCCCTCAGCCATAAACCAACGCCTCCAGCTCTTCTATGGTTTCGGCCACACCGACAGCGCCCGATGCGATCAATTCGTGCGCCTCGTGATAGCCCCAGGCAACCCCGACCGCGCGCACATTGGCGGCCGCAGCCATATCGATATCGAAGGTGGTGTCACCGATCATCACGGTGTTTTCGGGCAGCGCATCGGCCTCCTCCAGCGCGGTGTGCAGCATGGTCGGGTCGGGCTTGGACGGGTGGTCATCCGCCGGTTGCAGCGTGGTGAACAGATCGGCGATGCCATTCGCTGCGAGGCAGGCATTCAGCCCCCGGCGGCTCTTGCCGGTTGCCACGCCCAGCACCCAGCCATCGCTGCGCATCTTTTCCAGCAATTCGCGCATCCCCTCGAACAGCGGCTCGGACAGCCGCCCTTCGGTGCGCGCGGTGAAGAAGTGATGCTTGTAGCGATCGACAATCTGCGCCTGGCATGCCTCGTCGGCATCGGGGGCGAGCAGGCGAATGCCCTGCGGCAGGCTGAGGCCGACCACGCGGCGGACATCGGCACGGTCGGGGACGGGTGTGTCGGCGTCGCGGAATGCGGCCTCCATCGCCTCGCAGATCGAGGCCTGGCCATCGATCAGCGTCCCGTCGCAATCGAACACGGCAAGGCGGGTCATGCGGTGAATTCCTCCATCAGATCGGCCACCGCAGTGGAACCGGCATCGTGCATTCCGGCAGTCAGCCGCCTGCGTTCAGCCTCTGGCTTGTTCTGTGACAGCTTTGTCGTGCCGCGCCATTCGCGCACTTCCATCTCAAAGCCGGTAATCGCGGCCAGCATCCGACGGCGGTTTGCGGTGCTGAGCTTGTCCATCGTCCAGCGCTGCCCGGCGGTAATGCGGCTTTCATGCCGGTCCACCAGATCTTCGAGCAGGCCTGTAAGCCCGTCCTCGTCCATCTGCCGGACCCGCCCGACCATCTCGAGCGCGACATAATTCCAGGTGCTGACCTGATCCGCATCGTCGTACCAGCGGGCCGAGACATAACCCTCCGGCCCGTTGACCACGATCAGCGCTTCAGACTCGGCAAGATGCCGGGTGAGGGCGTTGCCGCGTGCAAGGTGGAACTGCACAGCGCCGTCCCCGGTCGAAAGCACCGGTGTGTGCGCCACACGCGGCCCGTCGGGCGTGGTCAGGTAGACCATGCCGAAACCCACCTGATCGATCAGCGCCTCGTGCGCGGCGCGCTCACCGGTGTGGAAGGTCGGGTTCGGGTGCATCAGCGTTTGCCCTTCGGCCCGCTGGCGGGCTTGCCACCCGATTTCTTGCCGAGCTTCTTTTGAACTGCTTGGCCGCCGCGCGCGCGGCGCGGGGCGCGCTGTGCCTTGCGATATTGCTTGGCGTGCTGGCGGGCGGCCTGTTTCTTTTCCGCCCGTGTGCGCTCGACCGGCTCGTCGCCCTGCAAGGGGGCCGCATCGCTCAGCGCGGGATCGAAACCCAACTGATCGAGGCTGGCTGCGAAGTGTTCTGGCAACTCCGCGGTTGCATCTATCTTTTCGCCCTCCGGCGCGGCGACAATGAGGCGGCGCGCATGCAGGTGCATCTTGCGGCTGATGCTGCCGGTCAGGAAGGCGTCCTTGCCGCCATATTTGCCGTCGCCGACGATGGGGTTGCCCATCGCCGCGCAGTGAACGCGCAACTGGTGGGTGCGGCCCGTCAGCGGTTCCAGCTCCAGCCACGCGGCCTTTTGCCCGGCGCGTTCGACCACGCGATAGCGGGTCTTGGCGGACTGTCCGTTCTCATGGTCGACATGCATCTTCTCTCCGCCCGTGCCAGGTTGCTTGGCGAGCGGGGCGTCGATCGTTCCTTCGGAATGCTCGGGTATGCCGACCACCAGCGCCCAGTAAATCTTGCGCGCCTTGCGGGTGGAGAAACGGCGGGAGAAAAACGCAGCGCTGCCCGGTGTGCGCGCGGTCAGCAGCACGCCGCTCGTATCCTTGTCGAGCCGGTGGACGAGACGCGGGCGCGGGTCTTCTTCGTCCTCGACAAACGCGTCGAGCAGGCCGTCGACATGGTGCGTCGTCTTGGTCCCGCCCTGCGTCGCGAGGCCTGGCGGCTTGTTGAGAACAATGGCGGACTGGCTTTCGAAGATCACCATGTCCTTCGCCGACTGGATTTCCGCAGCGGTCAGTTCGCGGCGCGGCTTGCCGCGCGGGCGGTTGCCTTCGCCGCCCGGCGGCACGCGAATCTCCTGCCCGGTGACCAGCCGGTCTTCCGGTTTGGCGCGTTTCCCATCGACGCGCACCTGCCCGGTCCGCGCCCATTTGGACACCATGCCGAAGCCGATCTGCGGCAAATGCCGCTTGAACCAGCGGTCGAGCCGGATGCCTTCGTCATCCGATCCGACGGTGAATTGCCGCACCTGCGGCGTTTCGTCCTTCTTTTCGTGGCCGTCGGTCATTGGAACATCCGTGTGATTGCCATGCCGACCATCAGCCCGGTGATGCCCAGCGCGACGGAGAGAAAGGCGTAGAGCCCGGCGAACAGGAACTGCCCGCGCTCGAACATGACAACCACCTCGAGGCTGAAGGCGCTGAAGGTGGTGAACCCGCCCAGGAGGCCAAGTCCGAGGAGCAGGCGCATCTGGTCCCCATTCTCGCCATGTCGGGCAAGCCATGCGGCCAGCACGCCGAGCAGCAGGCTGCCCAGCGTGTTGATGGCCAGCGTGGCGAAGGGAAAGACCGAGATCGTGCTCGCGCCCAGCCATCCGGTGAGCGCGCGGCCCGCCTGGTATCGCAGGGCCGCACCGAATGCGCCGCCGATCGCAACATTCAGCGTCGCGGCAAAAGGAGACAGTGTCGACATATCCATCCGCCTTAGACGCGGCAGGCGGCGCTGCAAAGCACTTGCAATTTGTTGTCGGAATGCATATTTGCGCGCCGTTCGAGCCGGTCCGGCAGGGATTCGGCGCGTCTTTCGTTGTTTCGACGGAAAACTTTCAGGAGGCAAACCCGTTTCGCGGGCTCTGGCCCGTTTAACGAGGTGTTTTAACTTATGCAGATCATCGTTCGCGATAACAATGTCGACCAAGCTTTGCGCGCGCTCAAGAAGAAGCTGCAGCGCGAGGGCGTCTATCGCGAAATGAAGCTGCGCCGCCATTACGAGAAGCCGAGCGAAAAGCGCGCCCGTTCCAAGGCCGCTGCCGTTCGCCGCGCTCGCAAGATGGAGCGTAAGCGGATGGAACGCGACGGGGTCAAGTAAGCGCCCTTCGCGCTTGCTTCCTTACTCTGCCTAAGCCATCAGGGCGCGGAATTTTCCGCGCCCTTTTGCATTCCGGCCCGATTTATTCCGGGCCGACCATAAATTCGGGATCGTTTCATGGCCGAAGTTACACGCGTTCCGCTCCAGCCCATCGCCAAGGGTTCCCTGACCAAACTCTGGATCGGTGTTATCGCCGCGATCCTGCTGGCGGCGGGCCTCGCCTGGGCAAGCGTGCCGCGCGGTGTTTCGGTGGAAACGGTGGCCGAAGGGTCCGGCCCCAATCCCGGCCCGACCGACGTCGTGTTTGCGCATTATACCGGCAAGCTGGAAGATGGCACGGTGTTCGACCAGTCGCAGGATATACCGCTGCCGGTCGATGGCATTTTCCCCGACGGAACCCCGCTGCCGCTCGACCGGATGGTCCCCGGCTTTGCGGAAGGCGCGCAAAAGATGCAGAAGGGCGGCAAATACGTCCTGACGATTCCCGCCGCGCAGGCATATGGCGCAGAAGGCAGCCGCGATCCGCAGGGCAATGAAGTGATCCCGCCCGATTCGGACCTGACCTTCGAAGTCGAAGTGATCGATTACATGAGCATGGAAGATTTCGAGCGCCGCCTGGCCGCATTGCAGCAGGCGATGCAGATGCAGCAGGGCGCGATGGGCGAAGGTCAGGGCGGCGAAAGCGCGCCTGCACCGGCACAATAGCGCCATCCCCGCTTGAAGCGGGCGCGCGGCGCGGCTAACGCGCAGGCCATGTCCGTTACACGCGAAGAAGTGGCGAAAATCGCCTCGCTGGCACGCATCCGCATGGGCGATGAAGAGCTCGACCGGATGGTGCCTGAACTGAACAATATCCTCGACTGGGTCGAGCAGCTGGGCGAGGTCGATTGCAGCGGCGTCGAGCCGATGACTGCGGTCATCCCCAACACGCTGCGCCTGCGCGACGATGTGGTCGATGCAGACCCGCACACCGCAGGCGGACGGCGCGACGATGTGCTCGCCAATGCGCCTGCGGCCGAACACGGCTTTTTCGGCGTGCCCAAGGTGATCGAATAATGACCGAACTGACCAATCTCGGCGTCAAGGATATCCGTGACGGCGTTGCCAAGGGCGATTTCACCGCGCGTGAAGTGGCGGAAGGCTTCAACGCCGCCGTCGCCGCAGCGGCGGACCTCAACGCCTTCATCGTGACGACACCCGATCATGCGCTGGCCGCAGCCGACGCCATCGATGCGAAACGCGCCAAGGGCGAAGACCTCGGCACAATGGGCGGCGTGCCCATCGGGATGAAGGACCTGTTCGCCACCAAGGGCGTGCAGACCACCGCGGCCAGCCACATCCTCGAAGGGTTCACGCCGCAATACGAAAGCACCGTCAGCCAAAAACTGTGGGATGCCGGTGCGGGTATGCTGGGCAAGCTCAATCTCGACCAGTTCGCGATGGGCAGCTCGAACGAGACGAGCTATTTCGGCAATGTCGCCTCGCCCTGGAAAAAGGAGGGCACGAATGCCGCGATGAGCCCCGGCGGTTCATCGGGCGGTTCGTCCAGCGCGGTTTCCGCGCGCATCGCGCCTGCCGCCACCGGCACGGATACGGGCGGCTCGATCCGCCAGCCCGCCGCCTTTGCCGGGATCTGCGGGATCAAGCCGACCTATGGCCGCTGCTCGCGCTGGGGCGTGGTGGCCTTCGCCTCCAGCCTCGATCAGGCCGGGCCGATGGCCCGCAGCGTAGAGGATTGCGCCATCATGCTCGAAGCGATGGCGGGTTTCGATCCCAAGGACGCGACCAGCCTCCAGATGGACGTTCCCGCATGGGAAGCAGGCCTCAGCGCGGACCTCAAGGGCAAGAAGATCGGTATCCCGAAGGAATACCGGATGGACGGCACTGACGAGGAAATCCTGAAAAGCTGGGAACAGGGCAAGGAATGGCTGCGCGATGCTGGCGCGGAGATCGTCGATATTTCGCTGCCGCACACCAAATACGCGCTGCCCGCCTATTACATCATCGCGCCCGCAGAGGCTTCGTCCAACCTCGCGCGCTATGACGGCGTGCGTTATGGCCTGCGTGACCTGCCGGAGGGTGCTGGCTTGCAGGACATGTACGCCGCCACCCGCGCCGCCGGTTTCGGTGACGAGGTGAAGCGCCGCGTGCTGATCGGGACCTATGTGCTGAGCGCGGGCTTCTACGATGCCTATTACACGCAGGCGCAGAAGATCCGCACGCTGGTGGCGCAGGACTTCGAAAAGGCTTGGGGCCAATGCGACGCCATCCTCGCACCGACCACGCCGACGGCCAGCTTCCCGCTCGGCAGCCTCGATGCCGATCCGCTGACGATGTATCTGAACGACGTCTTCGCGGTCCCCGCCAGCCTTGCGGGTCTGCCTGCCATGAGCGTGCCCGCCATGCTCAACGGTGACGGCCTCCCGCTCGGCCTGCAGATCGTTGGCAAGCCCTTCGATGAGCAGGGCGTGCTTAATGCGGGTCTGGCTATCCAGCAGCGCGCCGGGTTCGACGCGCAGCCGGAGAGGTGGTGGTGAGTGGTTTCGAGTGGACTGCCATTGGTCTGATGGTCTTCGGAATGGTGATACCATTTTGGGTCATGACCATTTTGACGTGCATCGTTCTGTATCAGCAGAAAAGATTCACTGAGCCGCCGTCGAGGCCGATAGTGGTCCACGATTACGCCAAGCTCATGCGCGCGTTGATGAAGTTGGTGAGTGAGCCGGGTCGCGATGGGAAGTTCAACGGACCTTCCATGATCGCCTATCTCAACGAGTTGCGCGCGTATCCCCAATACCGGAAACCGACTTTGCTGTTTCTGGAGGAAGTCACCATTACAGGCTCGGGGAAATTTGACGAGGTGTGCAAAGTCGAGCTCGAGAGCTTGGAAACACATTTGCTGGGACTAGAAGATGAGTAGCTACCGCATCCAGGGCGCAACGGGCGAGTGGGAGGTCGTGATCGGCCTCGAAGTCCATGCGCAGGTTACCTCCAACGCCAAGCTGTTCAGCGGAGCGGCGACTGCTTTCGGGGCAGAGCCCAACAGCCAGGTTTCCCTCGTCGATGCGGCGATGCCCGGCATGCTGCCTGTGCCCAATCGCGAATGCATCCGCCAGGCGGTGCGCACCGGCATGGCGATCGAGGCGCAGATCAACAAATACAGCCGGTTCGACCGCAAGAACTACTTCTATGCCGATCTGCCGCAGGGCTATCAGATCAGCCAGCTCTACCACCCCATAGTGGGCGAGGGGCAACTGTTGATCGAGGCGGACGAGAAGGCGGGCATCGCCGAAGACAAGGTCATCGGCATCGAGCGCATCCATGTCGAGCAGGACGCGGGCAAGCTGATGCACGACCAGCATCCGACCATGTCCTATGTCGATCTCAACCGCAGCGGCGTCGCGCTGATGGAAATCGTTTCCATGCCCGACATGCGCAGCCCCGCAGAGGCCGGGGCCTATGTCCGCAAGCTGCGCTCCATCCTGCGCTATGTCGGATCGTGCGACGGCAATATGGAAGAAGGCTCGATGCGCGCCGACGTGAACGTCAGCGTGCGCAAGCCGGGCGACGAATTCGGCACGCGGACCGAAACGAAAAACGTCAATTCGGTACGCTTCGTGATGCAGGTCATCGAATACGAGGCCAATCGCCAGGTCGATGTGCTGGAAAACGGCGGCACGGTCGACCAGGAAACGCGCCTGTTCGATCCGGGCACGGGGACGACGCGGACCATGCGCAGCAAGGAAGATGCGCACGACTATCGCTATTTCCCCGATCCCGACCTGCTCCCGCTGGAGCTGGAGGACAGCTTCCTTGCAGAATGCCGCGCATCGTTGCCCGAACTGCCCGACGCCAAGCGCGCGCGCTATGAGAACGAGCTGGGCCTCACGCCCTACAATGCGCGCGAGCTGACGGCCGAGGTCGAGACTTTCGCGCGCTTCGAAACGCTGCTGGGGGCCGCTGCTGCAAAAATCGGCAAGCCAGAGGCCAAGGTCGCCACGCAGGTCGCCAACTGGGCACTCTCGGTCGCACCGGGCGTCGCAAAGTCGCTGGGCGAGGAAGCGAACATGGCCAACGCCACGGCAGAGCGGCAGGCAAGTATCCTTGCCATGCAGGACAAGGGTGAGATTTCCGGCGGCCAGGCCAAGGAGATCTACGAAATCGTCCTGCGCGACGGGGGCGAACCCGAAGCCATTGCGGACGAAAAGGGCCTCAAGCAGGTCAGCGACACCGGCGCCATCGAAGCCGCGATTGACCAGATCATCGCCGCCAACGGCGACAAGGTCGAGGAATATCGCGGCGGCAAGGACAAGCTGTTCGGCTTCTTCGTCGGCCAGACGATGAAGGCGATGCAGGGCAAGGCCAACCCGGCGGTGGTCAACCAGATCCTCAAGGACAAACTGGGTTAGGGCAGGAGGCGCGCATTTTTCGCAAGGCGACGATCCTGCTCGTGGCGCTCGCCGCTGGCTATGTGTGGGGGCATTACGGCGTCACGCGCGACTGGTTTCCCTATCCGCAGGTCGTAGAGGCGCGCCGTGCGCTGTCTGGCGAAACCGTCGATGAGCGACCCGCTTATGAACGGGACCCGCCACCCGCATATCGCGACCGGGCGGCGCTGCTTCGTCGCGGTGTGAGGCCTGCGGAGATCGCCATCCTCGGCGATTCGATGCTCGCACGTGCTGAATGGCGTGAGCTGTTGCCCGAGCTTGAAGTCGCCAATTTCGCCATCCCCGGCGATTATGCCGCCTGGTTGAAAGGCAGGATCGATCCTGTGCTGACCAGCGGGGCCAAACGTGTCGTCATACTTGTCGGCATCAACGACGTGATAGAGGGGCGCAGCGCAGCCGCCATCCACGCCGACATTCTGGAAACGGTTGCCGCCCTGCGTGCAGCGGACATGCAAGTCACGATCGTTTCCACGCTTCCTTGCTCTGCCAGTGCAACGCATTGCGGGAATGCCGCAGAGGTGGTTGCCGATCTCAATGCGGCGATGGCCAAGAATTCGGGAGGTGCACGGTTTCTCGACGTCGCCAAGCAATTCGCGCCCAGCGGCTATCTGCTCGATCAATACACCTATGATGGGGTGCATATGAACCTGCGTGCCCTTCTTATTCTCGCGCAAGAATTGCGCTAGCCGCGGCACGCCTGGCTCCGTCGCATGACCTCCATCGTCCTTGTCCATCCCGAAATCCCCGGCAACACCGGCGCGGTTGGGCGCACCTGCGTGGCGCTCGATATGGAGCTGGTGCTGATCCATCCGCTGGGCTTCGAAATTTCGGATAAGCGCGTGAAGCGCTCCGGCCTCGATTACTGGCCACATATCCGGCTGTTCGAATTTGCCAGCTGGGACGCATTCCTCGCCGAACGTGCGCCGCGTGACGATCAGATGTTCCTGTTCGAGGAATATGCCCAACGCAGCTTCTACGATCCGGAATATCCCGAGGATGCCTATCTCGTCTTCGGTCGCGAAACGAAAGGGTTGCCGGAAGACATCGTGGCTGCACACCGCGAGGCTATGGTCAGCCTCCCCATGCGCAGCGACAAGGTGCGCTCGCTTAATCTCGCCAACACGGTCGCGGCGGCGGCGTATCAGGCGGTGCGAGAATATTGTTAGGCAAAATTCCGGAGAATACCAGTAATCGTGCGGGCCATATTGATGAAGTGACGCCTAACATAAATTCGATAATATTCTAATCAGTATTGAAATTTGAAATAACTTCGTAAGTTATAGATTGATTGTCTGCATCAATCACTCGAATTCGGGCTCCTCGATATGCGATCGTCTCGGACTCAGAGAGGTCATACTCCGCTTCGTTACTAAAAGCGGCTCTGGCCATATTTCCCGAAAACTCCCTATAACTGACTTTGATCCGGTCGCCGACGCGGCCACTGTAGATCAGTGTCTGCTGAAAATTGTTGTCGGAAAAAAAGGGTCGTTTTTCGAAGCGATATGAGTGCTCGGTATCGCAGGCGGCTTGATTCATCCCGTATGCACCAGGGCCGACAATACAGGTTTCTTGTTTTTCCTTCGAGAACCGGATGCTTTGAGGGTAAATGCCGGGTGCAAAAAGCCCGCCTCCGAGAGTTAGTTTGCCGAGTCCCGCCTGCAGATTGTTGGTCGCGAAGCTAGTGAAGATGTACTTCTCATCTTCGCCACTTTGAGGGTAGAATCCAGGGCTTAGCCGGATTCCCTTAATATTGTTTTCTGAGCTGAGAACCGCTCCATTTGTATTTGTGGCAGTTCCTTGTTTTACAAGCTCTTCTCCGAGCGCGACGGTATGTTGGACCCCCAAGGCAGGCATGCTGATCTGCCTTGTCTCAGGGACATAATTATTTGGAATGGAGGCGCATCCGCCAAGAGTTGCGCCAATAATCGCCAACGCGGCCAGTCTCATAAATTGCCCCCCAACTGAATGCGGAAAGAGTAGACCGTCAAGTTGGCGAAACACAATAGCATATTGTCGCAGGGTTCGAGGTGTTTGGTTGAAATTGAAATATTGGTCGAAAAAAGGCCGCCGGATCGCTCCGGCGGCCCTTTTATTTTGTCGGTTGCGCGGCTTAGCCCTGGCGCTGGCCGGTCAGCGGCATTGCGCCGAATGCGCCGGCATTGACGTTGCCGGTCAGCTGGTCGCCATCGACCGTTGCTTCGCAATCGAGCGTCATCGGCATCGGCACGGTCATGTTCATCTTCCAGGTCAGCTTGTCGCCGTCGATCTTGCCGTCTTCGACATCCATCGAACCCATGCCGCCAGCCATCGAGCCGGTGAAGGTGTTGCCGTCATCTCCGGGGACGACGGTGAAAGTGCCCTTCTGGTCGCCCATCGGGCTCTTGGTCACGCAATCGTAAGTACCTGCTACGGACATGGAATTTCCTCTCTTGGTTTGAGGGTTGGTGTGGACCTCTCATCCTACTTGCTGACATTCGTGTCAATATCGAGATATGTCACGGGCATGTCGAGCTTCTCAAGCTGGGCGTCGATTTCCTTGCGGTCGCCGACCACCACGATGGTCAGATCATCGGGGCCGAGATACTGCCTTGCCGCCTTGTCGATCGCCGTCTTGTCGATCGCGCGATAGGTGTCAGGCAGCCTGGTGTAGTAATCGTCCGGGCGGCCCAGACGGTCGTTCTCGACGATTGCCGCCAGAACCTGCGAATTGGTTTCGAAGCGATTGGGCAGGCCGCGAATATTGCCATCGGTCACGCGGGTGAATTCGGTTTCGTCCACTGCGCGGGTTCCGTCAGCGAATTCGCGCGCCGTGTCGAGGATCAGCTGGATCGAATCCGCCGTGCGATCTGACTGGACGGCGGTACTGATCGAGAACAGGCGCGGCCCGGCGGGCGCGTCCACCCCGCTGCGCGCGCCGTAGCTCCACCCCTTTTCCTCGCGGATGATCATGTTGATCCGGCTGAGGAATCCGTTGCCGAGTACTTCGTTGGCAAGATCGAGCGATTCAAGCCCCGGCGTCGCCCCTTCGAGCGGCAGCACTCGGCCGGCATAGATGATCGATTGCGGCGAATTGGGGCGGTCGATCACCACCAGCCGGGTTGCGGGAGCTGGAACAGCAACGTCGAAAGCCTTGACCGGGATGGCGTCGGGCGATGCCTGCCAGCTGCCGAAAGCGGTTTCGAGCTGGCTTTTGAGTTCGGGCATGGTGATGTCGCCGACAACGAAGATTTCCGCGTTGTCGGGCCGGATCCATCTGGCGTGTTCCGCGCGCAGGCCCGCGGGCGCAATCGCCTCGACCACGGCCACCGTGCCGAGACTGCCGACCGTGCCATAGGGGTGGCCCTCGCCAAACACGAGCGGTCGCAATGTGCGGCTAGCAAGTCCTCCAGGCGAGGAAAGCTGCTGCGCGATCTGGGCCAGCCGCTGGTCGCGCACGCGCTGCACCTCGGTATCGGCGAAGGCAGGGTTTCGCACCACATCCGCCATCAGCGCGAGCGAGGGGGCAAGGTTGGAGGTTAGCGCATTCATCGTCACCGAGCTGGTATCGAGCGAGCTGCCCGTGCCGATGGACGCGCCAAGCCGTTCCTGCTCCTCTGCGATCTCAACCGCGCTGCGGCTGGTCGTCCCTTCTTCGAGCAGGTCCATCATCAGCGATTGAGTGCCAGCACGCGCCGAACCGTCGGCGGCATAGCCGGCATCGAACTGCACCGAGATAACGAGCTTGGGGATCGCCGTCCGTCGGGCGAGCGTCACCGGGATGCCGTTGGAAAGCGTGGCGCGTTCCACCGTCGGGAAGGTGAGCGGACCGACCGGCTTCGCCTTCGGCATATCGCGCGGTGGGCCGGTGCGGGTGATTTCTATGGGGGCCTTGGCGTCGGGTTCGGGCGCGGCCACCGTGCCTTCATCACCCCAGCCGCCCATGTCTGCGCCGCTTTCGACCCGTTCGCCAGGCACGACGGCGAGCTTGTAAACGGGGCGCGACAGCCATCGGTTCATGGCTTGCGCTACCTGCGCCGGGGTGAGCGCAGCGACCTGTGCCAGCTCCTTGCCATAGGTTGCCGGGTCGCCGGAATACAGCAGCCCTTCGGCGAGTGTCGAACCCTTGCCGCCGAAGCCGCCGACACGCTCCAGCCCATCGATCTGGCTGGAGACGAGACGGGCGGCTGCGCGTTCCAGCTCGGCTGCGGTGGGACCTTGAGCGAGCATCCGGGCCACCACCTCGTCGAGGCGTTTTTCGGCTGCGGCGCGGTCGACGCCGGGCTTGATATCCATCTGCGCGACGAGCACCGACACCTGTTCCGACTGCCAGTTATAGGCGCTGACCCCGGTCGCGAGTTGTTCGTCGCGCACCAGCACATTGTCGAGGCGCGAACTGGCAAGGCCGCCGAGCACGCTCATCCCGATGCTCAGCGGAACGGCGTCGGCATGGTTGAGGCCCGGCCCCGTCCAAGCGCGATAGATGCGTGTCTGAGGAACCTGATCGATCAGTTCGCGGCTCTTTTCTGCCGCCAGCGTGACAGGCGCGGCCTGTACCGGCGTCACCTCAGGCCCCGACGCAATATCGCCGAACCAGCGTTCCACCATCGGGCGCGCGGTCTTCGCGTCGATATCGCCTGTCAGCGACAGGATCACGTTGTTGGGCGCGTAATTGTCGGTGAACCACTTGCGCACATCGGTGAGGCTCGCGGCATCGAGGTCGGCCATCGAGCCGATAGTCGAGTGGCGGTAGGGGTGGCCGACGGGAAACAGGCCTTCGAGCAAGGCATAGAATGTCAGGCCGTAAGGCTGGTTATCTCCCTGCCGCTTTTCGTTCTGCACGACGCCGCGCTGCTTATCGAGCTTATCCTGGCTGATTGCACCCAGAAGGTAACCCATGCGGTCGCTTTCCATCATCAGCGCCAGGTCAAGCGCGCCGGTGGGCACGGTTTCGACATAGTTCGTGCGGTCGAAATTGGTCGAGCCATTGGTGCTGGTGGACCCCGCAGCTTCGAGCGGGATGTCGAAATTCTCCACGTTCTCGCTGCCACCGAACATCAGGTGTTCGAACAGATGGGCAAAGCCCGTGCGGCCACGCGGTTCGTGCTTGGAGCCGACGCGGTAGTAAGTCGTCACGCCGACGATGGGGGCCTTGCGGTCGGTATGGACGAGTACGGTCAGGCCATTGTCGAGCGTAAACTGTTCATACGGGATCTCGACCTGATCGACCAGCGCAGCGAGCGAGGTTTGGGGAGGCGGGGGCGCCGAAGCGGTGGGTGGCGCGTCGGCAGATACGCTCGTGCAAGCTGAAAGCGCGATGGCCGCGAGGCCGCAAAGCAGGTGACGACGCATTTGAACTAACCCCTAATTGGCAGGCGGCGATGCGACTTTGTATCGCCGTGCAGCATTGGCCATGACATCTTCGCGCCAGAAATGCACCGGTTTCAAGCGATGTTGGACGAACAGCGTAGCCTGATCGGCATAATGCGGGCTGTCGGCGCGCGTAGTTGCTGCACCATAGGGCTGGATCGAGCGCGAGAACACGCGCTTGCCCGGCATCCATTCGACCCACTGGATAAAGCTGTCGCCATGGCGCACCGACAGGCGGCCATCGTCTTCAATGTTCCACAGCGTCGATGCGCGCAGGGTGTCCGATCCGCCATCAAGCGGCAGGTCGACATCGCCCTGGCGCAGCCGAAGAAGCTCGCCCATCGGCGGATCGATCTGCCCGAAATGGGTCAGCAGGTGATCGACCGAACGGCGCAGCTCGACCTTCACATCCGGCCACGGATCGTTGCTGTAATCCGCCCCCATGAAGGGCCGGATCATCAGCAGTGCGAGGCTGTCCCCCCGGCCGATATTGTCGGCCTTCATGTCCCACTGGCCCAGCAGGCGCTGGGCCTCTGCCATGTCGGCATCGTCCGTTTTTATCGCGGCGACCTCGTCCAGCATTCGCGCGACATAGCCGGTGCGCTCGTATCCGGTATCGTATTTGATCCGCTCCAGCGTGGCCCGGTCGAGTAGGTTCGCCTCGCTCATCAATTTCCAGCCGCGCGTCCCGCGATTGGTGTTCTTGGTTTCGATGCCGAGTTCGGGCGGGAAGTCGCCAGCAGACAGGTCGCTGCCCGGCCCGGCATCTTTGAACGGATTGTCGTTCGCTTCGAGCAGCCAGCCGCTGGCTGGGTTCACATACCGGGGCAGCTGTTCGAACTTCACCGTCCCGCGCGTGATCAGCGCGCTGTCATCGCCGGGCAGGACCGAGCGCCAGTCCACCCGCTTGCCGTTCACCATCGCCGGGCGATTGGGGATCGCGGCGTTGTAGATATTGGCGATATTGCCTTCGCGGTCGGCATAGATGAAATTGGTCGAAGGGATATCCATGCGCGCCAGAATGGCCTGCCATTCCTCCAGCGTTTCCGACTTGTTGAGCCGATAATACGCGTCGAGCTGACCGAGATTGCCCATCCCGCCATAGCGGATGGCGAATGCGCCTTCGTCGTTCTTGATGACCGGGCCGTGGACGCTGCGCAGAACCTCGCGGCGCACGGGCAGCACGATGGGGCCGACCTTCACGCGCAAGGTCACCATGCGGCTTTCGAGATCGCGCCATTCGCCATCGAGCCGGTAACGCTTGCCACTCTCATCGAGGACGAGCTTGTAGACGTCGACCATGTCGGGCGTATTGACCGTGTTCGTCCAGCCGAGATTTTCATTGTGGCCGAGGAAGGGGAAGGGGCTGCCGGGGAAATTCGCGCCCGCGAAATGCCAGCCTTCGCCGCTTTCGACGACGAGTTCGTACCACGCGACGCCCCCGCGCCATGGCTGGTGCGAGTTCGAGATCAGCGTGGTCGGACCGCCCGACTTCTCCGGCGTCACTGCAAACGCATTGGAACCACTCATCGCGGCCTCTTCGCGTGAGGGCAGCACCAGCGGTCGCGCATTGGCAGGAAGTCCATCGGAACGCGCGGTTGCGGTGGCGGCCTCGCTCACGGGGGTGGCGGGGATCTTCGGGCCATGTTCAGGGGCCAGCGGTTCACCCTGAACCAACGGGCCGATGACATTGTTGAGGCCGAAGAAGAAGGGCTGGCGCAGCGCGAAACCGGCGGCGACATCCACCCCGTCGACCGGGAACAGCCTTGCCAGCTTCACCTCTTCCGGATGCTGGCGGGCATAGTCGTTGAGGCCTTGCGCATAGGCTTCGAACAGCGCGCGCGTATCGGCGGGCAGGGTTGGATATTCGCTCTCCGCCGTGCCGCGCGCATCGAGCAGGTGATAGGCGTAATCGAACGCGGCCCCGTCCTCGCCCGCGATGGCGCCATATCGGCCCATGCTCATGGCGACGACGTCCTGCAGGGTGAAGAAATCATCTTCCGCATGGGCAATGGCGACGCCGTAGGCGACATCGGCATCGGTATCGCCATAGATGTGCGGTACGCCGAATTCGTCGCGCACGATTTCCGCCGAATAGGTCCGGTCACTGGGCCGCACGCCATCACGGTTGATGAAGTAAGGTTCCCATGCCGCCAAGGCGACAAATGCAACAAGCACGAGTGCCACCAGCGCAAAGCCAATGCGCCCAAACCATTTTCCCATGAAAAATCCGTCCTCTCTTGCAACCTGCCTAGCGTTCACGGCGGTCACGCGCAACGGATTGGGCAAAACCTGCCGCGCTGCCTTCCGTTGATCGGATTCGCACCGCTAGCGAAGCTGGGTGAGTGCGCAGATCACCATAGGCCTTGAGGCATCCGGCAAGCCGGTCGATTTCGATATCGAGGAACTCCTCGCGACCCGGCTGCTCGTCCAAGGCAATTCCGGCAGCGGAAAGTCGCACCTGCTGCGCCGCCTGCTGGAAGAAAGCGCGCGGATGGTCCAGCAGGTGGTGATCGACCCGGAAGGCGATTTCCCCTCGCTGGCGGAGGAATTCGGCCATGTGGTGATCGACGGTTCCGCCTATTCCCCGCCGGAGATCGAGGCGCTGGCCCGGCGCATCCGCGAACACCGCGCCAGCGTGGTGCTCGACTTGGATGGGCTGGAGGTGGAACAGCAGATCCGCTGCGCCGCGCAGTTCCTCACCGCCCTGTTCGATGCCCCGCGCGAACATTGGTATCCTGCGCTGGTCGTGGTGGACGAGGCGCAGATGTTCGCCCCAGCTGCGGCAGGAGAGATGGCCGAGGATACGCGGCGCATGACACTGACCGCGATGACCAACCTGATGTGTCGGGGCCGCAAGCGCGGACTGGCAGGTGTCGTCGCGACACAGCGGCTGGCAAAGCTTGCCAAAAACGTAGCGGCCGAAGCCTCCAACTTCCTGATGGGGCGTACTTTCCTTGATATCGACATGGTGCGCGCCGCCGACCTGCTCGGCATGGAGCGGCGGCAGGCGGAACGCATCCGCGAGCTGGAGCGCGGCCATTTCCTTGCGCTCGGACCGGCGATCACCCGCGTTCCGCTGGCGGTCAAGATCGGCCCGGTGCGTACCGGCCACAAGGTGCGCAGCGAAGGGCTGATGGCGCTGCCCGACACCGCGCCGGAAGACATGGCGGCCCTGCTTACCACCGATCTGGCGAGCGAGGTGGCCCAGGCGCCGCCACCGCCCCCTCCGCCGCCCGCGCCGCTGGTTTCCGAAATGGAAGACAGCATCGCGCAGGCGGAAGAACGGCAGGTCGAACACCCCGCAGAACCGCTGGACACATCGCATGTGGCCGAACGGATCGAGGCGATCATCGGCGAGCTTGCGCGCGAAGAGGGGATCGCCTTCCAGTCCGCCAGCGCACAGTATCAGACCTTCCTCACCAAGTGTCGGCGCGAAAAGCTGATCGGTCCGATGCCCGACATGCAGGCCTTCAAGCGCAAATTCGCGGTCGAAAGTGCCGGGCTGTCCGCACTGGAGCCGGAGGTGCAGGCGCGCATCATGCAACTGGCCGCCGCGATAGACGACGACCTGCTCGCCCCGTTCCTGGTCATCGCCAGCGCGGCACATGCGGGTGAAACGCAGGTCGATGAAGATGTGCTCGCCCGTGTCTATGGAACAAGCTCGCCGGGCCGTATCCGCCGCCTGCTCGACCATCTGGAGCGGCAGGGGCTCGTTGTCGTGCGTGAGGAATTCGGCGGCGGTCGCACGATCATGGTCCCCGGGCTGGAGGGCGTCGGGGCGGGATAGCCCGTTCGTCGATGCCGGTGTGTCGGCTGCCGAAGCCGAACTTTCCCGCCGGAGCCGTTTGGGTCAGGCAGGATGCCTGCATATTATCTGCCAATCGGACTGTTCGGGGACTGTCATGAAACACCATACCTTTACCGCGCTTAGCCTGGCGCTTGCCGCCGCCGTTTCCAGCCCCACAATGCTGGCGGCACAGGATGTTCCGGGATCGGGCATTGCCCCGGCAAGCATTGCTAACAGCGCCGAGCGTCCGGTTGCCTTTGCCCGATCCGTGCCTGCAGACGCCGCGCTGGCCATCGTGATGACCGATACTGTCCTCCCGGATGGCGTTGACGGTCTGCCAGATGATGCCGCCGCCAGGATCGCGGCTGCCGAATTCGCAGGCAAATCGGGCGACATGCTCGATCTGCCAGCCGCGGCCGGATCGCCGCGCATCGTCCTGTTCGGCGCGGCGGCGACCGAGGACGAGGAGACAATCGACTGGCGCGTCGTCGGTGGCCGGATCGCGCAGGAATTGGCCCAAGAAGACGCGCCGGTCGCAGTAGTGGGCCTCCCTTCGGGCGAGGCCATGGCGCTGGCAGCGCTCGGCGCCACGCTCGGCCAATACCGGTTCGATCGCTACAAGAGCGACCGTTCGGCGAAGCCTGCACAGCCGATCAGCTTTGTCGGTCCCAATTCAGCTGCTGCCAGCGCGGCGTGGACCAGCCGCCAGTCGGCGCTGGCGGACGGTGTGCGCTTCGCCCGCGACGTCATCAACGAACCGGCCAGCGTGATTTATCCGGAAAGCTTCGTGGCCCGCGCGCAGGCTTTGTTCGCAAGCGTGCCGAATGTGTCGATCCGGGTGCTTGATCAGGCGGACATGCGGCGGCTGAACATGGGCGCAATCGCCGGTGTCGGGCAGGGCAGCCGCCGTCCGCCGCGCCTGATGATGATCACCTATCGCGGGGCATCGGGCGCTCCCATCGCGCTGGCGGGCAAGGGCATCACCTTCGACACAGGCGGGATTTCGATCAAGCCGAGCAGCGGGATGGGCGCAATGAAACGCGACATGTCGGGTGCGGCGGCGGTGACCGGCGCGATCTACAGCCTCGCCAAATCGCGTGCGCCGGTCCATGCCGTCGCTGTGGCCGCGCTGGCTGAGAACATGCCGGGCGACAATGCCCAGCGCCCCGGAGACGTGGTGCGGACCATGTCGGGCAAGACCATCGAGATCGTCAGCACCGACGCCGAAGGGCGGCTGGTCCTGTCCGATGCCATCGAATATGTGGTGCGCGAGGCCGAACCCTACGCACTGGTCGACATCGCCACGCTGACGGGCTCGGTCGGGGCGGCGCTGGGATCGGAATATGCGGGCGTGTTTGCGCGCGACAGGGCCTATGCCGATGCCGCCATTGCGGCGGGCGAGCGAGTCGACGAACCTTTGTGGCAGCTGCCGCTGCACGAAACCTATCGCAAGGCCGTGCGCGGCTCGGACATCGCCGATGTGGTCAATGGCGGTGTATCGCCCGGGGCCAGCTCCGGCGCGCATTTCATAGAATATTTCGTGCCCGAAGACCTGCCTTGGATTCACATCGACATGGCCTCGGTCGATGATGCCGCCACCAGCTCGCCCCTCGTCCCCGCAGGATCGAGCGGATATGGTGTGATGCTGCTGGACGAACTGGCACGGAGCTGGCGTCCTCAATAGCAGCGCGGGCGATCGAGCTATATCGGTCAGCCACATCAGGCAGCCTTATCGACCAGTGCGGCACGTGCCCCTTGTGGACCGTGCCGCACGACCTACCTATCAATGCAACACACCCGCCGATATTTTTGGCGGAAGGACTTGTGTTGCAAATTGGCAACACCATATGCAGGTCATAGATTTCTGATGAGGGTGTTTGCATGAATCTCGAAAAATTCACCGACCGCGCCAAGGGTTTTCTCCAGAGCGCGCAGACCGTGGCCATCCGCATGAGCCACCAGCGGATTTCGACTGCGCATCTGCTCAAGGCCCTACTCGAGGACGACCAAGGCATGGCCGCGCAGCTGATCCAGCGCGCGGGCGGCAATCCCGGCGTCGCGATCACCGAAGCGGATAATGCGCTCGCCAAAGTGCCTGCCGTGTCGGGTGGCGGGGCGCAGCAGACGCCGGGGCTCGACAACGATGCCGTGCGCGCGCTCGATCAGGCGGAGCAGCTGGCCGAGAAGGCCGGCGACAGCTTCGTGCCAGTGCAACGCATCTTGCAGGCGCTCGCCCTCGGCGACACGGCCGCCGGCAAGGCGCTCAAGGCTTCCGGTATCGATGCAAAATCGCTCGAAGCTGCGATCCAGGAAGTGACCGGAGGACGCACTGCGGATTCCTCCGGTGCGGAAGACAGCTACGACGCGATGAAGAAGTACGCCCGCGACCTGACCCAAGCGGCGCGCGACGGCAAGCTCGACCCGGTAATCGGCCGCGACGAAGAAATCCGTCGCACGGTGCAGATCCTCGCCCGCCGGACCAAGAACAACCCCGCGCTGATCGGCGAACCCGGCACGGGCAAGACCGCGATTGCCGAAGGGCTGGCGCTGCGCATCGCCAATGGCGACGTGCCCGACAGCCTCAAGGGCCGCACGCTGATGTCGCTCGACATGGGCGCGCTGATTGCGGGCGCGAAATATCGCGGCGAGTTCGAGGAACGGCTGAAGGCCGTGCTCGACGAGGTGAAGGGCGCGGAAGGCCAGATCATCCTGCTCATCGACGAGATGCACACGTTGATCGGCGCGGGCGCATCCGAGGGGAGCATGGATGCTTCCAACCTGTTGAAGCCTGCTCTGTCGCGCGGCGAGTTGCACTGCATCGGTGCGACCACGCTCGACGAATATCAGAAATATGTCGAGAAGGACCCTGCGCTGCAGCGGCGGTTCCAGTCGGTCTATATCGACGAGCCGAGCGTGGAAGACACGATCTCCATCCTGCGCGGGATCAAGGACAAGTACGAGCTGCATCACGGCGTGCGCATCACCGATGGCGCGATTGTCGCCGCGGCGCAGCTGTCCAACCGCTATATCCAGAACCGCTTCCTGCCGGACAAGGCAATCGACCTGATGGACGAGGCGGCCAGCCGCATCCGTATGGAGGTGGAGAGCAAGCCGGAGGAAATCGAAGGGCTTGACCGCCGGATCATCCAGCTGCGGATCGAGGAACAAGCGCTGCAAAAGGAAAGCGATACCGCGTCGAAAGACCGGCTGGAATCGCTCCGCAAGGAGCTGGCGGACCTTGAACAGCAATCGTCCGAACTGACCACGCGCTGGCAGAACGAGCGGGACAAGATCCACGCCGAAGCACGGGTGAAGGAAGCGCTGGACGCCGCGCGGCTGGAGCTGGAACAGGCCCAGCGCGCAGGCGATCTCGCGAAGGCGGGCGAGCTTTCCTACGGCAAGATTCCCGAGCTGGAAAAGAAGCTGGAAGAAGCCGCCGGGCAGACCGAAAACGCCCTGCTACGCGAAGAGGTGACCGAGGACGACATTGCGGGCGTGGTGTCGCGCTGGACCGGTATCCCCATCGACAAGATGCTGGAAGGCGAACGCGAAAAGCTGCTCGATATGGAGAACATCCTCGGCAAGCGCGTGATCGGCCAGGAACAGGCCATCGATGCCGTGTCCAAGGCCGTCCGCCGTGCGCGGGCCGGGTTGCAGGACCCGAACCGGCCGCTCGGCAGCTTCCTGTTTCTCGGCCCCACCGGCGTCGGCAAGACCGAACTGACCAAGGCACTTGCCGGGTTCCTGTTCGACGATGACGATGCGATGGTGCGCATCGACATGAGCGAGTTCATGGAAAAGCACGCGGTCGCCCGTCTGATCGGCGCGCCTCCCGGTTATGTCGGATATGACGAGGGCGGGGTGCTGACCGAGGCCGTGCGCCGCCGCCCCTATCAGGTGGTGCTGTTCGACGAGGTCGAAAAGGCGCACACAGATGTTTTCAACGTGCTGCTGCAGGTGCTTGACGACGGACGTCTGACCGACGGGCAGGGCCGCGTGGTCGATTTCTCGAACACGCTTATCATCCTTACCAGCAATCTCGGCAGCCAGTTCCTCGCGCAGATGGAAGACGGGCAGAAAGTCTCCGAGGTCGAGCCGCAGGTTATGGACGTGGTGCGCGGCCATTTCCGCCCCGAATTCCTCAACCGGCTGGACGAGATTATCCTGTTCCATCGCCTGGCGCAGGAACACATGGCCCCGATCGTCGAGATCCAGGTCGCGCGGGTGCAGAAGCTGCTCAAGGACCGGAAAGTCACGCTGGACCTGACCGACGCGGCGCTGCGCTGGCTGGGTCGTGTGGGTTACGATCCCGTCTACGGCGCACGCCCCCTAAAACGCGCGGTCCAGCGTTATGTGCAGGACCCGCTCGCCGACATGATCCTGAAAGGCGAAGTGCCTGACGGATCGACCGTCGCCATCGACGAGGGCGACGGGGAATTGGCAATGACGGTGGGCTAAACGCGATCTATGGCGGTGGGCGAAGGGCGGTACGCTTCGGCGAGCGCCTGTTCGCCCGCCGCTATTCTTGTTCGGCCGCCTCGGGCAAGACCTTGCGCGGGTCGCCATAGCCGAATTTCTCGGCCCAGGGGGCGAGGGTGGCGAAGGCTGGTTCGAGATGGTCGCGATAGCGCAGCCAGCGGCCCGATGCGCGTTTGTAGATCGGTTCAACCACCTGTGAGTAGCTGGCCGTGGTGATCAGCCCGCGCGACTTGGCGGTGCTGGTGTGGTCGAGCAGGGCCTCGTGCCATTCAAGGCCGAGCCATTCGATCAGCGGCTTCACCTGTCCTTCGGTGTCGGCCACCAATTGCTCATACGCGATCGTGTGCAGATCGATATCGAACAAGCCGCGCGCGGCCTCCCAATGGCGGAAGCAGACGTCGTAAAACGCGGCTGCATCGTCGAGTCTCAGGAAATTCGCCATCGCGGAGTTGAGGCGAAAATTGCTCATCAGGCAGCTCAGCACCACATCGCATGGGTGACGCAGCGCAAGAATGATCTTCGCGTTCGGAAACAGACGCTTGATAAGCGGCAGACGATAAAGGAACAGCGGCGATTTATCGACCAGCGTCGCCCCCTGGGGCAGGTCGACAAGTTGTTCGACCTCTTCGAAATAGTGGCGACGCGCCGCGGCAAGGCCCTCGGCATCGAGGTCGGCAATCGCGCCCATCCCGCCAAGCGCCTCTTCCACCTTATTGAGCGGCGGCTGCTCTTCCATCACCACGGCATCGGGGTGGCCCATCAGGAACGTGTCGAGCAGGGTCGTGCCCGAACGCGGGAAGCCAAGCAGAAACACCGGATCGGGCCGGGCATCGTCGGGCATATCGGCAGACTGCCAGCTGTCGCGCCATTCGGGCGTCAACTGGGCGATCTCTTGTTCCAGCTGCGCGCGCAATTCGGCCGCCCGGTCGAGCGGTTCGGTGGGCGATTCCGCCATCAGGGCGTTGGTTTCGCAATAGGCGGCGAACGCGGCATCGGTCTGGCCCAGGCGGTCGAGCAGGCTGGCCCTGGTGTGCATGGTGCGGATCGGTTCGACATCGTCGGGAACCTGCGCCAGCTTCTCCAGCGCCTCTTCGAAACGCTTTTGCCGTCGCAGTTCGAGCGCTTCGATAAAGCTCAGCGGTTCTGCCTCGATACCGTTTTCACGCGCTTGTGCGATCAACGGGGCGAACTCGCTCTCGCGATTGGTATGCTCGTATTGAATGGCGAGGCCGAGATAAGCATCGAGCGTGCCGGGCGCGAGAGCCAGAACTCGGCGATACGCCTCTTCTGCCTCAGCCACATTTCTCGCCACACCCAGTTCGGCAGCGAGCTCGAGCTGTTTGTCGGCGTCTTGCGGTGCGCGCTCTGCCGCGATGCGGAGCGCGGGAAGTGCGTCCTCCTGATTGTTGCGATTCCGATGCAGCAGATAGAGCTGGTAAGGCGGCTGCGCTTCGCCGGGAAACCGCGCGGTGGCATCTTCGAGCAGCGCAACGGCGTCATCGACCCGGTCTTGAGCGTCGAGCGCATTGGCAAGGTTGAGCCAGGTCGGAACGGCCTTGGGATCGAGCGCCATGGCCTTGCGCAACGCGTCCTCGGCCCCGGCAAGGTCGTCGATCGCGGCGCGCGCATTGCCCAAATTGTTGAGCGCTTCGAAATCGTCGAGGTTGTGAGACAGGATATATTCGTAGGCGGTGATCGCGTCCTCGAATTTCTCGGCCTGCTGCGCAAGGAAGGCACGCATGCGGGCCACGCGCAGGCTGGCATCGGCGCGCATCAATTGCGGTGTGGCAACCTTCAACGCCTCATCCTCGCGCCCGGCATCGACGAGGACGGAAATGAGGTTGCAGGCAATCGTCGTATCGTCCGGTTTGCCCTTGCGAGCACGCAAAAGGTGGTCCGCTGCGGCATCCAGGTTCCCGCTACGCGCTTCGATCATCCCCAGAAATGCGTGAAACGGCGCGGCATCCTTGCGCGGCAGCCCGGTTCCCTCAGTTGCGAGAGCGTTTGCCGAGGCGATGTCCCCGGCGCGAGCGGCCTGCACGGCGCGGTTCAAGAGTTCCTGCGGATTTGTAATCGATGCTGCGGACATGACGTGGCTTCGAACTATCCCTTTTGTTTCAGACAAAGAAAACGGGGAGCCTCCAGTGGAGGCCCCCCGCTCTTGTTCACCAACTCGTCTTAGAAGTCGAGCGTGATACCGGCGTAGAGGTAGCGACCAAGCGCGTCCCACGTTGCCGGGTAGGTGTTGCCGTTACACGGACCGGTCGGGCAGTTGTTCGGCGTTCCGCCACCACCCGAGGTTACCAGCGGCGGCTCGACGTCGAACAGGTTGTTCACGCCCAGACGGAAGTTGTACTTGTCCATCAGGTTGAAGGTCAGGGCGGCATCGATGTAGTTGACTGCACCGATGAACGTACCCGGACCGGCATGCGTGGTCAGTCCGCCAGGGTTCAGCGCAGAGAACTGCGAAACCGATTCAGACTTCACCTTGCCGACGTGGCGCCACTGGACCGAAGCGCCCAAACCCATGTCGCTCTGAACGGTGACACGTGCCTTGTGACGCCATTTCGGCAGAGGTGCACCGGAATCGGTGACACCGCCGACCGAGCAGGTCGCGCCGTAGAGACCAGCACAATCGTATTCTTCTGCCAGGCCGTTATCGACGAGGTATTCGTCGAGCAGCGTGCCGTTGAACGAGAAGCTGATCGTGCCGAAGCCGACAGAACGCGAGTAGTTGCTGGCGATTTCCCAACCGGACGTTTCGAGACGACCGACATTGTTCGGGAGATCGGTGGTGAAACCACCCGGGGTCAGCCACAGCGAGCCCGCTGCGTCACGGTTGATCAGACCACAGGAATCCGGCGTGAAGGTGGCGGTAGCCTTGCCCACACAGTCGGCGAGGATCGTGTCCACACCGTAGGTCCGGATCGCGTCATCAACAACGATGTTGAAGTAGTCGACCGACAGCGAGAAGCCCGGCAGGAAGCGCGGCTGGAGTACCGCACCAGCGGTCCAGGTCGTCGCCTTTTCGGGCTGCAGGTCGGGGTTGCCGCCCAGGAAGCCATTGTACTGGCCAGCCGGGTTGGGCGTGATGTTACGACCCGGTGCGAGACCCTGAGCGATACAACCGAAATCGGTTGCAGTCAGGACGCGGCCCGCGCACGGATCGTTCGAACCGGACAGACCAACAGTACCGGCAGCGAACAGTTCCTGGATGTTCGGAGCACGCGCCGCACGGTTGTACATCGCGCGAAGGCGAATGTCGCTGACCGGAGCGAGTTCGGCACCGATCTTGTAGGTGTCGGTCTTGTACGTCCGGTTGGCAGACGTTTCGTATGCCGAGTGACGATAACCTGCCGTGATCGAGAACGAATCCACGAAACCGTTCTCAACGATCGGGATGGCGGTTTCCGCGAAGAATTCGGTCACCGAGAAGTTACCCGAAAGCGGAAGGGTTGCGCCGCCCTGGCCGGTCAGGTCGCCCGTCTGGAAGGCCTGGTCGGTACGCAGTTCGAGCGATTCCTTACGCCATTCGACGCCGAGGTTGATCTGCACGCCATCGTCCGCCCACGGGAAGGCGACGCCGTAATTGGTCAGGTCGCCGGTGAACGAGAGGTTGGCCACCTGTTCGGTCGTCTGACCATCCTGGAAACCAACGGCATCGAGGTAGTTGACGGCAGCCTGGCTGGCACCGCCAACGCCTGCGAAGACGTCGTAAGGCACACAGTTCGGGTCCGCACCGGTGATGACCGAACGGCAGACGATCTGGCCGTTGGTTGCACTGCCGGGACGGTTGTCGACAACAGCATCGAGTGCGTTGCGCAGGCGAGCTACGGAGAACTCGTTTTCATAGACCTGCGAGTAGGACACGCGACCGTACTGGTAGTACGCATCGTAGCTCCAGACGTCCGAAAGGTCGCCTTCTGCGCCGATGACACCGCGATAGGTGGTGTGGCCGAGCTGCGAACGACGCGGACCGCCTTCGAGGTTACGACGCAGCAACAGGAAGTAGGCCTGGTTGTACGTACCACCCTGGCCGTCGGCGAAGTCGATCGGCGCAGCACCCGGATTCGGGTTGAACGGCGCGGCAACGGCGGTCGGGAAAGTGCCGAGGAAGCCGTTGATCAGGTTTTCGGTATCGCAGACCACAGCGAGCTGTGCCGCAGAAAGCAGCGGGTTGTCGCAGTTGACGGTCAGCGTGTTGCCGAAGTTGCCCGACGGAGCGATCTGCGCCGTCGTCTTGTCGTCCATGAACTGGAATTCCATGTACGGACGGAACGCGGTGTCGACTTCGTAATCCACGAAGAGGCCAGCCGTGTAACGTTCGTCATTACGCTGGAAGTAGTTGAACGGAGCGAAGTTGAAGACACCCAGACCGTTCGTGAAGCCACGACCGGGAGCAAAGGTGTAGAAGGTCGACGTGCCCGCAGTAACTGCAGAATCGTAAACCAGCACGTTGCCGTTGGGGGTCGTTGCCGAACCGCCGCAACGGTTCGCACCGCTACCGACATTCTGGATAACGCAGGCGCTGAAATCGCGCTCGATCTGGGTTACCGGCTCGATCTTGCGGTAGCCGCCATAGACCATGAACTTGCCGCGGCCATCGGCGAAGCTCGAACCGAATGCGATGGTTGCGTCGAAGGTCTCGCCGTCGACGGTGTTGCCGTCGGGGTAAGGGAACTGACGCGCATCGAGAAGCGGGCGGACGAAGTCGTTGTTGTTGTTGTGCTGGTAGAAGCCGTAATTCGCATCGACGCGGAAACCTTCGAAATCCGTATCGATGATGAAGTTCACAACGCCTGCAACCGCGTCAGCACCATAGACCGACGAAGCACCACCGGTAAGCACGTCGACGCGCTTGAGCATGGCTGCGGGAATGATGTTGATGTCGGCTGCCGAGCCCGAGCTGTTGCCCGGATCGCCGGGAACGATGCGGCGGCCGTTGACCAGCGCCAGCGTGCGGTTCGAACCGAGGGCGCGAAGGTCGACGGTAGCCGTACCGTCAGCACCGTTCGCGAGCGACGAGGCCTGGCTCGCTGCCACGGACGGCAGGGAGTTCAGCAGGTCTTCGACGCGGGTCGTGCCCTGGAGCTTGACGTCCTGTGCGGTGACGACCGTGATCGGCGAGATGGATTCAACCTGCGGGGATTCGATACGCGAGCCGGTAACGACGATGACGTCGTCGGCATTGCTCGTACCCTCATCGGGGGTGGCGTCCTGCGCGAAGGCAGGTGCTGAAAGCGCGCCGACCGCGACGAGCGCGCTCGTTGCCAGCAATCGCCTGCTCATACCAAATTGCATGAAATGACCTTTCTGTTGTTGTTTCCGTCCAACGGAAAGGGATGCATGAACCCTCCCCCCCTTTGACGGATGGCGAAACACTACGTCTGGCGATTACCGGCGTAAATCATCAGAGGGCGTATTGCCTGAGTATATCGCTCCCCTGTCGCCAAACTGCCACACCTGATTTGAACGGTACAGCGAACGGTCCCGGCCAGGTTGCTACCTAGTGAGAGCAGGGAACACACGAAGAAGCGACGCCCGAGGCCACAACGCGAGGTGCGCGACTGGGCCGGAGTAAGAGACGGATCGATGCGCTTAATGCTTTGATTTATACCATTTGCACTGCAAGGTTTTAAGATCGGCATCGGATCCACTCCGCGGTGTCTCACTCCGTGATCTCTTCCAGCGTCCAACTGTGCGGCTTGAAGGAACTCCCCGCAAAATAGCCGATTTGAGTCGGCTAACCAGCAGCTGACCGTCAACCTGAAATGGCCAGCAAACAATACTAAAATGGGCGGCCCAGCGGTCCGGCAAGATCAAGTGGTTTTTGCCGAATCCATTTGGATAGAAGGTATTTACGACCGGAACGAACTGGCTCCCCAGTATGAACCGCTGACATGTCGGCTCGGCCGAATGGATCGACATTGCGGAAAAGCAGTGCGTCGCCAACTTTGCCCTTGTGCGCGAAGTTGGCGTCGGGAAAACGCGTTTCGCCACCTTCGTAGTCATCAGACAGATAAACTAGGAATGTCAGAATGCGTTGATTTGAATCGCTAGGGAGGACGTCGCTGTGCCGGCGATATTCATCTCCCGGCTTATAACAGAGGATTTGTGCCGGTTCTCCATTTTCGTAAGTCGTTCGCGTGGCTTTGGCGATCCGGCGATTGATTGCATGAAGCGCCGGAGGTTCGTTGATGAATGGGAAACTGGTCGTGGAGGAGCGCCGAACAGGGTCGCGGATCAACTCACCGGTATGGGGGTGAACAACCACACTCGGTCGAAGGACTGGGCGTGCGAGGTCAATCAGAAAAGAGCATTCTTGCTTTGTCAGAAATGCGGGAAACTTCCAGGCAGCGGGGCTTGTGCAGAGCCGATGCGCCTCATATTCCGTTTCAGGCTCGCCTTCCTCATCCAGGCACATGCTATCGATCAGGTCTAGTTGCAGTTTCGATTCTGCGCCTCCCTTGCGCTTAATCTCTTCTAGGGCGGCTCTCCAGTTCCGGCGCATCCCACCAGCCCCATTGGCTAGGAGCGCAGCATAATTCGCGATCGCATCTATTGAACCTTGTTCAACAGCGAGGCCAAAGAGCCGTCGCGATTCACGAAAATCACGCCGGATCAGATCGCCACGGATCCGCCAAATCGCCAGCTGCTTGCTCGCCTCTGCATTGCCGCATTTGGATTCTTCACAAAGTAGGTTGTAGGCAGTTCTGACGTCGCCGCTTTCAGCCAACTTCAGAGCGTGTTCTACTAACTGCATTTGCTGGACTCCCAATGATGAAGGGGCCGGGACGTCTCCGTCCCGGCCCCCTCCTAATTTCGATCCGCAATCAGAACTGCGCGCGGAAACCGGCGTAGTAACGACGACCCCAGGGATCGTAGATCGCGCTACCGGCTCCGGTAGCCGTCAGGCCCAAGGGCGGTTCCGTATCGAGCACGTTATCGACCCCGACGTAGAACTCGAACGGCTTCTCACCGACTGCGTTCTCGATTTGCCACGCGAAGCGAAGGTCATGATACCACGTCGCCGGGTATTCCTTGATATCGCGAGCATCCGGGTTCTCCGGCGGATTACCGTTGAGCGGGAAGTAGCTCTCGTAGGTCGCCGTGTATTGAGGTCCAATATACTGAGCGCCGTAGCCGATCGTGAAATTGCCGAACGTCACGTCCAGATCAAATTTGAACTGGTCTTTCGGGTCGCCAAGTTCAGACAGGATCCGGTCTTCGAATGTCGGATTAGCTGGATCGGTGAAGTTGCTCGACGTGAACACGTGCGTGTAGATCATTCGTGCGTTCAGAGCCAGATCGTCAGTAAACTGACGCCGGTATGAAGCATCGAAGTCGATCCCTTCACGCTTACGATTCGCGAAGTTGACACCAGCCTGAATCAGCGACTGATCGAGGATCTGGCCAGGGCGTTCGCCGTTCGGACCAGTGCCGGGCCCGTCGAAACGATCGAACAAAGCACAGAACTGGTTGTTTAGATCGGGCAGGTCGTAGCACTGATCGACGATGGTCTGAGCCGCCAACGACGCGATGACGTTTTCCACTTCGATGTTGTAATAATCGACGGTCACCGCGAAGCCCGGGAGAATACGCGGCTGGAAAACCACACCAACAGTAAACGAATCAGAAACTTCCTCCGTCAGGTTCGGGTTCGAACCAGACAGGATTTCCAGCGAGTAGGTCCCGCGGGTGAAGTTATTGAAATCGACATTGCTGATGTTTCCGCCCAAATCTGTCTGGCAGTTGGCAACACGAGTGGCGGAGCCGTTGTTGATACGATCCTCGTTACAAGGATCCTGAAACCCAGGGGCAAAGTTCTGGCCCAACGGACTAGACGTTTCTTGCAGGTTCGGTGCCCGGACCGCGCGAGCGTACTGCGCACGGAAAGTCAGGTCCTGAACCGGCGACCAGCGACCACCAAAGTTATAGGCGAAAACAGTGCCAGTTGCATTCTCATAATCGGAAACACGGCCCGCAGCTGAGAATGAAAGTTCTTCGAAGAACGGCGTGTCGGCCAAAACCGGGATTTGGATTTCGCCGAAAGCTTCCTTGACTTCGAAGGGGTCGGCCGGGCTAAACGGCTGAAGAGCGTTGAAGCGGGTTTGCCCGCTCGAAAACTCTTCGTCGACTTCAAGCGAGTAATCTTCGCGACGATATTCGACACCGAGTGCCACGCCGATCGGACCACCGGGAAGCTCGAAGAAGTCAGCCGTCGATCCCGACAGGAAGCCGCTCACGACCAGCTGGTCGGTTTCGGCTGTGTATGTCGCATCCGAGACAATGTAGTCACGCGCTGCGGCATTGCCTGCTGGATCGTAGCCGAACGGGTTATACGGCACACAAGCTGCGATATCTGCGGCGAGGCGCGCAGCGGCGCTCGGATCCGTGTCCGGCGACAGGAAGCCGGCCGCCGGGTCGATTTGCGAACGGCAAACGATCTGGCCCGTGGCAGGATCCAGTGCTGCATCCTGAGCCAGGAAGAAGCGCTGGGTGTTAATGAACCCACGCGGCTGAGCAAACTGCTTCGTCTTGCCGTAGTTAACGGCGAGTTCGTAGTTGTAGTGATCAGCGAAGTCGCCGCGAAGACCGCCCACGATCCGATAGGTATCACGTTGGAACAATTCATCACGCGTACCCAGATCTTCGTAGCTGCGAGCGATCTGGAAGCGATAGGTCCCAGCTGCGATGGCAGCACGATCCGCAGGCGACAACGGACCGAAAATGTTGATCAGACCGTTGTTATTACCCGAAGCGAGAAGCTGCTCGGTGATCACACCACGTGCTTGCGCGCTGAGATACGGGTTGTCGAGGCGGTAAGCCGTTCGCGGATCGTTGAACGTGATGAACTGGCCCTGGTTGAAAGCCGGTCCAAGGTTCGAACCTTCTACATTCTGCCGCGCATACTTAGCTTCGACAAACAGCTCGGCCGCCGGGCTAAACTCGAACCTGCCGATCAGGTTCGCAATATAGCGCTCATTCCGTGGGAAGAACGACGCCTGCACGCCTTCATTGCCCGTATCGCCATTGCCACCGATAAATCCACCGAACACGGACGTGCTTTGGCGGCGATCGAAGGTTTGTCGGACAAGCGTTCCATCGGGAAGGAAAATGAAGTTGCAGTTGTAAGGCTGCCCCACCGTTCCGCCAGAGTTGGGGATCGTCGTGCCGCCGCAGGCGGCATTTGGCGTCGATTGAGGGAATGCAATAAGAGTGTAGCGCGAAATGGTGCCGCTGCGGAGATCGAGCGGATCAGTATACACGGCGTCAGGGATACCATCATCCGCTGCACCGTCGGTATCATTCACGAGGAACCCGCCGGCGGCGGTGCGAAGGCGAGGCACGTCCGAGAAAAATACGCGCTCCTGGTTCGAATACTCACCCGACACAGCGATGTTGCCGCGGCCATCGGCGAAATTCGTTCCGGCGGTGACCACACCAAAGTAGTTGCGACCCTTTTTGAATTCGGGAAGGCCAACGCCGCCGCGAACAGAGACGCCTTCGAAGTCGTCTTTCAGGATGAAGTTAACCACACCGGCAATGGCGTCAGAACCGTAAACAGCGGAGTTACCGCCAGTCACGATATCCACGCGATCAACGAGGTCCGTGGGGATGGTGTTGATATCGACCGAGGCCGCGTTGTTCAAAACGTCGGATGCAACGTGGCGGCGACCGTTTACCAGAACGAGGGTGCGAACCGTACCGAGCCCCCGAAGATCCAACAGGTTCAGGCCGGCAACACCCAGCGACAGACCGGGGTTGGACTGAGCGAACGTGCTGCGAAGCGCGGGAAGCTCATTGAGCGCTTCACCCAGGTTGTTGTCCGATTGCTTGTAAATTTGATCGCCGGAGAAATTGATGACCGGGACGCTCGAAGTGAGTTCCGGGCGGCGAATGCGCGATCCCGTTACGACCAAGAGGCCTCCAGACGGAGCCTCAGCTTCATCTTCGACAACCGTCGGTTCGTCTTGATCGCCCGCGTCTTGCGCGATGACGGGGTTGGCCGCCATCGCAAAGCCGAGCGCGATGGGTGCAGCGCTGGCCTTCAAAAATACAGATTTTCTCATGAATGAGCCCCTAGATTGTGACGAGGTCTTGTCCCCCCCGTCGTAACATAAGCAGCGATCCGCATCCCTGACAGGATACGTTCACAATCTGCGGGATGGGGCAGTCACCGGATTCACGCAATCGCAAAAGCTCGGTTTTTCAGCGTTTGTCCGCTCTATGTTGCAAGGTCGCAACACGAGGGTAAGGGCCTCTGGGGCACGAATGTTTCAAGATCGGGACATAATATCGATTCGCGCGACGCAGCGATATTGCACGGCTCTTGCCCTGTCAGCTTTACCAGCTTGACGCTTACGTAAGGCATCCATACGCGATGGGGCCAATCGTTTTCAGCCGGAGTGAATGCAATGCCCGAAGCCTATATCGTCGAAGCCGTCCGTACCGCCGGTGGGCGTAGGGGTGGGAAGCTGGCCGGGGTGCATCCGGTGGACCTTCTCGCCCGTTCGCTCGATGCGACGGTGGAGCGCAGCGGGATCGACCCCAAGGCGGTGGACGATGTGGTTACCGGCTGCGTCACCCAGGCGGGCGAGCAGGCGATGCAGATCGGGCGCATGGGCGTGCTGGCCAGCAAGACCCTGCCGCAATCGACCCCCGCCGTCTCGATCGACCGTCAGTGCGGATCTTCCCAGCAGGCGATCCAGTTCGCCGCACAGGCCGTGATGAGCGGCACGCAGGATGTCGTCATCGCCAGCGGTGTGGAAAGCATGAGCCGCGTGCCGATGGGCTCCAACGCCACCTTCCACATGAAGGAGGGCATGGGGCATTATATGTCGCCCGGCTTGCAGGAGAAATTTCCGGGAATCCAGTTCAGCCAGTTCATGGGCGCTGAGATGATCGCCAAGAAGCACGGCTTCGAGAAGGACCAGCTCGACAGCTTCGCGCTCGGCAGCCACGCCAAGGCAATCAAGGCGACCGAAACCGGCGCGTTCGAGGCGGAGATCGTCCCGATTGAAGTTGAGACGCCCGATGGCACTGAGGCGCACACTGTCGACGAGGGCATCCGTTTCGACGCCACGCTCGAAGGAATTGCGGGGGTGAAGCTCATCAGCCCCGACGGGCGCATCACTGCGGCAAGCAGCAGCCAGATCTGCGACGGATCCAGCGCGGTCATGGTGGTGTCCGAACGGGCGCTGAAGGAACACGGTCTCCTCCCGTTGGCGCGCATCCACAACCTGACGGTGACGGCAGGCGACCCGGTGATCATGCTGGAAGAGCCGCTGTTCGCAACCGACCGCGCGTTGGAACGCGCTGGGCTCACCATCGGCGATATCGACCTTTATGAAGTGAACGAAGCCTTCGCGCCCGTGCCGATGGCATGGCTCAAGCATACGGGCGCGGACCCGGATCGCCTCAACGTGCATGGCGGCGCGATCGCTCTGGGCCACCCGCTTGGCGCGAGCGGCACGAAGCTGATGGCGACGCTGGTCCATGCGCTGAAGCGTCACGGCAAGAAATACGGCCTCCAGACGATGTGCGAAGGCGGCGGGGTCGCCAATGTTACCATCGTGGAGTCGTTGTAAGACGTCGCTTTCTCCCGGCGCATGCCGGGATTTTGTGCAGCAATCCCTTACCTATCCGAAACAGATCCCGGCCTTCACCGGGATGACAAATTGATCAGAGGAAGATTGACATGGAAGTATCAGCCAACACACCCGCAGTCGTGACCGGCGGCGCATCGGGCCTCGGCGCGGCGACCGCGCGCGCGCTGGCCGCCAAGGGCGCCAAGGTCGCCATCTTCGACATGAACGAAGAAAAGGGCGAAGCAATCGCCAAGGAGATCGGCGGCGTGTTCTGCAAGGTCAACGTGACCAGCGACGAGGATGTCGATGCCGGTTTCGCCAAGGCCCGCGAGGCGCACGGCCAGGAACGCATCCTCGTCAATTGTGCCGGGATCGGTAACGCCATCAAGACGGCCAGCCGCGACAAGCAGAGCGGCGAAATCAAGCACTTCCCGATTTCCGCGTTCGATTTCGTGATTCAGGTCAACCTGATCGGCACGTTCCGTTGCATCGCGAAGTCTGCTGCCGGCATGATGACGCTGGACCCGCTGAGCGAAGACGGCGACCGCGGCGCCATCGTCAACACCGCATCGGTCGCGGCCGAAGATGGGCAGATGGGCCAGGCGGCCTATTCCGCATCGAAGGGCGGCGTCGTGGGCATGACCCTGCCGATCGCGCGCGACCTGATGCGTGAAGGCATTCGCGTGAACACCATCCTGCCGGGCATCTTCGAAACCCCGCTGATGAATGCCGCCCCGCCGCAGGTTAAGGAAGCGCTGGCCGCCAGCGTCCCGTTCCCCAAGCGTCTCGGCAACCCGAACGAATATGCCAAGCTGGCCATGTGCATGATCGAGACCGGCTATTTCAACGGCGAGGACGTGCGCCTCGACGGTGCGATCCGCATGGCGCCGCGTTGATCTGATGTTGGGAGCGCGGGGCCTTGCCGAAAGACGGCTGGCCCCGCGTCCTCACCGCGCCTGAGCCATGGCGTCGCCTGCCGCTACCCCGCTCGCCCAAGCCCACTGGAAATTGTACCCGCCCAGCCAGCCGGTGACATCCACCGCCTCGCCAATGGCGTAGAGGCCCGGCACTTTTTTCGCCTCCATCGTCTGCGATGAAAGCTCGGCGGTCGAAATGCCGCCCACCGTTACCTCTGCCTTGGCGAACCCTTCCGTGCCATTGGGGTGGAAGCTCCAGCGCGATAACCGTTCCTGTGCCTGACGCAGCGCCTTGTCGGGCGCGTTGCCAAGCTCGCTTTCCACGCCCAGCCTGTCGGCAAGGATATCGGCCAGCCGTGCAGGCAGTGCATCGCGCAGGATCGAGCGCAGCGTGGCGCGCGGCGTGTTGCGCTTGCGTTGCAGCAGCCAGTCGCCCTTCGCATCTGGCAGGAAATCCACCGTCACCGGATCGCCCGGCTTCCAGTATGAGCTGACCTGCAGGATCCCGGGGCCGGACAGGCCGCGATGGGTGAACAGGGCGGCTTCGGCGAAGCGGGCCTTGTTGGCAGTCGCTTCGACCGGGGCCGAGACACCCGAAATCTCGCGGAACAACACTTCCTCCCCGCCCAGCGTCAGCGGCACGAGGGCCGGGCGCGGCTCGACCACCTTGAGGCCGAATTGCCGCGCGAGATCGTAGGCAAAGCCGGTTGCGCCCATTTTCGGGATCGACGGCCCGCCGGTTGCAATGACGAGCTTGGGGGCGCAAAACGTGCCGGCCTGAGTGGTGACGGCAAAGCCGTCATCGTCACGCGTGACGGCCGCCACCTCCTCGCCGCAGCGCAGTTCGACATCCCCCTTCGCGCATTCTTCCAGCAGCATATCGACGATCTGCCGGGCAGAGCCATCGCAGAACAGCTGGCCGAGGGTCTTTTCGTGCCAGGCGATGCCATAGGTTTCGACCAAGTCGAGGAAGTCTCGCGCAGTGTAGCGGGCGAGCGCCGACTTGGCGAAGTGCGGGTTTTGGGAAAGGTAGTTGGCCGGACCCGCGCCGATATTGGTGAAATTGCAGCGCCCGCCGCCAGAGATCAGGATCTTCTTGCCCGGCTTCTCCGCGCGTTCGATCACCAGCACCCGCTGCCCACGCTGCCCTGCACGGGCCGCGCACATCAGCCCGGCAGCACCCGCGCCGAGGACGATCGCATCGTATCGCAGCGCCATGTCAGGCGGTCGGAAGCTCGGTTTGCGGCGTTCCGCGACCGGCCACGAAATAGAACACCGTGCCCAGCGCGATCATCCCCGCCAGCACCACCAGCGCTTTCGTATCGACCTGCGCTGCGACGAACAGGCTGACCGCGATGGCCAGCACGCTGCACAGCGCATGCAGGGGTTTCAGCGCGCCCTCGCGATATTCGAGCATGGGCAGGGCGGCGGCGCAGATGCAGTAGGTCACCAGCCGGATCAGCGTGCCGGCAATGGCGAGGACAGCAAACCCTTCCCACATCCCGAAGGCGATGGAGGCCGCGCCGGTGAACAGGATGGCGTTGGCGGGCGTTCCGAAGCGATGCGAAATCCCGGCAAACCAGCGCGGCAGCATCCCGCGTTGCGCCATACCGTATAGGATGCGCGGCTGGGTGGTCGATCCGTTGAAATTGTTCGCCGCGATGCTGAAGGCGGCGGCGACGACGATCGCGATGGAGCCGATCCGGCCCATCGTTTCCAGCGCCGCCCCGGCCAGCGCGTTGTCTTCGTTTGTCACTGCCGGATCGATGGCGAGATAGGCCCAGATAACGGCCATGTAGAGCAGCGTCACAGCCGCCACCATGGATATGATGGCGAGCGGTATGTCCCGGCGCGGGCGGCGCATTTCGCCTGCCGGTTCGACCACCGCTTCGAAGCCCATAAAGGCATAGAAGGTCAGCAACACGACGGTTTCGACCGCGGAAAATTCCGGCACGACAAAGCCGATATTGGGATCGCCCGCGAACAGCGCAGAGATGACGAGAGCCACCAGCGGTACGACCTTGATAACGGTCATCACGCCCAGGGCGCCGACCGCGCGGCTCATCCCGACAAGGTTCACCAGTGTCACGATGGCAAGGATGGTGGCGATGGCGCCCGCTTCCACCACCGGGTCTGCCAGTGCGGGCCACAGCGCGGCCAGATAGGCGACCATGACGCTGGTGTTCGCCGCCGCAGTCACGATGGCGCTGGCATAGCGCGCCCATCCGGCCTGAAAGCCGACGAAGCGGCCGAATGCGGCCTCTCCATAAAGGACCGGGCCGCCGCTGTTTTCGAACCGCCCGGCAAGCCAGGCGTAGCACAGCGCGAGCGGCATGAAGGCGATACCGCCTGCCAGCATCAGCCATGGCGCGAAACTGCCGACACCTGCGGCGAGGACTGCGGGCAGGGCGAATATCCCTGCGCCGATCATGCCGTTCACCGGGAACAGGGCCGTGCCCCAGAAGCCGACCGTGCGCGGCGGTGTGTCGTAGCTTGCGTTCATCGCACGCGGAGATGGCGGCAAACGCAGCTTTGCACAAGCGCCCCTTTGCCTAACGCGAAGCTGCGCACTATCTGCTGCTGCATGTCGCGCACCAAGGCAGGTTCTCCCCACGATCCCAGAGGCAAGGAACGGTTCAACGAGGACCGCGCCACGCGCACGGTCGCCAGCGCGCAGCCCGATCTGGAGGCAGGGATTGCCGCCATCCGCGAGACTGTAAACACGTTGAAGCCGCGGCCCGGCGTCTATCGCATGCTCGATACGCGGGGCGATGTGCTGTATGTGGGCAAGGCGCGCAGCCTTAAGGCGCGGGTGGCCAATTACACCCAGATCAAGGGCCTTTCGAACCGCATCCAGCGCATGGTCAGCCAGTGCCGCGCGATGGAAATCGTGGTCACCAATTCGGAGGCCGAGGCGCTGCTGCTCGAGGCGCAGCTTATCAAGCGCTATCGCCCGCCGTTCAACGTGTTGCTGCGCGACGACAAGAGCTTTCCCTTCATCCTGCTGCGCGCCGATCATGCCTTCCCGCGCATCCAGAAGCATCGCGGCGCGCGGCGGGCCAAGGGCGAATATTACGGCCCCTTCGCCAGCGCCGGTTCGGTCAACAAGACGCTGAACGCGTTGCAGAAATTGTTCCTGCTGCGCAGCTGCACCGACAGTTTCTTCAACAATCGTGACCGGCCCTGTCTGCTTTATCAGATCAAGCGCTGTTCGGCCCCCTGCGTCGGGCGGATCGATGAGGATGGCTATGCTTCGCTTGTGGCGGAGGCGAAGCTGTTCCTTTCCGGCAAGAGCTCCGCCGTGCAGGCCAATATCGAAAAGCAGATGGCCAAGGCAGCAGAGGAACTGGACTTCGAAACCGCCGCCATCCTGCGCGACCGGCTGCGCGCGGCTACGTTCATTCAGGGCAGCCAAGCGATCAATGCCAGCGGGGTGGGCGATGCGGACGTCTTCGCGCTTGCCGCCAAGGGCGGGCAGGTGGGCGTGCAGGCCTTCTTCATCCGCGGGGGGCAGAACTGGGGGCATCGCGCCTTCTTCCCCAAGAACACCGGCGATCTGGCGCTCGACGAAGTGCTCGCCGACGTGCTGCTGCAATTCTACGAGGAAGTGCCTCCACCCAAAACGATCCTGGTCGACCGTGCACTGCCGGAGCAGGAGCTGGTGGCCGAAGCGCTGGCGGAGAAGGCCGGCCATGCGGTCGCGATCTCGATCCCGCAGCGCGGCGACCGGCGCAAGCTGATGCAGCAGGCCAGCCGCAACGCCACCGAGGCGCTCGAACGGCGGCTCGCCGAAAGCGGAACCAAGGCAAAGATCCTGCGCGAACTGGCGGAATTCCTCGAACTGGACGAGGTCCCCCAGCGGGTCGAGGTGTACGACAACAGCCACATCCAAGGCGACAAGGCGCTGGGCGCGATGATCGTCGCCAGTCCCGAAGGCTTCGAGAAGAGCCAGTATCGCAAGTTCAACATCAAGACCGCGCAGACCAATGACGATTTCGGCATGATGCGCGAGGTGATGGGGCGGCGTTTCCGCAATCTGGCCGAAAATCCCGAGGGCGAGGAGGGCAAGAAAAACACGCACGAGACGATCTGGCCCGATCTTGTCCTGATCGACGGCGGCAAGGGGCAGATGTCGTCGGTGCGCGACACGCTGGAGGAAATGGGGATCGAACGCGTCCCGCTGATCGCCATCGCCAAGGGTCCGCATCACGGGCGCGAAGGGCGCGAGGTGTTCCACTTCCCCGACGGGCGGGAGAAGACGCTGCCCGTCAATTCGCAGCTATTGTTCTATCTCCAGACCCTGCGTGACGAGGTCCATCGCTATGCCATCGGTGCGCACCGGGCCAAGCGCAGCCGGGCGATCACCGCCAGCCCACTGGACGAGATTCCCGGCATCGGCCCCGCGCGCAAGCGCGCGCTCCTTCTGCATTTCGGCACGGCGGGGGAAGACCGCGCCGCCGCCCTCGACGATCGCAA
>JBLWWC010000005.1:0-167546 GCA_048268145.1 Qipengyuania sp. | reverse complement strand
GCTCGCCGCCGCCGGAGAGGCGCTGGCGGATGAGCGGATGTGGGCGCGCGAGGATGGGCGCGCGCTTGCGCGCTTCGTTGAGGAACTGCGCCTGCATGCGCGCGATGCGGGCACGGTGGTGGAGCGGGGGGAGATCGATCTCGCCCTGCGTGATGCGATGGAGCAGGCGGCGGTGCGTCCGCCCTATGGCGGGCATGCCCGTGTGGCGATCTACGGCCTGCTCGAATCGCGGATGAGCCGCGCGGATCTGGTGATTTGCGGCGGCCTCAACGAAGGCAGCTGGCCGCCGCGTGGGGGAGTCGATGCACTGCTCGCGCCGCCGGTGCTGCGCGCGCTTGGCGTACCAGGCAGCGATTCTCGGATCGGCCTTTCGGCGCATGATCTTGCCGGTGCGCTCGGCGCACCCGAAGTCGTGCTGAGCCGGGCCGCGCGTGACGAGAGCGGCCCTGCCATCCCCTCGCGCTTTCTCCTCAGGGTGCAGGCATTGCTGGGCGAACAACTGGTTCGGCACGAGGAAAAAGCGGCGGTGGAGCTCGCCCGTGCAATCGCTCTGCCGCGCGAACGCGCGCCAGACTATCCGCGACCTCAGCCACGCCCCGCGCCTGAGCAGCGCCGTGTGCCGGTCGCTGTAACTGCGCTCGACCGGCTGCGGGGCGATCCCTACCAGTTTTACGCCTCGGCAATCCTCAAGCTGAAATCGCTCGATGCGCTGGAGGCAGAGCCATCGCCTGCCTGGCAGGGCGAGGTGGCGCATGAAATCCTCGAGCGATGGCATCGCGCGCGGCAGTCCGATCCCGGCGCAGCTTTGGTGCCGATCATGGACGCGGTGATGGAAGATCGCAACGCGCACCCGCTGATGCGTGGGCTGTGGCAGCCACGGCTGCTGAAGGCACTCGAATGGATCGAACGGGAAGTGACCGAGGCCGAGGGGCGGGAGGTTATCGGCTGGGAGCGCTGGGGCGAGATGCATGTGGATGGCATCCGCGTGCATGGCCGGGCAGACCGGATCGACCGGCTGGCAGACGGCACGCTGGGTATTGTCGATTACAAGACCGGATCGCCCCCTTCCGCCAGCATGGTCGAGCAGGGCTTTGCGCTCCAGCTCGGTCTGCTGGGCCTGATCGTTCGCGATGGCAGCTTTCGCGAGGCGGAGGGGCAGCGGGCAATTTCGGGCACGCCAAGCGTGTTCGAATACTGGTCGCTCGCCAAGGCGAAATCCAGCGATAACCCGTTCGGCTTCGGCTATGTCGAAACCCCGCTGAAGGTGGGCAGCAAGCGCAGTGGCCTCTTGCCCGAAGACTTCCTGCCGACAAGCGAGAAGTTCCTGCGCGAAGCGATTGCCAACTGGATCACCGGCAGCATGCCGTTCACCGCGAAATACAATCCCGATTATGCGGGCTATTCCGATTACGATCAGCTGATGCGGCTGGAGGAATGGCTGCCGCGACTGGCCGACGAGCAGGAGCCGCAGGGATGAGCGGCGCCGTCTATCCACTCGCCCCGCCGCAGCGCGATGCCGTCGATCCGGGCGAAAGCGTGTGGCTGTCCGCCTCGGCGGGGACGGGCAAGACACAGGTGCTGTCCGCGCGGGTGCTGCGCTTGCTGCTGGAACGCGGCGTGGAGCCATCGCAGATCCTGTGCCTCACCTTCACCAAGGCCGGTGCGGCGGAAATGGCCGTGCGCGTCAACGAGGTGCTGGCGCGCTGGGTGCGCCTGCCCGACACGCAACTGGCGAGCGAACTTGGCCGGATCGGCGCGCCGAGCGATCCCGAAACCCGGCTCCGCGCGCGTTCGCTGTTTGCCGAGGTGCTCGATTGCCCCGGCGGCGGACTGCGGATCGACACCATCCACGCCTTTGCGCAATTCCTCCTGTCTGCCTTCCCCGAAGAGGCGCAGATCGTGCCCGGCGCGCGGGCGATGGAGGATCGCGAACGCGACCTGCTGAGCGAAGATGTGCTCGGCGATCTGCTCTCGCAGGCCCAAGATGGCGGGGATGCGCGAACGCTTGATGTCATTGCGGATATGAGCTGCCGCAAGGGGCCGGACGGTGTGCGCAGCTGGTTGATGCGTTGTGCCGGTGCGCTCGACCTGTGGCGTGGGCCGTCGGCCTGGCAACCGCCGATGCTGGCGCGTGTCCATCGCCTGCTCGGGATACCGGCGGATGCCGACCGCGCATGGGTGGCAGCGGCTTGCGCGGATGACAGCTTTCCGGTGTCCACCCTGCACATGATGATCGCCGCGCTCGATGGCTGGAAGGCGCAGATTGCCGACAAGAGCCGCGATTTCGCCACCGCCTGGCTCGCCATGCCGGTGGAAGAACGGCTGGCAAGGATCGACGGGTTCGGCGACACATTCCTGAAAAAGGACGGTGAGCCGCGCGTGATGAAGGGGGCGGAAAAGAACGATCCCGGCTTTGGCGAGCGGCAGGAGGAGGTCGCGCGCGCGGTGGCCCGGGTGCGGGAACGCGCTTTGCTGCTTGACCTGGCGCAGTTCCTTGCGCCCCAGCTCGAGGTCGGTTGCCGTTTCGCGCTGATGTGGGAAGAGGCAAAACAGCGCGAAGGGCTCGTCGATTTCGACGACCAGATCCGCCGCGCCGCCAGCCTTCTGGCCGATAGCGGTATGGCCGACTGGATACGGTACAAACTCGACCGACGCTTCGACCATATCCTGATCGACGAAGCGCAGGACACAAACCAATCGCAATGGGCGATCATCAAGGCGCTGTCGGACGATTTCTTTGCCGGGCTGGGCGCGCGCGGCGATGCGGTGCGCACGATCTTCACCGTGGGCGATTACAAGCAGGCGATCTTCGGCTTCCAGGGGACCAGCCCGGAGAATTTTCGCAATGCGCATGACTATTTCGCCGAGCAGATATCGTCCTCCGCACAAGAGGCAGACCGTCGACTTCAGGATGTCGATCTCGGTCGGTCCTATCGCACCGCCGATATCGTGCTGGATTTCGTGGACAAGGCGATTGCCGCTGTCGGCCCTGCGCGCTTCGGCCTCGATGGCGCGCCGCCCGAACATGTCGGGGAGGATCGCCCCGGCCTCGTCGCGATGTGGAACCTCGTTATCGATGGCAGCGAAAGCGATGAGGAAGGCTCGGAAACCTGGCTCGCGAAGCACGACCGCCAGATGGCCGACCGTATTGCGCAGCAGGTCAGGCGCTGGATGGACGATGGCTTTCCGCTGGTGAAAGGCGAGCCATCGGGCAAGGCGCGGCGCGCGACGCCGGGCGATGTCATGGTGCTCGTGCGCAAGCGCCGCGATCTGGCCGCGCTGATCGTGGCACGGCTTTATACCCATGGCGTGCCCGTGGCTGGTGTGGACCGGCTGCGTCTGGGTGCGCCGCTGGCGGTGAAGGACCTGATGGCGGCGATCCGTTTCGCCGCACAGCCGCTCGACGATCTGACACTTGCGAACCTGCTTGTTTCGCCCTTGATCGGGTGGTCGCAGGAAGACCTGCTCGCCCATGCCTATCGTGGGGACAATGTGCGGCTGTGGGACCATCTGCGCAGCAGCGACGATCCGCAGGTCGCGCGGACTGTCGCCGGGCTGCGCGAAATCCTGCGTCGGGCCGATTTCGACGCCCCACAGGCATTGCTGCACTGGATATTGACCGGGGCAATGGACGGGCGGCGCAAGCTGGTCGCCCGGCTGGGGCCGGAAGCGAACGACCCGATCGACGAATTGCTCAACGCAGCCAGTGCCTATGCCGCGTCGCACACGGCCAGCCTGCAGGGCTTCATCCGCTGGTTCGATGCAGGCGATACCGATCTGAAGCGTGAGGCAGGCGAGAGCAGCGATCAGGTGCGGGTGATGACCGTGCACGGGTCGAAAGGCTTGCAGGCCCCCATCGTCATCCTCGCCGATGCCGCCATCGGACCGGACGGGCCGGGCGAACTGGCGCTGCACGAAGATGCCGGAATGGGTGAGAAAGGCCCCGCCGTACCGATTCCGGGTGTTCCATCGGCAGAGCGGGCCGGACCGCTTGCCGAGGCGTATGAACAGGCCGCGCGGACCGAGCTGGAGGAGCATTGGCGGCTGCTTTATGTGGCCATGACGCGCGCGGAAGAGGCGCTGTTTATCGGCGGCTCGCTCGGCCCACAGCAGGCGAGGAAGGGCGAGGCGCACGAAGACAGCTGGTATGCGCGCCTGCGCCCGCTGTTCGACGGCGAACCTCTTGCCGATCCGATCTGGGGCGCGCGGCTGGAATGGGGCGCTCTGGCCGATCGACCGGTGGCTGCGGGCGGCGACGACGCCGGACAGGTGGTGACGTTGCCGGATTGGGCGTGGCGCGCCGCACCCGAAGAACCGCGCCCGCCGCGCCCGCTGGCCCCCTCCGGCCTTGGCGAGGTGGAAGGGAGCGATCCGCCGCTTCCGCCCGAGCTTTCCGCCATCGCGGCGCGGCGCGGTGTGCTGATCCACGCTCTGCTGGAACGGTTGCCGGATGTCGCGCCGCAGGATCGAGAGCGCCTCGCGAAGGGCTGGCTGGAACGCCAAGCAGCCGATCTTGGAGAGGATGTGCGGGCCGAGATGCTGGAGCGGGCGCTGGCGGTGCTCACGCGGGAAGATTTCGCCGATATCTTCGCGCCCGGCGCGCTGGCGGAAGTGCCGCTGGCGGCGGTGGTGGATGGGCAGGTGGTCGCCGGGATCGCCGACCGACTGCTGGTGACTGCCGACCGCATCACGGTGGTCGATTTCAAGACCGCGCGTCGTCCGCCCGAAACTCTGGCCGATGTGCCCCAGCACACGCTCAAGCAGATGGCGGCCTATGTCGCTGCCTTGCAGGTTATCTATCCCGGCCGTGATGTGCGGGCCGGCGTGCTCTATACACAGACCCCGCAACTGATCGCCTTGCCGCCCGACCTGCTGCAAACTTACAAGACGCGCTTCGCAGAAACACAGGATAGCTTTGCGCTTCCACCCGTTGAGTAATCGAAACAGACACCCAGATTGGGTGCACATTCGAACAGGAGATTTTTCATGGCCACCGTCAACGTCACCGATGACAGCTTTCAATCCGACGTCCTCGAAGCGGACAAGCCGGTGCTGGTCGATTTCTGGGCAGACTGGTGCGGCCCGTGCAAGATGATTGCCCCCTCGCTCGAGGAAATCAGCGAAGAACTGGCCGACAAGGTGACCATTGCGAAGATGGATATCGTCGAAAATCCCGAAACGCCCGGTTCGATGGGGATCCGCGGGATTCCCTATCTGGCGCTCTACAAGAACGGCCAGAAGACTGCCGAACTGACCGGGGCGGCGCCCAAGGGCCAGCTCAAGCAGTGGCTCGAAGGCGCGCTCTAATCCAGCTTTGCATATAGCGAGGCGAGATCGTCCCACAGGGCCGGGCTCGCCGCGCCGATCAGGCCAGGGCGGTCCCATTCGTCGACGCGGTAGGGTGTACCGTCTGGCCGCGCGCATTTGCCGCCGGCTTCCTCCAGCCAGAGCGCCCCGGCGGCGTGATCCCACGCCAGCGTCCGCTCGAAGAATGACACGTCGTTCTCGCCCATCGCGAGGCGTGGATATTGCTCGGCTGCGCAGCGCGGCGTTTCCACCGTGCGATAATGCGGGGCGATATGCCGGGCGACCGATTTGCGTCTCTCGGCATCGAGAAAAATGACCGAAATCGCGGCGACCGGCGGGGTTTCGCCGGTTGTGGTGGCCGTATGCCGTTCGCCATTCACATACGAACCCAGGCCGCGATGCGCGCTGCAAAACCGGCCGGAAAGGCAATCGTAGATCCAGCCCGATTGCGCCAACCCGCCCGATGCGCGGGCGATCAGGATACCGAACGGCGCGTGACCGTGGGCGAAATTATGCGTCCCGTCTATCGGGTCGATGATCCAGCAATCGCCCGACAGTCTGTCCAGCAGCGCGCCGTCGGCATGGCAGGCTTCCTCGCCCACGATGGCAAGGCCGGGGTCGAGCGTGGCAAGACCCTCGGCCAGCATGGTTTCCGCCTCGCGATCTGCGATGGTGACCAGATCGTCTTCGGCCTTCTCGATAATCTCTTCGGAAGAAAGGTTGCGAAACCGTGGCAGAATCGCGGTTTCACTGACCTTGCGCATCAGTTCTTGGAGTTCGCGGTCGAGTGCCTTCACGAACGATAATCCGCGTTGATGTCGATATATCCGTGGGTGAGATCGCAGGTCCACACGGTTGCGCGGCCATTGCCCAGACCCAGATCGACTTCGATGGCGATTTCGTCACCCCGAAGGTGTTCCGCCACCGGCGTTTCATCGTAGTCGGGGAGGGGCTGTCCATCGCGCGCCGCCCACACACCGCCGAAACCGATGGATAGCCGGTCGCGATCGGCCGGTTCGCCTGCCTTGCCCACGGCCATCACCACGCGCCCCCAATTCGCATCGCCGCCTGCAATCGCAGTTTTGACCAAGGGTGAATTGGCAATCGAGAGGCCGATCCGCCGCGCGCTGTCATCGCTGGCCGCGCCGGTTACGTTGACGGTTATGAGCTTGCTCGCCCCTTCGCCGTCGCGCACCACCAGCTGCGCCAGCTGGCGGCACACATCCAGCAAGGCGGCGTAAAAGGCATCCGCGCCGTCATCGTCCCAGCTTGTGATGGGGGGATGGCCTGCGCGTGCGGTGGCAAAAGCCATCACGGTGTCGCTGGTCGATGTGTCGCCATCCACGGTGATGCAGGAAAAGGTCCGGGTATTGGCCTTGTCCAGCATGTCCTGGAGCAGGCGGGCATCGATGGCCGCGTCGGTGAAGATATAGCCGAGCATGGTCGCCATATCGGGCGCGATCATGCCGCTGCCCTTGATAATGGCCGACAATTCCACCCGCGTTGCGCCGATCATCGCGCTGGCGGTTGCGCCTTTGGCGAAGGTGTCGGTCGTGCCGATGGCGTTTGCCGCGTCGATCCAGTTTGTCGGGTCGGCGGACAGCACCGCTGCGACGCCATCGCGGGCTTTATCCTTGGGCAGGGGCACGCCGATGACGCCGGTTGAGGATACGAAGACCTCCTCGGGCGAGCATCCAAGGCCCTGTGCAACCTGGCCCATGATCTGTTCGACCGCCTCGCGCCCGCGATAGCCGGTAAAGGCGTTGGAATTGCCCGCATTCACGACCAGCGCGCGCGCTCGACCGGAGGCGATGTTTGCGCGGCCCAGTTCGACCTCGCTTGAGGCACAGGCGCTTTTCGTGAACACGCCCGCCGCGCTGGTTCCTTCGCACAGCTCCACAAAGGTCAGATCGGCGCGGTCCCAGTCCTTGTATCGGGCACGTGCCACACGGGGCACTGCGCCGTCGATTTGCGGCATTTCGGGGAAGGGCAGGGCAAGTGGAGAAGGGGCAAGTTCCATGTCTTGCGCCCTAGTCGTCTGCACGGCAGGGGTAAATCCGCTTTTGGGTGCTGGATTTCAGCCGCATTTGCCCTTATGTCATGCCACGATGCTGCTCAGCCGCCTCCTTGCCTGCCTTGCGCTCTTCACCGGGCTTGCCGCCGCTGGCGCTCCTGTGGAAGCCGTGGCGGTCGATATGGTCGGCGCGCAGCTGGAGGCTGATGCCGACAGCGATCAGGACGGTGAGGCTGGCAATTGTGCTTGCCGCGAACAGCAGCGTAAGGCGCGCGCGCGCGGGAAACAGGTGCGCCCTTGCGCACAACAGCGGCGCATCCGCGTCTATATCCCGACGGTACAGTTCGGCCCCGACCGCGCAATCGAATAGCGCGGCGACCCCTTACCCAATCCGGTTTCATCGATCCCGTCACCCTTTCGCGTGCGCGGGCCCGACCCTCACAAGATTTCCCCTATCCATTTCAGACCGCAAGGTATCCCCATGTTCAAAACCCTCGTGAAGTCGGTCTTTGGCTCGTCCAACGACCGTTACGTCGCCTCGATGAACAAGATCGTCAATCAGGTCGCCGCACTCGAACCGCAGATTCAGGCGCTTTCGGACGACGAGCTTTCCGCACAAACCGAGAAATTCCGCCAGCAGCTCGACAGCGGCAAGACGCTGGACGACATCCTGCCCGAAGCCTTCGCCACAGTGCGCGAAGCATCCACGCGGGTGCTTGGCATGCGGCATTTCGATGTGCAGATGATCGGCGGCATTGTGCTTCATCGCGGCGAGATCGCCGAAATGCGTACGGGTGAGGGCAAGACGCTGGTCGCCACGCTGGCGACCTATCTCAACGCGATCGAGGGCAAGGGCGTCCACGTCGTGACCGTCAACGATTACCTCGCCCGGCGCGACGCGGAATGGATGGGCCAGCTCTATCGCTTCCTCGGCCTGACGGTCGGCGTGATTGTGCCGAACCTCAACGAGTTCGAACGCCGCGATGCCTACAATTCGGACATCACTTACGGCACGAACAACGAATTCGGCTTCGATTACCTGCGCGACAACATGAAGCACGAGCGCGCCCAGATGGTGCAGCGCCCTTTCAATTATGCGATCGTCGACGAGGTCGATTCGATCCTGATCGACGAAGCGCGTACCCCGCTGATCATCTCCGGCCCGACCGAGGACAAGTCCGACCTCTATGTCGCGCTTGACGAGGTGGTGAAGGAAATCCCGGAAGACTGGTACGAGAAGGACGAGAAGACCCGCAACATCCAGCTGACGGAAGAGGGCATCGACGAGGTCGAGAAGCTGCTCGCCGAAAAGGGCCTGCTTGAAACCGACAATCTCTACGATGTCGAAAACACGCAGGTCGTCCATCACCTCGACCAGGCACTGCGCGCGGTGCACATGTTCAGGAAGGACACGGATTACATCGTCAAGGACGACAAGGTTGTCATCATCGACGAGTTTACCGGGCGGATGATGGACGGGCGTCGCTGGTCCAACGGCCTGCACCAGGCAGCCGAGGCCAAGGAGGGCGTGAAGATCGAGCCCGAGAACCAGACGATGGCCTCGATCACCTTCCAGAACTATTTCCGCATGTATCCCAAGCTTGCCGGGATGACCGGCACGGCCGCCACCGAGGCGAGCGAATTCTGGGACATCTACAAGCTCAATGTCGCCGAAATCCCGACCAACGTTCCGGTTCAGCGCATCGACGAGGACGATCAGTTCTACAAGAACACGATGGACAAGTTCGCGGCCATCGCGAAATCCATCCGCGAGCATAACGAGAAGGGCCAGCCCGTCCTTGTCGGCACGGTGTCGATCGAGAAGTCCGAACTGCTTAGCCAGTTCCTCGAAAAGGAAGGTGTGAAGCACGAAGTGCTCAACGCCCGCCAGCACGAGCGTGAAGCGCATATCGTCGCGCAGGCAGGCCGCATCGGGGCGGTCACCATCGCGACCAACATGGCCGGTCGCGGGACCGACATTCAGCTTGGCGGCAATCTGGAGTTTCGTATCGGTGACGAGCTTGCCGATATGGAAGAAGGCCCCAAGAAGGACGAGGAAATCGCCCGGATCAAGACCGAGATCGAGGCCGAAAAGCAGCAGGTTCTCGACGCAGGCGGCCTGTTCGTGCTCGGCACGGAACGCCATGAAAGCCGCCGGATCGACAACCAGTTGCGCGGTCGCTCGGGCCGTCAGGGCGACCCCGGCCTTTCGCGCTTCTACCTGTGCCTGGAAGACGATCTGCTGCGCATCTTCGGCCCCGACACGCTGTTCGCCAAGATGATGAATTCCAATCTGGAGGACGGCGAGGCGATCGGTTCCAAGTGGCTGTCCAAGGCTATCGAGACCGCACAGAAGAAGGTCGAAGCGCGCAATTATGAAATGCGCAAGCAGGTCGTTCAGTACGACGACGTGATGAACGACCAGCGCAAGGTCATCTACGAACAGCGCGCCGAAATCATGGACAGCGAGACGGTGGACGATGTCGTCGTCGATATGCGCCATGATGCTATCGCCGCCATCGTTGCTGAATCCTGCCCGCCGGGCTCCTATCCCGAACAATGGGATATCGACGGCCTCAAGACCCGCGTGGAAGAAACGCTGGGCCTGACTCCGCCGCTCGAAGCATGGATGACGGAAGATGCGCTCGAGCCGGAAATCATCGAAGAACGCATCCGAGCCGAAGCCGACGCCCTGATGGACAACAAGATCGGCCAGGCCGATCCGCAGCGCTGGCGCTTCTTCGAAAAGAGCCTGTTGCTGCAAAAGCTCGATTTCCACTGGAAAGAACACCTCGCCACGCTCGACGCGCTGCGTCAGGTTGTGTGGCTGCGTGCGCACGCGCAGAAACAGCCGATCAACGAATACAAGCAGGAGGCGTTCGGCCTGTTCGAGCGCATGCTCGACACCCTGCGCGAGGATGTGACGGGGGCGTTGCTCAAGATGGAAATCGTCGAGGCGCGTCCAGAAGAAGTCTCGCCCGAAGTGCTCGCCGGTCTTCCCGATTTCCTCACCGGGCATATCGACCCGCTGACCGGGCTGGACGATTCGAACGATGGCGACGGATCTTCGGCAAACCCCGAACTGTTCGGTGCGCTCGCGGGAAGCCCCCGCGCTGCGGTCGGGCCGGGCGGTGCGGCGGACGAGGATCCCTATGCCGAGATGAACATCAGCCGCAACGCGCTGTGTCCCTGCGGTTCGGGCAACAAGTACAAGCACTGCCACGGCGCGATCGGGGTGAAGGCATAGCGCGCCTGGCATGACGGACTGGAAGGCGACGGGGCGGGCTGACCCTTGATCTGGCTGTCCGGCGCTTTCCTCCTGACCGCGCTGCTCTATGCAAGCGTCGGTTTTGGCGGCGGTTCGACCTATGCTGCGCTGCTGGCGCTGGCGGGGATGGATTATCGCATCCTCCCGTTGGTGGCGCTCGCCTGCAACGTCGTGGTGGTTTCAGGCGGCAGCTGGCGCTTTGCCAGGGCAGGGATAACACCATGGCGCGGGGCGGTTGCCGTAACAGCACTTGCCGCGCCCGCTGCCCTTTTGGGCGGTCTGACTCCGATCGAGCGCGAACCCTTTCTCGTGCTCCTCGGTAGCAGTCTGGTGGTGACCGGACTGACCCTGCTCGTTCCCGTGCGCGAGCGCGCGCAGGAGGGAGCGAGCTGGACCCGCAAGGCGATGCCGCTGGTCGCTGCGCCGCTTGGCTATCTGGCCGGGCTTGTGGGGATCGGCGGGGGAATATTTCTCGCGCCGCTGCTCCATCTCGTGCGCTGGGACAATCCACGCGCCATCGCGGCAACGGCGAGCTTCTTCATCCTCGTCAATTCGCTGTTCGGCATCGCCGGCCAGGTGCTGAAGGCCGGGCCGGATCGCTTCGCCGCGGCATTGACGCTTGGTCTGCCATTGATGCTGGCAGTGGCCGTGGGCGGCTGGATCGGCAGCTTGCTGGCGGTACGCGCGCTGCCTGCAATATGGATACGCCGCCTAACGGCCGCGCTGACAATCTATGTCGGCGCGCGCATCCTGCTGGCTATGTGAGAAAAGTGGCTCCCCGAGTTGGATTCGAACCAACGACCAAGTGATTAACAGTCACCTACTCTACCGCTGAGCTATCGGGGAGCAGCCGTGAACGGCAGGAGTGCGCCTATATGGAGGCGCGGAAGATTTGGCAAGCGGGCAATCGCGAAAATTTCGCAGTCATTGATGGTATTGCCATCAGACCACAAATTGCTCCGCCACGATCCGGTCGTCGAGAGAGTGTCCGGGGTCAAACAGCAGGGTCAATTCCAGCTCATGCGCAATGGCGAGAGAGACCTCGGCAATATCGCGCACTTCCTTCTGATCGGCCACGACGGAGACGGGACGCTTGTCCGGTTCGTGGACGCGAAACGTGATGTCGGCGCGGTCGGGCAGGATAGCCCCGCGCCAGCGGCGTGGGCGAAAGGCGCTGATCGGGGTGAGTGCCAGCAAATTCGAATCGAGCGGCAAAATCGGGCCGTTTGCCGAGAGGTTGTAGGCGGTCGATCCGGCCGGTGTCGCAACAATGACGCCGTCGGCCACCAACTCCTTGATTCGCACCTTGCCATCGACCGATATCTCGATCTTCGCTGTCTGGCGGGTTTCGCGCAGCAGCGACACTTCGTTGATTGCGCAATGTTCGTGGCGCACGCCATCCTGCGTCACCGCGGTCATGCACAGCGGGGCAATGGCCAGGCGGCGCGCTTTCTCCAGCCGCTTGAGCAGCGTGTCGGGATTGCGGTTCTTGTTCATCAGGAAGCCGACTGTGCCGAGGTTCAAACCATAAACAGGCCGGATCGTACCGCAATCGAGCATGGCGTGAAGCGTCTGGAGCATGAAACCATCGCCGCCCAGGACCACGGCGGCATCCGCATCTTTCAGCGGAACCCAATCGCTGAGTTCACGGAATTCCACAGCCGCCGCTTGCGCGTCGGCGCTGTCCGAGACGAGCAGGGCAAGCTTTCCGTATTCCGACATTCAGGCGTCCGCCCCTTCCGGGGCCGTGGCCCCCATCGAATTCGCATGACAGGAATATGGGGTCATTATTGTCATGCGTCTCATTTGGCAACGCGCGCATTTTTCTGCCATAACAATGCGAACGGGCTGTTAGGGGAGCGCGATGGCCAGCCTTGTCAAACACGCAAATGACGATTCACGCGACGCGCTGACGGGTCTTGCCGATATCGAATTTGCCCGGCGTCAGATCGCGGAATGGCAGGAAAGCTGGCCCGACACAGAGCATGGTTGCCCGCTCCACGCGATGCTGATCGTTCCTGGCCGGATCGAAACCCTCAATGTCGCATTCGGCGAAACCGCTGGCGATGGCGCGCTCGTCGAGGTCGCGCACCGCATTCGCCATTTTGCGGCGGACGAGCTCGAAAGCAGCGTGTGGCTGGCCGCGCGTATTTCGGGCGGATCTTTCCTGCTGGTCGCGCGGGAAGAGTGCAGTCGCGAGCGCTGGCAATGGCTTGCCGAAGCCCTGGCCGACGCGGTCGCCATGCCGATCAGCAATCCCGGCGGGGAGGGGTCGATCCGCCTGTCGCCCAGGCTGGTGCTGTTGCGCGCGTCGAAGAACGACACCCCGGCTTCCATGCTCGATACGCTGGCGGAGGGCGCGCGGAAATTACGCGACAACCCGTCGCGCCGCATTGCTTGGTCGAGTGGAGAACTGGCCCGCGCCGGGCGCACACATCACGAGCTGGAAGCGGATCTTCTGACGGCAATCGACCGCGACGAGATCGAGGTGGTGTTCCAACCGCAATATTCCGTGGCCACCGGCTCGCTGGTGGGGGCGGAGGCGCTGGCCCGCTGGCATCACCCCGTGCTCGGCAGGATCGGGGCGGGAACGCTGTTTACCATTGCCGAGCGCGCCGACCATGTGACGCAGCTTACCCGCCATATCGCGCACCGTGCGCTTCTTTCTGCTGCGCGCTGGCCCGATGGCTTGCAGCTTTCGCTCAACGTCACTCCGGCGGATCTTTCGGCGAGCAGTTTTTACCGCGATTTCCTCGCCATGGTCGCGGACAGCGATTTCGATGCACACCGCATCACCCTGGAGATCACCGAGCAGGTCCTGCTATCGGACCTCGAACAGGTGAGCGAGATGCTGGGTGAACTGCGCGAGCAGGGCATATCGTTGGCGCTTGACGATTTTGGGGCCGGTTTCTGCAACTTCCATTACCTCAAGGTGCTGCCGCTCGACCGGATCAAGCTGGATCAGTCGATGGTCCATGATGTGATGGATGACGAACGCGACCTTGCAGTGTTTCGTGCCATCATAGCGATGGCGAAGGCGCTGGACCTGAAGGTGACCGCCGAAGGGATCGAGGCGCATGAGCAGCTCGAACTGATTGCGGCGGAAGGCTGCGATGTGTGGCAGGGTTTCCTGCGGTCGCACCCCATGCCCTGTGACGAATTCCTCACTCTCGCAATGGGCTGATTTGCGATTTGGTCAGGCGGCAGACTTTTTTTTCTTGCGCGTCTTTCTCACAATCCCCGACAGTCCCTTTGTCAACTGGAACAATCCGTTGAGACGGCTTTCGGGGGAACCCCAGGCGCGGCTGATCACCAGCTTCATATCCGGTCGCAGCTTGGCCGTGCCCTGCAAGCGGTCGACATAAGCGATAAGGCCCGGGCCATCGGGGAAATCGTCGTTGTGGAAGGTGACGAGTGTGCCCTGCGCACCGACATCGATCTTGGCGATGTTGGCCTCTATCGCCTGATGCTTGATTTCGATCAGCTTGACGAGGTTGGCCGTGGCCGCAGGCAGATCGCCGAACCGGTCGATCATTTCGGCAGCGAGGCTTTCTATCTCCGCCTTGTCCGACGCATCGTTGAGACGGCGATAGAGCGCCATGCGAACGGCAAGGTCGGGGACGTAATCCTCCGGGATCATGATCGGCGCATCGACGGTGATCTGCGGGCTGATCTTGTCCGGTTTGGCCTCGAGACCCAGTTCGCCCGCCTTGGCGGCAAGGATCGCATCCTCCAGCATCGACTGGTAGAGTTCGAACCCGACTTCGCGGATATGGCCGGACTGTTCGTCGCCCAGCAGATTGCCCGCCCCGCGAATATCGAGATCGTGGCTGGCGAGCTGGAAACCGGCCCCCAAGCTGTCGAGATCGCCCAGAACCTTGAGTCGCTTCTCGGCGACTTCGGACAATTGCATATCCTTTTCGTAAGTTAGATAGGCATATGCGCGTAGTTTCGAACGGCCCACGCGGCCACGCAGCTGGTAGAGCTGGGCGAGGCCGAAGATATCGGCGCGGTGGATGATAATGGTGTTGGCGCTGGGCAGGTCGAGCCCGCTTTCCACGATGGTTGTGGCGAGCAGGACTTCGTATTTGCCCTCGTAGAACGCGCTCATCCGCTCTTCGATTTCGCCCGCGCCCATCTGGCCGTGCGCCTGGACGAATTTCACCTCCGGCACATGCGAATGCAGCCAGTCGGCAATGCCCTCCATATCGGAAATGCGCGGCACGACGATAAAGCTCTGCCCGCCGCGATGGTGTTCGCGCAGCAGTGCCTCGCGCATCACCATATCGTCCCATTCCATCACATAGGTGCGCACGGCGAGGCGATCCACCGGCGGGGTCTGGATGGTGGAGAGTTCGCGCAGGCCCGTCATCGCCATTTGCAGTGTGCGCGGGATGGGCGTTGCGGTCAGCGTCAGCATGTGCACATCCGCGCGCAGCTGTTTCAGCTTCTCCTTGTGGTTGACCCCGAAGCGTTGCTCCTCGTCCACGATCACCAGACCGAGATTCTTGAATTTGGTCTGCTTGGAGAGGATGGCGTGCGTTCCGACCACGATATCGACCTGCCCATTGGCGAGTCCTTCGCGCGTCTCCTTCATTTCGCGCGCAGGGACGAGCCTTGAAAGCCTGCCAATTTTCAGCGGGAAACCGTTGAACCGATTTGCAAAATTCTCGAAGTGCTGCCGGGCGAGCAGGGTGGTGGGGGCAACCACCGCGACCTGCTGCCCGCTCATCGCCGCGACGAACGCTGCGCGCAGCGCGACCTCGGTCTTGCCGAAGCCGACATCGCCGCACACCAGCCGGTCCATCGGCTTGCCGCTTTCCAGATCGCGGAGCACGTCTTCGATGGCGCGTTCCTGATCGTCGGTTTCCTCATACTGAAACCGGTCGAGGAACTGGTTGTAGGCACTCTCCTCGACCTCGAAGACGGGGGCTTTCTTGAGCGCGCGTTGTGCCGCGACCAGCATCAGTTCGCCCGCAATTTCACGGATGCGCTCTTTCAGGCGGGCACGGCGTTTCTGCCAGGCCTCGCCGCCCAGCTTGTCGAGCATGACGGCTTCTTCGCTGCTGCCATAGCGGCTGAGCACGTCGATATTCTCGACCGGGATGAACAGCTTGTCGCCGCCCTTATATTCGAGCTGGACGCAATCATGCTCCGATTTGCCGACCGGGATCGGTTCGAGGCCGAGATATTTGCCGATGCCGTGTTCGGTATGGACGATGAGATCGCCAACGCTGAGCGCCTGCAGTTCGGCCAGGAAAGCGTCCGCATCCTTGCGCTTCTTCTTGCGGCGCACGAGCCGGTCGCCGAGAATGTCCTGCTCGGTCAGCAGCTCCATTTCCGCATTGGCGAAGCTCGCCTCGATCGGCAGGACCATCGCCGCGGCCTTGCCCTTGGCGCTGAGGCCGAGCGCCTCCTGCCAGCTATCGGCCAGCTGCACCGGCGTGCCGGCTTCTTCGAGGATGGAGGCGATGCGCGCACGGCTGCCCTTGGAATAGGCGGCGAGAAGCGGGCGCTTGCCTGCCTTGGTCAGCGATTTGAGATGATCGGCCAGCACCGGATAGACATTGTCGCCCCGCGCGCGTTCGGGCGCGAAATCACGGCCCGAGCGGAAGCCGAACGACACCACCGTATCGCTCTCCGGCTCGTCGAACGGTGTAGCGCGGTGAGCAGGGGCAGCGGCGAGCGCCCCCTTCAACTCGTCCGCATCGAGATAGAGCGCGCTGGGTTCCAGCGGACGGTAATTGCCCTTGGCCTGACCCGTGGTTGCTTTTCGCTGATCGTAATAATCGCGCACATCCTTGATGCGTTCGTCGGCAGCGGCCAGCGCAGCCTGATCGATCACCACCAGATCATCCTTGCCCAGATGATCGAACAGCGTGACCAGCCGTTCCTCAAACAGCGGCAGCCAGTGCTCCATACCTGCAAGGCGACGCCCCTCGCTCACCGCTTCGTAAAGCGGGTCTTGCGTGGCATTGGCGCCGAACATCTCGCGGTAGCGGCCCCGGAAGCGCTTGATGCTGTCTTCGTCGAGCAGGGCTTCGCTGGCGGGGAGCAACAGGTGCGAATCGAGCCGCCCGGTGCTCATCTGCGTGTTCGGATCGAAACTGCGCAGGCTCTCCAGCTCGTCACCGAAGAAATCGAGCCGTAGCGCCTCGTCCATGCCGCTGGGGAAGATATCGACGATGGAACCGCGCACGGCATATTCGCCCTTGTCGATCACCGTATCGGTGCGGCTGTAGCCCTGCTTCTGAAGCAGCAGGGAAAGGCTCTCTCGCCCCATTTCCACGCCAGGTTTGAATTCGCGGACGCTCTCACGAATGCGGAACGGTGTCAGGACGCGTTGCAACACGGCATTCGCGGTGGTGACGATCAGCTGCGCCTTCGCCTTGCCGGTTTGCAGCCGGAACAGTGCGGCGAGCCGTTTTGCGCTGATCGACAAGGCCGGGCTGGCGCGGTCGTAGGGCAGCGAATCCCATGCCGGAAATTCGATCACCTCCAGCTCGGGCGCGAAAAACGCCGCTGCATCGACGATCCCGCGCATCGCCGCATCGTCGGGCGCGATAAACACGGCGCGCCCCATGCTGGCGCGGGCAAGATCGGCCATCACCAGCGGTTGTGCACCGCGCGCGACCTGAGCCAGCGTGAGCTGTTGGCGGGCCTTCAGTATACGGGAGAGGTCGGGCATGGTGTTCCTAGCGTTCCAGCGCGCGCGGCATTCCGCACACGCGGCATTGCCCCCATCCCGTGCGGGAAGGGGGTGCGACAATCGAGATATTCGAAATAGGGGCTAGGCCCGGTGCGTCAACGCGGAATATCGACGTAATCGAGTTGCTGCATGGCTTCGATCAACGGCCCCTGAAAACGCGGCGGCGTCGGCGCGGTTTTCAGTGCCCATGCCATGACATCCACATCGTCTTCTTCCAGCAACGCTTCGAACCAGCTCAGCTGCTCTTCGCCCCAGCTTTCGTGGGCATGGTCGAAGAAGCCGCCGATCATGTAATCCGCCTCGCGCGTGCCACGATGCCAGGCGCGGAATTTGGCGCGCTGCTTGCGGCCTTCGAAGGTGAGGAGATCGGGCATGAGGAGCGGGTAGGGCACTCGCCAAAGCCGCGCAAGCGGCTATAGCTGGCGCGATGCGTCCCGATATCCTGAACCCCCTGTTTGCCGAGACCGAAACGCTCGATGGTGTCGGACCGAAACTGAAGAAGCCGCTCGAAAAGCTTGGCCTCACCCGGTTGCGCGATCTCGATTATCACCTCCCCGAACGCTTCGTCACGCGTCGCGCGGTGGACGATATCGACCAGGCTGGCGAGGGCGAGCAGATCGTCGTCAAACTGACCGTGACCGAGCATCGCGGCGGCCGCTCCCCGCGCGCGCCCTATCGCGTGCTGGCACAGGATGCGGTGGGCAACGTGCTGGCGCTGACCTATTTCGGGCGCGCTTCCTACACGGCGAAGAAACAGCTCCCCGAGGGCGAGGCGCGCTGGGTGGCGGGCAAACTCGAACGCTATGGCGACATTCTCCAGATAGTTCATCCCGACCATGTGCTGGAAGAGGGTGGCGATACGCTCCAGCGACTATGCGAGCCGGTCTACCGCCTGTCGGAAGGGCTGACACAGCCGAAGGTGGCGGGGCTGATCGAACAGGCGCTGTCCCGCACGCCCGAACTGCCCGAATGGATCGAAAGCTCGCAGCTGGACAAGGAAGGCTGGCCCGCATGGCGCGATGCGCTGGTCCTTGCGCACCGGGGCGAGAACGCCAGGGCGCGCGACCGTCTGGCCTATGACGAACTGCTCGCCAACAGCCTCGCGCTGATGCTGGTCCGCGCGGACAATCGCCAGCGCAAGGGTCAGCCGCTGAAGGGCGATGGCAGCTATCGTGGCAAGCTCGACCTGCCATTCCCGCTGACCGGCGCGCAGAAGCGTTCGATCGCCGAGATAGAGGGCGACATGGCGCAGGAAGCGCCGATGCTGCGCCTGCTGCAAGGCGATGTCGGCGCGGGCAAGACGGTGGTGGCGCTCGAAGCGATGCTGATCGCGGTGGAGGCCGGGGCGCAGGCGGCATTGTTGGCCCCGACTGAAATCCTCGCCCGCCAGCATTTCGACAGCCTGCGCCGCATGGCCGAACCGACCGGCGCGCGGGTCGCGCTGCTGACCGGGCGCGACAAAGGCAAGGCGCGCGAGGCGACGCTGATGGGTCTGCTCGATGGCAGCATCGATATCGTCATCGGAACCCACGCGATTTTTCAGGACGCGGTGACCTATCGCAACCTTGCTATGGTGGTGATCGACGAACAGCATCGCTTCGGGGTCGGCCAGCGGCTGATGCTGGCGAGCAAGGGCAAGCGCGCGCCGCATGTGCTGGCGATGACCGCAACGCCGATTCCGCGCACGCTGACACTGGCGCAATATGGCGAACTGGACGTCAGCAAGCTCGACGAGCTGCCGCCGGGCAGGCAGGCGATAGACACGGTGGTCATGGGGCAGGGCAAACTGGCGGCGCTGGTGGACCGGCTGGCCGCGCAGATGGCCGAAGGGCGGCAGGCCTATTGGGTGTGCCCGATGGTGCGCGAGATGGACGGGCCGGAAGACATCGCCGCCGCCGAGGCCCGCTATGCCGCCTTGAAAGAGCGTTTCGGCGAGGATGTGGTGATGGTCCACGGCCAACTCGCTTCAGAGATGAAAGACGCGGCGATGGAACGCTTCGCTCGCGGCGATGCCAAGCTGCTGGTCGCCACCACCGTGATCGAAGTCGGGGTCGATGTTCCCAACGCCACCTTGATGGTGATCGAGCAGGCCGAACGCTTCGGCCTTGCCCAATTGCACCAGCTGCGCGGGCGGGTGGGGCGCGGAAGCGCAAAGAGCTTTTGCGTGTTGCTGCACGGAACCACCTTGTCCGAAACCGCGCAGAAGCGGCTGGCGCTGATGCGCGAATCGCAGGACGGGTTCTTCCTTGCGGAGGAGGATTTGCGCCTGCGCGGCGGGGGCGAACTGCTCGGCACGCGGCAGTCGGGCGATACGCCGTTCAGCGTCGCGAGCCTCGAGCAAATCACCGCCCTGTTGCCCAAGGCTTACGACGATGCGCGCCTGCTGATGGAACGCGACGGCGGGCTGGAAGGCAAACGCGGTGAAGCGGCGCGGATGCTGCTCTATCTGTTCGAGCGCGATTTCGGGGTGAAGACCTTACGCGGCGGCTAGACGTAGCGCGTCATATGCCCGCCCCCGGGATGAGGGCGGGCATGTGGGCTATATCAGGGTGCGAATATGAGAACTTCCGAATAACGCTGCTGGCCGCTTCCGGGGGCAACGACATAATCGAAAACTGCCACTTTGTGGCCCGGCAGGTAGTTCGCCGGGGCAGCATTGGAAAAATCGATCCTGAAACCTCTTGATGAATACAAGACGCCATTGGCCAGCCATTGGTTGGGGTCGCTGATATATCCCGGCGAAGTCGCAAAGGACAGTATGTCCGCCTGAATGTCGCCAGTGTATTCGTTGTTAGAATTCACGAGGTTTTGATCGATGAATTTCACCACCCGTCTGTATGTCATCGAGGAAGGGTCGAAGAACACGTCTTTCTCGTTCGACAGGGCAGCATTGTCTGGAATCCTCCGAATATCATCGAACACGAACGGGTCGCTGGTTTTGGCATCGAACGTCCAGCCAGGGCGTTCCGGATCGGTCGATTGCTTCGGCTCGAGCCTGAAGGTGGGAATGTAGTAGGCAACGGAATCGTCAGGATTGTCGAGAACGACCGAAGTAATCCCGCAGCCGACCAGCTCTTTTGGTGTGGAGCCGTAATATTTCAGGTTCAGGGTCTCCGGCGTGACATTCGGCGGCCCGCTTCCTCTTGCAGTGTCGAAGATCAGCGTACCGATGTCCGTCGAACCATAGCCCGATCCCCAACCTCCCCCTGTGCCGACGCGCAATCCATTCACGGCGAATTTTCTATTACTGGTGGGCTGCGTCTGGGTAACCCACGGAATGCCGAGCGTTTGCGCATCGCTGGATAATGCCAAGAGCACCGTATTGTTGCCAGTTGGATCAGGTGTCGTGCTCATCATGACGCGGCGAAAAGGGCCATTTCCGCCGTAACTGGACATGGTATCGTAGAATTTGCGCACCTGCCTATAGCCACCGCCCAAAGGGGCTATGGGGTATTCGTTTCGATATCCGAATGTGAATTGCAAGTTGCCGCAGTTGTTACCGCTGTCTGTAGTTGCATCTGAAACCGAGGGGATCGTTCGCACCTCTCGGCAAGATACAAGTGCCAAAGATGCAAACAAGATGGCGCCGATAGCCCGGCTCTTGTTATTCATAACCATAAATTATCCCCCCTTGTGTTGCGATGTCTCCTTCGACGACTCGCTAACCAGAGGATTTAACCAAGATAAGCCTTATAAAATCAAGACTTAACCCGAGGGAGTATAATTTATGGTCTTAGGAGAAAGTGCAAATTTCTAATCTAAGAAATTTTTTGCGTGCGGTCGGAGTAGTTTCGATAAGGACTGGTTTTTAGTAATTTCGGTGCGGTTTATTGGGGATCCCGCTCGTTTTGCCTGGTTTGATTTTGGCGAACGGTCTGGGCATGGGTGGTCAGGTTGCAAAGCGCATACCGCCGGGCCCGCCATGTTGCCCAGCTCAGGATTAGCCCTTGAGCATGGTAACGAGCGCCTGCGCCGCCCAGTCCACATCCTGCCAGGTTTCGGAAAAATTCTCTTCGCCGCCGTAATATGGATCCGCCACCGCCGCGCCTTCGCGTCCCGGCACGATGTCGAGCAAGAGGGCGAGCCGAGCGCCGGTCTTGTCGGGCCGGATTGCTTCCAGTTCGTGCAGGTTCTGGTGATCCATAGCGAAAATGTGACTGAACCTGCCGAAATCGGCCGCTTCGACCTGACGGGCGCGCAGGCCCGATATGTCGACGCCATGACGGGCAGCGCGGTCGATGGCGCGCGGGTCGGGTGCTTTGCCGATATGATAACCCGCGGTTCCCGCACTGTCTGTGGCGACGTCCAGACCTGCGGCATGCGCGGCGGCGCGAAACGCGCCCTCGGCCATGGGGGAGCGGCAGATATTGCCGAGGCAGACGAAAAGGATGGCAGGCTTGGTCATGCCGCCTGCCTACTGGACCGACGCCATTCGCGGCAATAGGAAGCGCGATACACAGGGAGGGAACATCTCATGCGAAATCTGTTTGCTGCATTGGCGCTGTCGACTGCGATTGCTGGCACTCCGGCACTGGCCGGACCGGTGGAGGATTACACCGAGCTGCGCGAAGAGGTCTGGCAGGCCACGCTGGATTCCAGCCCGATCCTGGCCACAAGCATCGGCGACCGCCGGGGCGATGGGAAGCTGGGCGATATGTCGCTGGCCGAATTCGACCGCAGCGTGGCGCAGTCGCGCGCTTTTCTTGCCCGGCTCAATGCCATCGATCCGCAAGCGCTGCCCAAAGATCTGCAGGTCGATTATGCGGTGATGAAACAGGGCTTTGACGATGGGTTGGAAGGCGCGGCCTTCGATCACAGCCGCTATGTCGTGTTCACCAATCGCGGCGGATGGTTCAGCTCCATCGGCTCGCTCCCCCACCGCTCTCCGTTCTTCACGTTGGCCGATTACGAGAGCTATGTCGGACGGCTGGAAGCCTTTGCAGAGGTGAACGGACACGGCATCGCCCGCAGCCGTGAGGCGGTGTCGCGTGGGCTGACGCAGGCATGCGAACCGATGGAAGGGCTGGAGGCGCAGCTCGATCGGCAGATTTTCGAAGATCATCGCCAATCGCTCTACTGGCGGCCCTTCGCGACCAAGCCGCAGACGGTCTCCGATACGGAGTGGGCCGATCTGCAGCGCCGGGCGGGCGCCGCGCTGAGCGATGGTGTCTTTCCCGCCCTGCGCGAATTCCGCAGTTTCGTTGCTGATGAATACATGCCTGCCTGCCGCACCGGCGCGCCGGGCGTGGGTGAAACGCCCAACGGTGCGGACTATTACGCCTACCGCGTGCGCAGCTTCACCACGACCGACATGACCCCGGACGAAGTGCACACGCTCGGCCTGTCCGAAGTCGCGCGTATCCGCGCCGAGATGGAGGAAGTCGCCGCCGAGGCCGGGTTCGACACGCGCGAGGCGTTTATCGCGCATCTGCGAAGCGATCCGAAATATTTCCAGACCGATGCCGACGCCTATCTCGCCTACGCGCAGGCGCTGGCGAAGGAGATCGACGGCTGGATGCCCAAGCTGTTCGGCACGCTTCCGCGCCAGCCCTATACCGTGCTGCCCATTCCCGCCGCGCAGGCGCCTGGCAACACCACCGCCTATTATGAGCCGGGATCGCTCCAGACCGGCCAGCCGGGCATTTACCGGATCAACACGACCGAACTTGACCAGCGACCTCTGTGGGAATTGCCCGCGCTGGGTGTGCATGAAGCTGTTCCGGGCCATCATCACCAGATCGCCTTGCAGCAGGAACTCGACATGCACCCGCTGCGCGCCAATGGCACGTTCTTCACCGCCTTCGTAGAAGGATGGGGGCTATATTCCGAGCGGCTCGGCATCGAAATGGGGCTGTATGATACGCCCGCCAAACAGATGGGGCGGCTGAGCTACGAGATGTGGCGCGCGACTCGTTTGGTGGTCGATACCGGCCTGCACGCCAAGGGCTGGAGCAAGCAGCGCGCGGTCGAATATATGCTCGACAACACCGCGCTGACGGCGGCGAATGTCGATGCGGAGGTCAACCGGTACATCACCTGGCCGGGACAGGCGCTGGCTTACAAGGTCGGCGAACTGAAGATCCGCGAGCTTAGGAAGCGCGCAGAGGACCGGCTTGGCGCACGATTCGATCTGCGCTCCTTCCATGATGCGGTTCTGCTCAACGGGTCCGTGCCGCTCAGTGTTCTTGAAGCAGAGGTGGATCGCTGGATCGCCCGGCAATCCGAAGACAACGAAGGATAGGCAAGATCCCGTCAGGGCCGCGCTCCGCAACCCGCATCAGGGTTGCGGAGCGCACGGCATTTCCGCCGGATAATTAAGCCTCGCCCATGGTTAAACGCGTGGGAATGACGTTCCTTTACCGTGGGGAATGGCAGAAAACCGTCGATTTTTCGGCATGCCTTCAAAGGAAAATTAACCCTCCCGGTGCATATGCCGGGCCATGGACCACGTAATAACACTGATCGCAGGATTTACGTTTCTTGCATATTCCGTCCTGACGGCGGGCGCAGCGCATGCGAGCGGCGTCAGGGCAGGCTCGCTGATCGAGAACACGGCGCAGGCCACCTACAACACGCCCGATGGCACACAGACCATCAGTTCGAACACCGTCACGGTAAAGGTCGACGAACTGCTCGATGTCACCGTGACATCGCTCGATGCAGGGCCGGTCACGACAAAACCCGGCACGCAGGTGCTGACGTTTGAAGTCACCAATACCGGCAACGGCCCCGAAGCCTTCGATCTTGCAGCAGATCCGGCAATTGCCGCGAACGATTTCGGGGCGACTGTCACTGCGATCGCGACGGACAGCAATGGCAACGGCGTTTATGACGACGGTATCGACACGGTGCTGGCCGCACCGCAAGCAACTGCGCTGCTTGCTGTCGACGAGGCGGTCACCGTTTTCGTTGTCCTGACCGTTCCCAGCGATGCTGCGGACACCGAGACGAGCGAGGTTGAACTGCTCGCCCAAGCTGTCACCGGCACGGGCGCACCGGGGACCACCTTTGCGGGCGCGGGAGAGAACGGCAGCAACGCCGTGGTCGGGGCGAGCGGCGCAGACGATGCCGCCAATGGGCGACTGGTTGTGGCGATTACTTCGGTCGATCTCGAAAAATCGGCCGTCATTGCCGATCCCTTCGGCGGCAGCAGCGCGGTTCCGGGAGCCATCGTGACCTACACCATCAAGGCGCATGTCAGGGGAAGCGCAGCGGTCGACAATCTTATCGTCACCGACAGTTTTCCCAGCGGCACGACCTATCGCCCAGGCACGCTCTCGCTCGATAGCAATGCGCTGACCGACCAGCCTGCCGACGATGCAGGATCGGCGAGCGCGACAGGCATCACGGTGGACCTCGGCACAGTCGCCGGCGGAGCCTCGCACAAAGTCACATTCAACGTAAAAATAGAAGAATAAGGATCGGGATATGTTGAGAAATATATCTTCAAGGATGTTTGGCGCGCTGGGCGCAAGCCTGATCGGTCTTGCCGTTCCGGCGCATGCGCAGCAGCCCATGGAGCTCGAGGGTGACGTCAAGGTCGTGAAGCTGACGATTGCAGCCGATGGGTCGCGCCTGGAGGAACTTGTGCCACCCGACGTGGTGGTCCCGGGCGACAGGCTGGTTTTCAGCACATCGTACAGGAATGCCGGAAGCGATCCGGTCGCGGATTTCGTCGTCAGCAACCCGCTGCATGAGGCGGTGCAACTGGCAGGCGATGCGGATCCAACCCTGACCGTTTCGGTGGACGGGGGGCAGACATGGGGGCGCATCGCCGAATTGCGTGTAGCAGGCGATGACGGCGCAGACCGCGCGGCACGGCCCGAAGACGTCACGCATATTCGCTGGACACTCGCCAAGGTCGGACCCGGCGAGAGTGGACGGCTCGAATATCCAGCCATCATTCGCTGACAGGCGAAGAATAACCGCCATGCTTCACGGCGGATAGGGATCGTGTGAAGCCATAAAAGGACCAGGGAAATGAATCGCAGCAAGCAGTTGCTGGCGACGGTGAGCACGTTTGCTCTCATCGCGTTCAGCGTCGCACCCGCGCATGCCGCGGGAACGGCGGCAAACAGCACCATCACCAACAATGTCACGGTAAACTATTCGGTCGGCGGCGTCAGCCAGGACGCAGAGGTCGCCACCGACAGCTTTACCGTTGATCGCAAGGTCAATCTCGTGGTGACGCCCACTGGATCGACCACAGCGGTTTCCGCAAACCAGCAGCAGGTTGTGCGCACCTTCGAGGTGCAGAACCTGTCCAACGCAGCCATCGGCATCGCGTTGACGGCGGCGCAGGAAGCCTCGCCCGATTTCAACCTGAGCAATGTCACCATCTTCGATGATGCCAACAGCAACGGCTTGTATGACAGCGGCGAGGCGACATTGTCGTTCATCAACTCGCTCGGCCCGGACCAGACCGTCACCGTATCTGTCGCAATGGACATCGACAGCGCGGCGGCGCAGGGCGAAGCGACCGATGTCATCCTGACGGCAAACGCTTTCGAGTTGAATGATCCGGCCAGCGAAATCGCGCATTCGACGGGCGCCGACACGGCCGGTGTCGATACGGTGCTGGCCGATGCGGCGGGCATTACCGACAGTGTGAAGAGCGGCGATCACAGTGCGGCGCACACGGTCAATGTGAATGCTGCCGATCTGCAGGTTGCCAAAACCAGCCGCGTGATCTGGGATCCGGTGAACCTGTTCGTCAATCCGAAGGCCGTTCCGGGCGCGCGCGTGCAGTATTGCATCAAGGTGTCGAACGGCGCGAGCGCGGCGACGGCCACCGGCGTGACGGTGAACGATCCGTTGCCGGGCGACGTTTCGCTTTATGCCGACGCGTTCGGGACGACGGGCGATGTGATGGTCAACGGCACGGTCGATGGCGCGACGGGTTTCTGCACCGGCGGAACCGAGGTCGATGGCTATACCTCGGCGTCGACCGTGGTGAATGAAAGCCTTGCGGACATCGCCCAGGGGGTGACCCGCACGCTCTATTTCCAGGTCGAAATCAACTGATTGTGGCAAGGCTCCCCTCCGGGGGAGTCGAGGCGATAGCGGATGCTGCGACCCTTGCCCTCCTTGCGACTTCTGGCAGCGGTGCTTTTCATGGCACTGCTGCCCGTTTTCCTGCCTGCAGGGAATATCGCGGCGCAGACCATCGAAAACACGGCCGACGCATCGTGGACGTTCGAAGGGGATGGATTTGCCACGCGGTCGAACACGGTCAGCTTCGCGGTTGCACCGCCCCCGACACAGATACGCACTTTCGAACCGGTCCAGTCCGGGGGCGAGGGCATTCGCTTCAACTCTCCGCGCTGTCTCGGCTCGCGGTCGCCGGCATCGACGGGTGCGAGTGCGGGCATTACGCCGATGATCGCGACGATCCGCGAAAGCTCGCGCATCAGGGCCGGGCATGAGATCATTTTCGAGGTTCGCGCCCCGCTCGCCAACCGGGATGCGTCACAAATCGACTCCCTCATTGCCCGGATCGAGGGCGCGGGCGGCGATCATGAGGAGATCGAGATATTCGAAACCGATGTCGATACGTCGGCTTTTGTCGGCCGGATCGACACGCGCCGCTTCGCTCCTGGGGAAGCACCGGGGGACTGCGTTCTTGCGGTCAATGACGGGCTGAAAGTCAGGATCGCCGCGCAGCTTCCCGATGGATCGGACACGGTGGCTGCGGCAGAGGTCGAAATACTGGCGGATCCGTTTGGTATCGTCTTCGACAGCGAGACCGGGGCTCCGGTGTCCGGTGCGCATATCACGTTGGTGGATGCGGTCACCGGCCTGCCCGCACGCGTGTTTGCAGAGGATGGAAAGACCGGATGGCCGTCCAGCGTCGTTTCGGGACAGCCGATCACCGATGCTGCGGGCAACACCCATGACATGCTGGCCGGCGAGTACTGGTTCCCCCTGACATTTCTCGCCTCCTACCGGATCGAGGTCGAACCGCCTGCTCCTTACACCGCCCCATCCAGCGCTTCGCCCGCCGACCTCGCCGCGTTGACACGGCCCGGTGGCGGCAAGTTTGTCATTGCAGACGCATCGTTCGGGGCCGCGCTGGCGCTCACCAGTCCCGAACCGGTGCAGGTCGATATTCCGCTCGACCGCCCGGGAGTGGAACTGGGCCTGTCGAAGCGGGCGTCGCGTCAACGCGTGCAGCCGGGCGATGCGGTGTTTTATACGGTCATCGCGACCAATCCCGATCCGGACCGTGTCCGGCGCAATGTGACGGTGGTGGACACGCCATCGCGCTGGTTGCGGCTGCGCCCGGAATCGATCCGCATCGATGGCGCTGAGGCGACCGACGCAGCGACGATTGCACCGGATGGCAGCAGCTTGCGTGTTGCGTTCGGCGATTTGCCGCCGGGTGCATCGCGGCGCGTGACCTATGCGATGGGAGTCCGTGCGGACGCGCCCCCCGGTCAGGCGATCAACCGTGCAGAGGCGACGGATTCGCTTGGCCGCACCAGTTTCGCGCGCGCGGCGGTGGAGATCGAGAGCGACAATATCGCCAGCCGGATGACCATTGTCGGGCGTATCACAGCCGGTGGCTGCGATGCGCGCACGGATCGGCTGGGCATTCCGGGTGTGCGGGTGATGATGGAAGATGGCAGCTTCGCGGTGACTGACCGCGACGGGCGGTATCACTTCGAAGGCGTCGTTCCTGGGACCCATGTGGTGCAGGCCGCCGCAGCGACATTGCCCGGCGATGGCCGGTTCGTGGGTTGCACTCGGTCGACCCGCAGCGCGGGTAGCGCGAGCTCGCATTTCGTCATCGGGCAGGGCGGCTCGCTCACCCGCGCCGACTTCCACGCGGTTGTCGATCAGGATGGGCTCGCAAAGCTCCAGCGCGCCGCCGACTGGTCGGTTGCCGAAACCGGAAGTGCTGACCGCGAAAGTGGGAGGCAGTATGCCGCTGGCGGCAGTGTCCCAGAACGGTCTTCCGAGAACGTTGCCAAGGAAACCGACTGGCTGGCGCTGGGCGATGGCCCCGATGGCTGGCTTGCCCCGCTCGCGGACCATAATCCGCGCGCACCGGCCGTGAAGGTCGCCATCCGCCATCGCAAGGGGCAGACGATCAACCTGTTTGCAGATGGCAGGCCGGTCGATGCACTGACCTTCGAGGGCACGCGCAGCGCGCCCAAGGGACGCCATGCCGTCAGCCTGTGGCGCGGAGTTCCGCTGAACGATGGTAAGACAGAACTGACCGCCGAAATCGTCAACTCGTTCGGCGTGGTGAACGCGACGATCGCCCGCACCGTGCATTTTGTCTCGACACCTGCGCGCGCGCAGATTGTGCCAGAGCAATCCGCGCTCATTGCAGACGGGCGAACCAGGCCAGTGCTTGCCGTGCGCATTCTCGACCGCAATGGGCGGCCGGTGCGTGGCGGTGTCGCGGGGGAATTTACACTCAACGCGCCATACCAGAGCGCGGCGCAGATCGAGCAGCGGCAGATCGGCCAGCTTACCGGATCGGCCATTTCGAGTGCGCGCTGGGTGATCGATGGCGATGACGGCATCGCGCGGATCGAGCTGGCTCCGACGCTGGTATCGGGCGCGCTGCGCCTCGCCTTTCACTTCGAAGATGAAACCATCGTGCGCACCCAGACGCTGGAAAGCTGGATCGAACCGGGCGATATCGAATGGACCATAGTCGGCTTGGCCGAAGGCAGTGTGGGCGCGCGCAGCGTTGCCGACAACATGGAACGCGGCGGCCGGTTCGACAGCGACCTTGGCGACGATGCACGTGTGGCGCTCTACGCCAAGGGGCGGGTGCTGGGTAAATTCCTGCTGACGCTTGCCTATGACAGCGCCAAGCAGCGGGACGACCAGCGCGTTCTGGGCGCGCTCGACCCCGATGCCTATTACACCGTCTTTGCCGACGCATCGAGCCGCCAGTTCGACGCGCCATCGCGCGAAAAGCTGTATGTCCGCATCGAGACGTCCACTTTCTTCGCGCTTTACGGGGACTATGACACGGGCTTCGACCAGACCCGGCTGGCGCGCTACAACCGCACGGCGACCGGGCTGAAGGCACAGGCACGTCTGGGCGCGGTGCAGGCTCAGGGCTTCGCGGCTGAGGTAGGCACACGCTTCCGGCGCGACGACATCCAGGGCAACGGGCTGTCCGGCCCCTATCGCCTGTCCAGCCGCGACATCGTCGCCAACAGCGAACAGGTTGTCATTGAGGTCCGCGACCGCTTCCGCTCCGAATTGATCGTTGAACGACGCGCGCTGACGCGGTTTGTCGACTACGATATCGATGTGCTGTCGGGCACGATCACCTTCCGCAGCCCGGTGGCAAGCCGCGATTTCGACCTCAACCCGCAATTCATCGTCGTCGAATACGAGGTTTCTTCTCCGGGCCAAGGCGCATGGAATGCGGGCCTGCGCACCGACTGGACATCCGCCTCGGGCAATCTGCGCATTGGCGCGACCGCGATCAGCGACAAGGGCGACGATGCCCGCACGCATATCGGCGCGCTGGACATAGAGGCGCAGATCGCCCGCAACACCGAGCTTCGCGCCGAAGTCGCGCTGAGCAGGCGCAACGGGGCCACTGCGCATGGCTGGCTGGTCGAGGCGCAGCACCAGTCCGGCGCGCTCGATATCCTCGCCTATGCCCGGTCGCTCGATCAAAACTACGGCGTGGGCCAGCAGAGCGGGGCCGAAATCGGTCGTCGCAAGCTTGGCCTCGATGCGCGCTATCTGGTCGGGGAGAAACTCAGCATCGCGGCGAGCCTGTGGCAGGATGACAGCCTAGCCGACATCGTCCGCCGCCGTGCCGTGCAGACCCAGCTCGCCTATCGTTCGCAGCGCACCGATTTGCGCTTCGGCGTGACGCACTTCGCCGACCGGCTGGCCGATGGCGAACGCAATGCGTCCACCGTGCTCGAAGCGGGTGCGACGCAGCGTCTGTTCGACAACCGGCTGGAACTGGGCGCATCGTCCGCCATCGCGCTGGGCAAGGCGAACTCTGTCGATCTGCCCGCCCGTCACAAGTTCGACGCCCGCTATGCGATTGCCTCCGACGTGAAGCTGCTTGCCGCATATGAAATCGCCGACGGAGCCGCCATTGACGCACGTACGCTGCGCGCCGGGTTCGAAGCAGCTCCGTGGAACGGGGCGCGCGTCGTTTCCACCTTGGGGCGACAGGGGATCGGGGAATATGGCAATCGCAGCGTTGCCGCCTTCGGCCTCGCGCAGACGTTTGCGCTGACCTCTACCCTCACACTGGACGCGACATTCGACGGTAACAGGACGCTGGGCGGTGGCGTACCATCGACCGATATCGTCAATCCGGCGCACCCTGTCGCAAGCGGGGGGCAGCTTGGCCAGGATGGAAGCCTGTTCGAGGACTTCGCTGCCGTCACCCTTGGTGCATCGTGGCGGTACGGCCGCTGGAGCGCGAGCGCGCGCGGCGAATATCGCGATGGCGAACTCGCCGACCGGAAGGGCGCGACATTGGGCGCGATCCGCCAGTTGGGCGAGGGGAGCGTGGTCGGCGCGGGGCTTACCTGGACCGAGGCGAGCGCAAACAACGGCGCAACCACGCAGGTTTTCGACGGTTCGATTGCCGTTGCGCATCGCCCGGACACCAGCGTCTTCGCCTTTCTCGGCAAGCTGGAATATCGCAGTGACGCAGTGAGCGGAGCGGTCGCAGGCGAAGCGGGACCGGCGGGCCGTACCGCGCTGCTGGTCGATGGCGATGCCCGATCACGCCGCCTGATTGCGAGCCTGTCGACCAATTGGTCGCCCCAGGGCGGCGAGGCGCGCAACCGGATACATCGCCGCACGGAAATCGGCCTCTTCGTCGGCGCGCGCTACAATTTCGACCGCTTCGAGGGCTTCGATCTGGAAGGCGTGACGACGCTGGTCGGTCTCGATGCGCGGATCGGGTTGAGCGAGACGGTGGAGGTCGGCGCGAACGCCAGTCTGCGCGCCAATGTAAGCGATGGGACGACCAGCTATGCGCTCGGCCCGCAGATCGGCTTTACACCGGCCAGGGGAGTGCTGTTTTCCGTCGGCTACAACATCACCGGTTTCCGTGATCGCGATTTCGGGCCGGCGCGCAACACCGACAAGGGTTTCTTCGCTGCAGTCAGGGCGAAATTCGACACCGATACCTTCGCATTTCTGGGGCTTGGCAGGTGAGCGTCCTTGGTGCGCCTCTGCGACCGGCCGAAAACCGGAGATTAACCATGATTTCCTATGGTGTGACCGTGATGGAACGGGGGCGAAAACTGGCGAAATCGCGCGGCTTGGGGGCGCTGCGCAGGTTTAGTATGGCTGCGCTCGGCCTGGCAGCTTGCATCGCCACCAACGCACAGGCGCAAACCTATGTCAGCGGATCCGATGGCGCGATCAATTCCGCCACCACCTGCAGCGCGCCCCTCGTACGCAATTTCAGCGTGACGGACAGTTTCACGGTCGCCGATGTCGATCTCGGCGTCTTTGCCACGCATAGCTGGCGCGGGGATATGCGCATCAGCTTGCAGTCGCCCACGGGCACGCGGGTGCAGCTGGTCGATGGCGACACCAACAATGTGAGCGGCGACAATTTCAACGTCCGGCTCGACGACAATGCCAGCCAGCTGGTCAACACTGACAATGCGACGGGGGCGCATTCCACCACCGCTCCGCCGCCTTTCGCCAACCGGTTCCGCCCCAATGCCGCGCTTTCGGCGTTCAATGGCCAGAACAGCAACGGAATCTGGCGGCTGGAAATCTGCGATCGATATCCCTCGGACGATGACGGCACGTTCCGCCATGCCGAACTGTATCTCACAGCGCTGCCCAGCAATTTTGCCGACCTTTCGCTCAGCAAAAGCGTCGACCAGGCCACACCATCGTCGGGTGCTGGCGTTACCTATACGTTAGAGGTTTCGAACAGCGGATCATCGACCGACAGCGCGTCTTCGATCCGGGTGCTCGATCTGCTGCCCATGGGGGTCGCTTATACGAGCCATTCCGGGGCGGGAACTTACGATCCTGGGACCGGCATCTGGCAGGTCGGCACGCTGGCCCCCGGCGGCTCTGCTACGCTTACCATCTCGGCCACGGTCACGGCATCGTCCGGAGCATCGATCACCAACAGTGCTGAGATCGTCCAGTCGTCCATGTCCGACCCGGATTCGACGCCTGGCAATGGGTCTGTCGGGGAGGACGATCATGCCACTGCCACGCTTACCGTGACGGGTACGCGGATCGCCGGGACACCGCCTGTCCTGACATGTCCTGCGGGCAATCACCTGTTCGATTGGGACGCGATCAGCTGGGCTGCGGGATCTATCGACAACAGCTACCCACTTGCTGCGATGGGGCCGGTCCGGTTCTTGCTTGGCAACCCGGGCGCATGGCTCAGCAATGCGACCTTTGGCGGGCAAGCTCCCACATTGCAGACCGCGATGACCGGCGGGATGACGGGTGCTGGCCAATCGCTGATCCAGCTCGTCAATATGCCCAGCCGGAACGATGTCGCCACCACCACCATCACGCTGCCACGTTCGGTAATGGCGGCGCAATTTCGCATCTTCGACGTCGATTTCGGCAACAACCAGTTTGCCGACCGGATCGTGGTGAACGGCACTTTCCGCGGGCAGAACGTCACCCCGATCTTGACCAACGGGATTGCGAATTATGTTATCGGCAATACCGCCTATGGCGATGCCGCATCCGGGAACAGCTCGGCCGACGGCAATGTCGTCGTCACGTTTCAGCAGCCCATCGACGGCATCGTGATCCAGTATGGCAATCACGCCCTGGCCCCGGCCGATCCGGGGCAGCAGGGCATTGCCGTGCACGATATCACCTTGTGCCAGCCCACCACCGCAATCTCGGCCACAAAGGTCAGCGCGGTGCTGTCGGACCCGGTCAACGGGACCGATGACCCCAAGGCCATTCCCGGGGCGATGATCGACTACACCATTTCCGTCACCAATACCGGCCTGGTGGAGGTCGACGATGGCAGTGTCGACATCATCGACGATGTGCCCTCCGATACCATGTTCTGCGTTGCCGATATTGCCGCAGGGGGTGGCCCGGTCCGGTTCGTAGACGGCGCACCCGCATCGGAGCTGACTTACAGCTACGCTGCGCTCGGCAATGGCGCGGACGATCTGTCATTCTCGAACGATAACGGGGCGAGCTTCGGCTACACGCCGGTGGCCGATGGCGATGGTTGCGACGGCAATGTCACCAACATCCGCGTCGCGCCATCGGGTGCGCTTGCGCCCGGGGCCGGTTTCACTCTGAAGGCGCGTTTCAAGGTCCGCTGACTGTGCCAAAAACGCTCTCCACCGCCCGCGTGCGGATTGGGGTGGAGAGCGCCTGAGGCCAGGAGCCGGTCGATGCCCAGCTCTAGTTGAACGCCTTCCCGGCCTCGGCCCTATCGCGCAGGTAATCGCTCACCTCGAGACCGTGCTTTTCCAGTCCGGCGACAACCGTGTCGAGGCCGATCGTATCGGCCCAGAACATCGGACCGCCAGTGTAGAGCGGCCAGCCATAGCCATTGATCCACACCACATCGATATCGCTGGCGCGCTGAGCCATGCCTTCATCGAGGATCTTCGCGCCTTCATTGACCATCGGATAAAGCAACCGTTCGCGGATTTCCTCTTTGGAAATTTCGCGCGGTTCATTGCCTTCCTTCGCGGCAAAATCGGCGACGATCTGCTTCACTTCGTCCGACGGGGTGCGGTTGCGGGATTCGTCGTAATCGTAAAAGCCTTTGCCCGCTTTCTGACCAAAACGGCCTGCCGCGCACAGCGCCTCGCGCACCGTCGTCACCTTGCTAGGGTCGCGATGCCAGCCAATGTCGATCCCGGCGAGGTCGGCCATCTGGAACGGACCCATGGGGAAGCCGAACTCCAGCAGCACATCGTCGACATCCCAGTAATTCGCGCCTGCCAGGATTAGCTGGTTGGCCTGATCCTGGCGCAGTGAGAGCATCCGATTGCCGATGAAACCCGGACACACGCCGGAAACTGCCGCGACCTTGCCGATCTTCTTGGCGAGCTTCATCGAGGTGGCGAGCACATCGTCGCGCGTCTTCGCGCCGCGTACGACCTCGAGCAGCTTCATCACATTGGCCGGGCTGAAGAAGTGCAGCCCGATGACATGGCCGGGGCGTGCGGTCGCAGTCGCGATCTCGTCGATATCGAGATAGCTGGTGTTGGAAGCGAGGATCGCGCCATCCTTCACCACCTCGTCGAGCTTGGCGAAGACCTCTTTCTTCACGTCCATGTTTTCATAGACTGCCTCGATCACGAGGTCGCAATCGGCCAGATCGCCATAGTCTAGCGTGGGGGTCAGCAGGCTCATGGCTGCTTCGACCTGGTCCATGGTCATGCGCCCGCGCTTGGCCGTGTTCTCGTAATTCTTGCGGATGATCGCCGTACCCCGGTCGAGTGCTTCCTGCTTCATCTCCAGGATGGTCACGGGAATGCCGGCGGAAAGGAAGTTCATCGCGATGCCGCCGCCCATGGTCCCGGCGCCGATGATCCCGACCTTCTTCACATCGATCAGCGGTGTGTCGGCAGGAACATCGTCGATCTTGTTGGCGGCGCGCTCGGCAAAGAAATAATGCCGCATGGCCTTCGACTGCGTACCGGTCATCAGCTTGGTGAAGAGGTCGCGCTCCAGCTTCACGCCTTCGGCATAAGGCTTCTCGCCTGCCGCTTTCACCGCTTCGATGGCCGCATTGGGTGCGTCGAAGCCGCGCATCTTGCGGCCGTTCTTCGCACGAAATTCATCGAAAATGTCGGGGTTTTTCACGCCGTCCTGATTGGCCTTGCCTTCGCTCGATCGCGGAACGGGCTGGCCGACTTTCTCCTTGGCAAAAGCGATGGCATCGGCGGCAAGGCTGTCTTCGCCCACGATTTCATCGAGCAGTCCGATGTCTTTCGCCTTTTTCGCTGAGATCGGATTGCCGATGGCGACGAGGGGAAGGGCGGCTTCGGCCCCCACCAGGCGCGGGAGGCGCTGCGTGCCGGCTGCGCCCGGTATGAGGCCCAGCTTGACCTCTGGGAGGCCCATCTTCGCGCTCGGCACGGCGACCCTGTAATGGCACGCCAGCGCGACTTCGCAGCCACCGCCAAGCGCTGTGCCATGGATGGCTGCCACTACCGGCTTGTCGCTCGCCTCCAGCCGGTCGAGCGTCTCGGGCAGGCTCGGACCTTGCGGCGCTTTGCCAAATTCTGTGATGTCCGCTCCGGCAAAGAACGTGCGCCCGTCGCACCGGATGACGACCGCTTCGACGCTGTCATCCGACAGTGCTTCTTCAATACCTGCGGCAAGACCGGCGCGCACCGCCTGGCCGAGCGCGTTAACCGGAGGATTGTCGGATACGATCACCAGCACGTTGTCGTGGCGTTCGGTGCTAATGGGCGAGGTCATGTTGGCAATTCTCCTTTGAACCGTGCGTCATTGGATGGAGCGAAACGCGGGACTCTCTTTTCGCAAATATCGGTTGCGAGCTGACCATCCCGGCGATGCGGGGCCATACCTGCTCTTCGTGCTTGTCGAACTCAACCCCTTTATAATGCGAATACCCGCATACCGATATTTCTAAATGTGCGGCCGGACGTCATGCCGTGCCAATCGGCGGGTGGCGCGCTTGTTCAGGCGGGCCTCTTCTGAGGATTGCCGTACAACGCGCATTGGCGGGGAAGCCAAGCTGCTGTAGGCCATCCCATATTGGGGAAACGGATGGTGAAGAACTCCGACGTGACGAAGAAGTTTGGGGAGAAGCGCAACGCGATTGTTCGCGCTGCATCGGTTCTGGTCAACGAAACGGGGATCAAGGCGACGACGCTCACCAAGGTCGCGCGCGCAATCGGCCTCAACGCCACCAGCGTTACCTACTACTTCCCCCGCAAGGACGAGCTGATCGTCACCGTCTACGAAGAAACGATCGCCCTGATGAAGGCGACGGCGGAAGAAGCCCTGGCAGAAGACACTGCGGAAAAGCGCGTCGCCAAATTCGTATCGCTGCATGTGGCGCTGCACGAGCGTATCCGGCGCGGCGAGCATGGCCTCATCACGGCGATGTCGGAAATCCGCTCGCTCGATCAGGAATTGCAGGACGATCTGCTGCTGAAATACCGCGCCGTCGTCGACGATGTTCGCGCGTTTTTCGGGCCGCCCGCCAATGACCGGCATCGCGCGCTGTTCTCTGCGCGTGCGCATATCCTCATCGAAGCGATGCTGTGGTGGCCGGTCTGGGCGCTGCGTTATTCGATCCTCGATTTCCCTCGGGTCGAGCGCAAGATCGTGGAAATCCTGTGCGGTGGCATTCCGGCAGAGGCGGGCTCATGGGCGCCGCTGGCGCTGCCCGATGGGGTGTGGCGGAGCAGCTCCGCCAAACCCGCGCAACAGAATGATGAATTCCTGCGTGCGGCGACGTCGATGATCAACGAGCGCGGCTATCGCGGGGCGTCGGTCAACCGCATCGCCGAAGCGCTGAACGTGACCAAGGGCAGTTTTTACCACCACCACGACGCGAAAGACGATCTGGTGATGAAGTGCTTCCAGCGCAGTTACGACCGCTTGTCGAAGGTGCAGATGGCGGGCCTGCGGCTCGAAGGGGATTACTGGACACGCCTTTCCAGCGTGCTGAACGAACTGCTGGATGTGCAGTTTTTCGACCCGATGCCGTTGCTGCGGACCACGGCGTTGCAGGCGCTGGAGACCGAACAGAAGGCCGACGTGGTCATGCGCTCGAACCATCTTGCGCGCCGCTTTGCAGGCTTCCTGATCGATGGGATCGCGGATGGATCGGTCAGGCCGATCGATCCGCTGGTCGCCAGCCAGATCATCATGTCGACGCTCAACGGCGCGTACGAGGCACGACGTTGGGCGGGGCGGTTCGACCAGCCCGAAGATGCCATCGCCACCTATCTGTCGGTGCTGAACGAGGGGATACTGGCCGATCCCGGCTGATGAATTCGAAACGGATTATGGGACAGTAAAACGTCAACGGTATTTTGGCCGCCGCGCGTTCTGCCTCCTAACATACAACAAGGGCCAGCGCGCTGATCGTGCGCTGGCCCTTGCATTAAGTCTGAGGCCCTTACGCGGGCCTCTCGGCCTCAATAACCGCTCAGGCTGGCATAACGGTCTTTCAGCAAGGACGTGCTGCCGAAGCTGGCCTCGAGAACACGCGCCCGCTTGAGATAAAAGCCGACATCGTATTCATCGGTCATGCCGATGCCACCATGAAGCTGGATGCCTTCGCGGCTCATAAGGTGAAGCACCCGGTTGGCCTCGGCCTTGGCGATGGTGGCTGCCTGACTGGTGCGGAACCCCGCATCGAGCGCCTGCAAACCGCCTTCGACAGCAGAGCGCATCAGCGCCAGATCGCCGAACAGATCGGCCATGCGGTGCTGCAGGGCCTGGAACGTGGCCAGCACCTGGCTGAACTGCACGCGCTGCTTGAGGTAGTCGAGCGTCATGTCGAACACGCGCTGCGCCATGCCGAGCATTTCGCAAGCCGTCAGAACGCGCGCCCGGTCGAGCACCTGGTCGAGCAGGTCGTCGCCGCCATTGGCAAGCTTGTCCGCCGCCGCGCCATCGAACACCACGTCGGCGTGGTTGCGCATATCCACCAGGCTGCGGTTTTCCAGCGTGACGCCGTCGCCGGCGGGTACGAGATAAAGCCCGTCCTTCGCCGCAACGACGAACAGCTGCGCGCCATGCGCTTCGTGGACGAACTTCTTCGTCCCGCTCAGCTTGCCGCCTGAAACCGCCGCTTCGATCCGCGCGGGATCGTGACGGGCGCTTTCGTCGACCGCCAGCGTGGCGACCGCTTCGCCCGAAGCGATTTTCGGCAGCCATTCGGCTTTCTGTTCATCGCTCCCGCCGAGGATGATCGCGGACGCTGCAATGGTCGATGCGACGATCGGGCTCGCCGTCAGCGTCTTGCCGAGTTCCTCGATCACCAGCCCGGCGGAGAGCCAGCCGAAATCGGACCCGCCATGTTCCTCGGGGATGATGATCCCGGTCCAGCCCATTTCGGCCATCGTTGCATAAACCGAGGCGTCCCACGCCTGCGGATCGCCAGATGAGCGCACCTTGCGCCATTCGGCCACGGGGCTTTCATTGGTGGTCCATTCGCGCGCCATATCGCGCAGCATTTCCTGTTCTTCGTTGAGAACTGCCATGTTGTGAGCTCCCGCTTTCTTACTGGTGATCGAGCATGCCGAGCACACGCTTGGCGATGATGTTGTTCTGGATTTCGGTGGAGCCACCATAGATCGTGGTGGCCTTGCCGAAGAGCCATGCACGCACGCCCGACAGCTCTGCGTCGGTGAAGCCTTCACCTTCCCAGCCAAGGCCCTGCAGGCCCATGATGTCGATCAGCATTTCGGCGCGTTCTTGGCCCAACTTCGTGCCGAGCTTTTTCAGGACCGAGCTGATTTCCGACACGCCGCCCTGCGCCTTGCTTTCTTCGGTCGCGCGGCGCGCCGTGAGGAGGAAGGCGTTCCAGCGGATCTCGAAATCGGCGATCCGGTCGCGCAGCACGGCGTCTGCAATCCGGCCATCGGCATCGGTTTCGACGTATTTCTTCGCGAGATCGGCAAGGCTGGCCCCCATCAGGCTGGCCAGGCCGCCGCCGCCGGACAGATTGGTCCGCTCGTGCTGCAACAGGCGTTTGCCGATGGTCCAGCCCTGGCCTTCCTCGCCGACGAGGTTTTCCTTCGGCACTTTCACATTGTCGAAGAAAGTTTCGCAGAACGGGCTCATCCCGCTGATCATCTGGATCGGGCGGACTTCGACGCCCGGCGCGTCCATGTCCATCAACAGAAAGCTGATGCCCCGGTGCTTGTCCGATTTGTCGGTGCGCACAAGGCAGAAACACTTGTCGGCCCATTGTCCGCCGCTGGTCCAGGTCTTCTGGCCGTTGACGAGATAGTGGTCGCCCTTGTCTTCCGCCGTGGTCTGGAGGTTGGCAAGGTCCGAGCCGGCATTGGGTTCGCTGTAGCCCTGACACCAGCGGATTTCGCCGCGGCAGATCGGCGGGATATGCTCCTTCTTCTGCTCTTCATTGCCATATTCGAGCAGGGTGGGGCCGAACATCATAACGCCCATGCCGCCAATCGGGTTGTAGGCGCCGGCCTTGGCCAGTTCCTCGGTCAGGATCGCTGCATGCTGGCGCGACAGACCGCCACCGCCATATTCGGCCGGCCAGGTGGGCGTGCCCCAGCCGCGCGCACCCATCGCTTCGCGCCAGGTCTTCTGGGCCGGGGTTTCATCACCCGGACCCTCTACCGAAGCGAGCGCGTTGTTCGTCCCCTTCAGCTCCGGGGCGAAATTCTCGGCGATGACCTGACGCACTTCGGCGCGGAAGGCCTCCGTATCGCTTTGTGGGTCTAGACCGACTTGGGTTGCCATTCTTCTCTCCCGCAAACTGCTTCGGTGGTTCGCACCACTATGGCGCGGTTGCATGCATCATCGCGCCTGTGGGGCGATCCTATCTGAATTGAGAGCGCATGCCTGCTTTCTTTGGTCCAGCTCTGGTAAGGCACACCCGGTGGATCGGCAAACGCTGCGTGCCTTAACCTCACAAAGCTCCACGCATGGCCGGATGCGGCCGGGGAGGGAGCTGAAACACCCACGTTGAAACGGATGTGTCACACTGTCTTTTTCCCGTCCTTAAACGGTCGCGGAACCGTCAAGACATGGTCGTAGGGGCCCCTCCAACAGGAGGGATTTATGACCAGGAATATCCGTGCAAGCTTGAAACTGGCTGCAAGCGCGATGGCGTTTGCGGCCGCCGCGCCCGCTATTGCGGGTGAGATCGAAGGGGTCGTGTCCGATGCGAGCGACACCGTCGCGCTGCGTTCGGCTGAAGTTCGCATTGTCGAACTCGACCGCACCGTCGCCACCGAACGCGATGGTTCGTTCAGCTTCGCCAATGTGCCTGCAGGTACGTATACCCTGCAGGTGCGTTATGTGGGCGCTGATCCGGTAAGCCAGACAATCACCGTCCCCGAAACCGGCACGATCCGTGCGGATATCAAGCTGTCAGGGATCGGCAGCGACAACGAAATCCTTGTCATCGGGCAGGCCGCCAACCTTTCGAGCGCGCTGTCGCGCAAGCGCGAGAATGACGGTGTATCCGACGTGCTGACGCGCGACGCGATCGGCCAGTTTCCCGACCAGAACGTGGCCGAGAGCCTGCGCCGACTGCCGGGGATCAACGTACTGAACGATCAGGGGGAAGGGCGCTTCGTTTCGATCCGCGGTCTCAGCCCCAGCCTCAACGCGACCTCGCTCAACGGTGTGCGGCTCCCCTCGCCGGAAGCCGATATTCGCGCCGTTGCGCTCGACGTTGTCAGTTCCGACATCATCGAATCGATCGAGGTGAAGAAATCGCTCACCCCCGACATGGATGCCGATACGATCGGCGCGTCCGTGGAAATCGAGACGACCAGCGCCTTCGACCGCAAGAAGGACCTGCTGACCGTCAAGCTGGAAGGCAGCTATAACGAGCTTGCCGACAAGATCAGTCCCAAGGGCAGTGTCGATTTCGCCTATCGCGTGAACGACAATTTCGGCGTTTCAGGTGGGCTGTCTTATTACAAGCGCACCTTCGAAACCGACAATATCGAGGCGGACGATTGGGAAGAGGACAACGGCCTCGTCTATGCCGAGGAGTTCCAGTACCGCGATTACGATGTGGAGCGCGAGCGGATCAGCGCGACACTGGGCCTCGATATGCGTGCGGGTGACAGCACCGAATTGTATGTTCGCGGGATCTACAGCCAGTTCGACGATCAGGAATTCCGCCGCCGCCTCACCTTCGACCTTGGCGACGCAACCGTTTCGGGGACCAGCGACAACCTCGTCTATGCTGATGACGAAGCGATCACGGTGGAACGCGACGTCAAGGACCGGTTCGAAAGCCAGAAAATCCGCAGCATCGTGGTCGGCGGCGAAAGCGACTGGGGCGACTGGTACGCCGATTATTCGGCCAGCTGGGCAAAATCGACCGAACGCGAAAACGGCAGCGTCGATCCGACCCAGTTCGAGCACGAGTTCGAGAATGAAGGGCTGTCGGTCGGTTTCGACATGACGGATCCGCGCGTCCCGATCTATTCGGTGCGGAACGATCCGGGCAATTTCAGCGACCCTCTGGCTTACGATCTGAAGGACGTCGAATATGTCACCCTGTCCGACAGCCGGGACGAGGAATATTCGGCACGCCTCGATATCGGTCGCCGCTTCGTCGCCGATAATGGCGAGTTCACCGTCCAGGCCGGCGCGAAGGGTCGCTGGCGCGAAAAGAGCTTCGACGCCAATGTCGAGTTCTATGAGCTCGGCGGGTACACGCTTGCCGATGCTCTGGGTGCGGGGCCGACCTACCGCCTTGCGGACCTTTCGCCGCTTCCGGGCAAGACCGAGGCGACCGATTACTTCCTCCGCAATCTTGCCGATTTCGAATTCCAGAGCGTCGACAGCGCCTTCGACAGCGCAGTGGAGGATTTCTCGGTCGAGGAGGACATTTTTGCCGGTTACCTGCTCGGCCGCTGGGACAGTGCGACTTTGAACATCGTCGCTGGCCTGCGCTACGAATCGACCTCCAACACCCTGCGCGGCAACGATGTGCTGCTGGTCGAGGAAGACGGGACCCTTCCCGGCGGCGGTATCGCTACCGAAGGCACGGTGATCGTCACCCCGATCTCGCTCGAAAAGGACTACGACCACTGGCTGCCGAGCCTCAACATTCGGTTCGAGGCTTCGGAAAACCTTGTCCTGCGCGCTGCGGGTTACCGCTCGATCGTCCGCCCGGGTCCGTTTCAGCAGGCGCCGCGCTTTGCCGTGGAAGAGGCCGATGATGGCGAGCGTGAGGGCGAATTCGGCAACCCCGATCTGCGTCCTGCCGAGGCATGGAATCTCGACCTCGCCGCCGAATATTACATGAACGACAATGGCGCGATCTACGCCTCGGTTTTCTACAAGAATATCGAGGACTTCTTCGTCGAAACCACGTTCGAATCTGGTGACGTCCCCTTCAATGGGACGTTCCGCGGCATCGCCTTTGACGAGGCAACCATCTGGTTCAACGGTGACGAGGCAGATGTTTTCGGTATCGAAATCGGCTTCGCGCAAGCGTTCAAGGGCGCGCTGGATGGCATCGTGGTTGGCGCAAACTACACCTACACCGATGGCGACGGCACGGTCACGCTGAATGCTGCCGATGGCGCACGGGATATTCCGCTCCCCACCACCAGCAAGCATACGGCCAATTTCTCGCTTGGTTACGACAAGGGACCCATCGATATCCGCGTGTCGGGAACCTACCGCGACAGCTATCTCGACGAACTTTCGAGCGATCCGCAATATGATCGCATCGTCGACGATCATTTCCAGCTCGATCTCAGCGCGAAATTTCGTGTGACCGAGAAGGTCCAGCTTTTCTACGAATGGGTGAACATCACCAATGCAAAATATTTCGCCTACAACAATCTCGGCGGACGGCGGAATCTGTACCAGTTCGAGGAAAACAACTGGACGATGAAGGGCGGCGTGAGGGTGACGTTCTGATGCGCGGGGCGAAGATCACCATGCCACTCGCCGCGTTGGTGGCGACCGGGGCCTGCGCTTCGATTCCTGTCGCAACCGCTCCCGCCATCCCGGTGTTTGCGACAGCAGAAACCGAACCGGTCAACACGGCCAACGAAGATGCGGCGGACGATCCCGCGATCTGGCGGAATGCGGAAAATCCGTCCGAAAGCCTGATCGTTGCGACCGACAAGAAGGGCGGACTGTATGTCTACGGTCTGGATGGGCGCATTCGCAGCTTCCACGCCCAGGCCGGATTGAACAATGTCGACCTGGTCGAGGTTGCGGGCGAGGGCATCATCGTCTTTGCCAGTGACCGCGCAGACCTTGCCAATGGCAGGATCGCGCTGTTCCGGCTCGACCCGTCCAGCGCGGCTCTGGAACCGCTTGGATCGGTCGCTGCGGGTTCTGGTGAAGCCTATGGCATCTGCGGCTATGCCAAGGATGGCGATCTGATCGTCTACACCGCGCCCAAACAGGGCAATATCGCGGAATGGCGGGTGGCGCTTGCGCCAGAACCACGCGCCACTCTCCTGCGTTCGATGAGTGTGCCGAGCCAGCCGGAAGGCTGCGCCATCGATCCGCGCGACGGAACTCTCTATATCGGGGAAGAAGCGCAGGGCGTCTGGCGTTTCCGCGCAGGGTCGGAGATGGGAGAACTCGTCGCCCCGGTCGACAATGTGCACTTGGTTGCCGACTTGGAGGGGCTTGCACTTGTGCCGAAAGGCGAGAGTGGAGGTTGGTTGTACGCCTCCAGCCAGGGTGACAACACCTATATGCGCTATTCCCTGCCGGATGTGGTGCCCAGCGGGCGTTTCCGCATCGCCCAGGGGACATACGGGAGCACCGAAGAAACCGACGGCATCGAAGCAAAGAGCGGCGATTTCGGCCCGGCATTTCCTGGCGGGATTTTTATCGCGCAGGACGGGCAGAACGGCGGAACAGCGCAGAACTTCAAACTCGTCCCGCTGGACCAGATCGAAAAGGCGCTTTCATCGAGCCCTGCCGATCATGGCGTGAATTAGCGACGAAGGTTTTTGTCGGGGCAAGGGCGGCTGAGTCGCACCCCGTTGCGGTTTGCCGGACTTCCGGCGGATCGGCGCAGGTCACGATCCGAACCGCCGCTAGTCTCCTAAACAGTCTTCCTGTGGAGAAAATCGGAACGGTTGCCCCACGGGCGACGGTTCCGTTTCGCGCGCGCCAATGCCCTGCCATCGCGCGCTCGTGGCCAGCGAGTTCGCGAAGAACTGCGGATTGCCTGTGAAAATTGCAGAAGAATAATTGGTCGGGGAGAGAGGATTCGAACCTCCGGCCCCTGCCTCCCGAAGACAGTGCTCTACCAGGCTGAGCTACTCCCCGACCGTGTCGTTCCCGCGGGCGAAATCGCCTGTGCGGGTCGAGGCAAGGCGCGCCCTATAGGAGGGTCACGCCGGGGTGGCAAGCGGGCAATTTCATCGCTAGCGAGGTTGCGATGACAGACCATCCCGAACAGCAATATCTCGACCTTATGCGCCGCATCTGGGCCGATGGCAGCGAGCGTGGGGACCGCACCGGCATCGGCACGCGGTCCATCATGGGCGCGATGCTGCGATTCGATCTGGCGGATGGGGCGATGCCGCTCATCACGACCAAGCGGGTCTATTGGAAAACCGCGACTCGCGAACTGCTCTGGTTCCTCACGGGCGACACCAATATCCGCCCTCTCGTCCTGCAGGGGGTGAAGATATGGAACGAGTGGCCGCATGCCCGGTATGTGCGCGAAACCGGGGACGATATTGCGCTCGACGCGTTTGTGGAGCGGATTGCAGAGGAGGCGGATTTCGCTGAACGCTGGGGCGATCTGGGGCCGGTCTATGGCAAGCAATGGGTCGACTGGCCGACCTACCGCTATCGCAAGGACGGGCTGTACGAGAAGGGCGATGGGATCAACCAGGTCGACGAGTTGGTGCGGGGCTTGCGCGACAATCCGGGCAGCCGCCGCCATATCATCGAGGGATGGAACGTGGCCGAACTCGACCGGATGGCGCTGCCGCCGTGTCACAAGACCTATCAGTATCATGTGGCCGATGGGCGGCTGAACTGCGTGCTTTACCAACGCAGCTGCGACGTTGCGCTGGGGTTGCCGTTCAACCTGTGGTCGGGCGCGTTGCTGCAGCGGATGATCGCCCAGCAGGTCGATCTGGAGCCGGGCGAATTGGTCTGGATGGGCGGCGACACGCATCTGTATCTCAATCACGAGCATCTGATTACGGAGCAGTTGGCGCGGGAACCTCAGGGGCGACCAAGGCTTGAGATAGTGCGGCGACCAGATTCGATCTTCGGCTATTCGATTGGGGATTTCGAGGTTCGCGATTACACGCCGCACGGCGCAATCAAAGCGCCGGTTGCGGTGTAGGGCGGGCCAAACTTGACCCGGACGCGCTCGCGAAATAAAATAATGCGACTTCGCAATATTGCGTCTGGGAGAATTCTGTATGGCCGATAGGCCCGACGGCGCGGACAGGGGCAGCAACAAGCCGTCCCTTTCGCTTCACGTCCCCGAACCCGTTTACCGCCCCGGCGATGCGGTCGATTTCGGCCACATCGACGCTGGCGAACCCGGCAAGATGCCGCGCCCGGACGAACGCTGCGCGCCTGCTGAGATGCATGAGCTGGCCTATGGCCTCGTGCGCGTGCTGGGTGACGACAACAAGGCGCATGGCCCCTGGGACCCCAAGCTCGATCCCGAAACGCTGCGCACCATGCTCAGGAATTTCGCGACCACGCGCGCTTTCGATGAGCGCATGTTTCGCGGCCAGCGACAGGGCAAGACGAGCTTCTACATGAAGTGCACCGGGGAAGAGGCGACCAGCATCTCTGCCGCGATGGCTCTGGCCAGCGACGACATGGTTTTCCCCAGCTATCGCCAGCAGGGCATTCTGATCGCGCGCGGTTATCCCCTGATCGAGATGATCAACCAGATCTATTCGAACAAGGGCGACAAGCTGAAGGGCCGCCAGCTGCCGATCATGTATTCGAGCCGCGAACACAGCTTCTTCACCATCAGCGGCAATCTTGCCACGCAGACCCCGCAGGCCGTGGGCTGGGCGATGGCGAGCGCGATCAAGGGCGACAACCGGATCGCTGCGACCTGGGTGGGCGAGGGCAGCACGGCGGAGGGCGATTTCCATTCCGCCTGCACCTTTGCGACCGTTTACAACGCGCCCGTCATCCTCAACGTCGTGAACAATCAGTGGGCAATTTCCAGCTTCAGCGGGTTTGCCGGGGCCGAACGCACTACCTTTGCTGCGCGCGCGCTGGGTTATGGCCTTGCTGGCCTGCGCGTCGACGGCAACGATCCGCTGGCCTGCTATGCCGCCGAACAGTGGGCGGCCAACCGTGCCCGCGCCAATGCCGGGCCGACGCTGATCGAATTCTTCACCTACCGCGCCGAGGGGCACTCGACCTCCGACGATCCGAGCGGTTATCGCAGCGCGCAGGAGCGTGACGAATGGCCGCTGGGCGATCCGGTCATGCGGCTCAAGAACCACCTCATCGAACTGGGTGAGTGGGACGAGGAGCGCCAGGAGGCGATGGACCTCGAAGCGGCCGAGCTGGTCAAGAAAACCACCAAGGAAGCCGAAGCGAACGGCATCCTTGGCCACGGCCTGCACCACCCGTTCCGCACCATGTTCGAAGACGTGTTCGAAGAGCTGCCCTGGCATCTCAAGGAGCAGGCCGAGCAGGCCGTGCGTGAACGCGAGACGAAATTCCCCGAAGGGCTGCCCCGCAAATGAGCGACACCGCAACCAAGGGCGCACCTGCCGCCGAAGCGCAGGACGAACGCCGCCTCAACATGATCGAAGCGATCAACGACGCGCTCGACACGATGATGGCGCGCGACAAGGACGTCATCGTCATGGGCGAGGATGTCGGCTATTTCGGCGGCGTGTTCCGCTGCACCGCCGGCCTGCAGGAAAAGCACGGCAAGACCCGCGTTTTCGATACGCCGATTTCGGAATGCGGCATCATCGCCGTGGCGGTGGGGATGGGCGCATACGGTCTTCGTCCCGTGCCCGAAATCCAGTTCGCCGATTATATCTATCCCGGCCTCGACCAGCTTATCAGCGAGGCGGCGCGTCTGCGCTATCGCTCGGCAGGCGAGTATATCGCGCCGATCACCGTGCGCAGCCCGTTCGGTGGCGGCATCTTCGGTGGGCAGACGCACAGTCAGAGCCCGGAGGCGATCTTCACCCATGTTTCGGGCATCAAGACGGTAATCCCGTCCACTCCGCACGATGCCAAGGGCCTGCTGATCAGCGCGATCGAGGATAACGATCCGGTCATCTTCTTCGAGCCGAAGCGCATCTATAACGGCCCGTTTAACGGTTATTACGACAAGCCGGTCGAACCGTGGAAGCGGCACAAGGACAGCGTCACGCCGGAAGGGTATTATTCCATTCCGCTCGGCAAGGCCCGCACCGTGCAGGAAGGCGAGGCGCTGACCGTTCTCGCCTATGGCACGATGGTCCACGTGGCCGAGGCGGTGTGCCGCGAGAAAGGCGTGGACGCTGAAATCCTCGACCTGCGCACGCTCGTCCCGCTGGATATCGAGGCGATTGAGGCTTCGGTCCGCAAGACGGGCAAATGCCTGATCGTGCATGAGGCGACGCGGACCTCTGGTTTCGGTGCGGAACTGTCCGCGCTCGTGACCGAACGCTGCTTCTATCACCTCGAAGCGCCCGTCGAACGCGTGACCGGCTTCGACACACCCTATCCCCACAGTCTCGAATGGGCCTATTTCCCTGGCCCCGTCCGCATTGGCGAGGCCCTCGACAAGCTTTTGAGCGAGTAAGCGCAACATGGCGAAATTTGTATTCAACATGCCGGATGTCGGCGAAGGCGTGGCCGAGGCGGAAATCGTCGAATGGCACGTGAAAGTCGGCGATACGGTGTCCGAAGACCAGCACCTGGTCGACGTGATGACCGACAAGGCGACGATCGACATCGAAAGCCCGGTCGATGGCAAGGTCGTGGAACTGGCCGGTGAGATTGGCGATGTCACCGCAGTCGGCGCGATGCTGCTCGTGATCGAGACCGAGGGCGACGTCCCCGACGATGTCGAGGAAGCGAACGAAGCGGCAACCGAGGCCGCGCCTGCGCCGAAAGCGGAAGCCGTCGAAGAGCGGATCGAGGTCGAGAACTCCGACGCATCCGATGCGGACGATGCGATGGCAGCCGATCCCGAACCTGTGCCCGCCCAGCCGAGCGAACCGGCCCCCGCACCCGCGCCGCATGCGAAGGTGCTGGCCAGCCCTGCCGTGCGCAAGCGCGCCAAGGATCTCGGCATTGAACTCGGAGCGGTGAAGCCTGCTGCCGATGGCCGCATCCGCCACGCCGATCTCGACGCGTTTCTATCCTACAATCAGGGTTTCGCCCCTGCGGCAAAGGCGCGCGCGGACGAGGAGCAGAAAGTCATCGGCATGCGTCGCCGCATTGCCGAGAACATGGCTGCATCGAAGCGGAACATCCCGCACTTCTCCTATGTCGAGGAAGTGGATGTCACCGATCTGGAGGCCATGCGCGCGCAGCTCAACGCCAATCGCGGCGATCGGCCCAAGCTGACGATCCTGCCGCTGCTGATCACCGCCATTTGCAAGACGCTGCCCGATTTTCCCATGATCAATGCCCGCTATGACGACGAGGCGGGCGTGGTCACCCGCCACGGCGCGGTGCATATGGGCATGGCTGCGCAAACCGATGCGGGCCTGATGGTCCCGGTCATCAAGGACGCGCAGGGCAAGAACCTGTGGCAGCTTGCCAGCGAAATCACGCGGCTTGCGGAGGCCGCGCGCACCGGCAAGGCGAAGAGCGAAGAAATGCAGGGCGGCACGCTGACCGTCACCTCGCTCGGGCCCCTTGGCGGGGTTGCGACCACGCCGGTCATCAACCGCCCGGAAGTCGCCATTATCGGCCCCAACCGAATCATCGAACGCCCGATGTATGTGGCCGACGGCAATGGCGGTGAGCGGATCGAGAAGCGTAAGCTGATGAATATCTCGATCAGCTGCGACCACCGTGTGGTCGACGGCTACGATGCGGCGAGCTTCGTCCAGGCGCTCAAGAAGCTGATCGAAACGCCGGTTCTGATCGTCAGCAATTAACGCACGACTGCGCTGTAGGTCAGCATCCCGGAGCCATCGCGCGACGGGATGCGCCAGCGCAGGTCGGTGACATCTTCGGGCGCGGCGAGGCGCGATCCGATGCGCAGGCTGCCGATGCGGCCCCAGCGCTGGCCGCCGTCGACCGACACCTCGACATTTTCCCGGCCGCTGCGCTGAAACGCGAGGGCAGGGGGCACGCGGCTGGCGAGGGTGAAGGCGCTGTCCTGCGCCGCCGCATTCCATTGCATGACCATGACGACCTTGTCACCGGTGCGGAGCCGGTCGGCAGGCTCCAGCGCGACGCCGGAGCCGATGCCGCGCTCGATATACATGGCGCGTGTGATCGACAGGGCAGAGCCAGTCGCCGCTGCGGCCGTGGCGAGGAAAACAAGGCTGGCGATCAGCAATCCGATTCGCATGATGAAAACCCCCGCTTCCGTTCGTCCTCCTCCATGCCTGCGCGGGGCTAAAATATGGTTAAGGCATGGTGAAACGCGAGGCGTTCCGGGCGGCGTGATCAGGAAATTTCGACAAAGCGCAATTTCCGCAATCAGAGGGCGTTGACAGCCTGAAAAACCTGCCCTAGTGGCGCGTCTCCCAAGGGCGCTGGCCGCAAGATGCGCGGGTGTAGCTCAGTTGGTTAGAGTATCGGCCTGTCACGCCGAGGGTCGCGGGTTCGAGTCCCGTCACTCGCGCCACTTGGGACATTATCCAGATTGGAAAATGATCTAACCCGGTCGATGCAACTGCATCGACCGGATGATCTTCCAATCTCGGAGCGCGTCGAAGCGCAACCCGCCACCTAGCACGACCTGTCCATACGTCGGTACGTCACGCTGATGCTTTGTATTGCGCGACCGAAAAAATTCAACCGAATGGTTGAATTTCTCCCGCGCCATATTAATTCAACCATATGGTTGAGCATTCTCCCGATAACGATACGCTGTTTCGCGCACTGGCCGATCCCACTCGTCGCATGATGGTCGAGCGGCTGTCGCATGGTGACTGCACAGTTGGCGATCTCGCCGCGCCGCTCGACATGAGCTTTGCTGCAGCATCCAAGCATATCGGTGTGCTCGAACAGGCTGGCTTGCTGACCCGGCGCAAGCGCGGTCGCGAGCGTATCTGCACTTTGCAACCGCGCAGCCTGTTCGCCCTGCGCGACTGGGTCGAGCGCTATGCCCGTTTCTGGAACGAGCGGCTCGATGCCCTCGACAATGCCTTGAAGGAGGATGACACATGAATGCCCACGGCAAACTCATCGGTCCGGCCACGCTTGCCTTCGAACGCTTGTTCGACGCGCCGAGAGAAAAGGTTTGGCAGTTTCTCGTCGATGGCGAAAAACGCGCACGCTGGTTTTGCGGCGGACAAACTGAGCCGCGCGTCGGGGGGAAGATCGTATTCGATTTCGATGACAGCCGGATTGCCAGTTCGCCTCCGCCGGAGAAGTACGCCCACGAAGCGACGGCCTGTTTCGAAGGCGAGGTTCTGGAATGGGAGCCGCCAACCCGGCTTGCCTTTACCTGGCCCGAAGCGAATGGTGAGGGGAGCAGGGTCGAGATCACGCTATCTGAAGCTGAGGGCGCCGGCACATTGCTGCAGCTTGTCCATTCGGGCCTGACCACGCCGGAATATCGCGCCGGTGCGTTGTCGGGCTGGCACGCGCATTTCAATCTGCTCGACGATATCTTCGCCGGGCGCGAAACGCGCGATTTCTGGGTCGAGCATTCGGCGCTGGAGGAACACTACGCGCAGTAGCACGGCTCAACCCCAGCGGCCGGTTTCCATCCAGATCAGGAACCGGCGCAGGGGAAGCAGCCAGATGACGCCGAGCACGATGTACACCACCGTCTGCGCCAGCGTGTGCCAGGTATTGATCCATTCCGGCACGATCATCGCGACGAGGATGCCATAGACGATCAGCGCCGCAAGCAGGCCCAGAATGCCGACCGGGATGCGCCAGGTGGGTTCGGTTCTCATGCAAACGGTCCATAAAAGCGGGTGGGTGTGACGATCGCGGTGAGCGGGATGTCGTGCGGCTCTGTCGGCAGCGCGTCGACCAACTGGCTGTCCCATGCAAGCCCGATGGCGATTGTCCCTGGATGATCCGCCAGCCAGCGGTCGTAATGTCCCCCGCCTTGCCCCAGACGCTCGCCAGTGGCGGTAAAGCCCACCAGCGGGACGAACAGCACCTGCGGCACGATGTCTTCGGCGCTCGCCAGTGGTTGAGGCAGGCCGAACGGCCCGGCTTCGCAGTCGCTTTCCTCGAACGGATCGGAATGCGCGGCAAACGCCATAGCCGAGGCGCGATCCACGAAACGGGGCAGGGCGATGGCGTGCCCCGCCTCCTGAAAAAACTTGGCGTACGATTGCGCCGGGGCTTCGTGCGCGTTGGCGCGGTAAAGACCGATGGCGGCGCCTGGCGGAACGAGTTCCAGCAGGGGGGCTGGGGGGCGGTGGAACACCAGCGCACGCATGCTTTCGGGCAGGGCCGCGACATGGGACTTGCGCGCCTGAAGCAGCTTCTTGCGGAGTTCGCTCTTGCTTTCCAAAACGTGTCCTTGGCTGGATAAATTGTAGCTATGAGGAAATACGCGGCCGGAAAAGCTCCGGAGAGGCGATGGAACAGCATCGTACCCGACAGGTTTGCTCCCGCGCTAATACAGCGCAGCGATAGCGCAACACACAACGCGCTCAATCAGCGCAGCGGTAGCGCAACATACAACGCGCTCAATCAGCGCAGCGGTAGCGCAACATACAACGCGCTCAAGCAGCGCAGCGGTAGCGCAACAGATAACGTGGCGGGACCACCATGGGTCGTTTGCCCTTTGAAATCCTCTGACGCCTAAAACGTCAGGTGGGCGCCGTATACTCCGGGCCCCAGGACGAACCCGTAACCCAGAACAGGGACAGCTCCCTAGGATTGCTTATAGCCTCAGGGATATTCATGCGGCTCGTGCCGGGCAGCCCCGCCACCGCCTATTTAGGATGCGCCGCCGCGTGTCTCAAGCTGTTCCGCCAGACTTTCGATCCGCCTGGCGATATTCTCGACCAGTTCGACCGTATTGCCCGTGTCCGGCTTTGTCCTAGCCTCGTGTAACTCGTCTGCCAGCATGAGCGCTGCGAAGAGCAGGTTCTTGCTGTCATTGTGCGAACGGTTCGGGCCGAGCGCGCGGACTTTCTCGTCGATCGTCGCAGCGAGCGAGCGCACATGCTCTTCTTCCCCGTCGGCACAGGCCACGGGATAATTGCGTCCGCCAATGGTGAGGGAAATCTCGCTCATGTCTCGAGCTGTCCGATCAGCCGATCGAGCTCGCCCAGCGTGTTCGAAACCGTATCGCGCAGAGCGGCGTGACGCCGGGCAAGGTCGCCACCGCCCTCTAGACGGGTGGCCGCTGCTTCGATCCGGCCGAGCGCCGCGTCGATACGGTTCATCGCTTCGCTTATACGCGCATCCTGCGTCATGTGGCCAGTTTAGGCAATTTGTGCTTGATAGGCAAAGGATTGCCAGATGCTGTTGATAAGTCGGGTCAGCCGGTGATGGGTGGTGGCGGGCCAAACCATCGGCTTGACCTTGCGCAGAGCCTCCGCGAAGGCTTCGCGCGCGGCGAATCGCCCCGCCATGATCCAGCCAGGAGATAGCTCCGAAATGAGCCTCGATACCGACCGCCTCGCACCGATGGCCAACGCCATTCGTGCCCTTTCCATGGACGCAGTGCAGGCGGCGAATTCGGGCCATCCGGGCATGCCGATGGGCATGGCCGATGTCGCCAGCGTGCTGTGGAGCCGTTATCTGAAATTCGATCCGTCCGCGCCCGACTGGGCCGACCGCGACCGTTTCGTGCTTTCCGCAGGCCACGGCTCGATGCTGATCTACAGCCTGCTGCACCTGTCGGGCTATGCGCATCCGACGATGGACGACATCCGCAACTTCCGCCAGCTCGGCAGCCCGTGTGCAGGCCACCCGGAAAACTTCCTGCTCGACGGTGTGGAATGCACCACCGGGCCGCTGGGTCAGGGCTTGGCGATGGCTGTCGGCATGGCGATGGCCGAACGGCATCTCAATGCGACCTTTGGCGACGATCTGGTCGACCATCGCACGTGGGTGATCGCAGGCGACGGCTGCCTGATGGAAGGCATCAACCACGAGGCAATCGGTCTTGCCGGGCATCTCAAGCTCGGCCGGATGAACGTGCTGTGGGACGACAACAACATCACCATCGACGGCACGACCGACCTTTCCACCAGCGAAGACATCAAGGCGCGCTATGCCGCGACCGGTTGGCATGTAGTATCATGCGATGGGCATGACTTCGCCGATATCGCCCGTGCGCTGGACGAAGCCGCTGCGGACGAGCGCCCCTCGCTCGTCGCGTGCAAGACCATTATCGGCAAGGGCGCACCGACCAAGCAGGGCACGAGCGCGACGCATGGCGCGCCTCTGGGCGAGGACGAAATCGCCGCGACGCGCGCGCAGATCGGCTGGGACGCCGCGCCGTTCGAGATCCCGCAGGATATCCTCGACGATTGGCGCGCAACGGGCGAGCGCGGCCGCAAGGCCCATGCCGAATGGCAGCAGCGCCTTTCGGACCACAATGACAAGGCCGAGTTCGAGCGGCGCATGGGGGGTGACCTGCCCGACCGTGCCTCCGCACAGAGCTATATCAAGTCGCTGATCGCCGACCCGCAGAAGGTCGCAACCCGCAAGGCCAGCGAAATGGCGCTTGGCCAGATCAATGCGAGCCTGCCCGATACCATCGGCGGCAGCGCCGATCTGACCGGGTCGAACAACACCAAGGCCGGCGGGATCGAACCGTTCACTGCGGACAATTACGCTGGCCGCTATGTCTATTACGGTATTCGCGAGTTTGGCATGGCCGCCGCGATGAACGGCATGGCGCTGCATGGCGGCGTGATCCCCTATGGCGGCACGTTCCTGGTCTTCACCGACTATGCGCGCGGTGCGATCCGCCTCTCCGCGCTCCAGCAGACCCGCGTGATCTATGTGATGACGCATGACAGCATCGGGTTGGGCGAAGACGGCCCGACCCACCAGCCGATCGAACATGTCGCATCCTTGCGCGCCATGCCGAACCTGCTGGTGATGCGCCCGGCGGATGTGGTCGAAACGGCCGAATGCTGGGAAATCGCGCTGGCTCAGAAGGACCGTCCGACTGTCCTTGCGCTCAGCCGCCAAGGCTTGCTGCAGGTTCGCCACGATGCCGATCAGGTCGGCCTGTCGGACAAAGGCGGCTATGTCGTGCGCAAATCCGCCGGCGCGCCCAAGGTCACCCTGCTCGCCACGGGCAGCGAAGTGCATGTCGCGCTCGAATGCGCCGAGCGTCTTGAAGGCGAAGGCGTCGATGCGCAGGTGGTGTCGATGGTGTGCTGCGAACTTTTCGACGAACAGGACGCCGCCTATCGCGCCGAAACGATCCCGGCAGACACGCTGAAAGTGTCGATCGAGGCGGGGACCACTTTCGGGTGGGAACGCTATACCGGGACGGATGGCATCAATATCGGCCTCGACCGCTTCGGCGCATCGGCGCCTGCGGAGCAACTGTTCGAGAAATTCGGTTTCACTGCGGACGCCATCGTTCCGCAAATCATGAACAAGATCAACGGATAAGCAGGAGTTATCACTATGGCTACCAAAGTTGCCATCAACGGTTTCGGTCGCATCGGTCGCCTGGTTGCGCGCGCCATTCTGGAACGTGACGATCACGACCTGGAACTGGTCAGCATCAACGATCTGTCCGACACCAAATCCAACGCCCTGCTGTTCCAGTATGACAGCTCGCACGGGCGCTTCCCCGGCACAGTGGAAACCGGCGACAACGCGATCATCGTCAATGGCAAGACCATCCAGGTCACCAGCGAACGCGATCCCGGCAATCTGCCGCATGGCGAGCAGGGCATCGACATCGTGTTGGAATGCACCGGCTTCTTCCAAAGCCACGAAGCTGCCGAACCGCATCTGAAGGCAGGCGCGAAGCGGGTGCTGATCTCGGCCCCGGCCAAGAACGTGTCGGCCACCATCGTCTATGGCGTCAACCACGACACGCTAACCGCGGAAGACGTGATCGTCTCCAACGCGAGCTGCACCACCAACTGCCTCTCGCCGATGGCCAAGGTGCTGCACGATACGGTTGGTATCGAGCGTGGTTTCATGACCACGGTTCACAGCTACACCAACGATCAGCGTATGTTGGACCAGATGCACAGCGACATGCGCCGTGCGCGTGGCGGTGCGCAGAACATGATCCCGACCACCACCGGCGCAGCCCGTGCGGTTGGCCTCGTCCTGCCCGAACTCAATGGCAAGCTGGATGGCAGCTCGATCCGCGTGCCGACTGCCAATGTCAGCCTGGTCGACTTGGTCTTCACGCCGCAGCGCGACACGACGGCGGACGAACTGAACGCAGCACTCAAGGCGGCAGCAGACGGGCCGATGAAGGGCGTGCTCGATTACACCGATCAGCCGCTCGTATCTTCGGACTTCAACCACCATCCGGCCAGCTCGACCATCGACAGCCTCGAAACCAGCGTGATGGAAGGCAAGCTTGCCCGCGTCGTCAGCTGGTACGACAATGAATGGGGCTTCTCCAACCGGATGATCGACACCGCCGGTGTGATGGCGAAGTTCCTCTGACCCCCTTTCCCGTTCGCCCTGAGCTTGTCGAAGGGCTGTCCTTTTCTTCGAGTGCTGAGCCGGAAGTAAGAACGGGGCTTCGACAGGCTCAGCCCGAACGGATTTGGACCAATGGCGAAATTCAAGACCCTCGATGATCTGGGCGACGTGACCGGCAAGGTCGCCCTGGTGCGCGTCGATCTGAACCTTCCAATGAAGGATGGATCGGCCACCGATGTCACCCGGGTCGAGGCGGTGAAACCCACCATCCTCGAGCTCGCGGACAAGGGCGCCAAGGTGCTGCTGCTCGCCCATTTCGGCCGTCCCAAAGGGCAGCGCCATTCGACCATGTCGACCAGCTTCGTGCAGGGAGATGTGGAAGAGGTGCTGGGCAAGGAAATCATGTTCATCCCCGAGGTCATGGGCCCGGTGGTCGAACAGTCGATAGGCATTCTGTCGGCAGGCGATATCGGCCTGCTCGACAATGTCCGCTTCTGGCCGGGCGAGGAAGCGAACGACCCCGAATTTGCGCGTGGCGTCGCGGCCCACGGCGATTTCTACGTCAATGACGCGTTCTCTGCCGCGCACCGCGCCCATGCGAGCACAGAAGGGCTGGCGCATCATCTTCCCGCCTATGCAGGGCGCGCGATGGAAGCGGAACTGAAAGCGCTCGACGCCGCGCTAGGCAACCCGGAAGCACCCGTTGCCGCGGTGGTTGGCGGGGCCAAGGTGTCGACCAAGCTCGACGTGCTCACCAATCTGGTCGGCAAGGTCCAGCATCTCATCATCGGTGGCGGCATGGCCAACACCTTCCTCGCCGCGCGGGGGGTCGATGTCGGCAAATCGCTGTGCGAACACGACTTGACCGACACCGCCAACCGCATCATGGACGAGGCGGACCATGCCGGGTGCACGGTGCACCTGCCTTACGATGTGGTGGTGGCGAAGGAATTTGCCGCCAATCCGGCGAGCATGCGCACCTGCAATGTCCACGAAGTCGCTTCCGACGAGATGATCCTCGATGTCGGCCCTCAGGCGGTCGAGGCGCTGGGCGATGTGCTGAAGACCTGCCGCACGCTGGTGTGGAACGGCCCGATGGGTGCGTTCGAAACCGAACCGTTCGACGCCGCCACCGTGGCGCTCGCCAAGACCGCGGCCGCACTGACGCAGGACGGATCCCTCACCTCTGTTGCGGGCGGGGGCGATACCGTCGCCGCGCTCGCCCATGCAGGCGTGAAGGACGACTTCACCTTCGTCTCGACCGCAGGCGGCGCGTTCCTCGAATGGATGGAAGGCAAGGCGCTGCCGGGCGTCGCCGCGCTCAGCGCCTAGCGATATTCCGGGTTCGGCGCGTCGAAGCGCCGGCCCTTTTCCCACAGGTCCACCGAATTGCCCCAGGCGGGAATGCCGCCTGCATCCTTCAGCATGCGCGCCATGTGCATCAGGTTCCATGTCATGAAGGTGGTGTTTCGGCGGGTGAAGTCATTGTCGAAACCGACATAGCCGTCACCATCCTCGTGGGCATCGCCATAGCTGGGGCCCGGACCGATCTCGCCGATCCAGCCGGCATCGGCCTGCGGCGGGATCGTGTATCCGACATGCTGGAGGGAGTAGAGAACCCCCATCCCAACATGCTTGACCCCGTCTTCATTGCCGGTGACGATACAGCCGCCGACCTTGCCATAGAAGACGTATTGGCCGCGCTCGTTCGTCTGACCGGAATGGGCATAGAGCCGTTCGATCAGGCGCTGGCACACGCTCGATTTCTCGCCCAGCCAGATGGGCGTGCCGACGATGAGGATGTCGGCTTCTTGCACCTTCTTCCAGATATCCGGCCACTCGTCCGAAGTTGCGCCATGCTCCGTCATGTCAGGATAGACGCCCGGCGCAATGTCATGATCGACGAGCCGGACCTGCTCGAGCGCGATATCGTTGCGAACGAGGATCGCCTCCACTGCGCCCAGCAGCTTGTCGGTATGAGATCCGCCGGGTGACGGGGTAAGGGTACAGTTGATCGTCAGTGCCTTGAGGTCGGAGAAGTCCGTTTCGTTCTCGTCGCACAGCCGGGTCTGGGTTTTATCGAGCATATCGCCACCTTTCTTCACCACCATACGAACGGGCTTTGGAAAAGTTACCCGCGCCCCTGTTGCGAGGGCGGTGGGGTGACGGTAAGGCGCGCTCGATATCCATTTCCATTTATTGGGGACTGCAGGCGATGACCTTCGAAGAAATGATGGCGCAGATCGAAACCGGCCAGGGCTTTATTGCGGCTCTCGACCAGTCGGGTGGCTCAACGCCCAAGGCGCTGCGCGGTTATGGCATCGAAGAAGATGCGTGGAATGGCGACGATGAAATGTTCGCCCTGATCCATGCCATGCGCAGCCGCATCGTCACCTCGCCCTGTTTCGGCAATGGCAAGGTCATCGGCGCGATCCTGTTCGAAAAGACGATGGACGGCGATGTCGATGGCAAGCCAATGCCCGACGTGCTGAAAAGCCGGGGCATCGTGCCCTTCATCAAGGTCGATCAGGGTCTTGCCGACGAAGAAAACGGCGTTCAGATGATGAAGCCGCTCGACAAGCTGCCCGCGCTTCTGGAAAAATCGGTGGCCAAGGGCATGTTCGGCACAAAGATGCGCAGCGTCATCAAATCCGCCAATGCAGAAGGTATCGCTGCGGTCGTTGCGCAACAGTTCGAAGTCGGCAACACGATTTGCGATGCGGGCCTGGTCCCGATCATCGAGCCGGAATACGACATCACCGCCGATGACCGTGCCGAGGGCGAAAAGATCCTGTTCCGGGAACTGAAAAAGAACCTCGACGCGCTGCCGGAAGGCCGCAAGGTCATGCTCAAGCTGTCGATCCCGGTGGAGCCGAACCTCTACAAGTCGCTCAACGATCACCCGAACATCGCCCGCGTCGTCGCGCTGTCGGGCGGGTTCAGCACGGACGATGCGTGCGAACGCCTGGCCAGGAACGATGGCATGATCGCCAGCTTCAGCCGTGGGCTGCTGCAGGATCTGCGCCATGGGCAGAGCGATGACGAATTCGACGCCACCCTGTCGGGCGCGATCGACCAGATCCAGGCCGCTTCGGCGACCTGATTATTCTGGCTCGGCTTCCTTGAAGGCGAAGCCGAGCCGGTAATCTTCCGGCCTGTCCATCGCCATCTTGCGGGGCGGCGCGCTCACCAGCTCGAGCTTGCCACCAGCCACATGGACCGCGCCGCCGATACCCATCGGCGAAGCGGTCCTTTTGCCGTCATGGCTCACAGACACTTCCACGATAAGACGACCCGCCCAGACGCAGAGCACTTCCTGCGGGCAGCGGCTGTCCTCGATGATACGGGCCGGTTGGACGACGATGCCATCGGCAAGGGTCAGCCGATCACCGACCTCCGCTGTTCCCGACATCCGCGCGACTGGTTCCGTCGCCGGGGTGGCGGCGATGAGGGGCAGGACGAGAACGGGCAGCAGCGTGCGCATGGCCCAAAAATTGCCAGTCCGGATTGAATGACCACTGAACGCTTGGCGGCGCGCACGCTTGCAGTTAGGTGATCGCACACGATGACCAATCCCGCATGCCAGCTTTACCTGATCTCGCCCCTCGATGTTGCGGGCGAATTCCCCGACCGGCTCGAACGCGCTGTCGCCGCCGGACCGGTTGCGGCCTTCCAATTCCGTGTGAAGGACATCGACCAGCACGAGGCTGCGCGGCTTGCCGCCCCCTTGCAGGAGATTTGCGCCGCGCATGAGGTTGGCTTTGTCGTCAACGATAGCGTTCCTCTAGCCAAACGTCTGAAGGCGGACGGCGTCCATCTGGGGCAGGGCGACGGCGATCTGAAGGAAGCGCGCGAGGCGCTGGGGCGCGACGTGCAGATCGGGATCACCTGCCACGCCTCGCGACATCTGGCGATGGAAGCAGGCGAGGGCGGGGCCGACTATGTCGCCTTCGGCGCATTTTTCGACAGCCAGACCAAGCAGAGCGAGCATCGGCCCGAACCGGAAATCCTCGAATGGTGGAGCCAGCTCTTCGAAATCCCATGCGTGGCAATTGGCGGGATCACGCCTGCCAACTGTATGCCCCTGGTGCGGGCCGGTGCAGACTTCCTTGCGGTGTCCGGCGCCATCTGGTCGGGCGATGAAGTTGCCGCGGTGAAAGCATTCTCGGAGCAAATCGCCGCGGCGTGAGTTAACTCTGCTGGACACACTAAGGGGCGGGTCGCGTCCCTGGTTCAGGAGAATGCCTCATGACGTTTCGCCCCCGCCAGTTTCTTTTCGTTGCCGCTTCCAGCGTGGCCCTTGCCGCATGCGGTATGAGCGGACAGGACAACGAAAAGGACGATCAGACCGTCGCCACTGCCGAATCGGCGCAGGATTACGGTTACGAAACCTATGGCGATGACAATTTCGCCGACACCATGGCTTCCGATGACGCGCGCCATATGGCCGATGCCAACTCCGGCGACAGGCAAGCCGCCGATATTCCCGATTCCGAAGATCGCCCGATTATGCAGGCACAGGTCGTGCTTGACCGCGTGGGCTTCGGCCCCGGTGTGATCGATGGCAAGATGGGCATGAGCACCGAGAACGCCCTGCGCGGGTTCCAAGAGGCAAACGGTCTGGATGTGACCGGCAAGCTGGACGAAGAAACCAAGGGCGCATTGGGCGAGTGGGAACGCATTCCCGCAACACGCGTGGTGACCATCCCGGCAAGCTGGGGCAGCGAAAGCTACACCGACATGCCCGAAGACGTGGCGGAGAAGGCCAAGCTTGAAAAGCTGGGATACGCCTCGCTCGATGAACGGCTGGCGGAACGCTTTCACACCACCGTCGACGTGCTCAAGCAGCTCAACCCGAATGGTAAGCCGGCAGGCATGACAGGGTCGTCGAGCGCCTCGGAGGCGGGCATGGATGGATCAGCCGCCAAACAGGCGCCCAGCACGCCGGACGCTACGCCCACCAAGACCGCATCCGCCGAGGCATCCGATGACGCTGCCAGCACGTCTTACTTCACCGCCGGTCGGCAAATCCGCGTGCCGAATATCGGCGCAGACCGGATCGCACCTGGTAAGCTCGAGAGCCGCAGCTGGCAGCAAACGCTCGCCTCGCTCGGGGTTGGCACGGAGCATGAGGAAGTGGACCGGATCGTTGTGAGCAAGGCAGGAAAAACGCTCAAGGCCTATCGCGGCGACGAGCTGGTTGGCCTGTTCACCGTCAGCTCGGGATCGAGCGAGTTTCCCTTGCCGCTCGGCAATTGGGACATTCTGGGTGAAGCTTACAATCCTCCCTACAGCTATGACCCGGAAGTGCTCGGCAAGGACGATACCGATGGGAAGACTTACAAGTTCGCGCCGGGTCCGAATTCGCCGGTCGGCGTCGTCTGGATCGATCTGAGCAAAGAACATTACGGCATCCACGGTACGCCCGACCCCGAAACCATCGGCCGGGCGCAGAGCAGCGGCTGCGTGCGCCTGACCAACTGGGACGCGGCGCGCCTGGCGCAAATGGTCTCGCAAAGCACCAAGGTGGAATTCGTGGCCTGATCCGGGCTAGGGTGGCTCCATGGGAATCATCGACCGCATCCTCACCATCGTCGTCACCGCCACGATAACCAGCGCCGTCTGGATCGTGGCGGGCGGCAGCCTCATCGAAAACGCCACAGGCGAAGGGCAACGCGAACAGACCCGTCCCGCCGAAGCCGCGCCCAGTCCCACCGCCACCTCGACGCTGGAAACGGGCGGGGAAACACCGATTTCAAAAGAGGCGAAAGACAGCAAGGCGCTCGAAACCGATTTCGCCCAGCCGCTGGATGAGGCCAAGGCGCGCGAACTTATGATTCCCGTCCTCAACGTGCGTCCCGCCGATCTGACCGATACGTTCTCCGACGCACGAGGCGGCGGGGCGCGACTGCACGAAGCGATCGATATCATGGCCCCCAGGGGCACAAGCGTGGTCGCCGCCGCGCCGGGAGAAATCGAGAAACTGTTCACCTCCGATGCGGGCGGCAAGACGATTTACGTCCGTTCACCCGATGGCGCGACCATTCATTACTACGCGCATCTGGACGCCTATGCCGAGGGCCTGCGGGAGGGGCAGCGCGTGCGGCGCGGCCAGCGGCTCGGCACGGTCGGCAGCACCGGCAACGCCTCGCCCGATGCACCGCACCTGCATTTTGCGATACTGCAAACCACGAAAGACGCCGCGTGGTGGGAACCGGCCAACGCGGTCAATCCCTATCCGCTGCTGCGGCAGAAGAACTAGTTCGGGCGGCGTCCGGCGCGGTGGCAACGCAGCCGCCCGAGTGTGCCATCGCCGTTCACGACCTGCAAAAGGCCTGAGCCGAGCCGTTCGAGCTGCATGTCCTTCATCGGGCCGCGCGTGAAGACTATGCGCTGGCCCCGGCGCAGATAGGTTCCGCCGCCCTGCGCGCTGCGATAGCTGGAGGCGCCGACGATTTCGAAGGACTTGGCCGGATCGGCGATCCACGCTTTTCCAGCGGCATCGCCTGGCATCCCGCATTCGTAAAGACCCTGTTGCAGCGTGCCGACGCGATCGTCCGCCAGGGCTGGCGACACGGCAGCGGCGGCGAGCGCGAGAACGATGATTGCTTTCTTCATTTCCAATCCGGGGTGCACGTGGCAAGGATAACGATTGCGGCGCGTTATGGCCAGCCACCTTGCTCCATCCTGACTGCTCGGCTAAGTGCGCCCGCGCAATGCTGCCGCGCGTGACTAGCGGCCCCAATCGAAGGCATACGATCCCATGAAAATTAGCGGCGTGGACATTCGTCCCGGCAACATCATCGAATATGAAGGCGGCATCTGGAAAGTCGCCAAGATCCAGCACACCCAGCCCGGCAAGGGCGGGGCCTATATGCAGGTCGAGATGAAGAACCTGCAGGATGGCCGCAAGACCAATGTCCGCTTCCGCAGCGCCGACACCGTCGAAAAGGTGCGCCTGGACACGCGCGAATATCAGTTCCTCTATGAAGACGGCGATATGCTTGTGTTCATGGATGGCGATACGTTCGAACAGATCAACCTGCCTGCCGACCTGCTCGGAGATGCGCGCCCGTTCCTGCAGGACGGGATGCAGGTGCAGCTCGAACTGTGGGAAGAAAAGCCGATTTCGGTCCAGCTTCCCCAGCAGGTCGAAGCCGACATCGTCGAGGCCGATGCCGTGGTGAAGGGGCAGACCGCTTCGTCCAGCTACAAGCCCGCCGTGCTCGACAATGGCGTGCGCATCATGGTCCCGCCGCATATCGAAAGCGGTACGCGGATCGTGGTGGATGTTTACGAACAAACCTATGTCGGGAAGGCTGGCTGACGCGTCATGGCAGCTGTATCGGGTTTGATCCGCGTGATGGAAAAGGCCGCCCGCAAGGCGGGTGGCCGTCTGCGCCGCGATTTCGGTGAGGTCGAGCATCTCCAGGTGAGCCGCAAGGGGCCTGCGGACTTCGTCTCCAAGGCGGATATGCGCGCCGAGCGCACACTGTACGACGAACTGCTCGCAGCGCGGCCCGGATGGGGTTTCGTGCTGGAAGAAGCCGGAACAATCGAAGGCGATGAAGACAAACCGCGCTGGATTATCGATCCGCTCGACGGGACCAGCAACTTCCTTCACGGCATCCCGCATTTCGCGATCAGCATCGCGGTGCAGGAGCCCAAGCTCGACGGATCGGGCTGGGGCGAGGTGACGGCGGCGGTTGTCTATCAGCCGATCACCGACGAGACATTCTGGGCGGAAAAATCGCGGGGCGCGTGGCTGCATGATGGCCGGCTGCGGGTATCCTCGCGCCGTCAACTTTCCGAATCGCTGATTGCCACCGGCATTCCGTTTCAGGGTGCGGGCGATCCGGTGGAATGGACGAAGGTCTATGCCGCGCTTGCGCCGCAGGTTGCGGGTATTCGCCGCTTCGGGGCGGCATCGCTCGACCTCGCCTGGGTCGCTGCGGGACGGTATGACGGCTTCTGGGAAAGCGGTCTCAAGCCTTGGGATACCGCCGCCGGTGGCCTGCTGGTTCGCGAGGCCGGTGGCTTCGTGACCGATTATCGCGGCCGTTCCATGCCGGTTCACGACAAGCAGGTTCTGGCTGCCAACGATGTGCTGCATTCCAGGCTGCACAAATTGCTGGCGCAGGCTTTGAAATAGAGGCATATTCGAGCGTCGAGGCGTCTGAAGACTTGAATGCCGGGCGCAGCGCAGCTATCCGCGCCGCTCCCGCAGTGCCCCTGTGGTGGAATTGGTAGACGCGCTCGACTCAAAATCGAGTTCCTTACGGAGTGCCCGTTCGAGTCGGGCCAGGGGCACCACGGGACTTCGGCATGCTGCTGCGGCGAATCGCCAGCGGCTGCTTCGTTTCCCACCCACCCGCGACCAAACGTAAGCATGACCGGGTGGTTTTACCCAAAGCGCTCATAAACCGCTTGTAATTACGCCGGGCATTTGGGATTCGCATCTGCGGATGCCGGGAATCCCCTCTTATCACGCGATAGCCGCACTGGTGGTGACCACCTGGATGTTCGTCGCCTTTGCGCGCGGTCGGATGTCGATCGAGATCATCTCGCTGCTGACCATCGCGGTGATCGCGGTGGGCCTCTATTTCTTCCCGCTTGAAGGGGCCAACCCCGCAGACGGCCTGGCGCTGGCCTTTGCCGGGTTCGGCCATCCTGCTCTGATAACGATCTGCGCGCTGATGATTATGGGGCGGGGGCTGGTGGTGACCGGCGCGCTCGATCCCTTTGCCCGCTTCCTTGAGCGCATTTTCAAGATCAATCTCCAGATCGGGCTGCTGTTTTCGATTGTCATCGCATTCGTTTTGTCGATGGGCGTCAACAACACGCCTATCCTCGTCCTGCTCATACCGATCTTCGTGACCCTGGCCGCGCGCGGCGCCTTGCCGGCGTCCAAGACGCTCATCCCGATCAATGCAGCCTCGCTGCTAGGCGGATTAGCGACAACAATCGGGACATCGACCAATATCCTTGTGGTTTCGATCGCGATGGATCTGGGTATGCCGGAAATGGGCGTGTTCCATTTCACCCCTCTGGTTCTTGCCGCATCGCTCGTCGCGCTGCCCTATATCTGGTTGGTCATGCCGCGCATGCTGGGGGACAACCGGGTGGAGCAAACCATCGCGATCCGGCGCTTCTCCACCCGGCTGCGGGTGACCGAAGGCAGCATGCTGAACGGGCGCGAACTGTCCGAGGTGTTGGCCAAGCTACCTGCCGATATCGAGTTCCATGATGTCAAACCGGGCCTGTTCCAGCCCGGCCAGCGCGTGCGCGTGTCCGGCTCCCACGATGCCATCGAAGAGGCGATGCGCGTGCTCAAGAGCGATGCCGCGCCAAGCTGGGTGATGGACCGGATCGAGCGCAAATCGCGCGAACGGGGCCAGGATATCGTCGTGGTCGAGATGACGGTGACGGCGGATTCGCGCCTGCTCAACCGTTCGCTGCCGACATCGGGCATTGCCGATCTCTATGGCGTGGCGGTGGTGGGCATCCATCGGCCCGACCGCCTGCTGGGCCAGCGTGACAAGTTCAGCGATGGCGGCGACCTGCGGATCGCGGAAGGCGACGTTCTGCTGGTCATGGGCCTGCCGGAAGATCTGGAAGAGTTCTCCGTCGCCGACAGCCTGTTGAAGCTCGAGGGCATGCGCGAGTTGCCGCGCCGCTCCAAGGCCGTGCTGGCCGGTGCGATCATGGGCACAGCGGTGACGCTGGCGGCGGTTGGCCTGCTGCCGATTGCCATCGCCGCGCTGGGCGGGGCGATCATCATGTTCCTGACCGGCTGCGTCAAATTCGACCGGGTGGGCCGGGCGCTCTCCGCGCAGGTCATCGTGCTGGTGGCGGCGAGCATCGCCATCGGTCGCATCATCCTCGAAAGCGGGGCGGCGGGCTGGCTGGGCGAACTGCTTGGGGCGGGGCTGGTGTTCCTGCCTCCGGCGCTGATTTGCGCGGCCATCATGCTGTTCGTGACGATCCTCACCAATTTCGCCTCCAACGCGACGGCGGCGACGGTGGGCACACCGATTGCCTTTGCCATCGCCGCCCAGCTTGGCCTCCCGGCAGAGCCGCTGATCCTGGCGGTGCTGTTTGGCTGCAACCTGTCTTACGCGACGCCCATCGCTTATCAGACCAATATGCTCATCATGTCGGAAGGCAGCTATGTCTTCAAAGACTACGTCCGCACGGGTGTACCACTGGTGCTTATCATGGTGACGACGCTTTCGATCGCGCTGGTCGTGACATACGATATGTAGGAAATCCGAAGGGGGAGAGAGAAATGCTGAGGAACACGCTGCTCGCAGCCGCAGGGATGATCGCGCTCGCCGCGCCCGCGCAGGCGCAGGACCTGCGCGCCTCGCTGGCGGAGGATATGCCGGAGCTGATGGCGCTCTATCGCGATCTGCACGCCAACCCAGAACTGAGCTTCGAGGAGCATCAGACCGCCGCGAAACTCGCCAAGCGGATGCGCGATCTCGGCTTCGAAGTGACCGAAGGGGTGGGGCAGACCGGTGTCGTATCGGTCATGCGCAATGGCGATGGGCCGACCATCATGCTGCGCGCCGACATGGATGGCCTGCCGGTTGTCGAACAGACCGGACTTCCCTTCGCCAGCACGCAAACCGCCACGCCCGCCAGCGGGGTCACCACCGGCGTGATGCATGCCTGCGGGCACGACACGCACATGGCCGCCTTTATCGGCGCGGCGCAGCTGCTGGCCGATCACAAGACCGAATGGCAGGGCACGCTGGTGATGATCCTCCAGCCCGCCGAGGAGCTGGGGCTGGGCGCGCTCGCCATGCTTGAGGATGGCCTCTATGAACGGTTCCCCAAGCCGGAATACGTCCTCGCCTTCCACGACGCGGCGCAATTTCCCGCCGGGATGATTGGCTATTCCCCCGGCTATGCGCTGGCCAATGTCGATAGTGTGGACATCACGGTGAAGGGCGTCGGCGGACATGGCGCCTATCCCCACACCGCGAAAGACCCTGTGGTGCTGGCCAGCGCCATCGTGATGAAGCTCCAAACGCTGGTGAGCCGGGAAAGCTCTCCGCTCGATCCGGCGGTCATCACGGTCGGCAGTTTCCATTCAGGCGCGAAACACAACATCATTTCCGACGAGGCGAAGCTGCAGATCACCGTGCGCAGCTATTCGGACGAGAGCCGCAAACTGCTGCTCGACGGGATTGCCCGGATCGCGCGGGGTGAAGCGATTTCGGCGGGGCTTCCTGAGACGCTGCACCCGGTCGTCGAGGTGGAAGATCCCTATACCCCGTCCACCTTCAACGATCCCGATTTCACTGAAAGCGTGATGACGGGCTTTCGTGAACGCTTTGGCGAGCAGCGGGTGATGAAAGTGCCGAGCGTCATGGGCGGGGAGGATTTCAGCCAGTTTCGCCGCGCAGCGCCCGACGATGTGCAGTCGCTGATCTTCTGGGTCGGCGGTGTTCCGCAGGCAGAATGGGAAAAAGCGCAGAAGGGCGAGGCAACGCTGCCATCCCTGCATTCGCCCTTCTGGGCGCCCGACGCGGAGAAAGTGATCGCCACCGGCGCCGAAGCGCTGGCGGCGGCCGCGCTCGACCTGATGCCTGCCAAGGGCGGCAACTGACGGACAGCACGGCCTAGCGCGTCCCGGAAAGTTCCGCGACGCGCCGCATGACTTCGGGCGCAGCTTCGTAGAGCAGGAAACTTCCCGTGCCCGGCACGATTGTTGGTGCGGGAAGGCCGTGTCGCGCAGCTGACAATGCGGCAAATTGCGGGTCGCAATTGCAGTCTTGCGAGCCGATCATGATCTCGAACGGCACGTTGCTTTCGTCGAGCAATGCGCTCCAGTCACTGGCCCATACGAGCATGGTGTCGACCAGCCCTTCGGTCGTTTTCGCCATGCCGTAAGAGTTGGCGCGCTGGAACAGGGCGTACATTTCGGGATTGCGAACAACCGCAAGTTCCGCCGGGCAATCCTCGTAGAAATCCTCGGCGAAGCGGGCGAATTTCTTCGTGCCGACGGTCGCCAGCATCGCGCGCTGGAAAATGCGCGCAAAGGCCGGGGCGGTTCGGGCAATACGGATGTGGGAGCGTTGTCGGCGTTTCACGAAGCCGAAATCAGATTTCTCGACCAGCGGCAGGAACGGCCCTGCCGTGAGCGCAGCGCGGATACGCTGGGGGGCATATCGCGCAAAAGCGGCCAAATAGGGTGTGCCGGCCTGTGCGGCGAGGCCGACGCAGCTTTTGATCTCCAGCCGGTCCAGCAATGCTGAGACACCGCGCGCGAAATCTTCCAATGCCTCCGTGCCGATGCCGTCGCCGGTGGTGTCGCCATAAAAGGGCCGCCACGGGGCGATGATCCGAAGCCCGTTCCTTCGTGCGGCATTGGCGACCGAGGGTGGGAGCAGTGGCCCTTCGAGCGGATGAAAATACACTACGGGCGCGCCGTCCGGATCGCCATATTCCTCCCACGCGATGGTCCGACCGGGTGCGATCTCTGCGATATTTGCCGTGTCATGCACCAATGGCGCAGGTCCTTCGCGCGCATCTTCGAGCGAGTGGACGAAGCCAGCGTAAAGCAGCAGCAGCTTCTCTTTGGAATTGATGACCAGTTTCCGCAGCAGGGCCTTCATCTGGTTGCGGGCCGTGCCGACAGAGCGGCCGCGTTCCTCGGCGAAGCCGCGAACAGTTCCACCGCCAACCAGGTGCTGGACCAGTGCCGCTTCGGTGCCCGTCAGGCCGAATGCGTCGGCGAACGCGTCGCCATGATCGTCGCGCCAGCGCAGCCGGACGGCATCGATCAGCACCATGTGTTCGCCATCGCGTATCTCCTGCCGGAAAGAGAACCAGCGGGTCTCTTCGCTGTCTGGCGAAACGTAAAGACGGATGAAGCCAAAGCTGTCGTCACCTTCGCGATTGGCGAGGCGGCGGGTGTCCTTGCCCTGGGTCGCCGGATCGAACATCCATTCGGGCAGGGGGCCACCTTCCGACAATCCGGCCTCTGCGAAGGTCCACGGATCATAAGAGCGCACGGCCAGCGACGGTCCAAGCAAAAGATCGCATCCGCCGGGAGCATTGCCGGTGTCCGCCGAAGCCACGGCGTCGCCTTCGGCTGCCGGGTAAATTTCGTTCAGGATATTGGCCGCATTGTCGAAATGGTGCGCGGCTTGCGTCTCGATCTGGGCAAGGTCGGGTCCGCTATCGACGATGTCGTGCAGCAGGTCGACGAATGCCTCGGGCCGTGCGATCGCCGCATACGCTTCGGCCACCAGTGCTTCGACCGATTGATCTGCCACGACCCGCCCCATTCCATCTGTGCCAAACACGTGTTGCGATCAACCTAGTGCCGGATGGCAGTGCCGAATTCCACCGCAAACACCTTTATCCGGTAAAGTCCCGAAATAATGACGGCCGCCGCAGCGTTGGGGGCGCTGCGACGGCCGTTTCTCCTCCCCAGGAGAACTGTGTGTTCGGTTTATTCGCCGCTGGGCACGTATGTCCCGAGGCGGTGGTGGAGCGCGTTGATCTTGGCGAGTTCTTCGCGGTCCTCCGTCGCCTTGGCGTGGCTTTCCAGTGCCCGGCGCAGCAAGCGCATGTCGGCGGTGGACAGCAGTGCCCGCGCGCGTCCTGGCTCACGGATGGTTTCGGACGTCATAGTTCCTCTCCTTATGCAGCCTCGAACTGGTTCATGGTGTTGTCCTTGCCGCCGGCCTTGAGGGCCGCTTCGCCGGCAAAGGCTTCCTTGTGGTCGTCCCCGATGTCGGAGCCAGCCATGTTCTGGTGCTTCACGCAAGCGATACCTTGGCGGATTTCCTCGCGCTGGACGTTCTTGACGTAGCCCAGCATGCCTTCTTCGCCGAAGTAGCGCTTGGCCAGATTGTCCGTGCTCAGCGCTGCCGTGTGATAGGTCGGCAGGGTGATGAGGTGGTGGAAGATGCCCGCCTGCGCCGCGGCATCCTTCTGGAAGGTGCGGATGCGCTCGTCGGCTTCTGCGGCCAGATCCGTGCCGTCGTAGTCGACACTCATCAGCTTGGCGCGATCGTAGCTGGATACATCCTTGCCCGCTTCTTCCCAGGCATCGAACACCTGCTGACGGAAATTCAGCGTCCAGTTGAAGCTGGGCGAGTTGTTGTAGACCAGCTTGGCGTTCGGGATGACTTCGCGGATGCGGTTCACCATGCCGCCGATCTGGCCGATATGCGGCTTTTCGGTTTCGATCCACAGCAGGTCGGCGCCCGCCTGGAGGCTGGTGATCCCGTCGAGAACGCAGCGGTCTTCGCCCGTTCCGGCGCGGAACTGGTAAAGGTTGGACGGCAGGCGCTTGGGACGCAGCAGCTTGCCTTCGCGGCTGAGGAACACGTCGCCATTCTTGATGTTGGCGGGCTCCACCTCTTCGCAGTCGAGGAAGCTGTTATACTGGTCGCCCAGATCGCCTTCTTCCTTGGTGTAGGCGATCTGCTTTGTCAGGCCGGCGCCAAGGCTGTCGGTGCGGGCAACGATGATCCCGTCTTCGACGCCCATTTCGAGGAAGGCGTAGCGGATCGCGCGGATTTTCTGGTGGAAATCCTCGTGCGGCACGGTGACCTTGCCGTCCTGGTGGCCGCACTGCTTTTCGTCCGAGACCTGGTTTTCGATCTGCAGGGCGCAGGCGCCGGCTTCGATCATCTTCTTGGCGAGCAGGTAGGTCGCCTCGGCATTGCCGAAGCCGGCGTCGATATCGGCGATGATCGGCACGACATGCGTTTCGTAATTGTCGATGGCGTTTTCGAGACGCTTGGCTTCGACTGCGTCACCGGCTTCGCGCGCCGCGTCGAGATCCCGGAACAGGCCGCCCAACTCGCGGGCGTCGGCTTGCTTCAGGAAGGTGTAGAGTTCCTCGATCAGCGCGGGAACGCTGGTCTTTTCGTGCATCGACTGGTCGGGCAGGGGGCCGAATTCGCTGCGCAGTGCAGCAACCATCCAGCCGGACAGATACAGGTAACGCTGCTTGGTGCTGCCGAAATGTTTCTTGATGGAGATCATCTTCTGCTGCGCGATGAAACCGTGCCAGCAGCCCAGCGACTGGGTGTAGTTCGCCGGGTCGGCATCGTAGGCTTCCATGTCCTCGCGCATGATCTTCGCGGTGTAGCGCGCAATGTCGAGGCCGGTGGGGAAGCGGTTCTGGATTTTCATGCGCGCTGCGCTTTCGGCGTCGATCGCATTCCAGGGCGCGCCCTGCGACTTGATGGTTTCGGCAAGGCCGTCGATGGCGGTCTGATAGGTCACGATGGGAATCTCCTGATCGAATGTGTTGCCATCGAAGTGACACGCAGATGGCCTCCCGAACAGGATAATTGACAAAAATTATTGTCATGCAGCGGTGTATCGCGCTAATGTTGATGTAAAGTTGTAAAGAAAGTTACATATCATGAGCGAAACCGCCCTTTTTGCTGGCCCAGCCATACGTCGGTTGCGCAAGCAGCAAGGTCTGACGCAAGCTGCCATGGCCGGGCGCATCGGGATCAGCCCGAGCTATCTCAATTTGATCGAGCGTAACCAGCGCCCGCTGAGCGCGCGTGTTGTCATGCAGCTCGTATCCGAATTCGAGTTCGATCCGCGCAGCCTGCGCGAGGATGAGAGCATTGGCGGCCTGGATGGACTGGCGCGACGTTTCTCCGATGAACGCTTTGCCGATCTTGCCATCGACCGAGAGGAACTGGACGAATTCCTTGCGTCCTCCCCGCAGATCGCCGCTGCCTTCGCGCGTCTCTATGACCGTGCAGGGGCGGAAGGCCTGCAAGCCTACGATTCGCTGGTTGCGTCGCGCCGGGAGGTCGAAAAGTGGCGCAACCATTTCGCCGATCTCGATCAGGCGGCGGAAGAGCTTTCCGACGACATGCGCCTGTCGCGCGGGGATATCGCGATTGCGCTGAATGATCGCCTGCGAGAACGACACCAGCTTTCCGTGCGGATCCTGCCGCGTGATGTCATGCCCGACGCGCTACGCCGGCTCGACCTCCATGCGCGGCAGGTGCAACTTTCGGAGATGCTTTCGCCCCAGTCGCGCATCTTCCATCTCGCGCTGCAGCTGGCGCAGCTCGAACAGCGGGATATGATCGTCAACATAGCTGGCGGCGCGCGGTTCGAGGACGAGGCAGGGCGTCTTCTGTTCGAGCGCCATCTCGCGAGCTATTTCGCCGCCGCATTGATCATGCCCTATGCCCGGTTCCTGCGCGCCTGCGAGGCGACCGGATACGACCTGCCCGTCCTCCAGCGCCGCTTCGGTGTCAGTTTCGAGCAGCTCGCCCATCGGCTCACCACCTTGCAGAGAGTGGGCAATCGCGGGCTGCCCTTTTTCATGGCGCGGATCGACCGGGCGGGCCAATTCTCCAAGCGCTTTGCAGGTGCAAGCGGCGCATCGTTCATCGAGGCTGAACATGCCTGCCCGTTATGGATCGCAACCCGTGCTTTCGCCCGGCCCGGTGACTTGTTGCGGCAGACCGTTACTCTTTACGACGCTGGCAGCGGATCGACGCGCTGGTTCACGATGGCACAAACCGTCGAAGGTAGCGGCGCTCCGGGGGAGGCGCGGTTTGCCATCGTGCTTGGTGTCGATGCTGCGCTGGCCGGCGAACTGGCGCAGGCACGCGGCATGTCGCTCCGCCCTGGCAATGCCACTGCCATCGGGGGTGGTTGCCGCAGTTGCCATGTGGCCGATTGCCAGCAGCGATCTTTGCCGCCGACCGGGCGAAAGCTGGAATTCGACCGGATGACCCGTGCAGTGACGCCGTTCGACTTCAGCGATGGACCCGGCGGAACACGATGACATGCGGGGCGTTGCAATGGGCAGTCTCAACTAAAGAGTAGCCGATGCAATGACCGAAGAACGCACCACGGAAACCGTGACCGCCGATGGCACGCACCACACCCATACCACCGTGCGCACCGACGAGCCGCGCAGCCGCGGTTCGGGCATGTGGGTGCTGCTCGTTATCGTTCTGATCGCAGCTCTTGCCGGTTTCTATCTGCTGTCCAGCCAGAGCGGAGCGGAAATCGCCAAGGACAACGCCGTCGCCAATGCAGCAAATGAAGTCGGTGATGCCGCCAACCAGGTTGGCGAAGCCGCCTCGCAGGCTGGCGACGCGGTGGAGGATGCCGTCGACGGCCAGTAGTTTCCCCTTACGGCAGGACTATCCGAGGCATCGCTCATGTCCCTTGGACGGGGCGACCCGCCGAAAAGTGTCAGGAAAGGCGACGGTCCCTTGGGGCGGTCGCCTTTTTCTTTGTGAGTGATGTAAAGTTTACCGACAGTTCATTCTTCGCTGTTAAGCATGAAACCTGAAGATTTCGGCTTATCGAGGTGGCCGGCTGGATGATCCGCCTATTCAAACACTACGTGTCTTACTCCGTCGCGGTGCTGGTCTTTCTTGACTTCGTCCTGCTCGCCGTCGCGGCCGAGGGTGCGTGGCACATCCGCACGACGCAGATCGGCAGCTCGCTCGGCCCGCCGCCGGAAAGGCTCATCGAACTCTTTGCCTATGCCGCGCTGGTGATCGCGACCATGGTGGCCGTCGGCTGTTACAGCCCGGAAGCCTTGCGTTCGATCCGGTTTGCGACTGCGCGCCTGCTGGTGGCGGTGAGCATGGCGGTGATCGGAATATCGGTGCTGGACTTCCTGATCCCCGGCGATCTCTTCTGGCGCTCGACCTTGCTCTACGCGATGGTCCTGTCGGTTGCTTTATTGGTTGCCAACAGGGTGGTTGCCGGGCCGCTGCTCGGTACGTCGACTTTCAAGCGCCGCATCGTGGTGCTGGGTTCTGCGGCACGGGCGGTTCGGTTGCGAGACTTGTCACGCCGGGCCAATAGCGGGTTTGTCATCGCAGGGTTCGTCGACATGGGCGACGCGCCGAGCGAGATTCCCGAAGCCATCCCGCGCACCTCGATCGCCGATTTGGGTCGCTATGTGGATCGGAACAGCGCCAACGAAGTGGTGTTGGCCTTGCAGGAACGTCGCAACGCCTTGCCTTTGAAGGATTTGCTGAACATCAAGACACGCGGCGTCGATGTGAGCGAATTCGGGAGCTTTCTGGAACGCCAGACCGGCCGCGTGGATCTCGACACGCTCAACCCGAGCTGGCTGATCTTTTCCGACGGGTTTTCGTCGGCACAGGCGCTGTCCTCTGCGTTCAAGCGCGTGTTCGACGTTGTGGTGAGCGCTCTTATCCTCGCCCTGACCCTGCCGATCATCCTGTTCTTCGCGATCCTCGTAAAGCTCGAAAGTCGTGGGCCGGCGCTCTATCGCCAGACGCGGGTGGGGCATTACGGCGCGCCGTTCGAAATCATAAAGCTGCGCTCCATGCGGCAGGACGCGGAAAAAGACGGCGCGCAGTGGGCGCAGAAGAACGACCCGCGCGTCACCCGCATCGGGCGCTTTATCCGGCTGGTAAGGATCGATGAGCTGCCACAGCTCTGGACGGTCCTGACGGGCCGGATGAGTTTCGTCGGACCGCGGCCAGAACGCCCCGAATTCGTGGCCGAGCTGGACCGGGAATTGCCCTATTACGCCGAGCGGCATGTGGTGAAACCGGGCATCACCGGCTGGGCTCAGATCAATTATCCATATGGCGCGACGCGTGAAGATGCGCGCCAGAAGCTCGAATTCGATCTTTACTACGCCAAGAACTACTCACCCTTCCTCGATGTGCTGATCCTGCTTCAGACCGTGCGGGTGATACTATGGCCCGAAGGCGCGCGCTGAACGATGGCGGGCGTAATCGCCTTTTTCGCATTCGGAACTGCGGCGATCTTCTGTGTGCTCGCTGCATTGTGGATTGCGCGCTCCGGTGTGGCCACCCGAACCGACAGGGTGGCCGCCATCGTCGCACTTGGCCTGACTGCGGCATGGGGCCTCGCCAACGCGGCATTGGGCATCAACCGCCCGCTCGTGGGTGCGTTCGAGGTCGCGCGCAACCTGGCATGGTTGTTCGTCGTGTGGCGCATGTTCGGCAATGATGGACGCGATGAAAGCTTGCGCGTCGTACGACCGCTCTTGCTGGTGCTCGGATTTGTCGAGATGCTGCAAGTGCCGTTGGTGATCCTCGGCGCTGGCGAAGCACAGTCCCTGACCGCTGCACAAAGCGTGTTCCAGACCGCCGCCGTGCTGCGCGCGCTGCTGGCTGTCGGTGTGCTGACGCTGCTGCACAATTTGTATGCCGGTGCTTCCACCACGTCGCGCCGGTTCCTGTCATGGAATGCAGGCGCGCTGGCCGTGTTCTGGGGGTGGGAACTGAATTACTATTTCGTCGCATTTCTGACGGGGCAGGCAGGTGCGGAAATGGCTCTGGTGCGTGCCGCCCTCGCGGCTGCGTTCGCCGGGCCCTTTGCGCTCGGTTTCCACCGCGCAGGTGGCAGTATGGCGTTCCGCCCTTCGCGTGCAGTCACCTTCCAGACGCTCTCTTTGGTGGTCATCGGCGCCTATCTTCTGGTCGTGACCTTTGCAGCCGATGCGATGGCCGCGAATGCGGGCGAGCTTGGGCGGGTGGTGCGCGTTACCTTCCTGGCAGTGGGCGTGGTGCTCGCCTTGTTGTGGTTGCCATCGGAACGGCTGCGACGCTGGATGCGGGTGAAGGCGCTCATGCACCTGTTCAAGCATCGCTATGACTATCGCAGCGAATGGATCCGCTTCACCCATACTATTGGCCGGAGCGCGGATGGGGGCATGTCGTTGCACGAGCGCGCGATCCAGTCGCTTGCCGACATTGCCGATTGTTCCGTTGGCCTGCTGATCGTTCCCGACGAAGATGCTTGCCCGGTCCTTGCCGCGTGCTGGCGCTGGCCGGACATCGATGTCCCTGCGCAGGCGATGCCGGTCGAACTTGCGCGCATTCTCGAACGCAAGAGCCTCATCCTCGACCTCACCGAGGTGCATCGCGGGATCGAACATCATGGCGAACTGACGCATATACCTTCGTGGCTGCGGGACGAGGCGGATGCGTGGGCGGCGGTCCCCCTGATCCACGCGGGGCGCCTGGTCGGGGTCGTGGTGCTGGGCCGGCCGCATGTGGCCCGGCATCTCGATTGGGAAGATTTCGATCTTCTCAGCGTCGCGGGACAGCAGGTGGCCAGTTACCTTGCCGAGCAGGCAGGACAGGAAGCTTTGCAGGAAGCAACCCAATTCGATGAATTCAATCGCCGGATGGCGTTCGTGATGCACGACATCAAGAATCTGTCGAGCCAGATGTCATTGCTGTTGCGCAACGCCGAAAAGCACCTCGACAACCCGGAATTTCGCAAGGACATGCTGCTGACGCTGCGCAACAGTTCGGAAAAACTGAACGCCATGCTTGCACGCCTCGGGCGCTATACCCAGCGTGGCAACGAGGTGAGCGAGACCTTCGATCTGGTCGGCGTGCTTGTGGAAATGCGCACACGCTTTGCTGGCGTCCATCCAGTGACAGTGGAGGATAGCGGTCCGTGCCGGATTGTCGGCGATCGCGAGGCATTGGTCCAGGCGTTGGCGCATCTCGTGCAAAACGCGATCGACGCCAGCGAGGCCGGTCATCCGGTCAGGTTGACGTGCCGCACCGATGGGCTGCGCGGTGAATGTTCCATCATCGATACCGGCACGGGCATGACCGCTTCGTTCGTTCGCAACGACCTGTTCAAGCCGTTCGTGTCTTCCAAGTCGGGCGGCTTCGGCATCGGCGCTTACGAAGCACGCGCGATGATCCGGGCGATGGGTGGGCGTCTCGGCGTGGAAAGCCGCGAAGGGGCCGGAACCCGCTTCACCATCAGCCTGCCGCTCGCCTCGGCAAGCGACTTGGCCGAACGGCGCAAGATCAATAGCGACAATGCTGAAAGCGAGATTGTTTGATGGCCTCTGCGCGCCCGAAATTACTGATTGTCGAAGATGACGAAGGCCTGCAGGCTCAGCTCAAATGGGCTTATGAAGACTTCGATGTCGTCATTGCGGGGGATCGCGATACCGCGCTGGCCGCGCTGCGTGCGGAAGCACCTGCGGTCGTCACACTCGACCTGGGATTGCCGCCCGACCCGGACGGGACCAGCGAAGGGTTTGCCGTGCTGGAAGCGATCATGACGATAAAGCCCGACACCAAGGTCATCGTCGCATCGGGACATGGCGCGCGCGAAAGTGCGCTGCAGGCCATCGAGAAAGGCGCATACGATTTCTATCAGAAGCCGGTCGATATCGAGCAACTCGGCCTGATCGTGCGAAGGGCCTCCAACCTTCACCGGATCGAAAGCGAGAACCGCAGGCTCGCGGATCGTGCGGGCGAGGACAAGACCGTGCTCAACCGGCTCATCACCGGCGCACCGGAAATGGCGAAGGTGGCCCGCATGATCGAACGCGTGGCCGACACCAATGTCTCGGTCATGCTGCTGGGGGCGAGCGGGACCGGCAAGGAATTGCTGGCGCGAGGTCTGCACGATGCAAGCAACCGACGCGACGGGGCCTTCGTCGCAATCAATTGCGCCGCCATTCCTGAAAACCTGCTCGAAAGCGAATTGTTTGGTCACGAAAAGGGCGCCTTCACCGGGGCGGTCAAGGCGACGGAGGGTAAGATCGAGCTGGCCGATGGTGGCACGCTGTTCCTCGACGAGGTAGGCGATATCCCGCTGCCCTTGCAGGTCAAGCTGCTGCGCTTCCTGCAGGAACGCGTGATCGAGCGGATCGGCGGGCGCAAGCCGATCCAGGTCGATACGCGTATCGTGTGTGCCACGCATCAGGATCTTGAAGCCATGATCGGCGAGGGGCGCTTTCGCGAGGATCTGTTCTATCGCCTCGCCGAGATCGTGGTGAAAATCCCCGCGCTGGCAGAACGACCGGGCGATCCCGTCCTGCTCGCCAAGTCTTTCCTCAAGCGGTTTGCGGACGAAATGAACCCCAAGGTTACCGGCTTCGCACCCGATGCGCTCGCCGCGATCGATGGGTGGAGCTGGCCGGGCAACGTCCGCGAACTTGAAAACCGTGTGAAGCGCGCGGTCATCATGGCGGATGGCAAACTCGTCACCAGCGAAGACCTCGACATGGCAGCGGGCGATAGCGAAGGCGGCGAAATGCCGCTCAACCTCAAGAGCGCGCGTGAACAGTCCGACCGCAAATTGATTCGGCAGGCATTGGCGCGCACCGAGGGCAATATTTCCAACACGGCAAAGTTGCTGGGTGTCAGTCGCCCGACCCTTTACGACTTGCTCAAGCAGTACGACCTGCAAGGCTGACCCGGTGGGCAGGGACGGTTTTCTTGTGTGGCTTGCGGCGTTCTGCGCGGCGCTGTCGGCATGCGCGGAGGCAGAGCCTGAGCTTACGCCGCTGGAGGCGGTCGAACTGAAGCTCGACCAGGGCGACGGGCATGGCGCGGAAAAAAGGCTGCAAACCATGCTGGAGGAAGGCGAGTCGCTGCCCGAACTGGCGGGTTATCTGGGCGAAGCGGCAATGGTGCAGGGCGATCTTGCCAAGGCCCGGCGGTATCTTGGTGCAGCAGAGTTCAGCCAAGACACCAGTGGTTATGGTTTCAAACAACTGGGACGGCTGGAACTGAGGGCCGGAAACCTGCCCGCAGCGGGTGCGGCCTTCGACCGGGCATTGCAATTCGCAGCACAGGACCCGGAACTGTGGGTCGATATCGGACGCCTGCGTTATCGTGGCGGGGAGCATTTGCAGGCGCTCGCCGCAGCCGAACGTGCGCTGCAATACGGCCCCCGCAATGCAGAAGCGCTGCTGTTTCGCGGCCAGCTGGCGCGCGATGCGCAAGGGGCAGGCACGGCGCTTGCGCTGTTTGCGCAGGCGCTTGAAGACCATCCCGAGCATCTCGAATTGTTGACCGCTCTGGCGGCCACGCTCGGCGAAGTGGGACGGGCGCACGAAGCGCTCGATACAATCCGCCGGATCGATGCGATTTCGCCCGGTGCGCCCCGGCTGGTCTATCTCCAGGCTGTCATCGCGGCGCGCGCGGGCGATACGGGGCTGGCGCGCACGTTGTTGCTCCGCGCGAGCGTGGAGGAGCAGGCGCAGCCTGCTGCGCAATTGCTGTCGGGCGTGCTGGACATGGAAGCAGGCAATTATGCCAGCGCCGCGCAAACGTTGCTGCGGTTGAGCGATCGCCAGCCCGACAATCTCCCGGTGCGCAGGCTGCTGGCGCGCGCATTGTCGCAAAGCGGTGCGGAGCGCGAATTGATCGCGCGGCTGGGCGCGGAGGCTGATCAGCCATGGGCGTCGCCTTACCTGAAGACCGTCGTCGCCCGCGCCTACGAAGTGCTCGATCAACGCGAAAAAGCGGCGGTGCTGCTCGATGCAGCCGCGCGCCCCACGGGGCTGAGGCTGGCGCCTCTGCCGAGTTCGCTGCCACGCGCTATACTCGAGACGATTGACGAGAACGGGGCGCTCGTGACGCGCGACCGGGTGCGCGATGCGCTGCGTCCTGGCATGACCGAACAGGCACTTGCCAGCGCGGCCGACTATTCCGCCCGGTTTCCCGGGTCGGGCGACGCGCTGAGCCTGCTGGGCGATGCACAACTGGTCGAGGGCGACCCGGCCGCTGCGCTGGCGACATATCGGCAGGTGGCGCGCATTCGGCAGAGCTGGCCGCTGACCAAGCGATTGATGGCGGCGCAGATCGCTGCGGGCCAGCGCGAGAGCGCCAATGCATTGCTGCGCAACTACTTGCTGGCCGGTGCGCGCAATCCGGAGGCGAGCCAGCTATATGCTCGTGTGCTCGGCGAGGCAGGGGAGTGGCGACTTGCCAAGGGTCTTCTGGAAAGCGCGCTCGATCATGGGGGACGGCGCGATCCGGGCACGCTGGCGCTGCTCAGCGAGGCAGAGCGCAGGCTGGGCGAACCGGACGCTGCGCTGGAACATGCCTGGGCGGCCTACACGCTCCAGCCGATGAACCCCGTGGTCGTCGCTGCGCTGATGCGGGCAACCGATGATCCCGAACTGCGCGCACGAATGCGCCGGAAGCTGAACGCGCTGACCTGAACACGTCGAAGCCTGGTCGGTGGGCGTTCTGCTCGACAAGGGAATTGCAGCGGTGCAAGGGGCGGCGCGATGGCGCTGCGAACCCTTTTTGCCGACCCGATGCTGCGCATGCTGGCATTGGCCGTTCTTCTTGCCGCATTGCTGCCCGTGGGTGAACAGGGCCGCGCATTCGCGCAATGGCTTGCCAATGCTGCGGTCTTCGTCCTGTTCCTCCTCAACGGGATGCGAATTTCGCGACGGGAGATTGCGGCCGGTCTCGTCAATTGGCGGTTCCTGTTGCCGCTGATGCTGTGGGTGTTTGCAGGCATGGCGCTGGGCGGGTTTGCGCTGAGCAGGGTGGCGGACACCTTATTGCCATCGGCCATCGTTATCGGCCTGCTCTATCTTGGTGCGCTGCCATCTACCGTGCAATCGGCGATCTCCTATTCCTCGCTTGCCGGGGGCAACATCGCATTGTCGATATTGGGGGCGGCGCTGCTCAACATTGCGGGCGTGTTCGTCACCGTGCCAGTGTTTCTGGCGCTGGGCGGCACGGGCGATGGCGCGGTCGGCTGGGAGACGATCCAGCGCATCGCGCTCATCCTGTTGCTGCCATTCCTTATCGGGCAAGCGATTCAGGGTCACACCCGGCGTTTTATCGAGCGATACAAACCGCGTATTGCATGGATAGACCGCATCGTGATTGCGCTGACTGTCTATGTCGCCTTTTCAGGGGCCGTGACGCAGGGCATCTGGGGCCGGGTCGGTCCGGTTGAATGGATGTGGCTGGGCGTGCTGGTGGCGCTGTTTCTGGCGTTTGCGCATGGGGGTGCGTGGCTGTTCGGTGGCCTGCTGTCCCTCGATCGGCACGACCGGATCGCTTTCCTCTTTGCAGGTGCACAGAAGAGTGCGGCGGTCGGGGTTCCACTCGCTACCATCCTGTTTGTGCCGGAAATTGCCGGGTTCGTGGTCGTCCCGCTGCTGCTTTACCACCTTTTTCAGCTGGTGATCGCAGCGCCGCTCGCTAGTCGGCTTGCTGCGTCGCATCCGGCTGGCGGCGATTGAAGCGTACCGACCACCACAGGCTCAGCCCGATCAGCACCGCGCCGATCAGGCCGGTGATCGTTTCCGGAATATGCCAGCGTGCCGACAGCAGCATGATGACGCCCAGCACGATGATCGCCCAGAAGGCCCCGTGTTCGAGATAGCGATACTGCGCCAGAGTGCCTGTGCGTACGAGGTGGATGGTCATCGAACGCACGAACATCGCCCCGATGGACAGGCCGAGCGCGATGATGATCATGTTGTTCGACAAGGCAAAGGCCCCGATCACGCCATCGAAGCTAAAGCTCGCGTCGAGCACTTCGAGATACAGGAACCCGCCGAGCCCGGACCGCACGATCTCGCCCGCCGCTTTCTTGCGGGTTTCGCGTTGTTCGATGATCGCGCCAAGCGCATGGACCGCAATGAACGTCACGAGGCCCAGCACCCCGGCAGTAAGGAATGTCAGCGCCTCTGCATCGGACAGCAGCGTCGAGACGCCGTAGACAAGGCCGAGTACCAGCCCGATTTCCACGGCAGGCACGGTGGAGAAACGGTTGATGCTGCGCTCGATCACACCGATCCAGTGCACATCCTTTTCATGGTCGAAGAAGAAGCTGAGGCCCACCATCGCCAAAAACGCGCCACCGAAACCGGCAATCCCGATATGTGCGCTGGAGACGATCCGTTCGTATTCTTCGGGATCGCCAAGCGACAACTCGACCGCCGCCAGAGGGCCGATGCCCGCCGCGATGGACACAATGGCAATCGGGAACACAATGCGCATCCCGAACACGGCGATCAGGATGCCGATGGTCAGGAAGCGCTGCTGCCACACCGGGTCCATGTCGCGCAGGACGGTGGCGTTTACGACCGCATTGTCGAAGCTGAGCGATATTTCGAGGATCGAGAGCACGACGACGATCCACAGAATGCCAAGTGTTGCCGTGGCCGAGCCGGTGCTTTGCCAGCCATACCACACCGCAATGCCGAGGCAGAGCGCGGTGAAGGCGAGCGAAAACTTGTAGAATTGCAGCAGCGTCTGCATCGTGCGTCCCGTCAGAATGGGGTGGATCAGCTCTTGGGCTGGTAAGTCTGGTCTTCGCTCGGGAAGGCGCGTGTGCGCACCTCGTCGGCGTAGCGCGCGGCGGTGTCACCGATAATCGTGGCGATGTCTTCGTATTTTTTCACGAAGCGCGGCACACGCTCGAACATGCCGAGCATGTCTTCAGTCACCAGAACCTGCCCGTCGCACCTGGCCGACGCTCCGATGCCGATGGTGGGGGCGGACACCGCCCGCGTCGCGGCGATGGCGATGGGTTCGACCACGCCTTCGATCACGATGGCGAAGGCCCCTGCATCGTCCAGCGCCTTGGCATCGGCAACGATCTTGTCGGCTTCGGTGTCGCTGCGGCCGCGTGCGGCATACCCGCCCAGCACGTTGACCGCCTGCGGCGTCAGGCCGACATGTCCCATCACCGGGATGCCGCGCTGATTGAGAAACGCGACCGTTTCCGCCATCGCCTCGCCGCCTTCCAGCTTCACTGCGGCAGCCCCGCTTTGCTTGAGCAGGTAGGCCGCGCTCTCGAATGCCTGCTGGGGCGATTGTTCGTAAGAGCCGAAGGGCATGTCGACCACCACCACGGCATGATAGCTGCCGCGCACGACGGCGGCGGCGTGATTGGCCATCATGTCGAGCGTCACCGGGATAGTCGAAGGCAGGCCATAGATCACCTGTGCGAGCGAATCCCCCACCAGCAGCAGATCGCAATGCGCATCGAGCAATTGCGCCTGACGCGCGGTGTAGGCGGTGAGCATCACCAGCGGTTCGCCGCCTTCGCCATCGGTCTTGCGCTTGCGGATCGCAGGCACGGTCAGGCGCTTCATCGGCTGAGGGGTCGGATTGGCGCGGCTGGTCGAAGTGTCGAGCTGAAAGGTCGTGGACATGGGGCAGGCCTCTAGCAAGCGCAGTGAATAAGGCAAAGCGGAGCTTGGACAGCAGAAAGTTTCCGTGCTTTAAGTGCGCGTTGCGTGACGGCGCAGGAAAAGCGCCGTCGGACGGAGAGGAAATCACGACAATGGTTGCTGCCGGCAAGACAACGGGCGAGGGTTGGTCCTCGCGTTCAGCATTTATTCTCGCCGCGGTCGGGGCCGCTGTGGGGCTTGGAAATATCTGGCGTTTCCCGACGCTTGCAGGCGAAAGCGGGGGCGGGGCCTTCGTCATCTTCTATATCGCCTGTGTGTTCCTGCTGGGCCTGCCCCTGGTCCTGTCGGAAATTTTCATCGGGCGTGTGGGGCAAACCGATGCTGTCGGATCGATCCGCAAGATCGCGCAGCAATCGAACGCGTCGCACAGCTGGTCGATTTTCGGCGGGATCGGGGCCGTTGCCGCGTTCCTGATCGTGTCCTTTTATTCGGTCGTGGCGGGTTGGGTGCTTTATTATGCAGGTGTCATGGGCTGGGACCTGCTCCAGGCAATCGGCGCGGGCGATCCCTTCCGTGGCGCTTTGGCCGGGGAAAGCCAGGATCAGATCCAGCAGCGGCTGGGCGACATGTTCGCTTCGCCAAGCCTGCTGCTGGCGATGCATTTCGCGTTTATGGGCCTCACGCTCTACATCGTTGCGCGCGGCGTGAGTTCGGGCATCGAAAAGGCGGCTACCTATCTTATGCCTGCCTTCTTCGTGCTGTTGCTGGGGCTTGTTATCTATGGCGCCATCGAAGGCGATATCGGCGATGCGGTGGCGTTCCTGTTCACGCCCGACTGGTCGAAGCTCACCCCGCAGGTGATGAATTCCGCCCTCGGGCAGGCGTTGTTCTCGCTCTCACTCGGTGTGGCGGGGCTGATTACCTATGGCTCCTACATCAAGGAAAAGGGCAATCTTGGCGGCACGGCGGCGATGATCGCGGTGGCCGATACCAGCGTGGCGTTGCTGGCGGGCCTGATGATTTTCCCAATCGTGTTCGCCGTGGGGCTGGACCCTGCTGCCGGGCCGACGCTGGTATTCCAGACGCTGCCCTTCGCGTTCCAGACGATGCCGGGCGGCGCGCTGTTCGGTTTCCTGTTCTTTGTGCTGATTCTGGTCGCGGCGATCACCAGCTCGATCTCGTTGCTGGAAGTGCCAACCGCATGGGGCGTCGGCGAGCGAGGCTGGACGCGGCCCAAATCGGCGCTGATTTTCGGTGTCGGCGCATTCCTCGTCGGGATATTCTGCCTGCTGGGCTACAATGTCCTGTCGGATGTGCGCCCGCTCGGCTTCTGGTCGCTGTTCGAGAACACCGATATTCTCGACACGGTGGACGGGTTTACGGGCAAGATCATGCTACCTGTGGGCGCGCTGCTGACATCGATCTTCATCGGCTGGAAGGCGGACACCGCACTGCTGCGGACAACCACCGGGCTGTCACCGCTGGCTTTCGGTCTGTGGCGCTTCCTGATTGCCTGGCTGTGCCCCATCGCGGTGACGATCATCCTGGTCACCGGGCTGTTCCCCTCCATCCTGGGAAGCTGACACGAAAAGGGCCGCCCTTCGCAAAGGGCGGCCCTTTCTCTTCGATCGGTCGATACCTTACAGGTCGACGTTTTCCGCGTGGCGTTCTTCCGCCTCGTCATGGACGGTCATGCCCAGCGCCATCTTGGCGACGTTGAGCAGGCCCATATCCCCGCTCCAGATTTCCGCGTCGCCAAGGTCCATGCGCAGGAACAAGATGTCGGGATCGTCCTTGCCGCCATCGTACCATGCCTCGACAAAGTTGTTCCAGAACTGCTCGAAGCGTTCCTTGCTGGTTTCGACTGCCAGCGTGCCGTCGAAGCGCGCGAACATCTCGTGATCCTTGCCGGAGAAGGTCGCAACCGCCTTGCCCAGTTGCGCAAAGCGGCTGTTCTTCTGCGTGAAGAACCAGATCGAGCTGTTGGCGTCCTTGTCAAGCTGCGCGGTCATCGGGACGGCGCTGTCCGAATGACCTTCCAGTTCGAGGAAGAGGAAGGAGGAATCGGACATGGCGAGCCAGAACTTCTTCTTTAGCTCGTCCACATTGCCATTGTCGTATTTCATTGTGTCCCTGCCTTTCATTGATCGGGTTTGTATCGCCAACGGTTTGAAGGGGTTGGCGTTCCGTCGCGGTGCGCCGCAGCGAGGCGGGAAACGGACGAATTGCGAATCGCACGAGAATGGAACATAAGTGGAACACATGAGTCGTTCCGCCATGCCTTTCGATACGCTTGCATCGACCTGCGATGTCGTCGCCCTGGCGCAGCAGCGCAGCGCGCGCTGGCGTCCCGGGCTGGCGACCTGTCAGGATGTGCCATGCCATAGCGAGATCTTCGCCAGCGCAAACGAAGCGAGCGGCGCGGGAGTCGCGCTGGCGCTCGCACTGGATGACTGGCGTTCGCGCCCCTGTGAAAAAGCGGACAAGTCGGATGGGCGGGATTGCGTGTTGTGGGTGCAGACAAAGGATGCGGCGCGGCTATCCGGGCGACCTTACCGGGCGGGCTTGCCACGGGAACTGCGCCACCGTGTCATCCACACGCTTGCCCAATCGGCAGCAGATGCGCTGTTTGCGCTGGAAGAGGGGGTGCGTTGCCGCGACATCGCATTCGTCATCGGGGAATTGACCGGCAATCCCGGTGCTCTCGACTTCACGGCTTCGCGTCGGCTGACACTGGCCGCGCAAAGGCATGGTGTGCCGCTCTATCTCGTCCGTCTCGATGCGGAGCGCGATCTGTCCTCCGCACGTATGCGGTGGAAAGTGGCGAGCGCGCCTTCGGACTTGCCGCAATGGAATGCAGAGGCCCCCGGCAATCCCGCATGGCACGCCGAGCTCTTCCGCGCCCGCACCCACGCCCCCGGTGAATGGATATTGGGTGAAGGGGCGGGTGGGCTGTTCCAGCACCCTCTCCCCATACAGGGTGGGACCGGTGAAGCTCTGAAAAGCAGGGGTGCAAGCGGAGCCAGCGTCTGACGTTGTTATGCCTGCTCGTCGCATCCTTTCTGTCTGGCTGAACGCGCTGCCGATGGATCGCTGGTATCTGTCGCATGCAGATGTGCCACGCGATCGCCCCCGGGTTCTGATCATCGACACTGCGCATGGCCCGCGCATCGAAGCCGCCAACCGTGCCGGGCAGGCCGCAGGTGCGCAGATCGGCGCAATGCTTGCCGATGTGCGGACCCTGTGCCCGGATATTGCCACCGCTCCGGCCGATCCTGCGGGCGATCTGGCATTTCTCGAAAAACTGGCCGTGTGGGCCCAGCGCTGGGGGCCGTGGAGCGCGCTTGACCCACCTGGCGGGTTGCTGGTCGATGTCACCGCAGTCGCGCATCTGTTCAGTGGGGAGGAATGCCTGCTGGCGGATGTGCGCGCGGCTTTTGCGCGCCGCAGCCTCGCAATCCGGGCCGCCATCGCGCCGACGGCGGGCGCGGCATGGGCGCTGTCGCATTACGGCCCCGACGATTGCATCCTGGCCGAGGGAGACGACGTGGCCGCGCGCCTGTCCAGCCTGCCGGTTGCGGCGTTGCGGCTCGATCAGGACATCTGCACCGTGCTGCGTCGCCTGGGTCTCAAGACGCTCGGCCAGCTTGTCGGGGTGGAGAATGGCGGCAAGGGGCGTGATGCAATCCAGCGGCGCTTCCGCAACCGCAAATCGCCCGCCGCCAATCCGCTGATCCGCATGGACCAGATTCTCGGCCGATTGCCGGAACCGCTTTTGCCCGTAGTCCCGCAACCCATGCCGCTGGTCCAGCGCCGGCTGATGGAGCCGATCCGCCATCGCAGCCTGCTCGACCGGGTGCTGTCCGATCTGGCGCAAGATATGGCGCAGACGCTGGAGGGCAGGGCGCAAGGCGCGCGCAGGCTTGAGCTGGGTCTGTGGCGGGTGGATAGCGAAGTGGCGCTGCGCCGTCTGGAACTGGCCGCCGCCACTCGCGATCCGGCGCATCTCTGTCGCCTGTTTACGGGCAAACTCGAAGATATCGATGCAGGTTTCGGCATCGAGCTGGTGCGTTTGCGCGCGAGCTGGGTGGAACCGCTGTCGCTGGAACAGAGCGATATCGAGGCCGATGCTGCGCAGCACGGCACATCCCTATCGGATTGTATCGACCGGCTGACGGTCAGGCTGGGGGAAGGGGCGGTGACGCGGCCCGTGCCTTTTGCCAGCCACATTCCCGAACGCGCCCAGCGCTGGCGCAAGCCATTGGAGCCGGAGCCTGCCGATCAGGGAGAACTGGCCTTCCACGCGCGCCCGCTCAAACTGCTCGACCGGGCGGAGAAGATCGCGGTGCTCTACGCCACGCCCGATGGTTATCCGCAGAAATTCCGCTGGCGGGGGAATGTCCATGCGGTGAAACGGGTGGAGGGGCCTGAGCGGATCGCGCCAGAATGGTGGCGCGAACGGGGCAGCACGCGGCTGCGCGACTATTACCGGATCGAGGATGGCGAGGGCCGCCGTTACTGGATCTATCGCCAAGGGATCACCGGCGATGGGCGGGGCGGCGCGCCCGACTGGTATTTGCAGGGCCTGTGCGCCTGACGCGGCAGAATTGTCCTGCTCTGCGCACCTGCACGGCAAACAAGAAAAGAGGCGCGCCCCGTACAGGAGACGCGCCCTTTTCTTTCTTGCGAGCGATCCGGCCTAGCCGCCGCTATAGGGAATGGTCGATTTGTGGACCGTCATGCGCAATGCGCCTTCCGCATCGCGGATATAGCCGATCGTGTATTCCACCTTCACCTCGTCACCGCCACTAGAAGGTGTGAAGTAGTAATTCCCCATCGCCACGGCCATGTGGCAAATATTGTTGGTAATGCCGGCATTCTGCCAGCGAACGTCGCTCCAAGGGGTGATCGCAAAGCCCTTGTCCTCGGGATAGGAAGGGTTGCCGCCCACGAAATAGGAAAGTGCGCCGTCGAAGGATGGGCGGAACTGCTCAATCGATGCGAGCGTGGGTTTGAACAACACCAGGCTCTGGTCATAGGCGTAGAACTTGCTGATGTGATCGGCAGCCGCCTTGCGATAATCGCCGCCTTCCGAATACACCTTGCCGATATGGACGATGCCTTGTCCCCACGCTTCCTGTGCGGCGACGACTTCCTGTTCGGTGATGCATTTCAGCTGGGCTTGCGTCGGTTGCAGGCTCTGGCCCGATCCGACTGGCTGGTTGGAAGCCTGCGCCATGGCCGGAACGGCTGCGACACAGGAAAGGGCGGCTACGAATGCACGGTATTTCATCTCTGATCTCCTCGCCTCCTTGCGAAGTTAATCGCGCATCCGCGTCTCAGTCATGGGAGGAGGAATGACCCCTGACCACATCGTCGCACGATACGTCCGACATCACGCATGGCCATCATGCGCCAGAGGGGCCCGGTCCGCAGGATAATTACGCAAGAGGATTTCACCGGTTCCCGGTGTCTGTTTGTCTTTTGATATTGGCGAATCCCGCTGTGGAACATATAAAGAACAAATGGCCGCGCAAACCATCCTGCAAAAGCTCGAAATCCTCGCCGATGCGGCGAAATACGATGCCTCCTGCGCATCGTCCGGGACGGCGAAGAAGAACAGTCTGGGCGGGAAGGGCATCGGCTCGACCGAAGGGATGGGCATCTGCCACGCCTATGCGCCCGATGGCCGCTGTATCTCGCTGCTCAAGATCCTGCTCACCAATCACTGCGTGTTCGATTGCCATTACTGCATCAACCGCAAGAGTTCGAATGTGGCGCGTGCGCGTTTCACGCCGCAGGAGGTGGTGGACCTCACGCTCAATTTCTATCGCCGCAATTATATCGAGGGGCTGTTCCTGTCTTCGGGGATCATCAAAAGCTCGAACCACACGATGGAACAGATCGTAGAAGTCGCCCGCATCCTGCGTGAAGAGCACGATTTTCGCGGTTACATCCATGTCAAGACCATTCCCGAGGCGGACCCGGAACTGGTCCACCAGGCGGGGCTTTTTGCTGACCGCGTGTCCATCAATGTCGAATTGCCGACCGATAGCGGGCTGACCCGGCTCGCACCCGACAAGAATGCGCGCCAGATCGAAGGCGCGATGGGCAAGGTGAAGGACGATCTGGTCGAGGCGAAGGATGCGCGCAAACGCTTCCGCCACGCGCCCCGGTTCGCCCCCGCAGGCCAGTCGACGCAGATGATCGTGGGCGCAGACACAGCGACCGATGCCGATATCGTCGGCAAGGCCAGCAGGCTGTATGACAATTTCCGCCTGCGCCGGGTCTATTACAGCGCCTTCAGCCCGATCCCCGATGCAAGCGCGGTCCTGCCGCTCAAGCGCCCGCCGCTGATCCGGGAACACCGGCTTTACCAGTCGGACTGGCTGATGCGCTTTTATGGCTACCAGCCGGGCGAAGTGATGCAGGCGACCGAAGCGGACGGCAACCTGCCGCTCGATATCGATCCCAAGCTCGCCTGGGCGCTGAAATTTCGGGAGCGGTTTCCGGTCGACGTCAACCGTGCGAGCAAGGAAGAACTGCTGCGCGTGCCGGGGCTGGGGACCACGGCAGTGGGCCGTATCCTCGCCAGCCGCCGCCACCGTTCGCTCAGGCTGGACGATGTGGCCCTGCTGACCCAGTCCATCGCCAAGGTGCGCCCCTTTATCTGCACTGTCGACTGGCGTCCGGTCACGTTGACCGACCGTGCCGACCTGCGCACCCTGCTCGCGCCCAGGACTGAGCAGCTTGAGCTGTTCGCGGCATGATGCGGTTTGTCCCTCGCAAAGGCGCAAAGGCGCGAAGGAAAAGGTTTTCGCTCACAGAGGCGCAGAGGCACAGAGAATTGCTGTCTGTGGCGAAGCCGCGATCAAATCTGACGTTTTCAGTTCCAAGAGAGATAGCTGCTTCGCAGCAATACTCCTCTGCGCCTCTGCGCCTTTGCGAGCGCCTGAACAGCCTCCGCCTCTCCGCGCTTTCGCGTGAAAAATTTGACCGGAGCGCCGTATGACTGCGCTCCGTCATGCCGATGCCGCCCATTATGTGGTGCACATGCCCGAGCCGGACGATTTCGATTTCTGGCGCGAACAGGCGCGGACGCTGGTGCAATGCGGCGTCCCGCCAGAACGGATCGCCTGGAGCGAGCCGGGAGGCAGCAACGATCTGTTCGCGCATGGAGAGCAGGCATTGCCCGTGCCGTCGTCCGATGCACGGCCCGTGCGCGCCAATCGCCGCTTTGTCGGCCTGGCGCGCAACGCCATCCTGCATTCCGATCCGCAGCGTTTTGCGCAGCTTTACCTGCTCTTGTGGAAGCTCCAGGCGAACCCACGGGTCATGGAAGACAAGGCCGACACCGATGTCCGCCGTATCGAGGAACTCGACAAATCCGTGCGGCGCGACAGTCACAAGATGCACGCCTTCGTCCGCTTTCGACTGGTCGAACATTCGGATGAGGAAGAGGCGGGCGAACATTACGTCGCCTGGTTCGAACCGGAACATCATATCCTGCGCGCCAATGCCGGGTTCTTCATGCGCCGCTTCGCCAATATGCGCTGGTCGATCCTGACCCCGCGCGGCAGCCTGCACTGGGATGGCGAGGCGATGCAGGAAGGCCCGCCAGCCCAGCGCAGCGATGCGCCCACCGGCGATCCGATGGAAGATCTCTGGCGTAAATATTACGCCTCCATCTTCAATCCCGCGCGGCTGAAGGTCGGCGCGATGCTGAAGGAGATGCCGAAGAAATACTGGAAGAACATGCCCGAGGCTGCACTGATTCCCGAGCTTGTCGCCGGGGCGCAATCGCGCGAGGCGAAGATGGTCGAGACAGGCAAATCGGTGTTCTCCGGCGAGTTCGAGACACGTCCCGAGACGCTCGCCGGGATCGACAAGGCCATCCATGCCTGCCGCAAATGCCCGATTGGCGGACTTCAGAACCATGCCGTGATGGGCGAGGGGCCACAGGATGCAGCGCTGATGATCGTCGGTGAACAGCCGGGCGATCAGGAGGATCAGGTCGGGCGGCCTTTCGTGGGGCCGGCCGGGCAGTTGCTCGACACGCATCTGGAAAAGATCGGGATCGATCGGGGCGCGGCCTATGTCACCAATGCGGTGAAGCATTTCAAATATGTCCAGCGCGGCAAGCGGCGGCTCCACCAGAATCCGGGCGCAAAGGAAATCGACACCTGCCGCTGGTGGCTGGAGGGGGAGCGCGAGCTGGTGCAGCCCCGGCTCGTCTTGGCGATGGGGGCGAGTGCTGCCCGTGCGCTGCTGGGCAAGACGGTGAGCATTTCCCGCGCTCGCGGCGCGCCGATCCCGCTGGGAGATGGCAGCGAATTGTGGGTCACGGCGCACCCATCCTATCTCTTGCGGCTTGATGGGCCCGCGCGCGAGGAACAGGCGCGGTTGTTCGATGCGGATCTGGCGGCGGTGAAGGCACGGCTGAAGGAACTGGCGGAGTGATATGCCCGATGCTCCGCTCACCCCTGGCAAGCGCAGGATCGAACTTGATCCCGACAGTATAGACGCCCCACCACGCGCGCCCTTTGTCGAGCTGGGCCTGGTATCCTGCTTCAGCTTCCTGCGCGGGGCCAGCGACGCGATGGATCTGGTGTTGGCCGCTCGTGCGCTCGGCTACGATGCGATCGGCATTGCCGATGCCAACACAATGGCAGGTGTGGTGCGTATCCATACAGAGGCGAAAACCGTAAAGTTAAAACCGGTTATCGGGTGCAGGATAGAAACAGTCGAAGGGCTGTCCTTTCTGGCCTATCCCCGCAACCGCGCTGCCTATGGCCGCCTGTGCCGCCTGATTTCCGCCGGTCGGATGCAAACGCTCGATGGCGAATGGCAGGACAAGGGGGTGTGCGACATCAACCTCGCCATGCTGGCGGAGCATAGCGAGGATGTGCAACTGATCCTTATCCCGCCGCGCGATCTGGATGCGCGCTTTACCATAGAGGTGGAGAGTAACGTCGTCCCGTTTCCTGGCAGGAACTCACGCGCTGATGAGGAGTCGCGGAGAGAAGGTGGTTCGCTCACAGAGGCGCAGAGGCACGAAGAGCAAGTGCCTGCGGCAGAGCCGCCATCAAGCGCGATATCTCCAGTTTCCAGAGAGATAGCCGCTTCGCGGCAAGAACCCTCTGTGCCTCTGCGCCTCTGTGAGCGCCAAGAGACTCTTCCCGCCTCCGCGCTTCTACGGAAAATAACCGGCGATCTCACCTATCTCCTGCCGCACCTCGCAAACCAGCTTCCCACCCTGCTGCACATCGCGGCGAGCTATCTCTATGTCGGTGACGATATCGCCCGGATCGACCGGCTCGATGCGCTGGCACGGGCGCAAGGCCTGACCATCCTCGCCACCAACGATGTGCACTACGCGACGCCCGACAAGCGCCCCTTGCAGGATGTGATGACGGCAATCCGGCACAAGACCACCGTTGCGGCGGCGGGGCATCTGCTTGCCGCCAATGCGGAACGGCACTTGAAGCCGCCCGACGTCATGCTGCACCTGTTCGATCGCTGGCCACATGCGATTGCTGCTGCACGGGCGGTGGCCGATGCGTGCGATTTCTCGCTCGATCAGCTGCGCTACGAATATCCCGAAGAAATCTACCCGGCAGGGATGGGGCCGCAGGAATATCTCGAAGTGGAAACATGGTGGGGGGCTGAGCAGCGCTACCCCGAAGGCGTGCCCGATGCAGTGTTCGCGACGCTGGAGAGGGAACTTGTCCTGATCGGCAGGATGGAACTGGCGCGCTATTTCCTCACCATCAAGGATATCGTCGATTACGCGCGTTACGAGGCAGAGCCGCCGATCCTGTGCCAGGGGCGCGGCAGCGCGGCGAATTCGGCCGTTTGCTATTGCCTCGGTATCACCAGCGTCGATCCGTCGAAGCACCAATTGCTGTTCGACCGCTTCATTTCCGAAGAGCGTAAAGAACCGCCCGATATCGATGTCGATTTCGAGCATGAGCGGCGCGAGGAGGTGATCCAGTATCTTTATCGCAGATATGGACGCCAGCGGGCCGGGCTGTGCGCCACGGTGATCCATTACCGCCCGCGCATGGCGATCCGCGAAGTGGGCAAGGCGATGGGCCTGACAGAGGATGTCACCGCCGCGCTTGCCAAGACCGTGTGGGGCGGATGGGGGCGGGCGATTGAAGATCACCATGTGCGGGACGAGACTGGCCTGGACCTGTCCGATCCACACCTGCGCCGAGTTCTCAAACTGACCGAGCAAATGATTGGTATGCCACGCCATTTGTCCCAGCATGTGGGTGGGTTCATCCTTACCGAAGGGCTGCTGACCGAAACCGTGCCCATCGGCAATGGCGCCATGCCAGAGCGCAGTTTTATCGAGTGGGACAAGGACGATATCGACGATCTGGGCATCCTGAAGGTCGATGTGTTGGCGCTCGGCATGCTGACCTGCGTGCGCAAGGCGCTCGACCTGCTCGAGACGCATCACGACCGCACGCTGACGCTGGCGAGTGTCCCGAAGGAAGACCCGGCGACTTACGACATGCTGTGCAAGGGGGATTCGCTCGGCGTGTTTCAGGTCGAAAGCCGCGCGCAGATGAACATGCTCCCGCGCCTGCGCCCGCGCGAATTTTACGATCTGGTGGTGCAGGTGGCGATTGTGCGACCCGGCCCGATCCAGGGCGATATGGTCCACCCCTATCTCAAGCAGCGCCGCCGTGCGCGCGCGGGCCAGCACGATTTTTACCTGCCCAGTCCGGCCCCCGAACACGGCCCGGCAGACGAACTTTCTGCCATTCTGGGGCGGACCTATGGCGTGCCGATCTTCCAGGAGCAGGCGATGAAGATCGCCATCGATGCGGCGAAGTTCTCAGCCGCCGAAGCGAACCGCCTGCGCAAGGCGATGGCCACTTTCCGCAGCCGCGGCATGGTGCACGAGCATCAGGAGATGATGGTCGGCCGGATGATCGAGCGAGGATACGATCCCGAATTCGCCGCACGCTGTTTCGAGCAGATCAAGGGGTTCGGCGAATACGGTTTTCCCGAGAGCCATGCGGCGAGCTTCGCGCATCTCGTCTATGTGTCGAGCTGGCTCAAATGCCACTATCCGGCGGCTTTCGCCTGCGCGCTGCTCAATTCGCAGCCGATGGGGTTTTATGCCCCCGCCCAGATCGTGCGCGATGCGGCGGAACATGGCGTCACGGTGCTGCCTGCCGATGTCAATCTGTCCGAGTGGGACTGCACTTTGGAGAGGATGGTGGCTTCGGGGTCTTCGTGTGGCCCCAAGGATGACCATTGCGGGCGTCATTTCGCCCTGCGCCTTGGGCTGCGTCAGGTCGATGGATTGCCTGAAAATGTTGCGGCAAAGCTGGTGGCGGAGCGGGAGGCCAGGGGGCCTTATGCTGACGTCGCGGCATTGAGGGACCGTGCCTACATTGCGCCTGCACATGTGGAGCGTCTTGCCAGCGCTGACTGCTTCGGATCGATCGCGCTGTCGCGGCGTCAGGCGCTGTGGGATGCGCGCAGCGTGACAGGGAATGCGGACCTGCCGCTTTTTGCCGCCGCAGCGGCGCGGGACGAAGGGGCTGAGACGTCACGCACACAACTGCCTGCAATGCCGCTCAGCGAAGAAGTCGTGGCGGATTACCAGACCACGCGCCTCAGCCTGAAAGCGCACCCCATGTCCTTCCTGCGCGATGGGCTGGCCCGGCGCGGCTTCGTGCGCGCCTGCGACCTGCGGAACCGCAAGTTCCGCTCGATGGTGCATGTCGCCGGTGTGGTCCTGATCCGCCAACAGCCGGGCAGCGCCAAGGGTGTGTGCTTCATCACACTGGAGGATGAAACGGGCGTCGTGAATCTCGTCATCTGGCCGGACCTGAAGGAAAAACAGCGCCGTGTGGTCATGGGCGCGCGGTTGATGGAAGTGCGCGGCAGGGTGGAATACGATGAGGAGGTGGTTCATGTCATCGCCCACCATATGACCGACGCCACCGACCAGCTCTATCGCCTGTCCGACGATATGCTGAACGCGCCCGTCGCGCGCGCGGACCATGTCAATTCGCCGCTGCCGCACAAGATCAACCCACGGGACGATCTGCGCAGCGGCAAGGACGATCCCTATCGCCCTGTGGAGCCATGGCAGGAACCGCCACCAGGCGATCGCGATCCTGACCTTCACAGGCCCCGACCGGGCGGCCATCCGCGCAATGTACGGATCATTCCGAAGTCCCGCGACTTTCATTGAGGATGGCACGACGATCCCGACGAATTTCGCGACATATCGGCTCGTTTCGCGGCGACCGGCGGGTATTGGCACTCCTGCTTCTTGCGGCGCTTGTCGTGGCCGGTCGGGTCTGGCTTGCCGAACATCCGCAGCACGACCCGTGGACGCCACTGGATCTGCGTGATCCGCCGGGCTGGGCGACACAGGCGAAGCTGCACGCATTGCGCAGCGATGTCGCACAATGCCGCGCCGCGCTGGAACGGAGCGAGGTGGCCTACACCGAGCTGCCCGCGCAAGGTGAGGGGCCCTGTGCACGTGAAGACAGGACGCAGCTGAAAGATTACCCCCTGTCGCCGCAAACTCCGGCGGTGACGTGCCCGGTGGCAGTCGCGTTGCACCTGTGGGAACGCGATGCGCTCAAGCCTCTTGCCCGCGAGCTGTTTGGCAGTGAATTATCGCGAATAGAGCATCTTGGAGCATATTCTTGCCGTCGTCTCTACGGTCGGGACACAGGACCGTGGAGTGAACATGCCACCGCTAACGCCATCGATATATCGGCCTTCGTCCTGGAGGACGGAACGCGGATCAGCGTGCTGCGCGATTGGGACGACGGAACGGCGAAACAGGAATTCCTGCACCGCGCGCGGGACGGGGGCTGTTCGGTCTTCGCAACGACACTCAGCCCGGATTACAACGCGGCCCATGCCGACCATTTCCATCTGGATATGAGCGAGGGATGGCGCGGCCTGTGCCGTTGACGGACCGCGTGTCGCCTCAGCGATCGAGCGCGTAGCCTTCACCGCGCACTGTGCGGATCGGATCGACTCCGCCCCCATTTTCCAGCGCCTTGCGCAGGCGGCGGATATGGACGTCCACTGTGCGCAGTTCGATATCGCTGCCCGTGCCCCAGACACCGTCGAGCAACTGGCCCCGGCTGAACACGCGACCCGGGCTTTCCATGAAGAATTTGAGCAGGCGATACTCGGTCGGGCCGAGATGGACCGATTCCCCATCGCGCGTAACCCGGTGCGCAACGGGATCGAGGACAAGGTCGCCCGCGCTGATCGTCTCACCGGCAAGGGCGGGGCGGATGCGGCGAAGAACCGCGCCGACACGCGCCACCAGCTCGCGCGGGCTGAACGGTTTGGTCATGTAATCGTCCGCACCGGTTTCCAGCCCGCGGACGCGGTCGTCCTCGGCCTCGCGCGCGGTCAGCATGATGATCGGAACGTGGGCCGTTTCCTTGTCGCGGCGCAAGCGGCGGCAGACCTCGATGCCGCTGGTCCCTTCGATCATCCAGTCGAGGATAACCAGATCGGGCAGTTCTTCGCTGGCCATCACCAGTGCTTCGTCACCATCGGCGGTTACGCGGACAGTATATCCTTCCTTGCGGAAACGAAATTCGAGCAGGTCGGAAAGGGCGGGATCGTCCTCGACCAGAAGGAGGCGGGGCATGTCCAAAGTTTGCAAGTCCTCGATAGGCTGCGGATCGTTGGACATCCCTTTATGACCCTTTGGCTACGCTTTTATGTCAACCGTCCTCATCGGCCGGATATTCTCCGGTGGCCGAAAAATGGACCATTTCCGCCACATTGGTGGCATGGTCGCCGATCCGTTCCAGATTGCGGGCAACGAAGAGAAGCTGTGCCGCGTCGCTGATCGTGCTGGGGTTTTCGACCATGTGGCTTACCACATTTCGGAAGATCGAATTGTAGAAGGCATCGACCTTTTCGTCGGTCGCGATGACGTCCTTGGCCGCCTCTGCATCGCGTGCGGCATAGGCGGTCATCACATCGTGGACCATTTCGGACGCCACTTCGGCCATGGCAGGCAGAAGAGTCAGCGGTTCGAACTGCTTGCGGTTATCGCCGAGCTTGCGGCTCGTCTTGGCGATGTTCTTGGAATAGTCACCAATGCGTTCGACAACGCCAGCGATCTTGAGTGCGGCGATCACTTCGCGCAGATCGTCGGCCATGGGCGCACGCAAGGCGATGACGCGAACCGCGAGCTTGTCGATCTCGGTTTCGAGCGCGTCGATGCGCTTGTCGCCCTTGATGACCTTCTTGGCGAGGTCTTCATCGCCCAGAACGAGCGAATCCATCGATTCCTGCACGGCGATTTCGGCCAGACCGCCCATTTCGGCGATCATGCCCCTGAGGCGGGTGATGTCCTCGTCGAAGGCCTTTACGGTATGTTCGTTCATAGTCCGAGTATCCTACCCGTAACGGCCGGTAATGTAATCCTGGGTCCGCTGTTCCTGTGGATTAGTGAAGATGTCGGTCGTGCGACCGTATTCGACCATCTTGCCCAAGTGAAAAAATGCGGTGCGCTGGGAAACGCGGGCGGCCTGTTGCATGGAGTGCGTGACGATCACGATGGCATAGCGGCCGTTGAGATCGTCGATCAGCTCTTCGATCTTGGCCGTCGCGATGGGGTCGAGCGCGGAACACGGTTCGTCCATCAGGATGACTTCGGGGTCGACGGCAATCGCGCGGGCGATGCACAGGCGCTGCTGCTGGCCACCCGAAAGCGCAGTTCCGCTGTCCTGCAGGCGGTCCTTCACCTCTTCCCACAGGCCGGCACGGCGCAGCGACTTCTCGACGATGGCGTCGAGCTGGTCCTTGCTTTCTGCCAGGCCGTGGATTTTCGGGCCATAGGCGATGTTGTCGTAAATCGACTTGGGGAAGGGGTTGGGTTTCTGGAAGACCATGCCGACCCGCGCGCGAAGTTGCACCACGTCCAGCTTGGGATCGTAGATATCATCGCCATCGAGTGTGATCGTCCCTTCCACGCGGGCGGAGGGGATCGTGTCGTTCATGCGGTTGAGCGCGCGCAGGAAAGTCGACTTGCCGCAGCCCGACGGGCCGATGAAAGCGGTGACGTATTTCGTCGGGATGTCGATCGAAACGTCCTTGATCGCCTGCTTGTCACCGTAAAACACGGAGACATCGCGCGCGGTCATTTTCGCTTCGCTATCGTCAAGGTTGGAGTGGACTAGGGTCACCAGCGTTTCTCGAATTTGTTGCGCAGATAGATTGCGATGCCGTTCATCAACAGCAGGAACAGCAATAGCACGATGATCGCCGCAGAGGTACGTTCCACAAATCCGCGGTCCACCTCGTCCGACCAGAGGAAGATCTGCATCGGCAGGACGGTTGCGGGCGATGTGAAACCATCGGGCGGGGTCGATACGAAGGCGCGCATGCCGATCATCAGCAGCGGCGCGGTTTCGCCCAGCGCGCGGGCCATGCCGATGATCGTCCCGGTCAGGATGCCGGGCAGGGCGAGCGGCAGAACGTGGTGGAACACGACCTGCACGGGCGATGCGCCGATGGCGAGCGCACCGTCGCGGATGCTGGGCGGCACGGCCTTGATCGCGTTGCGGCCCGAAATGACGATGACCGGCATCGTCATCAGCGCCAGCGTCATGCCGCCGATCAGCGGGGCGGAACGGAAGCTGGGAAACAGCGTCAGGAACACGGCAAGGCCGAGCAGGCCGAAGATGATCGAGGGGACCGCTGCCAGATTGTTGATCGACAGTTCGATAAAGTCGGTCCAGCGATTCTTCGGCGCATATTCTTCGAGATAGAGCGCGGCCAGCACGCCGATGGGGAAGGCGAGCAGAAGGGTGACGATCATCGTCAGGATCGAGCCTTTGAGCGCGCCCCAGATGCCGACCTGCTGCGGGTCGGACGCATCGGCGCGGGTCAGGAAACCGATGTCGAAATTCTTCGCCAGCGCGCCGCGTTCGACAAGCTGCGCCGCGATGGCCTGCATCTCGGCGCTGCCTTCGCCTTCGTAGGCGGCGGCGAGGTCCGAATTGGCCGGAAGCCAGAATTCTTCCTTGCGTTGGAGAATGGAAGAATCCGCGATGATCCCGGCGGCGACATCGCGCCAGCCCTGGCTGTGTATCGCGCCCGCCGCTTCTTCACCCAGCGCTTCGGTGGCGTAGAAGGTGACGAATTCGTCCAGTCCCTGGTTCTGAAGCGATTGCGTGGCCGTGGGCTGGGAGAGCATGTCCTCGCTCACCGCGATACCGGTTGCGGGAAAGTCGACCGGGACCTTTACCTCGACCCGCTGGAAGCCGCCAATGCCGTTGAGGGACATCGTGGCAAGCAGGAACACCAGCACCGAAACCGAAAACACGATTGCGGACAGGCCGATCAGCCGGAAACGTTTCTCCGCAGCGTAGCGCCTCTTAAGGCGCTTTTCGAACGCCTCGGTGCGCGTGGGGGCGACATGCTCATTCATAAGCTTCGCGGAACCTCTTCACGATGCGCAGGGCAATGAAATTGAGCGCTAGTGTGACCATGAATAACACGAAGCCAAGCGCGAACGCGCTGAGCACGGTGTGATGCTCGGTCGAGGCTTCGCCGGTCAGATTGGCCACGATCTGGACGGTGACTGTGGTCATCGCTTCCAGCGGATTGGCGGTCAGGTTCGCCGCAGTCGATGCGGCCATCACCACGATCATGGTTTCACCGATGGCACGGCTGATGGCGAGCATCACGCCAGCCACGATGCCGGGCAGGGCGGCGGGGATCATCACCTTCTTGATGGTTTCCGATTTGGTCGCGCCCATGGCGAGGCTGCCATCGCGCATGGCGCCGGGCACGGCGGCGATGCTGTCATCCGCCATCGAGGAAACGAAGGGAATGATCATCACGCCCATCACAAGGCCGGCAGCAAGCGCGCTTTCGCTCGATGCATTGGACACGCCCAGCCAGATCGCGGCGTCGCGGATCGCCGGGCCGATGGTAAGCGCGGCGAAATAGCCGTACACCACGGTGGGGACACCGGCGAGAATTTCGAGTGCAGGCTTGACCCAGGTGCGCAGCTTGGCGGGCGCATATTGGGTGAGATAGATCGCGCTCATCAGGCCGAGCGGGATGGCCACGATCATGGCGATGATCGCCCCGATGAACAGCGTGCCCCAGAACAGCGGGATCGCGCCATAGCGGGTCGGATCGGGGCTGGTCGCATTGCTCATCGGGTCCGGCGCCCAGAAGGTCCCGAACAGGAAATCGATGGGCGAAACCATGCTGAAGAACCGCAGGGTCTCGAACACGAGGCTGACCAGAATGCCGAGCGTCGTCAGGATCGCCACCAGCGATGCGGTGAGCAGGATCGCCATGACCCCGCGTTCCACCCGGTTACGGGCGGTGAAGTCGGGCTTCAGCCGCAGGAACGAGAAAGTCCCCGCGGCAAAAGCGATCAGCAGCGTCACGAGGATGCCGATGATGTTGTAGCGCGACATGGCTTCGCGGAAAGGCTCCACGAACTGTGCCGCATCGGGATTGAACACACCCTGCGATGCCCCCGCAGCCACGGCACGGGCCTGGTTCAGGATCGCCTGTCGCTGGAAATCTACGTCGGGCAGATTTTCTGCCTGAGGTGTGGACAAAACGTGCTGGGTGACGAGCGACGGGGCAATCGCGCTCCACGCGGCGATGAAAATCACCACGGGAATCACGATCCACAGCGCGACGTACCAGCCGTGATAGCTGGGCAGGCTCGCCAGCTTCTGGCCGGACTTGCTGCGGAAGGCCCAGGCGCGCGCCCGGGCCGCCAACCATCCGGCAAGACCCAGCCCGAGCGCGAGCAAAAGCAGAATGGTTAGCGACATAGGGTGGGCGCTGTCTTACTTCAGCGCCGCGCCGTCAAGGGTCGTGAATTCGGTTGCGGCCTTGCGGCTCGTTTCCATCACGTCGTCGGGCGATGCGACCAGGCCGATATTGGCGAGCGGTCCGCCCTTGGCCCACATCGTGGTCCACTGCGCCAGATATTCGCGCAGACCAGGGATCACGTCGAGATGGGCTTTCTTCACATACATGAACAGCGGACGCGCGCCGGGATAGGCGAAGCTCGAAATGTTGTCGTAAGTCGGATCGACGCCGTTCATGGCCAGGCCGCGAACCTTGTCGGTATTTTCTTCGAGATAGGAGTAACCGAACACGCCGATGGCATTGGGGTTGTTGCCGATCTTCTGAACGATCAGGTTGTCCTGCTCGCCCTGTTCGACGAACTTGCCGTCGGCGCGAACTTCGGTGCAGACCTGACCGTGGCGGTCTTCGTCGCTGTCCTTCAGCGCCTTCATTTCCGGGTTAGCATCGCAGCCTACTTCGAGGACGAGTTCCTTAAGCGCGTCGCGCGTGCCCGAAGTGGAAGGCGGGCCGTAAACGAGGATCGGAACATTGGGCAGCGAGGCGTCGACGTCGCTCCAGGTCTGGTTGGTCTGCTCGCCGCCATAGGGGTTGGCGGCCAGCGCTTCATAGACCTGCTGCGGCGTCAGGCTCATTTCCACGCCATCGATAGCGGTGGCGAAGGCGATGCCGTCGAGGCCGGCCTGGATTTCGATGATGTCGGTCACGCCGTTGGACTGACAGGTTTCGAACTCACTGGCCTTCATCCGGCGCGATGCGTTAGCGATGTCGGGAGTATCTTCACCCAGACCTTTGCAGAATTCGCGAATTCCGCTGCCGCTGCCGGTCGATTCGACGGTCGGCGCGGTGAATTGCGGATTGGCGAGGTCGAATTCTTCCGCAACCTTCTTGGCGAAGGGGAAGACGGTCGACGAGCCGACGATGTGAACGGACTGCGTCGTCGTGCCGCTGTCGCCGCAGGCGGTAAGAGCGAGTGCCGAGATCGCGGCGAAGGTCAAGGATTTGGTCTTAAGCATGATCGGTGTCCCTTAATCACTGGTAGCTGGCCATGAGCGCCAAATTATTACGTCCGTGCGACACGAGTGTGACGCGTAGTGGAAATTGTCCTAGAAATCGATCTGGGCGCGCACGGCAAAGGCATCGACGCCGTAAGACGTGTCGCCCGAAGCGGTGGGATGCACGGCGTCGTCGTATTCGAGCTTGCCGTAATTCACCATGAGAGCGGTGTAATCCGTCGGTTTCCAGATGAGCGAGGCGAAGTAGCCGTTCTGGTGTCCGCCGAGAATCCCTGCGTCGTTGAGGTCGAGGAAATCGTAGCGCAGGTTGAACTGGAGCGAACCGAAGCCGCCTTCTCCAACCGGGTTGCTCGGCTTCACGCGGTCGAACTTGCCGCCCTTGTAGCCGCGCGTATCGCCCCCGGTCAGGAAGATGCCCGCTTCGGCATACGCGCCGAAAAAGGTCGGATCGGTCAATGCGCCGGGGCGGTCGACCTGCTGCCAGTATCCTTCTGCCGCAGCATGGAACGGGCCGGAGATGATCGCTGCCTCGACCCCGTAGCCAAACTCGCTGTCGGCGGGCATATTGCCGGTGTTGATGAAGCGTTCGCCCGTGAAATGCATCAGTGGGCGCTGGCGATAGCGCACCGTCGCGCCCGGCGTGCCGAGTTCGTTATAATGGATCGAACCGCCCAGATGCGCCTGCGCATTGCCGAATTTCGGCATCAGCACAAACCGGCCAGATGCGCCGTAATTGTCGCTGCCGGTCTCGTCGAAATTGTCGGTAAACAGGCCCGCCTGCGCCAGCACGATTCCCTGCTGGTAGGTTGCCGACGCACCGATTCGCCGCTGGAAACCGAACGCATCTGTGAACGCCGCCCGCTCGATGAAAGTGGTGTGCAGGCTGCTGGTAAGTTCCTCGAGCGACTGGAAGTTGTTATGATGGCCCACAGCCAGTTCGATCGGGCCGTCTTCATAGGTGATCATCGCATCGGCAACGTCGACCGCATTTCCGGCGAAATCCACTTCGAACTTGTAGCCGAAGCCGCCCGGCATATCGCCCTGCACACCGAGGCGGGCGCGGCGCACTTCATTGCCGAAACCGTCGTCGCGACCGGTCGAATCCGGCACGCTGGTGAAACCGGCATCGTACATCAGGCGGCCGCGCGGCTTGAACGTCCAGCCATCTTCGCTCTCGATCTGAGGAGCGCCTTTCCACGCCACTTTGGTGGCAGGCTTGGATGGTACGGGTTGCGACGCTGCGGCGGTCGGCGCGGAAGCCTGTGCCTGCTTTTCCGCCTCCACCGCGGCAAGCTCACCTTCCAGTGTCTCGATACGCGCCTTGAGCGCCGCGAATTCGGCGCGCAATTGCTCGATCTCGCTCGTACCTGCCGGAGCAGCGCGGTCTTGTGCGGCGAGCGGGGTCGCCATGGTGGAGCTGAGCGCGGCAGCGACGATACCGAGACGAAGAGCGGTTTTCATAAGGCCATTCCTGAAGATTCGATGTCTTGCAAGCGGCCGGTATGACGTTTGCGTTACAGCAATATGACGATGACCTGACACCCATCGCCGCGATTGCGACGAAAGGCGGGCGCAACTGCGGTGGCGCCCAGGGCCGACATGCCAATGAGGTCTATTGATCCGCCAGAGGAAGGACGACTTCCACGGTCGTTCCTTCGCCAATTTGGCTGTCGATATTCAGCCTTCCGCGATGGCGTTCGGCGATGTGCTTCACGATTGCGAGGCCAAGGCCAGTACCGCCCGATGCGCGGCTGCGGCCGGGATCGGTGCGATAGAATCTCCGGGTCAAGTGGGGCAGATGCTCCGCCGCAATGCCGTCGCCGCGGTCCGAAACCGTCAGCCGCACGCGCTTCTTCCCCTGCGGTTGCAGCCGCACCGTCACATCCTCGCCGTCATTGCCATAGCGGAAGGCATTTTCGACTAGATTGCGGACCAGCTGTTCCAATTGCTGCTCGTCACCACTGACAACGAAATCGCCATGGCTTTCGAAATCGACGCGGCTCGCCCGTTCCGAACCGGCGGCATCGCGCGCGGCGCGTTCGGTGATTCGCGCCAGATCGACCTCGGTCGCCGGCGCGTCGTGTTTTTCCGCTTCGATCCGCGAGAGCGACATGAGGTCGCTGACGAGGTTTTGCAGGCGCTTGGCTTCCTTGTGGATCGTGCCCAGAAACCGGGCGGCGATGTCGGGATCGAGATCCTCGACATCCTCCTGCAGCGTTTCGACATAACCGATGATCGACGCCATGGGGGTGCGCAGTTCGTGACTCGCATTGGCCACGAAATCGGTGTGCGCGCGGCTGATATCGGCCTCGGCGGTCTTGTTGAGGAATTCGAACGCGCCCAGTTCCCCTTCGAGCGCCTTGAAGTTGACCAGCCAGATATCGCGCCGCCGGGCGAGGCCGCGAATGATCGCGCTGCCGGTTTCGCGCGATTCGATCAGGCGCAGCGCCTCCGGGTGACGAAGAGCGATCCGAAGGTCCTGATTGACGATGTGCGCGCCAAAGAGGTTGCGCGCCGCCAGATTCGCAATGATCACCCGTTCACGGCGGGTAACAAGCACGGGCGTGTCGGAATTTTCGACCAGCTCTTCCATCAGGTCGGTCGAGAATTTCCCGACATTGACCGTTTCAGCCTGCTGCGGTGGCTTCGAGGTCGCCAGGAACAACGATCCGGCCCATACCAGCACCACGGCCAGAACGACGAATACGTCGACGCCGCTGGCGATCATGGCAATCCCGGCAATAATCGCGAGACCGAAGGCCGACCAGGGATAGGGGCTCTTTTCCATCGCGCCGCGCTCTAGCCGCGCCATCGGAGGAGCGCCAGTGGACGAATTAGCGAACCGGGAAAAGAAAGGAAAAACGCCACCGTGGTGACCCCTACGGGAATCGAACCCGTGTTTCAGCCGTGAAAGGGCCGCGTCCTAACCGCTAGACGAAGGGGCCAGTCCCGCTCTTGCGGGTCGGTGGCGTGGCGGGCCATCTACGGAGAGGCGTCCACCGCGTCAAGCCGGTTTAATCGGTTTTCTTTCAGTCGGCCCAGGCGGCGTCTTCCAGATGTAGTTCGGCCTGCACTCTGCTGCCCCAATCATCCACTTTCGCACGCCCTGCCAGCCACAGACGGCGGCTTGGTCCGGCATGCAAAAGCTGTTGACCCAGCTCGGTTTCGGCCGCGCGGAAAGCGATGGCCTTGAAGCTCTTTCCATCATTGCCCGCAGCAACGATGCGCACATGGTCTGCGCCGACCACGTCGCATTTGACCAGCCTGACGGGCCCGACGGCAACGCGCGGGCCGGGCCAGCCGACGCCGTATGGGCCAGCACCATCGAGCGATGCGATGAGTTCCGGGGTCAATCCGCCCGGCGTCACAGACAGGTCAAGGACGGTTTCCTGATTCGCGCTGGCCCGTGCGACATCCTTGGCCAGTCGGGCATCGAGATAGTCGGCAAAGGCCGAAACCTTGTCTTCCGCGATTGTGAGTCCTGCCGCCATAGCATGGCCGCCACCCGCGACCAGCAGATCGTTTTCCCGTGCAGCGATGATCGCGGATCCCAGATCGACTCCCGAGATCGAGCGGCCCGACCCTTTGCCTTCACCCGTTTCCAGGTCGAGCGCGATAACGATGGCCGGTTTGCCGATGCGTTCCTTGATGCGGCCTGCAACGATGCCGATCACACCCGGATGCCAGCCGCGCCCGGACACCACGGCGACGGCGCGGTTATGTTGCCCGGCAAGTTGCGCCTCCGCCTCGGCCTGGACCTGCGCCTCCACCGAACGGCGCTCTTCATTGAGCGCGGACAGTTCGGCGGCGATGTCCTGCGCCTCATCCGCGTCCTCGGTCGTCAACAGGCGCACGCCGAGTGTCGATTCGCCCACCCGCCCTCCGGCATTGATACGCGGACCCAGGGCAAAGCCCAGGTCGCTGCATTGGGGCGCGCGTTTCAACCGGCTCGCATCAATCAGCGCGGCCATGCCCGTATTGGCCCGGCGTGCCATGACCTTGAGGCCCTGTGCCACAAAGGCGCGGTTGAGCCCCTTGATCGCTGCGACATCGGCCACCGTGCCAAGCGCGACAAGGTCGAGCAGGGTCATCAGGTCAGGTTCGCGCCGCCCCGCGAAGAAATCGCGCTGGCGCAGGGTACGGACCACTGCGATTGCCAGCAGGAACGCGACACCCACGGCCGCAAGATGGCCGTGCGATGCAGCAAGCTCGCTCTCGTCCAGCCGGTTCGGGTTAACAAGGGCGATGGTACGCGGAAGCTCGGCAGCGCATTTGTGGTGATCGACCACGATCACATCGACCCCGGCATCATGCGCCTGTTGCAGGGCATCGTGCGCCATCGCGCCGCAATCGACGGTGATGACCAGGCTGCTGCCTTCCTGACCCAGCTTCACCAGCGCTTCTCCCGAGGGGCCGTACCCTTCCAGCAGGCGGTCGGGGATGTAGTACCCCGCATCAATGCCCAGATCGCGGAACAGGCGGATGAGCAGGGCGGAACTGGTCGCGCCGTCGACGTCGTAATCGCCGTAAACCGTAATGCGTTCGCCGGACAGGATCGCTTGCGCCACGCGGTCCGCCGCCACATCCATGTCGCGAAATTCCGATGGGTTGGGGAGGAAATCGCGCAAGGTCGGGTGGCGATGACGTTCCAGATCGGATCGCTCGACCCCGCGCGCGAGCAAGAGCTGGGTGACGATGTCGTGATCGAGACTGGCCGTGTTTGCGCCCAGTTCCATATTGCCGCTGCGCCAGCGCCAGCGTTTCCCGCCAAGCGATTGCGTAACGCCGAACACGGCGGGGCTGGGGGCGGGGACGGTAACCATGCGCCGATCATACCCACCGGCTGCCGCAACCGGAAGGGAATCCGGTTGACAATCGACAGGTGGGCGAGGAACCCCGGCCCATGTCTGCAAAGCTCCTGATCGCATGGCACAGCCGCACCGGGGCGAGCGAGGCGATGGCCCGCGCTGCGGCGAAGGGCGCAGGCAGCGATACTCGGTTGCTGCGTGCGGATGAGGTCGGGGAAGCCGATATCCTCGATGCACAGGGGTATCTCTTTTGTTGCCCCGAGAACCTCGCCAGCATGAGCGGAGCGATGAAGGAGATGTTCGATCGCCTTTACTATCCGGTGCTGGGCCGGATCGAGGGCCGGCCATACGCCACCATCATCGCCGCCGGGTCCGACGGCGATGGGGCACAGCGCCAGCTTGACCGGATCGCGACAGGTTGGCGGCTGAAACGCGTGGCCGAGCCGATGATCGTGAACTTTCACGCCCAGACGCCCGAGGCGATCCTTGCCCCCAAGAAAGTCCCATCCAGCGATATCGAGGCATGCCGCGATCTGGGCGCTGCGTTGGCCGAAGGGCTGAAGCTGGGCATGTTCTGAGCCCCGCACCATTGCGTAATCCGTGTCGTTTGACTCGACGCTGCAACCTTTTGAAGAGTAATCCGCATACGGGTATCGCAATCGAAAGGGCGACCGCATAGCGACGGGCCAATCCACTTCGGACAGCAAACGGACGTCGGACGTTCCAGCGTGTCTCCACCTTCTGTTCGCACCGGGTGAACGGCCCGACATCGCGCGTCTCCAGCAGGCACTCGATGGCGCAAACGGCGCCGTGCTCAGCCTCGCGCCGCCGCCTCCGGAAGAGGGCATAGCCGGGCCAGTCGCAGGATGGGCGGAACTGCTGGTGAACGGCCTGACCTTCGATTGCCTTGGCCTTGCGCCTTCCACGCCAATCGATCCGGTAAAGCCGCGCAATGTCCTGATCCTCACGCCGGATGAGCTGGAGCAGTCCGAAGCCATTGCACTGATGCCGGGACCCCATCTGGCGGCTGCCGGCAATGCGATGCCCGTACTGCGCGCCATGGCCAAGCTCGCCAGCGACCTTGGTCGCGCGCTCGGCAATGTCAGCGCATTTGCCTGGGGGCCTGCGCATTTCATTGTCGGACCAGATATTTTTCACCGACTGGTGAAGACCTGGTGCGAGGGCGGGCCTTTTCCGGGGCTGTTCTTTGTCGGTGTGGTCGACACAGATCAGGGCGAAATCCGCAGCGAAGGTCTCGCGTTCCTTACAGGGCAGGAGATTGCCCTTGTCCCCTCGCTCGGGCTTGCGCGGTTCGAAGGGGCACAAATGATCGCGCGGTTAGTGGATGAACTGGTGGGGTGCGAGCCGATTGACCAGCCGGTCGAAATCCAGGGCGAAAACGGCGATCCGCTGCTGCTCGAACCGGTCGATGGCGGCGCAATCATTAGGGTGAGGAGACGTTAGGGTTCGAAGGGGTGCGGCATTGTCGATGCACCGGCCAGGATGATCTCACCGGCGAGAGACCGCCTGCCATTTCGGGCGGTCAATCGGCGTGGCTGTCCGGGCTATGATCCCGGCCTCCAGCGACATCACCTCATTCCCTGCCAGGCCCTGCGAACACCCGGCCTTGACCGGATGTTCGAGCGATTGGGCAAGAGGCGGATCGGGTTCGACGATTTCCGACGCAACGGACTGTTGCTTCCCGCGTGTGAAGAGGCAGCGACACGCATGCTTCTCCCGCTCCACCGCGGGCCGCATCGCGCCTATAACGAGATGGTCCTTGAAAGGCTCGGCGGCATCGAGAGGCGATGGTCGCGCTGCCAGGGAAAGGGGAGGTATCGCGCCGCGACCATTGCCCTGGGCGAGCTTGCCGAATTGCAGCGCCGCCTTGTCGCCGAATTGCTCGACCACAGGCGTCCCGTGACGCTTAACCGGCACTGCCGTTTGGGGCGTGGGCGCGATTTCGCCATGCTCGACGCGATGGCCGAGCAGTTATGGGGCGCAACCGATCAGCTGGCCCAGCGATTGTAGTCCGACTTTTCCACCAGCGACCTTTTGGCTGCGTGATATTCCTTCTCGAGCCGCGCGACGAGGCTTTCGACGCTGCCGACCGATTTGACCGCACCGACGCCCTGGCCCGAACCCCAGATGTCCTTCCACGCCTTGGCCTTGGTGTTGCCGCCGCTACCGAAATTCATCTTGCTGGGATCGCTTTCAGGCAGATTATCCGGGTCCATCCCTGCGTTTTCGATGGACGAGCGCAGGTAATTGCCGTGCACGCCCGTGAACAGGTTGGTGTAAACAATCCCTTCGGCGCTGCCTTCGACGATGCCTTGTTTGTAACCGGCGTCGGCATTCGCCTCATCCGTCGCGATAAAGGCGCTGCCGATATAGCCGAAATCCGCGCCCATGGCCTGCGCTGCGAGCACCGATGCGCCGTTGGCAATGGAACCGGACAACGCAATCAGCCCGTCGAACCATTCGCGGATTTCCTGCATCAGCGCAAAGGGCGAGGTCGATCCGGCGTGGCCGCCAGCACCGGCTGCGACGGGGATAAGCCCGTCCGCGCCCTTTTCGATCGCCTTGTGCGCGAAGCGGTTGTTGATGACGTCGTGCAAGGTGATCCCGCCCCATCCGCGAACCGCCTTGTAGATGTCCTCCCGCGCGCCGAGCGAGGTGATGACCATCGGAACCTGCCATTTGGCGCAGGTCGCCATATCCGCCTCGATCCGGTCATTGGACCGGTGCACGATCTGGTTGACGGCGAAGGGGGCGGCAGGGCGATCCGGGTTCTCACGATTATGCTTGGCAAGCTCCTCTGTGATCTGGTGCAGCCATTCGTCGAGCAGCGACTGCGGCCTTGCATTCAACGCCGGAAAGCTGCCGATAATGCCCGCCTTGCATTGCGCAATGACCAGTTCCGGGCCCGACACGATAAACAGCGGCGAACCGATGACCGGAAGGCGCAGGCGGTCGAAGGGGGCGGGCAGTCTGGACATGAAGTTCTCTCTCCGTCGGGTATACTCTTGCCCGAATGCCTATGAAGCCCGCGGCCCTGTGTCGAGGGTGACGTTACGGAAGGATATGTTCAATTCGATAGGTCCGAGCCGCGGTCCCGGCGAACAGGGCGTGCTTCTCTTCCGCCGACGCCCCCGAAGTTAGCCGCTTGAACGTGTTCCACAGCATGGGATAGCTCGCACCCCATCGATCGACTGGATAATTGCTTTCGAACATGGCGCGTTCGGTCCCGAATAGTTCGATACACGGCTCGATATAGGGACGCCAAAGCTCAGCCAGTTCTTCCGATCCGCAGCCCCCATCGGGGCCATGATCGGGCATGGCACAAAAGGCCATGGCCAGCCCGCCCAGTTTGATCGACACATTCGGACATGCGGCGATTTCGGCGATGCTCGCCTTCCACCGTTCGTAGTTCTCGCCAAGCTTGCCTTGGTAGCTCGCAATGCCGAGTGGCGTTCCGCAATGGTCGAGCACGATTGGCTGGTCGGGATAATCGCGCGCCAGATCGCGCAGGTCCGCAAGTTGCGGCTCCAGCAGCCAGGCATCGAACGTCAGTCCGTATTCGCCATAGGCGGCAAATCCGCTGCGAAACGCATCGGATCGATAAAGCCCCTCGGGCGCGTGGAATGGCGGGCCCAGCACATCGGGGTCGGCATCCCATGCGGCAGCGTGGCGAATACCCCGAAACCTGCCATTGCCAGCGGCCTGCAGCGCCTCGATCACGGGCTTTACCCCATCGCCATGGGTCAGGTCGGCATGGCCCACAATGCCTGCACAGGGGCGATAAGCGCCGTAGAGGCCGCTCGCGCCCTGCGCTGCGATCCCGTTGACGAATTCGACTTCGCCCACCGGCTTGAACGCGTCTTCGCGCGTCGCATCGTAAAATGCGCCGCATTCCATAAACACGGTCCCGACGATGTTGTGGCCCGTATGCGTATCGGCGTGGAGCGCGTCGAACGTATAATACGCAGCCCCGGCAATGGCCTCGATAAAGGCGTGGCGCGGTTCCGGGAAAGACGGGACCAGCGGGCGAAGGTCCCATAGATGATGGTGCGGATCGATGATCGGCAGTTCGGGTTCCAGAATCTGTTCGCGCATATTTAAGCCTCTCTCCCGTGTTCTTGCCGAAGTTGGACCACAGGGCCACCGCGTCTGGCAAGCGGCGATATCCTGCCGGGTTGGGGCATGTGAACACTCCCGATGCCGCACGCGCCTGCACAGCAATATGCTAACGGCGCAGTTACCACCTTTGTTTGCAGGTTTTCCTGCAGTCTCGGGTAATCCCTGGCCGCAGAGTGCAACATATACCGGAGGTGGAGGGGGGATCGACCACCCCAGCCATAAGTAAAAATACTGAGGGCGAATTCTTCGAGCAATTTACCTTCATCGCACACGATGATGGGAGGCCAAGGATAAGCAAATGTCAAATGCCAGTTGGCGCATCGTCGCCTACAGCCTGATATTCTTCATCGTCACATCGTTGACGATCATGTGGACACGCTTTGCTGGCGGCCTGGCACTTGTCTGGCCTGGCGGTGCAATCGCTGCTGCCCTCTTCCTTGCCATCCCCCAGTCTCGCTATGCCGTGGCCGGCGGGATCCTCATCGCGCTTAGCACCTTGGCAACCTCGCTGGTCGGGTTCGGGCCGACATGGGCGTTCCCGCTTGCCGTGGTCAACATCGCGGAAGGCCTGCTGATCGCGACGCTGCTGCTGCATTTCCGGCCCCAGCGCGACTACGTCTTCAGTGGTAAGGGTGTGGTGTGGCTCGGACTTGTCGGAGGCATTGTCGCCCCGCTGCTGGCCTCCATCCCTGGCGGGATGATCGCATCCGCCATCGTCGGCGGCGATGTGTTCGATCACAGCGTTGCGTGGCTGGTCGGGCATGGCCTTGGTACTTTGCTCGTTCTGCCGCTGGCTCTCCTGATTGCTGAAAAGCGCAGGCCCTTCCTCAGGGAAATCACACAACCGCTTCGCGCGGCGCAGCTTCTTGCCATGCTGGCCCTCACGCTGGCGATCTGTGCCGCTGCCTTGCTTCAGTCGACTTTTCCTTCCCTATTCCTGCCGATCGTTCCCCTCGTACTGGCTAGTTTCGTGTTCGGCCGTCTTGGCGCATCGATCACGGTTCTCGTCATCATGGCCGTGGCGGCAGGCTCGCTGTCGATGGGGATCGGCGTCTTCGCGGCGTTGGACGTCCCGCTGTGGCAGACGGCCCTGTTCATGCAGTTTTATCTGGCCATCCTGCTGCTGATTTCGCTCCCGCTGGCAGTCGCGTTGAAGCAGCGCAGCGAGATGATGCGGGAACTCGTGCGCCGCGAAGCCATGCAGCGGCTTATCTCCGACCATTCGGACGATGCCCTGCTGCATCTCGATCGTGAGGGGAAGGTGCTCTTCGCCTCGCCCGCATCGAAACGGCTGAGCGGACGGAGCGACATCTACGACCTGCAATTGACGAGCTTCTTCAATGCAGCCGATGCCAAAACGGTAGAAAGCGCGCTGGCAGCGGCAGCGCTCCGGCCCGGACACACCGAAATATTCGAGCGTTCGGTCGACCGCGAAGGTCAGGTGCGCTGGCTTGAAGCGAAGTTGCGCGCCGTTGGTTCGACCTCGCGCGACATTTCGTCCTATGTCGTGACCATTCGTGACGTAACGGCGCGCAAGATGGATGAATTGCAGGCGTCGTGGGAGGCGCGCACCGATGCCCTGACCGGGCTGCCCAACCGCCGCGCTTTCCTCGACATTCTGGAAGACCAGCTCGAATTCGCCGATGAGCAGCCCTTCGCGCTCGCGCTGATCGATCTCGACCACTTCAAGCGGGTCAACGATTCCCACGGCCATGCCGTGGGCGATGTCGTGCTCAGGCAGGTTGCCGATATCATGCGTTCGCTGGCGACCGACGAGTGCTTCTTCGCGCGCCTGGGCGGCGAGGAGTTCGGGTTTATCGCGGTGGGTCCGGCGTGCGAGATGTCATCGATCATCTGTGAAAGGCTGCGGCTCGCGGTCGAGCGTCATCCCATGCGCGACAACGATGGCGGTACGTTCAACATCACCGTCAGCATCGGCCTTGCGCATGTGTCGGATAATCTGAGCACATCGGTCGCCATGCAGGCGGCGGATGGGCCGCTCTATACCGCCAAGGCAAGCGGCCGTAACGCGCTACGCTTCGCCCATGGAATGGGGTCCAAGGCGCGTACGAAGGCCGCGCGCCAGAGGGCGGGTGTGATCGCTGTGCATGGCTAAAAACCGCTAAGCTGCGGAGTTTGCCGCGCTCAGGACTGCACGAACACCGGCTGTCGCGACGTCTTCGTCGATGCCGCAACCCCACACTGTGCTTCCATCTGCTGTTCGGCACTCCAGATAGGCGGCAGCCCGACTGTCACGCCCCGATGTCAGCGCATGTTCGGTGTAGTCGACGATCTCCAGCGACACGCCGAACGCGTCTTCAATCGTCGTAAGCACACTTGAAATAAGACCGTTCCCGCGACCCGACACAGTCTGTTCCTGTCCATTGACACTGATCGTACCGGTGAACAGGCGTGTCCCGTCGCTTGCCCGCCGTTCCTCGTAATCGATGAGCTGGAAATGTTTGTCCGGCGTGTGGACGTGATAGGCTTGCTGGAACGCCTCCCAAATGTCGCTCTCCTTCAGTTCGCGCCCTTTCTCGTCGGCCATGCGCTGGACATGCGGGCTGAAATCGGCCTGCATCCGCTTGGGCAGTTTGAGACCCTGATCCTGCTCCAGAACCCAGGCGAAACCGCCTTTGCCGGATTGCGAGTTGACCCGGATCACCGCTTCGTAGCTGCGGCCAAGATCGGCGGGATCGATGGGGAGGTAGGGCACGCGCCAGTGCGATGAGTTCTGGTTTTCGAGCGCGGCGAAACCTTTCTTGATCGCGTCCTGATGACTGCCCGAAAACGCCGTATAGACCAGCTCCCCGCCATAGGGGTGGCGGGCGGGCACGGGCAGTTCGTTGCAGTATTCGACCGTCTCGATCACCCGATCGATGTCCGAGAAGTCGAGGCCGGGATCGACGCCTTGCGTGTACATGTTGAGCGCCATCGTCACGAGGCAGCAATTGCCCGTACGCTCGCCATTGCCGAACAGACAGCCTTCGACCCGGTCGGCCCCCGCCATCAGCGCCAGTTCTGCCGCCGCAACACCCGTGCCCCGGTCGTTATGTGTGTGCAGGGAGATCACCGCGCTTTCGCGGTTGGGCAGGTTACGGATGAAATATTCGACCTGATCGGCGTAGATATTGGGTGTCGCCGCCTCCACCGTGGCGGGCAGGTTGAGGATGATCGGATGGTCGGGTGTGGGCGCGAGCACCTCCATCACCGCCTCGCAGACCTCAAGGCTGAAATCGAGTTCGGCGGTGGAGAATGTCTCGGGCGAATACTGGAAATGCCACTGTGTGTCGGGCTGCTTGCCTGCTTCGTCGCGCATGACCTTGGCGCCATGCACGGCGATTTCGCGCACCTGGGTTTTGGTCATGCCGAACACGACCTCGCGCCAGGCCGGGCTGACGGCATTGTAGAGGTGGACAATAGCCGCATGCGCACCGGCAAGGCTGGCGAAACTGGTGCGGATCAGGTCCTGGCGGCTTTGCGTGAGCACCTGGACCAGCACATCTGCGGGCACGCGGCCCGATTGCACGAGGCCGGAGATGAAATCGAATTCCGTCGCGCCTGCGCTGGGAAAACCGACTTCGATTTCCTTCACGCCGATTTCCACCAGCAGATCGAAGAACCGGTTCTTCTTATGGGCGTCCATCGGATCGACAATCGCCTGGTTGCCATCACGCAGATCGGTGGACAGCCAGCGGGGCGGGGCAGTGATCGTGCGCGTCGGCCATTGTCGGTTGGGCAACTGGACCTGGGGGAAAGGCGCGTATTTTGCGCTCGGATCGCTCAACATGGGCATTTTGAAGTACTCGGAAACGGTGGATCTTCGGGTGGTGAAGCAATCGCCCTTGGGTGCGTGGCGCACCCTCCCGGCACGCCTAGGTCACGCCCAAGGGCGGGTAATAAGTCGCAGAAGTAGTCCGTTACGAGTCATGCCAGAAAGGCTTAACGCAAATTGCGCGTGTTGCAAGCCGGATGAACAGTTATTTCCAAACAGAGTCCGGTCGCGACCGGTTCAATAACAATCGACCTTCGTTATCACGCCCTTGCGATCCAGCTCGACATTGAAACGGTTGGGTCGCAGATCCTCGATCACCGGCGTGTTATAGGGGATCCAACGGAAATTGCCGTTGGTTGTATCGACGGCCAGCGCGCGCAATTCTTCGCGCAATTTCGGTGTGCCCTTGCGGCCGATATAGGCCTGCGCGTTGTCCGCCCCACATTGCGCGGGCAGAATGCCGAGGCAGTTGCTGCCCGCCGGGCGGCGAATATCCGGGTTGATGCCGGGGCAGGGCGCGAGGTCGGTAGGCTCGCGGTCTTGCGGGGGTGTTTGCGGCGGGCGCGGCGTGGTTTGCGCGACCTCTGCATCGCGTGCTGCGCGCTCCGCCTCCCGCAGATCTTCGGGCGGGGCCGAAGCGGTGCAGGCAGCAAGGGCGAGGGTGGCTAGGCCAATGATCGTACGCATAGCGGCAAGCTGCGCCTTGCGCGATGAGCGGTAGATTAACGCCATCGCAGCCTGTCGGGCGTCAGCTGTGCTACTTTAGTAACGCCCATCAACCGCATGCCGCGCTCGATCTCGTCCTTGAGGATGGCCAGCGCGCGCTCCACCCCGGGCTGACCCGCTGCGGCAAGCGCGTAGAGATACAGCCGGCCGCCCGAAACAGCCGTCGCGCCCGCGCCAAGGCCCTTGAGCACATGCGTCCCGCGTCGCACCCCGCCATCGAGCACGATTTCGATCTCTCCGCCCACCGAATCGACGATCTCGCGCAGTTGGTCGAAAGGCGCACGGCTGCCATCGAGCTGGCGCCCGCCGTGATTGGAAATCCAGATTGCGTCAGCCCCGATTTCCACTGCGCGCCGGGCATCGGCGGCGCTCATCACGCCTTTCAGCGCGAAGGTTCCGCCCCAATCCTGCCGGATACGCGCGGCGGTGTCCCAGTCCATGCCGGTATCCAGCATGGTGTTGAAATAGTCCTGGATGCTGACCGCCTTGCCCGTGCCCTCCTGCACATGGCCATCGAGATTGGGTAGGCGGAATTTCGGGCCGAAGACGTAATCAAGCGTCCAGCGCGGGCGCGTGGCATAGCTCCACAGCGCGCTGGCGCTGAAGCGGGGCGGGGTGGTGAAGCCGCTGCGCAGACAACGCTCGCGCTTGCCCGAAACGATGGTGTCGACCGTCAGCGCCAGTGCATCGAACTTCGCCGCCTTGCAACGTTCGATCATGCTCGTGTTGAGGCCATCATCCTTGTGGACGTAGAGCTGGAATAGCTTCGGCCCATCGGTCAGCGCGGCGATCTCCTCGATCGAATGCGTGGCGAGGCTGGAAATGCCGAACCACACGCCGAATTTTTCCGCCGCTTTGGCCACCGCGCGTTCGCCATCCCGGTGGAAAGCGCGCTGGAGCGCCGTTGGGCTGAGCATCAAAGGCAGGGCGCTGGTGCGACCCATAATGGTGCAGGAGGTGTCGATTGCGCCGACACCGGCGAGCACATCGGGGACCAGGTCGACATCGTCGAAGGCGCCGGTGTTGCGCGCCTTGGTGATCTCGTCATCGGCGGCCCCGTCGATATAATCGAACACCGGCCACGGCAGCCGCCGCTTCGCCAGTTCGCGAAAATCCGCGATATTGTGGCAATCGGACAGCTTCATCAGGGGGCGATATGCTCCAGCCGCGCGCGCTCGTCTGCGTTCAGTCGACGCGGTTCGGCAATCGGCTGAAGCGTCCTGGCATCGAATAATGGGCTGCGCCGCCGGTCGCCGGAAAAGATGTCTTTCACCATCCGCTTGAAGAACCGCCGCATCAGCGCGTTCATCGAAAGCGGCTTGAGGTCGCTGGTATCGCCCGGCGCGTCGTCGAGGAACAGGTGGCCGATCGGTTCGCCAATCCCCTCTCGCCCGGCGGCATCGCAATTTGCGAGCAGCGTGGTGACGTAAGGTATCTTGCCGTTGGCATAACTGTTGAACATGGGCGTGTTGCAGCAGCTAGCATACCAGCGCAGGGTCGGCTTTTCCGTCATATGGAGCCCGGCCAGCAGGTCCTTGCCAGTATCGATATGCAAACGGGCGCAGCGTGACTGATAAAGCGCCGTTCCGCCTGCTTGATCGAGAATGCGATCTTCCGCTCCCAGAAATCTGGGCACGGCCTGACAGTTGGTGCAATGGCAGACGACATGGTCGCCTTCCGACGGTGTGGCCTGTTCGACCCGGCCCGAGACCTTGCCGCAGCTACATGAAAACCGGAGGTTATTGCTCGCGCTCATCGAAAGGTTTTCCTTCCTGGTGACGAGCGCGAGCCTTAGCGGTCAGTTCTTGTCCTTGTCGACCAACTTGTTGGCGCCGATCCACGGCATCATGGCGCGAAGCTGCGCGCCTGTCTTCTCGATCGGGTGCGCGGCGGCGGCCTTGCGGCTTGCCTTCAGTTCGGGCTGGCCTGCCTGGTTGTCGAGCACGAAATCCTTCACGAAACGGCCCGACTGGATGTCTTTCAGGACGCGGCCCATTTCCGCTTTGGTTTCATCGGTGATGATGCGCGGGCCGGTTTTGATGTCACCATATTCGGCGGTGTTGCTGATCGAATAGCGCATATTGGCGATGCCGCCTTCGTAGAGCAGGTCGACGATCAGCTTGGTTTCGTGCAGGCATTCGAAATAGGCCATTTCAGGCGCATATCCCGCCTCGACCAGTGTTTCGAAACCGGCCTGGATCAGATGGGTGATCCCGCCGCACAGCACCGCCTGTTCGCCGAAGAGATCGGTTTCGCACTCTTCCTTGAAATCGGTTTCGATGATGCCCGAACGGCCGCCGCCGACTGCGCTGGCATAGGAAAGCGCGAGCTGCTTGGCGAAACCGTTGCCGCCAGACTGGTTGCTTTCCTGATGGACCGCGATGAGGCAGGGCACGCCGCCGCCCTTGATATATTCGCCGCGCACCGTGTGGCCGGGGCCCTTGGGGGCGATCATGATGACATCGACATCGGCAGGCGGGTCGATCAGGCCGAAATGCACGTTGAGGCCATGCGCGAAGGCGAGCGCGCTGCCCGGCTTCATCCTGCCTGCAATTTCGCCGGCATAGATCGACGCCTGATGTTCATCGGGTGCGAGGATCATCAGCACGTCGGCCCATTCGGCGGCTTCGGCCACGGTCTTGACGGTGAAGCCCGCACCTTCGGCTTTCTTCGCCGTTGCCGAGCCTTCGCGCAGCGCGATGACCACTTCGCCAACTCCGCTGTCGCGCAGGTTCTGGGCATGGGCGTGGCCCTGGCTGCCATAGCCGACGATGGCGACCTTCTTGTCCTTGATCAGCTGCTGGTCGCAATCGGCATCGTAATAGACTTGCATTGGATTCCTCGTTCTAATCTGCGGTCACTATTCGGCAGTGGGGCCGCGCATCATTCCCACGATCCCCGAACGCCCGACCTCGACCAGGCCGAGTTCGCGCATCAGGGCGATGAAACTGTCCACCTTGTCGGGCGAACCGGTCAGCTCGAACACGAAGCTGGCGGTGGTGGTGTCGACGACATTGGCGCGGAACAGTTCTGCAATGCGCAGCGCCTCCACGCGCGCTTCGCCCTTGCCCGCGACCTTGACCAGCGCAAGCTCACGCTCGACATGCGCGCCGCTTTCAGTGAGGTCGATGACCTTGTGCACCGGCACAAGGCGTTCCAACTGGGCGCGGATCTGGTCGATCACCGGCTCCGGCCCGCGTGTCACGATGGTGATGCGGCTGATCGCGTGATCTTCCGAAATGTCGGCCACCGTCAGGCTGTCGATATTGTATCCGCGCGCGGTGAACATGCCCGAAATCTTGGCGAGGATACCCGCCTCGTTATCGACGATCACGTTAAGGACGTGCCGCTCTGCGGCCTGCTCGGCGATCTTCATTGCCCGCGATCCTGCCACACGGGTTCGAACATGCGACCGTCGCCATCGTATTCGCGCAGGAAATCGCGACCGCGCCGCACCGCTTCGAAATTCTCGGTCTGGTGGCTGAGGTCGAGGCTGTCGGGGAGCAGCATCCAGGCATCTCCATCCTGCTTCTGCGCCACATCCATGCCGAGGAAGCGTTGCCCGCTATCCTCGATCCAGTCGAGCAGCCGTTCTGCGTCCTGGCGGGTGAACCAGACGCGGCGCTCCGCACGGTCTGCAAATTGCGGCGGTACTTTCTGCTGAACGCCCATCACACCAGAGCCTTTGCTTCATCGTCCATCGTACCCGAAACCTGATCGCCATAGAGCAGCATCTCGGTGTGCGCGGCGCCGCTGGGGATCATCGGGAAACAGTTTGCATCCTTCGACACCAGGCAATCGACCATCACCGGGCCTTCGGCGGCCAGCATGGCCTCGATACCGCTGTCGAGCTGGCTTTCATCTTCGATGCGGATGCCGGTCCAGCCATAGCTTTCCGCCAGTTTCACGAAATCGGGCAGGCTGTCGGAATAGCTGTTCGAATACCGGCTCTCATAGGTCAGTTCCTGCCACTGGCGAACCATGCCCATATATTCATTGTTGAGGATGAAGACCTTGACCGGCAGGCGATACTGGCTCGCTGTGCCAAGTTCCTGGATGTTCATCTGGATGCTGGCCTCGCCCGCAATATCGATGACGAGCGCATCGGGATTGCCGAGCTGCGCCCCGATGGCGGCGGGCAGGCCGTAACCCATCGTACCCAGGCCGCCGCTGGTCAGCCATTTGTTCGGCTTGTCGAACCCGAAATATTGCGCGGCCCACATCTGGTGCTGGCCAACCTCGGTCGTGATGATCGGCTCGCGCGCCGCAGTCATGGCGAACAGCCGTTCCACCGCCTTTTGCGGCATCAGCATCTCGCCATTGTCGGGATAAGCAAGGCAATCGCGTGCCTTCCAGCCCAGCACGCGCGCTTTCCATTCGCCCAGATCGCGCGGCTTGCGCGTGCCCCATGCGGCAACGAGCTGTTCGAGCACGCGGGCACAATCGCCCACAATGCCGAGATCGACCCGCACAACCTTGTTGATGCTTGCCCGATCGATGTCGATGTGGATCTTCTTCGCATGCGGGGCGAAGGCATCGAGCCGCCCGGTCACCCGGTCATCGAAGCGCGCGCCCACCGCGATGATCAGATCGGCACGGTTCATCGCCATGTTGGCTTCGTACGTGCCGTGCATGCCGAGCATCCCCAGCCAATCGGGATGCGTGTGGGGGAATGCGCCGAGGCCCATCAGTGTGCTGGTAAGCGGCGCGCCGGTCTGCTGCTGCAACTCGCGCAGCAGTTCCGCGGCTTTGGGCCCTGCGTTGATAACCCCGCCGCCAGTGTAGAACACCGGACGTTCGGCGCTGGCCATCATGTCGATCGCCTGCGCGATTTCATCCTCGCTTGCGGCCTCGCGCGGGGCGTAGCGGTGCGAGGGCAGGGGCGTCGCATCGTCGGCGCGCCCCTCGGCCAGCGCAATCTGCACATCCTTGGGAATGTCGATCAGCACCGGACCGGGGCGGCCCGTGGTGGCGATGCGAAATGCCTCGCGAACTGTTTCGGCAAGTTTCGCCGGGTCCTGCACAAGGTAATTATGTTTCGTGCAATGGCGGGTGATGCCCACTGTGTCGGCTTCCTGGAAAGCGTCCGTCCCGATGAGGGCGGTCGGGACCTGGCCGGTGATGATGACCAGCGGAATGGAATCCATATAGGCATCGGCAATGCCGGTAACCGCATTGGTTGCACCGGGGCCCGAGGTGACGAGAACGACGCCGGGCTTGCCGGTGGAACGGGCATAGCCTTCCGCCGCATGCGCCGCCCCGGCCTCGTGCCGGACGAGGATGTGGCGGATGCGACTGTCGGAAAACAGTTCGTCATAGATCGGGAGCACGGCGCCGCCGGGATAGCCGAACACGAATTCGACACCCTGCTCGGCAAGGCAATCCATCAATATCGCAGCGCCGCTGCGTTCGGCCGTCACATCAACCTCCTGTCAAAAAGGACAAATCGACCCGATGCGGGGCTCTCGCATCGGGTCGATTTCAAAAGGGCTACTATTACAATCCTGTCCGGTCAACCTTCTTCGTGAAATAATGAAACAAAAATGTCTTCTACGAAAAAACTTTTAGACTCCGTTCGGGGCCAGTCGACAGGTGGCTGCCGACGGAACCAGGTGTATTGTCGCTTGGCATATTGCCGTGTGGCGATCTGGCCAGCGACGATAGCTTGAGCGCGCGATAGTTCGCCTTGGACGAGCGCGGCGATTTCGCGCACGCCGATGGCCCGCATGACAGGCAGGGCTGGGTCGAGATTACGCGCAAGGAGCGCCTCGACCTCCTCGATAGCGCCGCTCTCCAACATCTGGGCAAAGCGGCGGTCGCATCGCTCATACAGCCACTCGCGCGGCGGCAGGAGGATGGCCGGGTGCAGTTCGATTTTCGTCCCGATGCCGCCCTCCTTTTCGGTCTGCCATTGCGCGAGGGACTTCCCGGTCGAACGCCGCACTTCGAGCGCGCGAGAAATTCGCTGGCTGTCGTTTGCATCCAGTCGTGCGGCGCGCTCGGCGTCTTCCTGCTGCAACGCCCGATACGCTTCGGCCACCGGCATGGCGCGGATTTCCGCACGGATCGCAGGGTCGATTTCCGGAATCGGGGCAATGCCGTCGATCAGCGTGCGCAGGTAAAGCCCGGTCCCACCGCACAGGATCGGCAGTGCGCCTTGCGCATGGCAAGCCGCAATCTCGCGCCTGGCGGTATCGGCCCAGTCCGCTGCCGAACACGCCTGCGCCCCGTCCCAGCTGCCGAACAAACGGTGCTCCACTCCGCGCATATCTTGTATCGAGGGGCGTGCGCTAAGTACCGTCAGGTCGGCATAGACCTGCGCGCTATCGGCGTTGATCACCACACCGCGCCCGCCGCGCTGTTCCATCGCCAATGCGAGATCCACCGCGAGATCGCTCTTGCCGCTGGCGGTCGGCCCTGCAATGAGCGCGACCTTCGGCTTTCCGCCACGGTTTTTGGGAGAATTCACAGTGCTCATCGCCCGGCTGATAGCAGACGCCGACAGGCTGGAAACCCGGCTCGACAATGCCCGGCAGGCGCTGGCCGAAGACGGGATGGAGATCGCGCTTGCCGGCATGCTCGATTTCTGCGGCGACGTGCTGCAACTCTCGTTGCCGCATGGCGACCCGGCAAAGCTCGCACGGGCGCTCGACATCTCGTTCGATGGGCCCGACATTCTGGTGGCCGATCACGAACCCGAAGTGCCGCGCCTGTTCGTGTCGGATATGGACTCAACCATGATCGGCCAGGAATGCATCGACGAACTGGCCGATTTCGCGGGCATCAAGGACAAGGTGGCCGACATCACCGAGCGCGCCATGCGCGGCGAACTGGAATTCGAAAGCGCGCTGCGTGAGCGGGTGCAATTGCTCGCCGGGCTTGCGGAAGGCGCGATCGACCAATGCCTGGCGGACCGCATCCGGCCGGTAGAAGGCGCTCGAACTCTAGTGCAGACACTGAAGTCGTATGGCTGCCGCACGGTGCTGGTCACTGGCGGTTTCCATCATTTCGCCGATCCGGTTGCCGAGATGCTTGGCTTCGAGCGGGTGGTCGGCAACCGGCTTGCGGTGGCCGATGGCGAATTGACCGGGGCGCTGGCCGGGCCGGTCAGCGATGCCTCGACCAAGCTGGCCACGCTGGAGGAGGAACGCGGTTTGCTGGGCGAGGGGGCACGGGTGCTTGCCACAGGTGACGGCGCGAACGATATCCCGATGATCGAGGCGGCCGACTACGGCATTGCCTATCGCGCCAAGCCCAAGGCACGTCTGGCAGCGAACGGGCGGATAGAGAGCGTGGATCTGACCGCGATACTCAAACTGTTCGCAATCCCCGAAAGCGATTGGGTGAAATAGGGCGCGCTGCCCGGCATTTTACATCTCCGTTCTTCACGTTATGCTTACACTCTTGTCAGTAGAGGTTTGGGCATGGACCAGCAGACGGCATCTCTTGCAAATTCCGAACGGGCTGCCGATGGTACGCCCTTGCGCCACCCGGAACGCCCCGAGCCGAAATATCGCCCGCTGCAGGCGCTCCGCCACTTTGGCGAGCTTATCAAGGACAAGGAAAACACCGCAGAGGTTTTCCGCATTTACGATTGCCTGCCCTCGCGCCACTTCATGCCGCGCGTGCGCGAGCTGGCACTGAGTGAGCGAGGCGAACATCTGCGCGCGCGTGAACCCTGGCTGCCGACCATACTCGACGATCACGAGAGCCTCCGCGCGCTCCCCAAGGGGACCGTCGCCCACGCCTATTGCGATTTTATGGAAAGCGAAGGGCTGTCCGCTGCCGGGCTGGTTGCCGAGGCCGACAAGGCGGGGAGGCCGACCTATCCCGATCTGGTGCAGTGGTATGGCCACCGCCTGCGCGATACGCATGATCTGATGCACGTGCTGACGGGCTATGGGCGCGACGCGCTGGGCGAACAATGCGTGCTGCTGTTCACCCACGGGCAAAATCCGAGCCACGGGCATCTGTTGCTGGGCTATGCCGGATCGTACCACATCAAGAAAATCCGCAAGAGCGCGGCTCCGGTGTGGAAGGCGACGCGTCAGGCACAGCGCACGGGCAAGGCATGCCCCGCGCTGGTCGAGACGTCGATTGTCGACCTGCTCGCCACCTCGCTCGACCAGGCGCGCGCCGAACTGAATATTCCCGAGCCAACCTGGTATCGCGAATGCCACCGCGTTTGGCGCGAAGAGGGCATCGACCCTTACGATTTGCTCGCGCCGAAGGAACGGGCCGAGGAACTTGTCGCCGCCTGAATTTGCGGAGTTCCCCGTCGTTGTATCTGTTAACGGATGCTGGTTGTCGCCAGGCTCGATCACCGCTTCTGACGCGCCTTGCCGGTCTGCCATGCGGCCAATCTCGTGCCGGCGGCGGAGATGGCGAGCGTAGTGAACACCACCCCTTCAACCTGCGTGCCGTCGCGAAAAATCCGCCCGGCATAACCCAGCGCGAAGATCAGCCAGATATAATGCATGCCCACGCGATGGAGGCGTTTCCACCATCGGCCCATCATTCGCATCGCGGCACGATTGGAGGTTGCGGCCATGGCGTAGAGCAAGGCGTAGGCGACGGAGCCGGAGATGAGCAGCGTTGGCTCCGGCCAGCTCGCAAGTTCGCGGAACAGCATGACGATTGCGAACAGATGCACCGTGTGGCTGAGGGCGAAACCGTTGCCGATCCATTTGCGCCGCGCCAATAGCGCCTTCGCCCAGTTTGACCGCGTCAGATCGACCAGCGGCCGCGCAACATAGGCGAGGATAAACAGCGGAAAACCGACACGCGCGGTATAGCGCGTCGCGGCGGACCACTTGTCCAGATCGCTCCCGCCGTGTGAGAGGCCGACAGCGATTGCCGCCAGACCAAGTATCAATCCGGCCCACATGGGCCAGGTCTTCGCCATGCCAACCTCCCGTCCGGGACAAGGTTACAGCCAGCTGGCGATTTGCGAAAGTGGCTTCTTGTTGAGCGCATGGGTGGGCACGGTTGCGCCGGGCGCGGGGTGGCCGACCACGACGACCATCAAGGGTTTTTCGACATCGGGCCGCTCGCAGATTTCGCGCAGGAAACCCATCGGGCTGGGCGTGTGCGTGAGCGTTGCCAGCCCCGCCTCATGCAAGGTCGCAATCAGCATGCCGCAGGCGATGCCGACGCTTTCATTCACGTAATAATTCTGCGTTTTGCCATCTTCGTCGATCCCACCCTTGCGCTGGGCGAAGACGACGATGAGCCACGGCGCAGTTTCGAGGAACGGCTTGTCCTCGTCCGTTCCGAGCGGAGCCAGCGCATCGAGCCACTCCTCGCTCGCCTTGCCCGCGTAGAAATTGCGCTCCTCCTCCTCTGCCGCCTCGCGGATGGCACGTTTCTTGTCAGGCGAGGAGACCGCGGCGAAATGCCAAGGCTGGTGGTTTGCGCCATTGGGTGCGGTTCCTGCCGCCTCGATCGCTGCCTCGATCACCTCGCGCGGGACGGGCTTGTCGGAGAAATAGCGGCAGGTGCGGCGCTCTTTCAGCCGGTCGCGCAGCGCGCGGGCGCGGGCAATGCTCGCCGCATCGTCGATTTCCGGGAGTGAGTAGGGAACGGTTTCATGGTCACGCATGACCACCCTATCGCCTTTCAGCCGCGTCAGCGCAATTCCTTGCGGATTACCAGTTTCAGGCCCGACCAGACGTCGTCGACAGCGCATTTCTTGGTGTCGACGAAACCGAGCGCCAACCCTGCCTCGCGTACGTCGTACTCGTCGATCTCGCCCGCCACGGCGGAGGTCTTCTTGGGCCAGCTGACCCAGACCTGCCCGTCATTGGCGATATAGCGGCGCAGGATATCGAGTTTGCTCTCAAGCTCCGCACGCCCGGTCACGAAGATATGCGCGGCGTCGACATCGTCTTGCGGGCCGGAAGCTTCGATCAGTTCGAGCGCGTATTCACCGATCTCGTCCTGCACGTTTTCCGGCATGGCGTCGAACCAGACGCGCTGCCCGTCACGCAGGTTGAGCTTCTTGGCGAGCGGGGTTTCGGAGTAGCCTGCGGTCATGTCAGACACCCTGCATCAGGCAGTCGCCATAGTCGACAACCAGATGCCAGAGCGCCCCAAGCCCGAAAGCGCGCGCCCACCAGCGCGGCACGAGCAGCAGCGCGGCATAGACCAACGCAGCCGCCCAGCCATGCAGCAGATGGAAGCCGGTGCTGCACCGGTTGGGATCGAAGATCGGATCGGCCAGCAGGTGGTCCAGATCAATCAGGTTTGCCGCCAGCATGACGGCGGCAAACCGAAGCCAATTCGCGCCTTGTTTCAGCCGCGCGAAGAGTGCCGGCACAAGCCAATGCCCGCCATAATGCAAGGCAAGTTGAATTAGCGCCATCTCATCACCGTTCCCACTGAGCCAGTGGAACCCTTGCTTCCAACGCTATGAGGATCGAAGCGTCAGGCCTCCATCCACTCGCGGAAGAAGCTGGCATGGGCCTCGCGCATATCGTCAAGCGAAACGCCCAGCAGACTGTCGCCGCCGACCGTGCCCAGGCGGCGGAAGCCGACGAACGCGGCGTCCTCCGTCTCCGGACCCTCGGCAACAATGGCGTTGAAGGCTTCGGTGTCGGAGGTGGTCACGACATAGCGCGCCTGATCCTCGCCGAACCACCACTGGGCGGCGGCATAGGCCTCGTTGCGCGTCACATCGGCGCCGTGGCCACCGGCCATTGCCATCTCGGCGAGCGCCACTGCGAGCCCGCCATCGGAAACATCATGCACGGCATTGACGATGCCGGCTTCGATCAGCTTACGCACGATCTGGCCCGCACCGCGCTCGGCTGACAGATCGACCGGCGGCGCGCGCCCTTCGTCCTTGCCGTGGACCGTGTTGAGCCACAGCGACTTGCCGAGATGGGAACGTGTCGGATCGGGACGAGCCCAGAATTCGGGGGCGATGAGATAGATGGCGTCGCCATCGTTCTTGAAGCCCATCGTCATCATCGCGGCATAGTCCTCGATGATGCCGACGCCGCCAATGGCGGGGGTGGGCAGGATGGCGGAGCCGCCGCCGGTTGCCTTGCTTTCATTGTAAAGCGAGACATTGCCGCTCACGATGGGGAAATCCAGCGCGCGGCAGGCATCGCCCATACCTTCCAGCGCGTGGACGAACTGCGCCATGATTTCGGGCCGCTGCGGATTGGCGAAATTGAGGCAGTTGGTCACCGCCAGCGGGCGCGCGCCGACCGCGCAGAGATTGCGATAAGCCTCGGCAATCGCCTGCTTGCCGCCTTCGTAAGGGTCTGCATGGACATAGCGCGGGGTGCAATCGGTGCTGATCGCCAGCGCCTTCTTCGTGCCGTGCACGCGCACCACGCCCGCATCGCCGCCGGTCTGGAGCGTATCGGCCCCGACTTGGCTGTCATATTGCTGCGAGATCCAGCTTTTCGATGCCAGATTGGGCGAGGCGAGCAGCTTGAGCAGGTCGCCGCCGACATCGTCCGTGTCGGGGCGTTCGGTCATCGGCTTGATGCCAGCCCAGGCCGTGTAATCCGCCTTGGACAGATACGGACGGTCATATTCAGGCGCATCGGCGGCCAGCGGCCCCAGGGGGATGTCGCAGACGACTTCGCCGCCGAATTCGAGCACCATGTGCCGCGTGTCGGTAACCTCGCCGATGACAGCGAAATCGAGCTCCCACTTCTCGAAAATGGCCGCGGCCATTTCTTCCTTGCCGGGCTTCAGGACCATGAGCATCCGCTCCTGGCTCTCGCTCAGCATCATCTCGTAGGGCGTCATGCCCTCTTCGCGGCACGGAACCTTGTCCATGTCGAGACGGATGCCCGCCTTGCCATTGGTCGCCATTTCGACGCTGGAAGAGGTGAGGCCCGCTGCGCCCATGTCCTGAATTGCAACAATGGCATCGGTTGCCATCAGTTCGAGGCAGGCTTCGATCAGCAGCTTCTCGGTGAAGGGGTCGCCCACCTGCACGGTGGGGCGCTTGGCGTCGGCATCTTCCTCGAAATCGGCGCTGGCCATCGTTGCGCCGTGAATGCCGTCGCGTCCGGTCTTGGAGCCGACATAGACGATGGGGTTGCCCACGCCAGTCGCCGCGCTGTAGAAAATCTTGTCGGCATCGGCGACGCCCACGGTCATCGCATTGACCAGGATGTTGCCGTCGTAGGCCGGGTGAAAATTGGTTTCCCCGGCCACGGTCGGCACGCCGACGCAATTGCCGTATCCGCCAATACCCGCGACCACGCCCTGCACCAGATGCTTCATCTTGGGATGGTCGGGCCGCCCGAAACGCAGCGCATTGGCGTTTGCCACCGGGCGTGCGCCCATGGTGAAGACATCGCGCAGGATGCCGCCCACGCCGGTCGCCGCGCCCTGATAGGGTTCGATATAGCTCGGGTGGTTGTGGCTCTCCATCTTGAAGATCGCCGCTTGGCCGTCGCCAATATCGATCACGCCCGCATTCTCGCCCGGGCCGCAGATCACCCACGGAGCCTCGGTCGGCAGTTTCTTGAGGTGCAGTCGGCTGCTTTTGTAGGAGCAATGCTCGCTCCACATCACCGAAAAAATGCCCAGTTCGACCAGATTGGGTTCACGGCCCAATGCGTGCAGGACGCGGTCGTATTCTTCGGTGCTGAGCCCGTGCTGCTCGACGATTTCGGGGGTAATCTCGCTCATGCGCGCGCCTTTAGCGCCGCAGGCTCGCCACCGCTAGTCCCACTTGGCGCTTATGCCACCGTGTTCGTCCTACCCAAAAGGCGAGCGCGGTGATGACGGCGAAGCCAATCATCGCCGTGATCGGCAGGGCAATCGAATATTCGGTGGGCTGCGGCGCGAACCAGTTGACCAACTGGAACACCAGCATGACTGCAATGAGGATCAGCGGCGGTCCGAGCGGCCCCTTGGTGGCACGCATATACCAGATGAACGCGCCGATGGTGAGGCCAAGCTCCAGCGGAATTTCTACCCAGGGCATGTCCCACAGGCCCCAGCCAAGCTTGTCCTGGCCCCCGGCAACGGTAAGATCGGGTCGATGCACCAGCAGGTCGAGAAACCAGTGGCTCAGCACAACCATGCCGGCCCAGGTCCCGGCAATGGCATTGCGCAGGCTGCCGCCGACGATCAGCCCGAAGATGACGGCGAATACGGCCGTTCCAAGCAGGCTGTGCGTATAGGGCATATGGTACAGGTCGAGCGGGCTCATCGCGGTGATGCCGGGCGTAATGCGCGCTTCCTCCACCCCGACCATGAGGAACAGCATGAAAGCCCAGTCGACCAGTTGCGCGCCGATAAACAGCGTGCCCATCCGCGGGCTTTCCTCGCTCACCGCGCCAGCGATGAAGGCAGGGGCCCAGTGCCCAATGAACATCCGCTCAGCCTCCCCGTCCGGATCGGCGATCGACCAGTGCATTTGCCATTTATCGTCCTCTCCCTGTGGCGGTTTACTTGACCGGATGGGGAAGCGCGGTCAATGCTCGCCTGCATGAACGAAGCCTCCGAAGGCGGTGCGCCGCCCCCGATTTCCGAGATGACATTCGAGGACGCACTGCGCGCTCTCGAATCGGTGGTGCGTCGCCTGGAGAGCGGTGACGTGCTGCTCGATGACAGCATCGAACTGTATGAAAAGGGCGAAAAACTCCGCGCCCACTGCCAGGCCCGGCTCGACGCGGCGCAGGCCCGGATCGAAAAAATCGTTGCCGGGGCTGACGGCAAACCGACCGGTACGGCTCCCTTCGACGCGGATACATGATGTGACGGGCAAGGTGGGGGAGAAAAGCGCGCTTTACGAGGCGCTCGACAAGGTTCAGATCGAAGTCGATCACGCGTTCGACGCACTGCTTCCCGTACCCGAAGACAGCCGCGCGCCGCTGGTCCAGGCGATGCGCTATGCCGCGATCGGTGGGGGCAAGCGAGTGCGCCCTCTGTTGCTGATCGCGACCGCGCAGCTGTTCCGGGTCGACCGGGATGCAGCGGTGCTGGCTGGATGCGCGGTCGAGGCGATCCACGCTTATTCGCTGATCCATGACGATCTGCCCTGCATGGATGACGACGCGCTGCGCCATGGCAAGCCGACCGTCCACCGCGCATTCAGCGAGGCGATTGCGGTGCTGGCCGGGGATTCGCTTCATGCGCTGGCGTTCGATATCCTCGGCAAACCTTCGGTGAGCAGCGATCCTTTCGTGCGCTCGGAACTGGTGTCTATCCTGGCACGGGCCAGCGGGCATACCGGGATGGCGGGCGGACAGATGATGGACATCGCCGCCGAGGACGAGGATTACGATCTCCAGTCTGTTACCCGGCTCCAGCAGCTCAAGACCGGCGCACTGCTTGCGGCGAGTGTCGAGATGGGCGCCGCGCTGGGCAAGGTCGTGCCAGAGGGGCGGGCCCACCTCAAGGCCTATGCGCGCGATATCGGGCTTGCTTTCCAGATCGCCGACGACCTGCTCGATGTCGAAGGCGACGAGGAAAAGGCCGGTAAGGCGCTGCGCAAGGACGAAGGGCAGGGCAAGCAAACCTTCGTGACACTGATGGGGGTGGGCAAGGCCCGTGCGCAGGCAAGCATGCTGGTCGACCAGGCTATCGGCCATCTGGCCAGTTATGGCGATGACGCCTCGTTGCTGATCGATCTGGCGCGCTTTATCGTGGAAAGAGACAGGTAATGAGCAACCGTATCGGCATTTATCCCGGCACGTTCGATCCCATCACGCTGGGGCATGCGGATATCATCCGCCGGGGCAGCAAGCTGGTCGACCGGCTGATCGTCGGGGTGACCACCAACCCGAGCAAAAACCCGATGTTCTCCACCGACGAACGGCTCGACATGGTCAGGCGCGAGGTGGCGACACTCGGTCTCGACAATGTGGAAGTGGTGGGCTTCAACGCGCTGCTGGTGAAGTTCGCGCGCAGGCAGAAGGCCAATGTATTGATCCGCGGCCTGCGGGCCGTGGCCGATTTCGAATACGAATATCAGATGGCGGGGATGAACCAGAAGCTCGACGAGAATATCGAGACGGTGTTTCTGATGGCCGATGTGTCGTTGCAACCGATTGCGAGCAAGCTGGTCAAGGAAATCGCTCTGTTCGGCGGCGATATCGCACCCTTCGTCAGCGAGGCCGTGTGCGATGATGTGATCGCGCGGGTCGATGAAAAGGGCCGCTTGGGGGACTATTGATACCCTATTCATTGAAGTGACAGCCCGGCGTGGCTAAACACCCGCCATCCAATGCCAATTTGACGGAATTTCGATGCTCAAGACCTCGATCGTTTTTGCCGCGCTGTCCGCGCTTGCGCTGACCGCTTCGCCCGCCCTGGCCGAGGAAGCGGAGACGGAAGCCGAAACGCAGGCCGCCGCCGATACGCGCGCCGTCTACACCCCGGTCAATTTCAGCATGGACGAACAGCGCGAGAATATTCTCCTGCTCGACCTGTCGAATGGGCAGCGTGTTGCGATCCGCCTGATGCCCGAATGGGCGCCGAACCATGTGGAACGGGTGAAGACGCTGACCCAGCAGGGCTTTTATGACGGGGTGATCTTCCACCGCGTGATCGACGGTTTCATGGCCCAGACCGGTGACCCGACCGGCACGGGGCAGGGCGGCAGCGAACTTCCCGACATGGCGGAGGAATTCAACCCGCAGCCGCATATTCGCGGCACGGTGTCGATGGCCCGCGCCGCCAGTGAAGACAGCGCAAACAGCCAGTTCTTCATCGTGTTCTATCCGCGCTTCGCGCTCGACAAGAAATACACCAATTTCGGCCGGGTGATTTCCAATATGGCCGCTGTCGACGCGATCAACCGGGGCGAGCCGCCTGCGAACCCGACGCGTATCCTGCAAGCCTCGCTGGCATCGCAGAACAAGCCGGTCCCCGTCCCTCAGCCCGCTCCGGCGGTTGTGAGCGACGAGGATATTTCGGCGGACGATCTGAACGCGCCGATCGGCTGAGGTCTTTCGCGCATCGCGCGCTGCAGCTAGGAGCGCGGGCGATGCGCGTCGATCTGTTCGATTTCCACCTTCCGCAAGAACGCATCGCGCTGCGCCCGGCGACGCCGCGCGATGCCGCACGCATGCTGCTGGTGCGGGGCGACGGCATGCTGGAAGATCGCGGCGTGCGTGACCTTCCGTCCCTCCTGCGCAGGGGCGATGTGCTGGTCTTCAACGACACCCGCGTGATCCCCGCGCAACTCGACGGGCGGCGAGGCGAGGCGCGGATTGGCGCGACCTTGCACAAGCGAGTGGATCTGCGCCGCTGGCAGGCTTTCATCCGCAACGCCAAGCGGGTGAAAGAGGGCGATCAGCTCGTTTTCGGGGGCGGCGTGACCGCACTGGCCGAACACAGGCACGCCGATGGCAGCTACACGCTCGCCTTCGAGGGGGATGAGCCGGTGGAAATCCTGCTCGAACGTGCCGGGACCATGCCGCTTCCGCCCTATATTGCTGGCAAGCGCCCCACCGATGCGCGCGACCGGGAAGATTACCAGACCATGTTCGCAGCCGAGGACGGCGCGGTCGCCGCGCCGACCGCCGCGCTGCACTTTACCCCTGAACTGGTGGCTGCGCTGGATGAGGCGGGGATCGGGCGCGAAACTGTGACGCTGCATGTCGGGGCAGGGACGTTCCTCCCCGTGAAGGCCGACGATACCGACGATCATGCGATGCATTTCGAATGGGGTCGAATCAGCGCCGAGGTTGCCGAGCGTTTGAATGCTGCGCGCCGCGACGGTGGCCGGATCATCGCGGTCGGGACGACCAGCCTCCGGCTCCTCGAAAGTGCGGCCGATGCCACAGGTGCGATCCAGTCATGGCAGGGCGATACCGACATTTTTATCACGCCGGGTTACGCCTTTCGGGCGGTCGATGGCTTGATAACGAATTTCCACCTGCCAAAATCGACCTTGATGATGCTGGTGAGCGCGTTGATGGGCCGCGAGACGATGATGGCGGCCTATGCCCATGCGATCGCGAATGAATACCGCTTTTACAGCTATGGTGATTCCAGCCTGCTGATCCCCTGACAGGCGCACCGGGCTTTGCGCCCCCTCGCTTCGCGGCTAGGGATGCAGGCGTGCAGCCGATTCTCGAGATTGAGGGCCTGACCAAGGTCTATCGCGGTGGCCTGAAGGCCCTGGACAACGTCGATTTGTCGATCCGGCAGGGCGAGATATTCGCGCTGCTCGGCCCCAACGGGGCGGGCAAGACCACCCTGATCGGTGCGGTGTGCGGCCTTGTGCGGCCCACCGCCGGGACAATCCGAGCCTTCGGCCACGACATGGCGAGCGATTGGCGTGCCGCCCGTGCGCGCATCGGCCTGGTCCCACAGGAACTTGCCACCGATATGTTCGAACCGGTCATGCGTGCGGTGAGCTATTCGCGCGGCCTGTTCGGCCTTGCGCCCGACCCGGCGCGGATCGAGGAAATCCTGCGCAGCCTCAGCCTGTGGGAGAAGCGCGACGAGCGTATCATGGCGCTGTCGGGCGGGATGAAGCGCCGCGTGCTGATTGCCAAGGCGCTGGCGCACGAGCCGGACCTCCTGTTCCTCGACGAGCCGACCGCCGGGGTCGATGTCGAACTGCGCAAGGGCATGTGGGACATCGTCGGCCAGATGCGCGAACGCGGCGTAACGATCATCCTGACCACCCACTATATCGAAGAGGCTGAGGAGATGGCCGACCGCGTCGGGATTATCCGTGGTGGACAGATCATCGCGGTCGACGAGAAGGAAGCCATGATGGCCCGGCTCGGGCGGACCGAAGCGCATATCGAGCTGGCCGCGCCGCTCACCCAACTGCCCCCTGCCATCGTACATTTCCCGGTCGAACTGGAACAGGGCGGCATCTCGCTGTGCTATCGCGGTGGCGACGGGACGGGCAGGGGCAAGGCCGAGGTGGCCGAATTGACGAAGGCGCTGATCGCGGCCGGGGTGGACTACACCGGCATCTACACGCGCGAGAGCAGCCTCGAAGACATTTTCGTATCGCTGTTGGGAGAGTAGGCATGATCGCGTGGCGTTCCACCTGGTCGATCTACACGCGCGAACTGATGCGTTTCCTGCGCACGGCATTCCAGTCGGTGCTCGCGCCGGTGCTGACGACCTCGCTTTACTTCATCGTCTTTGGCGCAGCGATTGGCGGGCGCATGCCCGATCTGGGCGGCGTCGATTACGGCGCGTTCATCATTCCCGGTCTGCTGATGCTGACACTGCTCGGCGAAACCACCAGCAATTCCAGCTTCGGCATCTACATGCCGCGCTTCACCGGGACGATCTACGAATTGCTGAGCGCGCCCGTAGGGGTGGCAGAAACGCTGATCGGCTTTGTCGGTGCGGCGATGACCAAAAGCCTGATCCTGGCCGCGATCATCATGCTGACTGCGCGGCTGTTCGTCGATTATTCGATTGCCCACCCGTTGCTGGCGATCGTCTATATCATGCTCGTCGCAGCCGCGTTCAGCCTGTTCGGCTTTATCCTGGGTGTGTGGGCCGACAACTTCGAAAAGCTCGGCATCATTCCCATGCTGATCCTGACACCGTTGACCTTCCTTGGCGGGACTTTCTATTCGATCGACATGCTGCCCGAGCCGTGGGACACGATCGCGCTGCTCAATCCCATTGTCTATCTGGTCAGCGGATTGCGCTGGACCTTCTATGGCAGTGCCGATGTGGACATCGCGGTAAGCTTCGGCATCACCTGTGTCTTCCTTGCCATATGTGTCGCAATGGTAACACTTATCTTCAAAACGGGCTGGCGGTTGCGCGATTGATCCTTCGCCCCGTTGAAACGGGAATCCGTTCATCTATCTGCCATCTCGCCCCACCTAATGGCGGGCTTCCCCTCCCCCGGGGAAACAATAATAAAAAAGGATCCATCAGGATGAACAAGTACTTCGTGCGCGGTGCGATTGCCGCAGCTCTCGTTGCTGCGCCGAGCGCAGCTTTCGCTCAGGACGCACAGGTTGAACCCTATGTCGGCGCAACCGTCGGTTTCCACGACCTCGGTGCAGACGACATCGCCGGTGTCGTCGACGACAACGGCTTCATCTACGGCGTTGTCGCCGGTGTCGATGTTCCGGCAGGCGAAAACTTCTTCGTTGGCCTCGAAGGCAGCTTCCACCTCGGTGAAGGCGCCATCGACAACGAATATGGCGCAGTCATCCGCGCTGGCTATGCTGGCGACAACGGCATGAAGGTTTACGCCAAGGGCGGCTACCACGCTGTCGACATCGACGTTGCCAACCTCGTTAACGTTGCTCCGAACGCCATTCCGGCCGGCATCGACGACACCGCCGACGACTACATCCTCGGCCTGGGCGCACAGTTCGGCCAGGGCGTGAAGTTCCGCGCCGAAGTCGACACCGTTGGTTTCGATTCGGTCCGCGCAACTGCGGGCGTCGTGTTCGGCTTCTAAGTCGATCTCGAACCGATAAGGAAGGCCGGTGGCGCATGGGCGTCGCCGGCCTTTTCTGTATGCGGTGCAGGCCGGGCGCGTGACAGGACACCGCACCAACGCTAGCGGGATAGGCATGTCGGAACGCTTTTCATTCACCATCGATGCCACGGACGGCGCGGCCCGCACGGGCAGGATATCCATGCTGCGCGGCGATATCCGCACGCCGGCCTTCATGCCTGTCGGCACGGCAGCCACGGTCAAGGCACTGAAGCCGGAAACCGTGCGCAAGACGGGCGCGGACATCATCCTCGGCAACACCTACCACCTGATGCTGCGCCCCGGGGCAGAGCGTGTTGCGCGCCTGGGCGGCTTGCACAAATTCATGAACTGGCCGCGCCCGATCCTGACCGATAGCGGCGGCTATCAGGTGATGAGCCTGTCCGACCTCAACAAGCTCACCGAAAAGGGTGTCGAGTTTCGCAGCCATATTGATGGGTCGAAGCATATGCTCACCCCCGAACGCTCGATGGAAATCCAGCGTCTTCTGGGCAGCGATATCGTGATGGCGTTCGACGAATGCCCGCGCGCCGACCGCCCGCTCAAGGAAATCGAGGCCAGCATGGAAATGTCCATGCGCTGGGCACAGCGCAGCCGCGATGCCTTCGATGCCGGGGGCGAGCATGCGGAACGCGCGGCGCTGTTCGGCATTCAGCAGGGCGCGCTTGACGAAGGTCTGCGCGCCCGGTCGGCTGCGGCCCTGGCCGATATCGGGTTCGATGGATACGCGATTGGCGGGCTTGCCGTGGGCGAGGGGCAGGAGGCGATGTTCGCCACGCTGGATTTCGCGCCTGGGCAGCTACCGGCCGACCGCCCGCGCTATCTGATGGGCGTCGGCAAGCCCGACGATCTGGTCGGCGCGGTTGAGCGCGGGGTGGACATGTTCGACTGCGTGCTGCCCAGCCGTTCCGGCCGCAATGGGCAGGCATTCACGTGGAACGGCCCGCTCAACCTGCGCAATGCGCGCTTTGCAGAAGACACCGATCCGCTGGACGACCGGTGCGCGTGCGACACCTGCGCGACCTATACGCGCGCCTATCTCCATCACCTCGTCAAATCGGGCGAAATTCTCGGCGCGATGCTGATGACGGAGCACAATATCGCCTTCTACCAGCAGCTCATGCAGGCCATGCGCGATGCTATAGGGGCGGGCGATTTCGCCGCTTTTGCGCGGGATTTTCGCAACAATTACGGCTGTTGACGGGCAATCCACCAAACCGGCTATTTTTGCTGTTGTCCTGCCGACGATTTGCCCCCTAATGTTCGGAGACAAGATCAGGGGGTTGTTCTTAATGAAAAAATTTGCGTTTTCGACGGCAATTGCGCTGGTCATGTGCTCATCCGGTATGGCGAGCGCACAAAGCGCGGACGATGTTGCGACGAAATATGCCGCTTTGCCTGCCGTGCAGGATATCTCGCTTTCTCCGTCGGGCAGATATGTTGCCATCGTGGCCCCTGCGGGTGCGAAGCGACAGGTGATCGTGACGGCCGATATGAGCCAGCCCAAGATCGAATTGAAACCGATCCTCACCAATGGGCGCGACGATACGCGGATCTGGTGGTGCGACTGGGCGACCGAAGAACGGCTGATCTGCAAGTTCGGGGTGCGCGGGCATTATGATGGGATTCCCATTGTCAGCAGCCGCATGGTGGTGATGAATGGCGACGGTTCCGACAGCGAGATATTGTCGGCCAGCACGAATTCGCGCTCTGTCGGCTTCAACCAGGATGGAGGATCGATTGTCGCATGGAATGTCGACGGCGATAATTCGTCGATCCTGATGAGCCGTGAATTCGTCCCCGAAGTTTCCGTGGGGACGCGCCTCAGCAGCGACGCCGAGGGGCTCGGTGTCGAGCGTATCGATATCGATTCTCTGAAACGCAGGACGGTCGAAACCGCACGCAGGGAAGCCACTCGTTACATTGCGGACGAGCGGGGCAAGGTGCGCATTCTCAGGGAACGTGACGTTTCAAGCAGCGGCCAGCTTCAGGATTCGACGCGCTTCCTTTACCGCCCTGCAGGCAATGGTTCGTGGCGCACCTTGGAAGTTGCCGCTGGTGGTCCGGAAGATTTCTCGCCCGTGGCCGTGGATAGTGAAGCCAACGTCGCTTACGGTTTTGCAGAGCATGAGGGCTACGACGCGATCTATTCGGTTGCGCTCGACGGTACGGGCACGGCCAAGCTCTTGCTGTCGATGCCCGGCGTCGATGTGGACCAGCTGATCCGCACCGGGGTGGGCGGAAAGATCGTCGGTGCGAGTTACGCGACCGAGCGCCGCAAGGTGGAGTTCTTCGATAAGGAACTCGCCGGCCTTCAGGCTGCATTTCGCAAGGCCTTGCCGGGTGACCCGCTGATCGAATTTGCCGACGCGAGCAGCGATGGAAACAAGCTGCTTATCATCGCTTCGGGCGACACAAATCCGGGCATGATCTACATGTTCGACAAGACCAGCAAGAAGCTGGAAGAGGTCCTGCCATTGCGCGGCGCGCTCGATCAGGCCGACATGGGCAATATGACGGCGGTCACCTACCCGGCTGCCGACGGCACGCAGATCCCTGCGTATCTCACGCTTCCGCCGGGCGGGGCGAAAACGGGCCTGCCAGCCATCGTCATGCCGCATGGCGGGCCAAGCGCGCGCGATGAATGGGGCTTCGACTGGCTCGTGCAGTACTTCGTCCATCGGGGTTACGCAGTGTTGCAGCCAAACTATCGTGGATCGTCGGGCTATGGCTCGAACTGGTTCGGGGAAAACGGGTTCAAGGCCTGGCCGGTTGCGATTGGCGATGTGAACGATGCGGGGCGGTGGCTCGTCAGTGAAGGGATCACCACACCGGATAAGCTGGCCATCGTGGGCTGGTCCTATGGCGGTTATGCGGCGCTGCAATCGCAAGTGGTCGACCCGGCGCTATATAAGGCGATCGTGGCGATTGCCCCTGTGACCGACCTGGACATGGTGAAGGACGAGGCGCGGTATTACACGAACTATCAGCTTGTCAGTGCGTTCGTCGGCAGCGGTCCGCATATCGAGGCCGGATCGCCCGCGCGACATGCGGAGAAGTTCGCGGCACCTGTGCTGATGTTTCATGGGACGGAAGATCTGAATGTCGGCGTCGCGCAAGCGCGAAAGATGGAGAAGGCGCTCAACAAAGATGGAAAGCCCGTCCGGCTGATCGAGTTCGATGGGCTGGAGCACAGTCTTAGGGATGAAAAAGCGCGCTATACCCTGCTGACTGAAGCAGATGCGTTTCTTGCGCGACATCTGGCGAAATGAACTGAGCACCTCAGCTTTGCGCGTACAAAAAGGGCGGCCCCGCAAGGCCGCCCTTTCTTGTTAGGATTGCCGATCAATCAGCGCGAATAGAATTCGACCACCAGGTTCGGTTCCATCGTCACCGGATAAGGCACTTCGTCCAGCGTCGGAACGCGGGTGAAGGTCACCTTTTCGTTACCATCGGGCGCAACGTAGTCCGGGATCTCACGCTCGGGCAGGCTCTGCGCTTCGATGACCAGGGCCATGTCCTGCGCCTTCTTGCCGAGCGAGATCACATCGCCGACCTTGACGCGGGCGCTGGGGATGTTGGTCTTCACACCGTTCAGGTAGATGTGGCCGTGGTTCACGATCTGACGAGCGGCGAACACGGTCGGCGCGAACTTGGCGCGATACACGACCATGTCGAGGCGGCGTTCGAGCAAGCCGATCAGGTTCTGGCCGGTGTCGCCCTTCATCGCGGATGCTTCCTTGTAGGTCCGCTTGAACTGCTTTTCGGTCACGTCGCCGTAATAGCCCTTGAGCTTTTGCTTGGCGCGCAGCTGCAGGCCGAAGTCGCTCATCTTGCTCTTGCGGCGCTGGCCATGCTGGCCGGGACCGTAAGAACGCTTGTTGACGGGGCTGTTCGGGCGACCCCAGATGTTTTCGCCCATCCGACGGTCGAGTTTATGCTTGGCGCGCGTGCGCTTCGACATGGGTATTCTCCAAATTTGCTGGACCACCCCAATGGTGGCCATCCAACCCGGCATCGCACCGCTGGAATCCGTCTTCCAGCGCGGCCACCGCTTCACCGGGGTGCGGGGCCAATCAGCGAAGCGCGCGGAATAGCCATTTTTCCGCTTTCGTCAAGGCTCGACTTCCATTGCAAAGCGGGGCAGGGCGCGCAGCCATGAATGAAGCAATCAAACTGCCGGACGAATGCAACGACATGATCGATGTTCGCCGGGGTGTGGACGCCACCGATCGCGAGCTTATGGCGCTGCTCGACCGGCGGTTCGGCTACATGCGTGCCGCGGCGCGGATCAAGCCAAGCCGCGATGCCGTGCGCGACGAAGCACGCAAGGCGGCGGTTATCGACAATGCACGGGCGGATGCGCAGGCGCGCCGTCTTCCAGCGGAAAAACTGGCGCAAATCTGGGACCTCCTGGTCGAGGCATCGATTGCCTACGAGCTGGAGGAGTGGGACGAAACCCGGACCTGACCGGCTTTCTGCCGGGTCAGTTGCCGCCCAGACGCGCCGAAGCGGCTGCGTCCAGCGCGCCGCGTGCACGCCCGTGGAAGTCACGCGCGTTCTTCGCGTCGGTCATCTCCTGTTCGACCGTGCGGCACACGCGTTTCTTGATATTGCTGCCGAGGGGCTTTTCCTTGCGGCAGATCACCTTCTTTTCGGCCGGCTTGCTGCCTTCCACGACGATATCTTCGGATGCCTCCCCGGTCTCAGGATCGCCGCTGGCGGCATCGGGATCGACAGCCTCGACCTCCGTGGTGGGGGTTGGCGTATCCTCGGCGGTCGGTGCGGCCTGCGCGACCAACAGCAAAATCATGGCAAAACTCATCGAACCCTCCTGAAACGTCCTGATGCAGCTTGTTGCATCAATTGCCTCTTATCTCAAGGGTAGTGGCTGAGGTCTTCAGGGGCGGGGCGAACGTTGAAGCGAGGACAGCACCCCGCGCAGCGTGCGCACTTCGAGGTGGTTCCAGCCCGGCTTGGTCAGGACATTGCGCAGCGTGGTGCGGGTAGCATCGCGGCGGGCCTCGGGCAGGAAATAGCCCTTCGGCTCCAGCATGGACTGAAGATGTTCGATCAGGCCCTCCAGCTCTTCCTGGGGGGCGGGGGGCAGCTCCTCGACCTCGGTGGGCTGGACAAGTTCCCCGGCGACATGTTTCGACCATTCATAGGCGCACAGGATCACGGCTTGGGCCAGATTGAGCGACCCGAATTCCGGGTTGATCGGAACGGTCAGGATAGCACGGGCAAGCGCGACATCGCCACTTTCCAGGCCGGAACGTTCCGGGCCGAACAGAATGGCGCTGCACCCGGTGGCCCCGGCGATTTCGGCGGCGGCTCCGTCCGGCCCGACGACCGGCTTTGTCATCCCGCGTTTACGCACTGTGGTGGCGTAGACATGCGCGCAATCGGCAACTGCATCCGCCACGGTCTCGAACACCTGTGCCTGTTCGAGCACAATGTCCGCCCCGGCAGCCGAAGGGCCCGCATCCGGGTTGGGCCAGCCATCGCGCGGCGCGACAAGACGCAGCTCGGTCAGCCCGAAATTCAGCATGGCGCGCGCCGCCTTGCCGATATTCTCGCCAAGCTGCGGCCGGACGAGTACGATGATCGGATTGTCAGGCGTCGCCATCGCGCGCCGCATCCTGGATGGTGTTGGCGAATTCCTCGAAATCGCGGGCCTCGCTGAAGTCGCGATAGACCGAGGCGAAGCGGATGTAGGCCACGCTGTCGATCTGGCGCAGGCCGTCCATCACCATCTCGCCAATGCGCGAGGATGGCACTTCGCTTTCGCCTGCGGTTTCGATCTGGCGCTGGATGCCGGAGACAAGCTGATCGAGTCGTTCCTGAGCTACATCGCGCTTGCGGCAGGCGAGCGTGACCGACTGTTCGAGCTTGAAGCGGTCGAAAGGTTCCCTTTTCCCATCGCTCTTCACCACGCCGACTTCGCGCAACTGCACGCGCTCGAACGTGGTGAAACGCGCGCCGCAATGCGAGCACTGGCGGCGGCGGCGGATCGCTGCGCTGTCTTCTGTAGGGCGCGAATCCTTTACCTGCGTATCGTCATGGGCGCAGAACGGGCAACGCATAAATTCTCTATATTTCCAGTAAGGTTACGGGCGCAAACGGCGATAAAGCATGAAGCCTGCACCGGCTACGCCGCCGATAATCGGGCCGATGATGGGCAGAACCAGCCCCGCCACCGCGCCAACGGCCGCACCGGTCAACACCGGCTTGCTCGACGGATGCGCCATACCGTCTTTCAGCATGCCTTTTACTTCAGCCTGCGCATCAGGCAGCAATTCGTGGTCCTGATGACGCGGTTCTTTGGGATCTTGAGGGTCCATCGATACGGCTCCTTACATGCCGGGGTAAACGGGGAAGCGGGCGCACAGCTCGCCCACCCGGCGGCGCACGCTTTCTTCGACCTGTGCATCGCCTTCCGCGCCGCACCGGGCCAGGCCATCGACGACTTCCGCGATCAGCGCGCCGATCTGGCGGAATTCTTCCGTGCCGAACCCGCGCGTCGTGCCGGCCGGTGAGCCGAGACGGATGCCACTGGTCACGAAGGGGCTGCGCGTGTCGAACGGAATGCCGTTCTTGTTGCAGGTGAGAAACGCCCGGTCGAGCCCGTGTTCGGCAGCCTTGCCGGTTACGTCCTTCGCCGAGAGATCGACCAGCATCGAGTGGTTGTCTGTCCCGCCCGACACGATCCGCAGGCCGTTTTCTTCAAGGCTGGCAGCCAGCGCGCGCGCATTGGCGACGACATTGGCGGCATAGGTCTTGAATTCGGGCTGCAACGCTTCGAGGAAGGCGACCGCCTTCGCCGCGACGATGTGCATCAGCGGGCCGCCCTGCATGCCGGGGAAGACCGCCATGTTGATTGGCTTGGTCAGTTCCTCGTCATTCCACAGGATCACGCCCGAGCGCGGGCCGCGCAGTGATTTGTGCGTGGTGGTGGTGACGACATGGGCATGCGGGAAGGGATTGGGATGCTCGCCGCCCGCGACCAGGCCGGAAATGTGGCTCATATCGACCATCAGATAGGCGCCGACTTCGTCAGCAACCTTGCGGAAGGCAGCCCAGTCCCACACGCGCGAATAGGCCGTGCCGCCTGCAATAATGAGCTTGGGCTTGTGCTCTTTCGCGATGGCCATGACATCGTCCATGTCGATGCGCTCGTCATCCTTGCGCACGCCATAGGCGACCGGATTGAACCACTTGCCGCTCATGTTGACCGGCGATCCGTGGGTCAGATGCCCGCCGGAATTGAGATCGAGCCCCATGAAGGTGTCGCCCGGCTGCAGCAGCGCCAGGAACACGGCCTGGTTCATCTGGCTGCCGGAATTGGGCTGAACATTGGCAAATTCGCAGCCGAACAGCTCCTTCGCGCGCTCTATGGCGAGCGTTTCGATCACGTCGGCATTTTCGCAGCCGCCGTAATAGCGCTTGCCCGGATAGCCCTCGGCATATTTGTTGGTGAAGACCGTTCCGGCCGCTTCCAGCACCGCGCGACTGGCGATGTTCTCGCTCGCGATAAGTTCGATCTTGTCGCGCTGACGGCCCAGCTCGTTGCGCACGGCCTCGGCGACCTGCGGATCGGCCTCGGCCAGCGTATCGGTCCAGAAGCCGTTTACGGGCAGCGTGTCGTTTGCGTGTTCGGCGGTTGCGGCAGCGGTCATTGCAGGGTCTCGATACGGGTGGAGGAGAAGGGCGGGGTGGAGAGCTTGCCCACGCGGCGCGCGTGGCGATCGCCGCCGAATTCGGTGACGAGGAATGTGGCAATGCAGGATTTGGCCATTTCGATGCCGGTCAGCCGCGCGCCCATTGCAATGCAGTTCGCATCGTTATGTTCGCGGCAGAGCGCGGCGGACAACGGCTCCGACACAAGGGCGCAGCGTACATCGGGATGGCGATTGACCGCGATGGAGATACCGATCCCCGAACCGCACAGCGCAATACCACGATCCGCCGTGCCTTCGGCAACGACTTCGGCGAGCTTGTAACCGTAATCGGGATAATCGACGCTGTCGGATGTGTCGGGGCCGAGATCGGCGACTTCGTGGCCCTCCTCGATCAGCCAGTCCCTGAGGGCGGCTTTGAGGTCGAGAGCGGCATGGTCTGAGGCAATGGCAATACGCATGGGGGCCTCCATAGTGCGTGTAGGCGCGGTGGGCCACCGCATATCCTCTTCTTTCCCAAAAAGTCGCCTCTTGTTGGGGGCGACATACAAGGTTCATCGAATGGGCCTAGAGCCGGATTTCAGTATCGACGACAAAAGGTGGGTGATGCCGACGAACGCGTTTGTGAAAGGTCTTCTGGCTGCAAGTCTGGCAGGGATTGTCGTGATGCCCCCGGCATCCGCGCATGAGCAATCCAGCCGCGTTACCGAACTGCTTGCCGGGCCGATCCGCGCAGAACGCCAGCAGCCGGTCACCATCGTTCCCGTGCGGCGGCACATGGGCAAACTTGCCATTGATGCCAGTGTGAACGGGGTTGAGCGCCAATTCATCTTCGACACCGGTTCCCCGACGATAATCTCTCGCAGTTTTGCCGACGAACTCGATCTTGAGGTGGTCGGATCGAATGTCGGGGCCGATGCCAATGGCACGCCGGTGCGGATGGAAATCGCCATCGTTTCGCGCCTCACCATTGGTGACAGCACATTTTTCGACGTGCCGGTGATGATCCATGATTTCGACGCACTGGATCTGGGGCCGTGCTTTTTCGACGGCGGATTGATCGGGTCGGAGATATTCCCCGGCCAGGCTTGGCGGGTCGACCTGCAAGCTCAGACACTCGAAATTGCGAGTGACAGTGCATCGTTTGCGCGGGGCGATGGCGTGAAGGATGCGATCGAGGCGTCGCTGCACGATTATGGTTATCCGCACGCGCCGATTGTCGATTACGCAGTGGGCAAGATGCAGGACAAGGCGCTGGTCGATACGGGCAATTCCGAAGCGCTGTCGCTCTATGCCGAGGCGCTGCGATCTGCCGATGTGCGCGATGCCATCGTCGCCGGCACGCAGCATAAGGGGCGTGGTTCGCATGGCACTTCGAGTGGCGGGCATGGGGAAGTCGGTGATCTGGCCCGGATGACGCTCGACGGTGTGCGCCTGGGCGAAGATCCGGTCGGGACCATCGAGGCCCTGATACGCCCGGTTCCGCCGAGCCTGTTCGGTCTGGGGCTGATGAAGAACCATCGGGTAACACTCGACTATCCGAATGGAGTGGCCCGATTCGAGCGCACGGCTGGCGATGACCCGACGAGCGACCGGGCAGGCTTTGCCGTTGCCTCACGCGGGGAGAATTTCGAGGTTGTGCAGCTATATGCCGGATCGCGGGCCGACACATCCGGCCTGCGGCTCGGGGATCATGTGCTGGCCATCGACGAGCATGCGCTCGACGCATCGGACAGGCAAGCGCGGTGCGAAACCACCCGCTGGCTGACCGGTGGCGACCATGTGGACAACGCGCATACCGTGACGGTCGCGCGCGATGGCGAGGCGATGCCGATGACTTTGCGCCCGTCAGCGAACTGACGGGCGCAACAAGCCAAACTTACTGGTCGAGGAAGCTGCGCATCTTGCGGCTGCGGCTCGGATGCTTGAGCTTGCGCAGCGCCTTGGCCTCGATCTGGCGAATACGTTCGCGGGTCACGCTGAACTGCTGGCCGACTTCTTCCAGCGTGTGGTCTGTGTTCATGCCGATGCCGAAACGCATGCGCAGCACGCGCTCTTCACGCGGGGTGAGCGAGGCGAGGACGCGGGTGACCGTTTCCTTCAGGTTTGCCTGAATCGCCGAATCGACCGGGATGATCGCGTTCTTGTCCTCGATGAAGTCGCCCAGATGCGAATCTTCCTCGTCGCCAATGGGCGTTTCGAGGCTGATCGGTTCCTTGGCGATTTTCATCACCTTGCGGACCTTTTCCAGCGGCATGGACAGGCGCGCGGCCATTTCCTCCGGCGTGGGCTCGCGGCCTTCCTCGTGCAGGAACTGGCGACTCGTGCGGACCAGCTTGTTGATGGTCTCGATCATGTGGACCGGGATGCGGATCGTGCGGGCCTGGTCGGCAATCGAGCGCGTGATCGCCTGGCGGATCCACCACGTCGCATAGGTCGAGAACTTGTAACCGCGGCGGTATTCGAATTTGTCGACCGCCTTCATCAGGCCGATATTGCCTTCTTGGATCAGGTCCAGGAACTGCAGGCCGCGATTGGTGTATTTCTTGGCGATGGAAATCACCAGGCGCAGATTGGCCTCGACCATTTCCTTCTTGGCAATACGCGCCTCGCGCTCACCCTTCTGGACCATGTTCACGATGCGGCGGAATTCTTCCAGCGCCATGCCGGTCTGGCTGGCGATGTCGGAAATCTCGCTGCGGATACGGTCGATCGCGGCCCCTTCCTTCTCTGCGAAGGCCGCCCATTTCTTGTCCTTCTTCACCCGGTCGGACAGCCAGGCCTCGTCCATCTCATTGCCGAGATAGGCGTCGAGGAAGTCCATGCGCTTGATCTTGTGGCGTTCCGCAAGGCGCAGCATCTGCCCGCCCAACGCCGTAAGACGCCGGTTGAAGGCATAGAGATTGTCGACCAGGAATTCGATCTTGGTCGCGTGGAACTGCATGCTTTCCACTTCCGTGGTCAGCTCTTCGCCCAGCTTCTCGTACTTCTTTTCCTTGGCCGCGCTGAACGCTTCGCCATTGGCGAGCGTTTCGACGCGCTCTGCCTGAAGCTTTTCGAACTTCTTGAACAGCTGGGTAATACGTTCGAAGCGTTCGAGCGCGTCGGGCTTGAGCGCGGCTTCCATCTGGGCGAGGGACATGGTGTTGTCTTCCTCGTCCTCGTCGTCCTTCTTGGACGAACCTTCTTCGCCGTCCTCATCCTCGTCGCTGTCGTCGTCGGAATCGTCGTCGTCACGGATGGAGGGGCCGGCGGTTTCTTCCGAAATCTCGCCATCATCGTCGCCATCATCGTCTTCGGTGAGCTTGTCCGCCGGCGGTTCCTTGGAGAGCATGGCATCGAGATCGAGGATCTCGCGCAGCTGCATCTCTTCGGCGTTCAGCGCTTCCGACCACTGGATGATCGCGTGGAAGGTGATCGGGCTCTGGCACAGGCCGATAATCATCGTGTCGCGCCCGGCCTCAATGCGCTTGGCGATGGCGATTTCGCCTTCACGGCTGAGCAGTTCCACCGCGCCCATTTCGCGCAGGTACATGCGGACCGGATCGTCCGTCCGCTCGCCCGCGCCGGTCTTCTTAGCGGCGGGCTTGGCCGCGCTCTTGGCGTCCTTCTTTCCGCCTTCCTCGTCGACCTCCATCTGCTCGACTTCGGCTTCCTTCTCGGCCTCGGCCTCGCCTTCTTCGTCGCTCTCGACGATCTGGACGCCCATTTCGGAAAGCGCGGACTGGATGTCCTCGATCTGGTCGGAGCTCATCTCGCCCTGAGGCAGCGCGGCGTTGAGGTCGTCATAAGTGACGTACCCCTTGCGCTTCGCCTTGGCGATGAGCTTCTTGACCGATGCTTCGTTGAGATCGATCAGCGGTGCATCATCCGCAGCATTTTTCTTGGTCTTGGTGGCCATACCTATTCCGTACTGACGCCTGGGGCGGGGTCGTCCTCCCGCTCAGACGGTGAATCCTGCTCGCTCGCCGCGACTGCTCGTCTGCGTCCGAAACGCTTCAACCGCTCGTTCAGTGCCATCAGGCGTTCGCGCAAGCGCGACTGTTCGGCGATGGAACCTTCCGGGTCATGCTCAAAACGCGCGGTGGCTTCTGCCAGGGCAGCTTCCAGCGCGGGCCTTTCGACCAGCAAAGACACAGCTTCGGCCAATTCCTCGCGCGCATCACCGGGTTCGGTGCCTTCATCGAGGAAGGCATATCGTGAGTTTTCCGGTGGGGCGGGTAGGCCTCCAACCAGCGATATGGGCGATTGGCTGCGCGAATCAAGCGTTTCTGCCGATTCGAGCAATAAATCCACAGCCGGGCCGATATTTCGGTCACTCGCGGCGAAGAATGTCAGCGCTTCTTCGTGCCGCGCGATCTGGTCGGGGAAGCGGGCAAGACCGGCGATGACAGCCCCGGCCAGCTCCCCCCGAGAACCGCCGGAAACCACGGCGCGCAGCCGTGCTGCGGCTTGCGGGGCAAGCTGGGGCGTTGCAGGTTTGAAGCCGTTTCCGCGTGGCTGGTTGCGCTTCCATTCGCGCTGGGGCCGGGGCGGGAAAGCATAGGTCGAGAAGCGTTCGAGCAGCTCGCGTTTGTAGAGGGCGCGGATATCGGGATGCTCGATCGACTCCACATGGTCGAGCAGGCGCGCTTTCAAGCCGGCCTTCGCTTCTGGCGAATCGAGCGGCTGCGCGTCGCGTTCAACCGTCCACAGCGTGTCGAGCAGGCTGGCGGGCTGATCGAGCAGCTTTTCCAGTGCGCCCGCACCTTGCTGGCGCAGCAGGTCATCGGGGTCGAGCCCGGTCGGCAGGCGGACGATGGCCAGCGAATGCGACGGGCGCAGGAGGGGCAGGGCGCGCGTGGCGGCGCGCATGGCGGCGCGCTGGCCCGCAGCATCGCCATCGAAACACAGGATCGGGCGTTCGACATGACGCCAGAGCAATTCGATCTGCTGTTCTGTCAGCGCTGTGCCAAGTGGGGCAACCGCCTCGCCAATTCCGGCATTGGCGAGCGCGACCACGTCCATATAGCCTTCGACCACGATCATTCGCCCGGACTTGCGCGAGGCAGGCGCGGCGCGGTGCAGGTTGTAAAGCGTGCGGCCCTTGTCGAACAGCGGCGTGTCGGGACTGTTGAGATATTTCGCCACCCCATCGCGCGATTGCAGGATGCGCCCGCCAAAGGCGATCACCCGCCCGCGCGCATCCTGGATCGGCAGCATCAGGCGGTCGCGGAACCTGTCGTAATGCTCGCGCTCGTCTCCTGAGCCCGTCGAAGGATCGATGCGCATCCCGCTTTCGACCAGCATGTCCTCGTCGAAGCGCGACAACGCCCGATTGAGCGCCTGCTTGCTGTCGGGCGCATAGCCGAAGCCGAATTCGCGGATGACGCCGTCCGAAAAGCCCCGCGTGGCGAGATATTCGCTGGCCCGCGCCCCGTCCACGCTGCGCAGCTTGTCGACGAACCAGCTCTGTGCTGCCTCGGTCACATCGATCAGCGTGGCGCGCTTTTCCGCACGTTTTGCGGCCTGCGGATCGGGGGCGGGCACTTCCATGCCCGCAGCGGCGGCCAGTTCCTTGACCGCATCCATGAACTGCATGCCCTGATGGTCGGTCAGCCAGCGGATCGCATCGCCATGCGCCTGGCAACCGAAGCAGTGATAAAAGCCCTTGGCATCGTTGACGTAAAAGCTGGGCGTGCGCTCGTCATGAAACGGGCAACACGCCTTGAATTCGCGCCCGGCCTTCTGCAGGCGCACCGTGCGCCCGATGAGGCCGGACAGCGAGGTCCGCATCCGCAATTCGTCCAGCCATTGGGGTGAGAGGGCCATGCACGTTCAATGCGCGGCCCCACGCCACCTTTCAAGGGGGCGGGTCAGCGCGCTGTGGAAGGCCCTGTGCAAGCATTCCCCACCCCGTCCTTTGCCGCCGGATATGGACCCGGGCCGGTCGCCGTGGTGCGGTTGGCCTGGATGGCATAGGCATCTGCAGGGCCAGCGGGGGGCAGCGTGGACTGCCAGTAGAAGGTGATCGGTTCCGATTGCTCCCACTGGTCGCCGCCATCGCCGGCGTTGATCGTCCAGGCGAGGCCGCCATTGTCGCTGCAGGTGATCGTCACATCCGCTTTCTCGCCAACGGCGGCCAGCACTTCGCCCTTGGAATAGCCTGCCATGCCGGTGAAGCCGTGTGCCGCGCGGTTCATCTTGAAGGCGGTGGCGATTTCCACATCGGAGGAATCCGCGCCATCGCCGCTGCCGCTGCTGGGATCGTTATCCTCGCCCGGATAGACGGTGTGGACATAGGTGAAGATCGTACCTTCGGGTGCATTCTTCGGATCGCACGGGTCCATACCGTCCGGGCAGGCGACGAAGCTGCGGATATCGGCAAAATTGCCCGCCTCGTTCGACAGCGCGCCTTCCACCTCGGGCCCCTGCGGCCCGACGATTTTTGCGCCGAGTTGCAGATCCAGAAAATCGCCCGCCTCGACAGAGCGCGCGAGAGCCTGGGATTCCTCGACCGTTTCGGCGCTTTCCATCTCGGTTGCATCCTCGGCGCGCTCTCCACAGGCGGCCAATGCCAGCGGCGCGGCAGCAATCGCGAAGAGGGAAACGGTTCGGGTCATGTCAGGCTCTCCTTCACCAAGGCGCTCGCCTTGCTCATATCGAGAACAGCGCCGTGGCGGCTTTTGAGTTCCGCCATCACCTTGCCCATATCCTTAACGGATTCGGCCCCGGTATCGGCTTTCACCTGCTCGATCGCGGCGCGCGTTTCCGCTTCGTCCATCATGGTGGGCAGGAATTCCTCGATAACCGCCAGTTCGCCGCGTTCCTGCTCGGCCAGTTCCTCGCGCCCGCCATCGACATACATGGTTATCGATTCGCGCCGCTGCTTGGCCATTTTCTGCAACACCTCGATCACCAGATCGTCGTCGTTGGCAGGAGCCTTGCCGGTGCGCGCCTCGATATCGCGGTCCTTGATTTTCGCCCCGATCAGGCGAAGCGCGGCGGTGCGTTCCTTGTCCTTGGCTTTCATGGCGGTCACGGTGGCGGTCTTGATGTCATCGCGGAGCATGGGGCTGGGCCTTTCGGTGCTATTTATAAAAACTGTGGATGGGTTGCCTTTGACATAGAGCGGTCTCCTGCAAAACCAAGTGCGGCAAGGCAGCGAATGGCATTGACGGGAAGGGCGCGCATCCCTAGCGGGTGAGACTTAGCGACATCGCCGGAAAACCCTGAACTCGGAGCGCCCTCTTATGGCTTCTGCCGCCTCTTCCCCTGCGCAACCCAAAGGCGCGACTGGCTGCCTTGTTCTGGGGGATGGCACTGTCATCTGGGGCAAGGGCTTCGGCGCTGTCGGCACGGCGGTGGGCGAAGTGTGCTTCAACACCGCGATGACCGGATATCAGGAGGTGATGACCGATCCCTCCTATGACAGCCAGATCGTCACCTTCACCTTCCCCCATATCGGCAATGTCGGCGCGAATGAGGAAGACCACGAAAGCCGGGGCCTCGGCGCGGTCGGCTGTGTGGTGCGGCAGGAGGTTACGCCGCAATCGAACTTCCGCGCGCAGAACGAGTATGCCGAATGGATGCGCGATCATGGCAAGATCGGTCTGTCGGGCGTCGATACCCGCGCGCTGACCCGCCGCATCCGCTTGGGCGGAGCGCCCAATGCCGTTATCGCACACAGCCCGCGCGGCGAATTCGACCTCAAGGCGCTGCGGGAACAGGCGGCCGGGTGGAGCGGGCTGGAAGGGCTCGACCTCGTGCCCGGCGTGACGCGCGACGCGCATGAAAACTGGCAGGGCGGCTTCTGGCAGCTCGGCACGGGCTATGCCCGGGCCGATAATGACAAGCCGCATGTGGTCGCAATCGATTACGGCGCGAAGGACAATATCTTCCGCAACCTCGTGAAGGCGGGGGCGAAGGTCACCGTGGTTCCCGCGCGCACCAGCCTCGACGATATCATGGCGCTGGAGCCGGATGGCGTGTTCCTGTCGAACGGCCCGGGCGATCCGGCGGCAACGGGCGAATATGCCGTGCCGGTGATTAAGGGGCTGCTGGACGCGGACGTGCCGCTGTTCGGCATCTGCCTCGGCCACCAGATGCTCGGCCTCGCAGCGGGCGCGAAGACCGCCAAGATGTTCCAGGGCCACCGTGGCGCCAACCACCCCGTCCAGCGCGTGGGCGAGGGCTGGGGGACAAGCGAAGGCCTCGTCGAGATCACCAGCATGAACCACGGCTTCGCAGTCGATGGCGAGACTTTGCCCGATGGCGTGGAGCAGACGCATGTGTCGCTGTTCGACGGCACCAATTGCGGTATAAGCATCAAGGGCAAGAAGGCCTTCGGCGTGCAATACCACCCCGAGGCAAGCCCCGGCCCGCAGGACAGCTTCTACCTGTTCGAGAAGTTTGTGGGGATGCTGGGGTGAGGCGAACACGTCTCATTTGGTTTGCTTTAGGGGCTGCAACATCTTCGACAGCAGCGATGGTGGCTACTTTTGTCTTTGCAGGCGAGAAGAGCATCGAGCCCTATCTCAGCGTTTCCGAAAGAGCACTGACTCCTGATGAGCTAGATGAGATGGAAGCAATCGCTCAGACAAGCGGTAAGTTGTTGAGAGAATGCGGTGCTAAGAAGTTCTATATGAAAGACGCAAATGGTCTCGATGGCGTCCCGTTCTCTCTCATAAAGATCAATGAAGAGAACGATCTCGCAATACATTGCGTGTTCGAACGCGCGCGGGTCGAAGGCTACCCCCTCCATATTCAGATGATAACGGACCAAGATGCCCAAACGTACTGACATCTCCTCGATCCTCGTCATTGGTGCTGGCCCGATCATCATCGGGCAGGCCTGCGAGTTCGACTATTCCGGCACGCAGGCGATCAAGGCGCTGAAGGAGGAGGGCTACCGGGTCATCCTGGTCAACTCCAACCCCGCCACGATCATGACCGATCCGGAAATGGTCGCAGGCGAGAACAGTGGGCCGGATGGCGCGACCTATATCGAACCGATCACCCCCGAAGTGGTCGCCAAGATCATCGAGAAGGAGCGCCCCGATGCGGTGCTGCCGACGATGGGCGGGCAGACGGCGCTGAACTGCGCGCTCAAGCTCGACGAAATGGGCGTGCTGGAGAAATACGGCGTCGAGATGATCGGCGCGAAGGCCGACGCCATCGACAAGGCGGAAAACCGCCAGCGTTTCCGCGAGGCGATGGACAAGATCGGCCTCGAAAGCGCGCGCAGCGGCATCGCGAACACGGTGGACGAGGCCTATGCGGTGCTCGAACGCACCGGCCTGCCCGCCATCATCCGGCCCAGCTTCACGCTCGGCGGGACGGGCGGCGGCATCGCCTACAACAAGGCCGAATTCGAGCGGATCGTGCGCGAAGGCCTCGACGCATCGCCCACCACCGAAGTCCTGATCGAGGAATCGCTCCTCGGTTGGAAGGAATACGAGATGGAGGTGGTGCGCGACCGCAAGGACAATTGCATCATCATCTGCTCGATCGAAAACGTCGATCCGATGGGCGTGCATACGGGCGATTCCATCACCGTCGCCCCGGCGCTGACGCTGACCGACAAGGAATACCAGATCATGCGCACCGCGAGCATCGAGGTGCTGCGCGAAATCGGCGTGGAAACAGGCGGTTCGAACGTACAGTTCGCGGTCAATCCAGCCGATGGCCGCCTGATCGTGATCGAGATGAACCCGCGTGTCTCGCGCAGTTCGGCGCTGGCTTCCAAGGCCACCGGCTTCCCCATCGCGCGCGTCGCGGCGAAGCTGGCCGTGGGTTACACGCTGGACGAAATCCAGAACGAGATTACCGGCGCGACCCCGGCTTCGTTCGAACCGACCATCGACTATGTGGTCACGAAGATCCCGCGTTTCGCCTTCGAGAAGTTCAAGGGATCGAAGAACGACCTGTCCACCGCAATGAAATCGGTGGGTGAGGTGATGGCCATCGGCCGCTGTTTTGCGGAATCCATGCAGAAGGCGCTGCGCGGTCTCGAAACCGACCTGGATGGGTTCAACCGTGTCACTTCGCTGGAAGGCGTCTCTAAAGAGAAGATCACCGCCGCGCTCAGCCAGCGCACGCCCGACCGGATTCTCAACATCGCACAGGCTTTCCGAGAGGGGCTGAGTGTCGAGGATATCCAGGCCGTCACCGGCTTCGATCCGTGGTTCCTGCGCCAGATCGAGGCGATCATCTACGAAGAGAGCATGATCGCGCATAACGGCCTGCCGCGCGATGCGGTGGAGATGCGCCGCCTGAAAGCGATGGGCTTTTCCGACAAGCGGCTCGCCACGCTGGCGGTGCGCTCGGTCGGGGTGGCCGGTGGGCTGGGCGAAACGCAGGCCAAGCGTTCGGGCCTGCTGCACGATGCCCTGCGCGCAATGGCGGGCGCGACCAGCGAAATGGAAGTGCGCAAGCTGCGCGAAAAGCTGGGCGTGCGCCCGGTGTTCAAGCGGATCGACAGCTGCGCCGCCGAATTCGAAGCGGTCACGCCCTATATGTATTCCACCTACGAAGCGCCCAGCTTCGGTGAGGCGGAAAGCGAGGCCGAGCCAAGCGACCGCAAGAAGATCGTCATCCTGGGTGGCGGCCCGAACCGGATCGGGCAGGGGATCGAGTTCGATTACTGCTGCGTCCATGCCTGTTTCGCGCTCGCCGAAGCTGGGTTCGAAACGATCATGGTCAACTGCAACCCGGAAACCGTGTCGACCGATTACGACACCTCCGACCGCCTCTATTTCGAGCCGCTGACCGAGGAAGACGTGCTGGAAATCCTGCGCGTCGAAATGTCGAATGGCGAGCTGGCGGGCGTGATCGTGCAGTTCGGCGGGCAGACCCCGCTGAAACTCGCCGCCGCGCTGGAGCGTGAAGGCATCCCGATCCTCGGCACGTCGCCCGATGCGATCGACCTTGCCGAAGACCGCGAGCGTTTCGCGCGCCTCGTCAACAAGCTGAAGCTCAAGCAGCCGGAAAACGGCATCGCCAAGAGCCGGGACGAGGCCGCCGCTGCCGCCGCGCGCATCGGCTATCCCGTGCTGCTGCGCCCCAGCTATGTGCTGGGCGGCCGCGCCATGGAAGTCGTCGATAGCGAGGCCCAGCTCGACGATTATATCAACACAGCCGTCAACGTGTCGGGCGACAGCCCTGTCCTGGTCGACCAGTATCTGCGCGATGCCATCGAATGCGATGTCGATGTCGTGAGCGATGGTGAAGAGGTCCGCATTGCGGGCGTGATGCAGCATATCGAGGAAGCGGGCGTCCATTCCGGCGACAGCGCCTGCACCCTGCCGCCCTACAGCCTGCCCGACGACATCGTCGCCGAGATGGAGCGGCAGGCACGTGAACTCGCCATTGCGCTCAAGGTGCGCGGGCTGATGAACGTGCAATTCGCGGTGAAGGATGGCGAGGTTTACCTGATCGAGGTGAACCCGCGCGCCAGCCGCACCGTGCCGTTCGTCGCCAAGGCCATCGGCACACCGGTCGCCAAGATCGCCTCGCTGGTGATGGCGGGCCGCAAGCTGTCGGAATTCGAACCCTTTGTGACCCGCCCCGATCACATGGCGGTGAAGGAAGCCGTATTCCCCTTCGCGCGTTTCCCCGGCGCCGACCCGGTTCTGTCGCCGGAGATGAAATCCACCGGCGAGGTGATGGGGATCGACGACGATTTCCCGGCCGCCTTCCTCAAGTCCCAGCTTGGGGCAGGGATGGTCCTGCCGCGCGAAGGCACGCTGTTCGTGTCGGTGAAAGACAGCGACAAGCAGGTCATCCTACCCGCGGTCAAAACTCTGCTCGATCAGGGTTTCAAGGTGATTGCCACGGGCGGCACGCATGCTTTCCTGCAAGGCCAGGGCCTTGACGTTGCGGCGGTCAATAAGGTGGCGGAAGGGCGTCCGCACATCGTCGATGCGATCATCGATGGCGAAGTGGACCTGATCTTCAACACGACCGAAGGCTGGCAGTCGCTGCTGGACAGCAAATCCATCCGCGCCAGCGCGCTGGAAAAGAAGCTGCCCTACTACACCACCGCCGCTGCATCGCTCGCCGCAGCGCGCGCGATTGCGGAGGTTTCGCCAAGCCAGCTTGAAGTGCGCTCGCTTCAGGACTATTATGGCTGACGACTGAACAGATTTTCCCCGACATCGAGGCTTTCATGTGAACCGCTGGTTTGGCGGGCCGGTTTCGAACTGTCGGTGGTTTTGGAAGGAAGAAGGCGCCTCATGGAAAAGGTACCGATGCTGGCCGAAGGCTACGAAAAGCTGACGGCGGACCTCAAGGCACTGCGGGCCGAGCGGCCCAAGATCGTGGACGCGATCGAGGAAGCGCGCGCGCATGGCGACCTGTCGGAAAACGCGGAATATCACGCGGCCAAGGAACGCCAGGGCCAGGTCGAGGCGCAGATTGCCGAGATCGAGGACAAGGTAACCCGCGCGCAGATCATTGATCCGGCAACGCTTTCGGGCGACAAGATCGTCTTCGGCGCGACCGTGACCCTGCTTGATGAAGACGACAAGCCGGTGAAATACCAGATCGTCGGCCAGACCGAGGCGGATGCGAACAGGGGCCGCATCTCCTACAACTCGCCCATCGGCCGCGCGTTGATCGGCAAGCAGCTCGAAGACGAGATCGAAGTCACCGTGCCAAGTGGCGACCGCTTCTACCTCGTCGACAAGATCGAGTTTATCTAAGCGATTTTTCCATCGCGAAATTGTGGATCGGCACGCCGCCGATCTGCAGGTCGCGTCGATGGCTTACCGTATAACCGGCGCGCTCGAACACCGGGCGCGCCAATTCGCTTGCCTCGGTGTAAAGCCGTGTCATCCCGTGCGGACGCGCGAAGTGTTCTGCAGCGGCGAGAAGTTGCTCGGCCAGCTCGCGCCGTGTGTGGTCGGGATGGCAATACAGGTGGTCGAGATGCCCGTCATCTTCGAGCAAGGCATAAGCGACTGGCACGCCATCGGCGTCTTCTGCCACGAATATGAACGCGCCACGCGCAATGCGATCAGAAAGATCGATATTCGCTGAAAGGCGCGCAGCCCAGGCATCGACCTGCTCCTGCGTGTATTTATGCGGCCCTATGGCCCTGATCGCGGCAAGGGCCGCAGCCTCAAGCGGCGCGGCATCCTCGTCGTTCCAGGGGCGGATCGCATAGGCCATTGGCCGGGCTTCAGGCGTCCGGTTCGAGCAGCTTGTGCAGGTGCACGACCACGTATTTCATTTCCGCATCGTCAACCGTGCGCTGGGCATTGGAACGCCACGCATCGACGGCGGTGTCGTAATCGGAATAGACGCCGGCGACGTGAATGCTTTCCGGGTCGGCAAATTCGACGCCGCGCGGATCGGTGACGCGGCCGCCCATGACCATATACAGCGTCTGCTGTGCGGTGGTTTCTTCCATGACAATATTCTCGCTTTCAGGGGGAGGAGTTATGCGCGCCGCACATAGCGAAAGCGGCGCTGCAGGCAAGACCCACAGCGCCGCCGTTCGTCAGCAGTCATTCGCTCAGTCGGTGAGGCGCGAACGCAGATCGCGAAACGCGCGGCCGGCCTTGCGGCTTGCGCGGCGCGACGAGCTGCGCAGCGTATCGCCCGTGACATCGGCACGGTAGAGCGCGTCGCGGCGGGCCGAACGGGCTGCCGAACCGATGGTGTCGGTTACATCCTCGAAGCGGTCGGAGGTCGCGCGGGCGGCGGCCGAACCATATGTGCCAGCACGGTCGATCGCGTTCATGCCGAAGGCAAGCGCGGCATCGCGGGCCAGGCCTGCCATCACCCCGGTACGCCGCGCGGCGCGGCGGCCCGGACGGGTCATCGCCCCGATGGCAAGCGCCAACACACCGACACCGGCAACGGTGGCCAGCGGGTGCTTCTTCACGAATTCGGTCGCGGTTTCCGCAGCATCCTTGGCCGTGTCGGCAAGGGTGCGTTCCTCGGCGCGCTTTTCACCCTCGGCGACACGGCGCTTCAATTCTTCACGCTTGTTTGCGTCCTTGGGCGGCGGGGCGTCGAGAACGGTCGGGGCGGGATCTGCTTCGTCTGTCATGGGTAAGCTCCAGAAATTCTTGATCTGTCAATGCAATGCGTCAGAGGGCGGGCGTGTTCCGCGCCGTGCTATGCGTCATCGTCTTCATCGTCGCCTTGATCCTCGTCATGGCCGAACAGCGACAGGATCGGATGCCGCGCGAACCAGATGAAAACAGCTGCCACCAGCGCGGTGAGGACGCCCTTGTGGTCGTCGGCAACATCGACGGCTTCATCGTAGACGTCGCTCGCACCTTCGACGATGCGGTCGAGCGCGCGCGCGCCGAGGCCCTTGCTCCTCAGTTCGGATTTCAGGTGTTCGACATCGGCCTCGACCAGCGCCCTGGCGGAATTGCGCAGGTGCATGTCATCGATCATCTGTTCGCGGCGGCGGGTCATTCCTCGGATCCTCCGCGTTCATCGTCGCCAAAGGCCCAGCGCACGTCGTCGATCTTGCTCTTCAGTTTGCGCAGCAGGAACACCCCGACAAAGATCAGCGACCCCACCACGATGAGCGTGGCGAGCCACGGACCGACGAGCGGAGCAAGCGCGATCACCGCGCCCACGGTCAACCCGATGAGCGCCATGTGAAAGATAGCAAAGGCGCCGGCGCCATAGACAAGCGCGTATTTCAGGCGATTGGCCGAATAGGCCGCCCGGCTTTTCTGATATTGCAGCTCTGCTTCGGCGTAGGTCTTGCCGTCTTCGAGCAGCGCGGTGATGTCATCCGTCAGCGATGCGCGGGCACGCGGCTCCTCAAAATCGTCGGTTTCGTAATCGTCCGGCAAGTCGAGCGGGCGAGACGCGTCTCCCGCCCGCTCGAAATCATCGTCCCTCATCGACTTCCCCCGCCGTCAGAATTCAGCGGCGGAAAAGGCGCGAGAGCAGGAAGCCGAACACAGCGGCGATGCCGACCGCCGTTCCCGGGCTCTTACGCACGAATTCGCGTGCATCCTCGCCCAGCTCGTCGATCGACTTGTTGTCGAGGCTGGTCGCCGTTTCCGACAGCTTGCGAGATGCAGTGCGCGCGTAATCGCCGTACTTCGCGCCCAGACGCTCATCGATGGTCGGTGCGGTGTCACTGACCACCTGGCCCAATGCGGTGATGCCTTCGGACAGTTTGGCCTTGCCTTCATTGGCAAGCTCCTTGCCTTTCACCTTGGCGTCCTGGCCGCGTGCCTTGGCATCGGCAACGACGTCCTGGCTCCTGCCGCGGGCCTGTTCGCGATAGGCGGAGGCGCGCTCCTTGCCTTCGGCCTGCAGCGCGGCTGCACCGGCTTTGGCTTCGGCGAGGGCCGCGTTGAACCGCGACTTGGCTTCCTGGCGATTGTTGGTCGTTTCGGGTGTCTTGGTTGCAGTGTTGGTCACGGGTGTCTGCTCCTTTGCCTGCGCCGTCTTGGCCACGGTCTTGCGCGGCTTCCTGGCGGTTGTCTTATTGGGTGCTGCCTTTTTCGCGGCTTTCTTGGGGGTGGGGCCCCCGGTCGTCTCTGCCATCTTTTGCTTGCCCTTCGTTTCTGTCATCTTCGCGGTTCATCCCGCGCGATCATTTCAATTGTGCAACGCAACTTGCGCACCAATGTTCCGCGCAATAAGGCCTGCCACACCCATAGATGATGGGTGTTATATACAAATACAACACCTCGCCGGAGTTTACGTTCCCCATGACCGCCATTCTCGACCTACACGCCCGCGAAATTCTCGATAGCCGGGGCAACCCCACGGTGGAGGTGGATTGCCTGTTGGAGGATGGCAGCTTCGGCCGCGCGGCCGTGCCCTCGGGCGCATCGACCGGCGCGCACGAAGCGGTCGAACTGCGCGATGGCGACAAGACGCGTTATCTGGGCAAGGGTGTGACCAAGGCGGTCGATGGTGTGAACACCGAACTGCGCGACCTGCTGGTCGACAATTTCGAGGCCGAGGATCAGCGCGATATCGATCAGGCGATGATCGCGCTCGACGGGACGGGCAATAAAGGCCGCCTCGGTGCGAATGCGCTGCTCGGCGTCAGCATGGCCGTGGCAAAGGCCGGGGCAAATGCGCGCGGCCTGCCGCTCTATTCCTATATCGGCGGTGTGTCGGCCCACGTCTTGCCGGTCCCGATGATGAACATCATCAATGGCGGCGAACATGCCGATAACCCGATCGACATCCAGGAATTCATGATCATGCCCGTGGGTGCGGGCAGCATCGCCGAAGCCGTGCGCTGGGGCGCGGAAGTGTTCCACACGCTCAAGAAGAAGCTGCACGAGAAGGGTCTGGCCACCTCGGTCGGGGACGAGGGCGGCTTCGCGCCCGATCTCGCGAGCACGCGCGATGCGCTCGATTTCATCATGGCGTCGATCGAACAGGCCGGTTTCAAGCCGGGCGAAGACATCGCGCTGGCCCTCGATTGCGCCTCGACCGAATTTTTCAAGGACGGGGAATACCGCATTGCTGGCGAGAACCTCTCGCTGAACGGTGCGGACATGGCCGAATATCTCGACCGCCTGTGCCGTGATTATCCGATCCGCTCGATCGAAGACGGCATGGCCGAAGACGATTTCGAAGGCTGGAAGGCGCTGACCGACCGGATCGGTGAGGATGTCCAGCTGGTCGGTGACGATCTGTTCGTAACCAATCCAGCGCGCCTGTCCGACGGCATCCAGCAGGGTCTCGCCAATTCGCTGCTCGTTAAGGTCAACCAGATCGGCACGCTGTCCGAAACGCTCGACGCGGTCGGCATCGCCACGCGCGCTGGCTACACTTCGGTGATGAGCCACCGCAGCGGCGAAACCGAAGATGCGACCATCGCCGACTTGGCGGTCGCAACCAACTGCGGGCAGATCAAGACCGGCTCGCTCGCGCGGTCGGACCGTCTTGCCAAATACAACCAGCTCATCCGTATCGAGGAAGAGTTGGGCGACAGCGCGTATTACGCCGGGCGGGACTGCTTCCGCCGCTAGACAATCAGGCGGCGTTCTCCCGGTTCTTTGGGTGAACCCAATATTGCCAGACGCCCCAGGCGTTTATCAGCAGCAGCACGGCGTTCATCGCGACGATGGGCATCGTGCCGCTGCGCAGGCCCGCCACGATCCAGGTGATCGACACCGCGCAGAACATGACGAAACCCCACGCGGTGGCGCGGCGGCCCATATCGAAAGCGATGAGCGATGCCGCGATCATCGTGCCGATCGCTGCAACCCATTCGAGTGGTCCGTTCATAATGTCGCTCGCCCTGAACAATTGCGCACACAGGGATATGCCTTTGCGCTTCGGGGCCTTGTCCTAACCGGCGAGGGATGCACGCGGCAAGGGCAAGCGCCGAACCCGCATGCGCAAATCAGCGGGCGATGACCAAACGATATCCGGCGTCATAACTTTCGGTGTCGAGCACATCGGCATAGCGCCGCGCCCAGGCCCCGCTTTCCAGATCGCGACGCAGGCGCTCCAGCCCATCCTCCAAGCTCGGAAGTGTCCAGAAGGACGAACTACCCGCGCGCAGATCAGGGTCGAGATAGGCTTCTGGCCGCCGCCAATAGGCATAAAGAAAGCCGTCAGTGCAATCGTGCGGGATGGGAAGCGGGACGATATCGACCGGCCCGAGCGCCTGCGCACAAGCGTCCATTTCGGGCATCTGGCGTGAGTCCAGCGCGGCCAGTTCTGGCAGGTAGTCGGTCAGCCAGGGGCGGCTGTCGGGATCGAACGTCACGATGACGACCGGCCCGCGCGCGACACGGCGCATCTCGCGCAGGCCCTGTGTCTGGTCGGTCCAATGGTGCACGGTCAGCACCGCCATCGCGGCATCGAAGCTGTCGTCGGCAAAGGGCAGGTCTTCAGCCATACCCTCCACTGCCGGGGCTGCATCGGCTGGCCGCTGCGCCCGCATCACGGCCGATGGCTCCAGCGCAGTCACATCGCGATCGGGCGGCTCGTAGGAGCCTGTTCCCGCGCCGACATTCAGGACCGTGTGGGCATCGCCCAATGCGGCATGGATGGGCTGCGCAATCCGCGGGTCGGGCCTACGCAGCCTGTCATAGTTCTGGCCGATCCTGTCATAGGTGGCGGCCATGGATTCAGGCCCCGAAGCGCCCCTGCAGATCGAGCAGGGCAAGCGCGGCAAGAGCCGCTTCGCCGCCCTTGTTCTTCTGCGCCGCATCGGCTCGAACGATGGCCTGCTCCTCGTTCTCTACCGTCAGGATGCCATTCCCGATGGCGATACCGTCCATCGTCAGCGCCATTATCCCGCGCGCGCTTTCGCCCGCAACGATCTCGAAATGATAGGTCTCGCCGCGGATGACCACGCCGATTGCGACAAAGCCATCATACTGGCCGCTCTCGGCTGCCATGGCGATGGCGCCGGGAATCTCCAGCGCGCCCGGCACGGTGAGCACTTCCACGCTGTGCCCCGCCTTTTCCAGCGCGGCGCGCGCGCCGGCGATCAGCATATCGTTGAGATGGTCGTAAAACCGCGCTTCGACGATCAGGAAATGGGCCATGGTGTCACTCCGGAATGGGCTTATGGTCGACGATTTCGAGGCCATAACCTTCGATCGCCACGACATTGGGTTGCGAATTGCTGAGCAGGATCATGTCTTCGATGCCCATATCGGCAAGGATCTGCGATCCGATGCCGACATTGCGCTGTTCCTCGCGGCTGCCGTTTTCCCAATCGGCGCGGCGTCCGGTGAGCAGCACGATGACACCCGACCCGTGTTCGCCCACCGCCTGCATCGCGCGCTGCAGCGTGCGCTTGCGCGGCCCGGGCTTACCAAGGAGGTCGTCGAAAATCGAAATCGGATGGACGCGGGCGAGGGTGGGTTGCCCTTCCACGACCTGGCCCTTTTGCAGCACGTAGCTTTCGCTGCCATCCACAGCGTTGCGATAGGTGACCAGCTTCCAGTCACCGCCATAGTCGGAGCTGAACGTGCTCTCCGAAATCCGCTCGACGAGATGGTCGTAACGCATCCGGTATTCGATCAGGTCGCGGATCGTACCGATCTTCATGTCGTGCTTGCGGGCGAAGGCGACGAGATCGTCGAGCCGCGCCATCGTCCCGTCATCCTTCATGATCTCGCAGATAACGCCGGCCGGGTTGAGGCCGGCAAGGCGCGAGATGTCCACTGCGGCCTCGGTATGGCCGGCACGGACCAGCACGCCGCCATCGCGCGCGGTCAGCGGGAAGACGTGGCCAGGGCTGACGATATCGGACGGTCCCTTGGCCGGGTCGATTGCCACCGACACGGTGCGCGCGCGATCGGCGGCGCTGATGCCCGTGGTGACACCGTCCTTCGCCTCGATCGAGGTGGTGAAGGCAGTCTGCATGCTTTCGCGATTTTCGCGGGTCATGGGTTGCAGGCCCAGCGCCTCGACCCGCTTGCGGTCGAGCGACAGGCAGATCAGCCCACGGCCATGCGTTGCCATGAAGTTGATGGCATCGGGCGTCGCCATCTGGGCCGGAATAATCAGGTCGCCTTCGTTTTCGCGATCTTCGTCGTCGACAAGGATGTACATGCGGCCATTGCGCGCCTCGTTGATGATTTCCTCGGCCCCGACGATCACCGGCGTATCGTCATTGGCCTCGAGGAAAGCCTCGAGCTTGGCAAGCGTCTCGCTGGTGGGATTCCAGCTGTCCTCGATACAGTCGCGCAGTGTGTTGGCATGAAGCCCCGCGCCACGGGCGAGGCCTGCTCGAGTCATCAGACCTTGCGAAACGAGGGTGCGAACTTTCTCGATAGTGTTCATGGCGAAAGCTGCTATCACATCGAAATGTGACGAGCAAGCCGTCATCACATCGAGACGCTACAGCGCCACAGCAGGCGTCGATTGCGCGCATAACACGTAAAGCGCTCAGATTGTTCTAGCGCTTCTTGGCGATGATAAATTGTGAGAAATGGTGGACGCACTAGGGTTCGAACCTAGGACCCGCTGATTAAGAGTCAGCTGCTCTACCAACTGAGCTATGCGTCCACACCGGCAGCTTTTCCGCCGTGCCCCGCACCTGATCGTGCGAGAGGCTCCCGAATCGGGAAGGCGTGATATAGCGGCGAATTCTGATGATGGAAGGCCCTTTCGCGCTCTATTCGCGAACGAGCCCCATTTTCACGAAATTCTTCATTGCGAGACGGGTGATCTGGATCTCCGCTGCCAGTGCGTCCTGGAGCGGGAATTCGAACGACACCAGCCCCATCTCTCGCAAGTTCTGGAGGATCTTTACCGCGTCAGGCTGAGCCAAGCCTGCATGTGTATGGATGTCGCGCAGCGCTGTGGTTTTGCCCTGTTCCTGGCGGGCGAGGAGAGTGGCAATTATCGCATGCTTGTCGGACAGGCGAAGACCCAGCTCGGAATCCCGATCATCCGAGAGCATTCGACATAATTGGTCGTTGAAGCGTTCTGAAATATCACGAGCTTGCACGATAATTACTCAATCTGTGTGTCGCGGGTGAGCAAGCCGGAGACCGCCATCGGCGAATCGACGACCCTGACGCAGACCTTGCGACGCGAGGGATGATGTGTGAGCGGAGCTGAACGGACGACCGAATCCCTCCGGTCGAGTTTTGCAGCTTGACCTCTACGCTGTGTTGGCGCGAAATATCAGTCCCATAATTGAGTTACGTGTGCTAGGCCGCGCAAACTATGCAGGGGCATTTTTCGATCATCGAAGGCCTCGCCTCGATTGGAGAGGTCGTGGAATATACGGGCCAGGTCTGGGCTGGCCTGGGTGTTATACGTCGTTCCTATCATTTTTACCCGGTGTTCGATGAACCGACCTCTGCTCGCACGATCGTCTATGCGCGGGGGTTTTCGGACGCCTGGCTAGACCATTATCGACAGGCCGATGTCCGCAAATACGACCCGATCCCGCTGCGGACGATCGAACATGGCGCCATGCTCAAATGGACCGACGCGATGGAAATGGGGCCAAACACACCCGAGCAGGAGCGTTATTTCGATGCGATGCGCAAGGAAGGTCTGATCCACGGTGTTGGACTGCCATTGTTCGGTCCGCGTTGCCGCGACGCCTATTCGGGCTTCGACTTCGGCAGGCCGGTGGAAGAAATTCCGGCGGACATCATCGAGAGCGTTTTTGCAGTTGCCCAGGCGGGTCATCAACGCGTCAGCAAGCTGATAAGCACGGAATGCAATCAGGTGGAATTGTCCGAGCGTGAACACGAGGTCCTCGGATGGATAGCCCAAGGCAAATCCAGCACCGATATCGGCACTATCCTTGCCATCTCGCCCGACACGGTGCGCACCTATACCAAGCGTGTGTTTGCCAAATTGGAGGTGCATGACCGGATCGGGGCCACGATCAAGGGGCTCCAACTCGGTCTGGTGCGCAGCTAGCAGCTGCGGCTGCAGGTAGCTGGGAACAGGCTAGCGCTGAAGCCCGGACCGAGGCGCCTTGCGGTTCCACGCATCGACCATCATCAGCGTGCCGATACACAACATATTGGTCAGCATCGACGATCCGCCATGGCTGATGAAGGGAAGGGGAATGCCGACAACCGGCGCGAAACCCATCACCATCAGCAGATTGATAGAGGCGTAGAAGAAAATCGTGGCGGTCATGCCCGCCGCCAGCAATTTGGCAAAGCGGTCGTTCGACTGGCGCGCCACCTTGAGGCCCCAGCGCAGGATCCAGGCGTAAATCCCGATAATCAGCAGGCCGCCCAGGAATCCCCACTCTTCAGCCATGGTCGCAAAAACGAAGTCGGTATGCGGCTCGGGCAGATAGTTGAGATGGCTTTGCGAACCTTCGTTGAAGCCCTTGCCGGTAAGACCGCCAGACCCGATGGCGATCTTCGATTGGGTGATCTGATAGCCTTCGCCCAGGGGATCGCTGGCAGGGTCGAGGAAGGTGTTCACCCGGTCCTGCTGATAGGGCTTGAGCGCGAAGAAATAGGCAAGAGGGATCGCGACGGCGGCAAGCCCGCCCGCAGCAAGAAACCAGCGCAATGGCAGCCCGGCCAGGAACATCACCACTGCAGCGCCGAATACGATGGCCAGCGATGTGCCCAGGTCGGGCTGGAGCAGGACGAGCGCAATGGGGGCGCCGATCAGGCCGAGTGCCGGCACGAGCGAGCGCCAGGTCGGCAACAGGCCGATTGGCAGGATCGAGTAGAATTTGGCCAGTGCGAGGATGATCGCGGGCTTCATCAGTTCGGAAGGCTGCAATTGCATGAAGCCAAGGTTGAGCCAACGCTGGCTGCCGCCATTGATCTGCCCCATCGCCTCCACCAGCAACAGCAGAACGAGGATGATGCCATAAATCGGATAGGTGACCAGGCTCACGAATTCGCGCGTGAAACGCGACATGACGAAAGCCATCACCAGGAACACACCAAACCGCACAAGGTGCGAGGACGCGTAAGGCGTCCAGCTGCCCGCAGCGGCGGAAAACAGGACAAGCGCGCCAAAGCCCACCAGCAGGATCAGCGGAAACAGCATGGTCCATGGCTGCCGCGCAATGGGGGCGGGGATCACACTCATTCGCCGCCCCCCGGGGTGGGCGATGGGGGCGTAGGATTGGCGGTTGGCGTCGCTGTCGGCGAGGGTGTCGGTGCAGCGGAACGCGACGCACCGGAGCCCGGCGGCGGGGTATCGCCGCGCGGATTCGCCTCGCTACGTGGTGCGATGACCTGTTCGGCGATTTCCTCGCTCTGCCGCGCTGCCACCCGCGCCTCCGCCTCGACCTGATCGAAGATTTCCTCGCTGCGCGTGGGGGCGGGGGGCACGGCTTCGCCCGCCGCGGCGGCATAGGCGGCGTATTTCCGCGTCAACCGGTCCTGCGCATTGCCGCCCCATTGTTCTTCGAGTGCGCGCAGCGCCTCCATGCCCTTGGCCGGATCGAACATAAAGGTCATCACGTCGCGCGCGATGGGATAGGCTGCGCCCGAACCGCCACCGTGTTCGATCACCACCGCGCCAGCATATTTGGGTTTGTCGAACGGCGCGAAGAAAACGAACAGGCCGTGGTCGCGATATTTCCAAGGGCCGGATTTGCCGTCCGACTTGCTGAGCGAGACGACCTGCGCCGTGCCGGTCTTGCCCGCCATCAGCACATCTTCGATCGGCAATCGCGCGCGACCGGCCGTGCCGGGGCCGTTGACCGTGTCGCTCATCGCCTGGCGGACATAGCCGATTTCTTCAGGGCTGAAGGCGAAATGTTCGAATTTCGGAACCGGCCCATCGCGGCGCAGGCGCGGCAGCACACGGTTGCCGGTGGCCATACGCGCGCTCATCACTGCGAGTTGGAGCGGGCTGGTGAGATAATACCCCTGACCGATGGATGAGTTCACCGTGTCGTATGGCTGCCATTCGCGTTCGAACTTTTTCAGCTTCCATGGCGGGGATGGAACCGTGCCGTAGAACTGGCTGGTGACGGGAAGATCGAATTCCTCGCCGAGGCCCATCTTTTTCGCCCATTCGGCCACTTTGTCGAAGCCGACCTTCTGCGCGAAATGATAGAAATAGCTGTCGCAGCTCTGGTAAATGGCCTTGGCCATATCGACCTGGCCATGATTGCTCCAGCAATTGAAGAACCGGTTGCCGATGCGCCGGCCGCCGCCGCAGGTGATGGTTTCGTTCGGGCTGATCCCGGCATCGAGAAACGCCATGCAGTGCATCGGCTTCACCGTCGAGCCTGGGGGATAGAGACCTTTCAGCACTTTGTTGCGCAAGGGAACGCGTTCATCGTCGCGCAGCATGGAATATTCCACACGGCCGATGCCGGCGGAAAAGCTGTTGGGATCGAAGCTGGGCATGGAGGCCATGCACAGCAGATCGCCCGTTTCGCAATCCATCACCACGACGGAACCGGATTCCAGGCCGATGCGGCGCGCGGCGTAATCCTGCAACGGGCCATCGATGGTCAGGTGGATCGGATCGCCCTGTACGTCGTCGCGCGTCTCAAGCTCCTTGACGATCCGGCCCGATGCAGTGACCTCCACCCGGCGCGCGCCCGGCGTTCCGCGCAGTTCGGTTTCGAACTGTTTTTCAAGGCCGTCCTTGCCGATCTTGAAGCCGGGAGTGATAAGCAGCGGGTTGTTTTCCTGCTCATATTCCTCGGCATTCGCTGGCCCGACATAGCCGATCAGATGCCCCACCGCCGGACCGGTGGGATAGAAGCGGGAGAAGCCGCGCTGCGGGATGACACCGCGCATGTCCGGCAGGCGCACGCTGACTGCGGCGAATTGTTCGTAGTCGAGGCCCGATGCCACTTCGACAGGCTGGAAGCTGGGGGCCTCGTCCACCCGTTTGGCGATGTCGGCGATGGTCACATCGTCGAGATCGAGGATGTTGCCGAGCCGCGCCAGCGTATCTTCCTTGTCGCGCATCTGTTCGGGAATGACATCGACGCGGAAATCGGCTCGGTTCGACGCCAGCGGCGCGCCGTTGCGATCGAGCAGCCAGCCACGGCGCGGCGGGATGAGCGAGAGGTTCACCCGATTGCTTTCGGATTCGAGCGTATATTTCTCGTTCTCGGCAATCGCGATATAGCCCATGCGCGCGGCGAGGATCATGCCGATCCCGCCCATCGCGCCGCCAACCACGAACGTGCGCCGCGAGAAGGTTTCTTCCAAACCCGCCGCCGTGACCTGGGGCCCTCTGCCGCTGCCCAGCGCCATCAGGCCTGCTTCCAGCGCGACAGACGCCACCGGTCGAGCACCGAGATAAGCGAGGTGGCGACAGGCAGCAGGAGGATGGAAAGCACCATTTGCGGTCCAAGGGCGATAAAGGCGGGCATGGTCGGTGTCGCGCCGCTCAGCGCCACACCGATGGGGAGATAGGCGAGTACTAGCAGCGCAGCGGTGAACCAGTCCTGCATGAAGGTGCGCCAGGGGAAGCGCTGTTCGACAAGTTCGATTGCGATCATCGAGATCGACCAGAGCAGGATCGCGCTGCCGAAGGGCTGGCCGCTGAACAGGTCATCGAACATGCCAAGCGGAAAACCTGCCCAGACCGGCAACAGGCCAGGCCGCGCCAGACGCCATGCGAGCAGCATGAGATAGCCGAAGGGCGGCACAAAAGGCAGGGCGGAAGCGATGAAGAAAATCGGCAGCAGGGAGCCGATGAGGATCGAGCCCCATGGGACGACCGTGGCGATGATCGGCGAATGCTGCCGGTTGATCCGGCTGCCATAGGCATCGCTGCGGGAGCGGGGGTCCAACCGCTCCATCAGTCGTCCAGCTCGTTCTCGATCGGGGTCGTGGCGCTGGCTGCGCCTTCGGGTTCGTAGATCGGCAGGACCGAAACGAAATCGGTCGCTGCCGGATCGCTGATCACGCGGGCAAGCGCGCCATCGTCGGTTGTCTCGGTCACGATGGCGACCGCGATGCCAGGCTGGTAATATCCGCCCGTGCCGCTGGTCACGAACAGGTCGCCTTTCGCCAGCGGGTTGATGCCGAGATTGATCAGCCGGATGCGGATAAGGCCATCGCCACGCCCCTCGGCAAAGGCGACCACTTCGTCCTTGGCCCGGCGCACCGGCAGAACGCTTTCGCTGTCGGTCAGCAGGAGGACGCGTGCGGGATCGCCCGGCACGTCGAGGA
>JBLWWC010000004.1:0-268514 GCA_048268145.1 Qipengyuania sp. | reverse complement strand
GGTCGCAGACATCGGCCTCGTCGCAGATCTCTTCAAAGCCGTCCCGGAACTCACCGAAAAGCTTTGATAGAACAGAACGATGTGGGTTGCCGCCCGGATCGCGGCCACGCCAGGGGCCGTTTCCACTATCGCGCGCCGAACACTCGAAAATGGTCGGAGCGCTCGCCTGAGAGGCGACATACAGTCGGAACGTCACATAATCGACGCATACAGGCACGAAGCCGAGAGCTAGCGATCCCGCGCGCGCTCATATCCGACACCCGAAAGCCATTGGGTCCGTCACGGGCCTCTGCGGCCTGCAGCGTCCCGAGCGTTCCTGTCACACAGGACGTGACACCCAGAGCACTTTCGGATTGCTCGTTTCTCCACTGCTTCTGGCAAATGCGTGGGGCCGTCGGCCATCGAACGTCAAGCTGTCCCCGGCGGCAAGCTCGAACATGTCGCGCCCTTCGAAATAGGCGGATATCCGCCCTTCGAGGACGTAGAAAAAATCGGTAGTATCGTGGGAGTGCAGTTCAGCGAACGCCCCGATGCCTTCGGCGGCAATCTCGCTGATATAGATGGTTTGTCCAAGGACGTCCGGTGTACCTGACAGAAGTTCGTAGCCGTAGAGCGGATTGCCGTAGCGCTGCCCCTCACCGGCGCGAACGATCTGCACATCGCCGCCCGGCATTTCGTCGATTTCGACGACCAGCGTGGTGAGCGCCACTTCCAGCCCATTCGCCAGCTTTCGCAAGGTTTCGTAAGTTGGCGACATCTCTCCACGCTCGATCTTGGACAGCGAGGCGCGCGACACGCCGCACTTCCTGCTCAGCGCATCCAGCGTGAGGTTGCGGGACGTCCGTAACGCCTTTGCCCGCTGTCCAAGGCCGTCGCCCAAACTGCCCGTTTTCCCGCTCGGAACGAAATCGGCCATTGCACATAATTTCCACTATGATAGAATTCCATTATCATAGACGATCTTTGCTGCTCGATCAAAGCGGGTGCGAGGCGAGGGGGACAGGATGACAATTTCGAAACTGACCGCGGCGATCCTGGCTGCCTGCCTGTGTGGGTCGGGCGCGCAGCTGCATGCAGGAGAACCGAACGATGCAGACATAGCCTTTTCGGCGCTGTCCGCGCTGGTGGGGAGCTGGAAGCGCGAGGGCACCGACGGGTCCCGGTTCCGGATCGAGTTCGAGCTCACAGCCAATGACAGCGTGCTGGTTGAACGATGGATCAACGGGGGCAACACCCACTCCCTCACCGTCTATCACCGCGATGGGGAAACTCTGCTGGCCACTCATTATTGTCCGCAGGGCAACCAACCGCGTCTCAGAATGGAAGCCGGCGGCAACCACAAGCGGATCAGCTTCGACTTTTACGACGCAACCAACCTGAAAGGCCCCGATCACAGCCATCAGCACCGGCTGAGCTTCGATCTTTCCAGCATGGAACGCGTCGTCCGCGCCGAAGCCTATCGGCAGGGACAAACAAGCAAGCAATCGCAAATGGCGCTGGTTCGCATTCCGTGATCCGCGGCCATGATAACTCAACCACGAGAAGTTTTTCAGAACGAAGGATCTAGACAATGAAAAATACGCTTAAAGCATCTGCAGTTCTTGCCGGTGTCTTCCTGCTTGCCGCATGCGGTTCCGGCACTGAAGAGGCCGAGAGTGCCCCGTCCGAAAGCAAGGCCGAAACCGCGGCGGGTCAACCGTGCACCCAGGAAACGATGATGGCCAAGGCTACCGAGCTGGGCGAAAAGATGCAGGATATGGCCGGCGATCCCGCCGCGATGCAGGACATGACTGCCAAGATGCAGGACATCCAGGCCAAGGTTCAGCAAGGGGCGGTTGATGGCAGCTTCGGCATCGAAGATGCATGTGCAGCCTATGACGAGCTGCTCGCGACCTCCTGACAATCCCAGGTCGTCCACCGGCGCGCGCTTGGCCCGCCGGTGGACCCTGCCCGCCTGCTACCGCCCTGCTCCATAGCCGTAGGCAGGCAATCGGCGATGACCGGGCAATGCGCGACCGAAGATGATCGGAATGTTCGGATGAGCCGGAACGCCATGCTCTCGCGCCGCCTTGTGCCAGCCGCCATCGGCACGGCCGCCTTCGCCGCGCTGGCGCACGCGGTGCTGGTCGGTATCGCTGCGCGCACCATCGGGCTGGAGCTGGCGGCCATTGCAGCTTTCACTTTCTTGGTGAGCGTGGTGCTTGCCCTGGCCGTTGGGAGTGTCTTGCTGGCACTCGTGGCTGCGCTGAGACTGAACGGATTGGCCTCGCTCCTGCTTTTCGTATCGACAGTGCAGTGCATCGCGATCTGGCTGCAATTTTATCTGTTCGAGTTCGAGAACGGATGGGCCGACATATCCTGGCGGTATGGCCTGATTTCGGTCCCGGCCTCGCTCATCGCCTGGCATCTGTCGGTTCATCACGTGAACAAACACGCGCGGGCATACGGGATCCACAGAGCGGGCGAGAGGGAGTCTCAGGATTGACCAAGGTAGAAGCTGACCGGAAGCGTATGCGCATGTGCGGCCCCGTGCTGCTCGCTGCCGCAACCACGCTTCCCCATCACCCGGCAATGGCCGACGGGCCGCCTGTCATCGACTGGCAGGCCGCCATTGCGGGCTTCTCCGAGGGCGAGCAACGGGTGGCGATGGTCTTCACCAAGAAGGACGCCGCGCGCTGCACCGGTCGCTGGAAATTGCACGCCGATGCGGTGGACGAATATGCCTTCCCCGATACAGCCGAGGCGGTATTTATCGACCAATTGCGGCTTCCCGGTGCGATGCAGGCCATCGGTTTTTTCCAGACGGAAGACCCCGATCATCCCGCCGCTCGTCTTGCTGCGCAGGAGGCCGAGCGCCTGCTAACGCTCGCCTTGGGCGGGGATGCAGCGGCAGCGCGGACCTATTTCGAAAATCTCGGCCTGTGCTCCACTCTGCCGGAAACCTTGAAAGACGCGCCGGCAGAAACCGATTTCGATGAATACGTGAACAAGCAGAAGCTTGGATTTGTGGAGATGTTCGTGGAGCGATTGCGTGCGCGTGCCCCGCTCACCAGCCTGCTCATGCCGGAAATCTCCTTCCGCTATTTCGTGGAAAGCGATTGTGCGGGGCACGTAACGGGTTCTGTCGAAAATCTCTCCGCCGCCGACATCGACATCGGCTTCATGGTCGAAGCGACCTACACACGGGAAACCCCCGATTGCGCCGCCCCGCTCGAGACAGCGTTCCTGAAGTGGTTCCACCTCGAAGATGCCACATCGCATTGGGACAGCATCCTGCTCGCCCCCGATGACCATACTTTCGAAACCTTCTATGTCAGCCAGGAGGGCACGGCCGAATATCTCCTGATCCGTATCGAGCCTCATGGTAAAGCCTACGCCATTTCGCAGATCGAGTACCATCGCGGAGCGCTCTGAAATCGGCACTGCGGAATGTGGCCGGTTCGGGCCCGATCCGCTCGTGCCGTCGGCAAGCAGGCTATTCCGGCATGTCGCAGGGAAAGCGGTTTCGACACCGGGGAAAACCGCCAGGTTATATCCCTGAATGCGCTCCGCCCGGTATGCCACACTGGGGGCACATACCCGGGCGGAGATCGCCTTATCGCTAGTAGGCGGCGGAACCCTTCGCCACCTTGGCGGCTTGTGCCGCGCCGGGAGCGGTCGCATCGCCGATCAGCCGCTCCGCCTCCGCAATACCGACGGCTTCGCTCACCTTGCCGTCCTTGATCTCGTCGGCGATGGTCAGCAATCGGCCGCTGATGACCGTCCCGGTCTGCGCTTCTTCGGCAATGCTGATGCCGCCATTGGCCGCGGCAACTTCATCCCATTTCGCGCGCACCGCTTCCCAATACCCTTCGGTCGCGGCCCAGTATTTATCGGCTGCTGCCACATTGTACTGGTCAAACCTGTCATAGGTGTTGAGCACATATTCCTGCACCACCGATGTCAGGCCATCTTCCCCGGCGGTATCGGGCATCATCTTGGTGTTGTCCTGCCAGTGGATCCATCCGTTCGGGGTCAGCTGATGGCGGTTGATCGCGGCGTAGCGATCGTACACCGGATCACGCACTGCATCGCGGCGGGCCAGCGGACGCCAGGTCCAGTTCGAGCGCCAGCGGCGAATGCCCTGGCTGTCCTGCCATTCCCCCCAGCCGGCATAGCGCGGGCTGTCATCCACCTGATAGACCGTTTGCGACCAGCGGCCGTTGCGCAGCCGCTCGGGCATTTCCACCCACTCCCAGGTGTTGGGCCCGGCATAGGCGAGTATCCGTTCGGGTTCGTATTCCCAATCCTGACGCCAGTGCTTGATGACGAATTCCTGGCCGCCATGTTCGGCAACCAGCAAGTGCTGCAGCACGATCTTCGTGCCCGTATCCTCGATCACACGGACCGATTCGTGCCCGCCGGAAATCTTCCGCTCGAGCGGTTCGTAGCCTTCCAGCCACGGGGTGGATTCCTGCATATCGAAGCGCACCTTGTAATCGCCCGCCATGCTGAGGATCGTCTCGCGGTCGCGTTCAAAATGCGCTTTTTCCGCCGCCTCGCCGCGATCCTTAATCGGACCATCGGCAAGTGCCGGAGCAGCGACAAGCGCACTGGCCAGCAGCGCCGAACGAATGAAATTCTTTACAGTCGTCATGATCGGTTTTTCCCTCGTTGTCAGAATTGGAAGCTGAGCGACACGCTCGCATTGCGGCCCGGCCGGGTGTAGGCATCCGCCGGCGCGTAACCGAGTGCAGGGTCGAACGCTCCGGCGGCGGCGGACAGCCCGCGAATGTCCTGCCAGTAGGTGTATTTCTCGTCCGAGATGTTGAAGATGCCGGCGCGCAGCTTGAGTGCGTCGGTGATCGCGAAAAACGCCGTCGCATCGAGCACCATGAAAGCCCGCGGCCGGAAACAGTCGCCGCTGCACGCACCGACTGCTTCGTCCGCGGCCTTGCGGGCGTGGTGCGTCATGATGAGCTCGCCGCCAAAACGACCGGCAGGGTCGCGATACCCCAGACCGGCGACCATGTTGAACGGATCGATCGAGGGGAGCGGGCGCGCCGCCTCGCCAGGGCTGAGGATGTCGCCATCGGCATAAGAGGCCGCGAGCCGTGCGAAGACACCGCTGTCGAAATTCAGGCTGGCCTTGGCCTCGACACCTTCGATCCTGGTCTTGTCGAAATTGACGAACTGATACTGGGCAGGATCGGCCGGAGTGAAGGACCCGCCGACCACCTGCTGGCTGATGAAGTCGTCATATTCCCCGCGAAATGCCGCGAGCTGGACCGATATTTTTCCGTCGCTGTAGCGGATGCCGCCTTCCCAGCTCTCGCTGCGTTCCGGCCCGAGGTCGGGGTTGGGCAGCGAGGTATAGCCAAACGCCAGATTTTCGAAGAAGTTGTTGACCTGGAACGGGGTCGGGGCACGGAACCCCACCGCGTAATTTGCATAGAGGAACAGGTTCTCCACCACCTGCGCTGTTGCGCCGATCTTGGGGGAGAGGTGGCTGTCGCTTTGGGCCGATCCCGCGAATGTCGGCAGCAGCGGATCGTTTGTCGGGGTCAGATCGTAGAAATCGTAGCGCAGGGCAGGAAAAATCGTGAGCCTGCCGTCGAACAGCGCCAGCTCGCTGGCGATGAAAATGCCGCCGAGCATGAAGTCGGTCGCGGGGAAGGCGCGGGTCGGGAAAGTCTCGCCCGCGGGCGGCTCGGTCCCGTCGCGCAGCCCCTCCTGACGCGTCCAGCTGATATCCCCGCCAATGACGATCGTGGCACGCAATGCATCGTCGCCAAAGGCACTGCGCGCTTCTGCCGAAAGCCCATAAACCTCGTTTTCGAAGGTGTTCAAACGTTCGCGGTCGGGGCGCGGTGTGGTGCTTCCCGGAACAGGCGAACGATCCTCGTCGGTGAACTGGGTATCCGTGCCATCCTGGTAATAGGCGGCGATATGCGCGTAATCGATCGCGCCTTCGCCGGTATAGGTCCAGTCGAGCGAGACTCGCGCACGCTCGGTATTGTCGCGCGCGGTCAGATCGTCGACGATCCAGCTTGGGAACGGACCGAAGAGCGACACCGGACCCTGTCCTGAAAGCACGTCGCTGAACAGCTCGGTTTCCAGATACTCGCCGGTAAGCCGGAGGCGATGCGCCCCGCTGTTCCACACCAGTTTGCCCAGCACCGCGTTCGATTGGCCATCCTGCGGATTGGGCAAGGTTCTTTGCGAACCCAGGCCGCCCGCCGTGCCCCGGTTTTTCAGCTCTGCAAAGTCGCGGCGGGTATAGGCGAGCATGGCCGATACATCGCCGAACAGGCCCGCCACCGCTGCCGTTTCGGCAAATTCCTCGTCGGCGCTGGAATAGGACGCACGCACGAACCCACCGAAATTCTCGCCCGCATCGACAAGGTCGACCGGGTCGCTGGTGGTAAAGCTGACCGCGCCGGCGAGACCGTCGCTGCCGTAAAGGGCCGAGGCCGGTCCGCGCAATATCTCTACCGATTTGACGAGGCTCACATCGGTATATCCTCCGCGCCCGGCATCCTGCGCTCCGAAACTGAAACCTTGCGGGCTGCGGATACCATCGACCTGGATCAGCACGCGATTGCCGCCGATGCCACGGATGATGAAATCCTCGTTGCGGGCGCGCCCCGTGGCGCCAAGTGCCGCACCGAAGCGCGCGGGTGCGCGGCGCACCGACACACCCGGCTCGTAGCGCACCAGATCCTTGATATCGGTGGCAAGTTCGTCGGCGATTTGCTCCGCATCGATCACGGTGATGGTTGCCGGCGCCTCCTCCAGCGTGATCGGCGTGCGCGTCGCCGTGACGACGATGGTGGCTTCCGCATCCGACGTTCCGGTGTCCGATCCGTACGCCAGAGTGGGCCACGTGCATCCCAATGCGGATGCAATCGCAAGGGCAGATGATCGACGGTAGAATATATGCACGGCTGGATGATCCCCGGAAACGTTAATTGCTAATGCGAGTGATTCGCATTATCTGTTCATCTAGCAGAAGGGTTCCGGTTGACAAGCCCGCTTGGCTCCCGCGCTCACAGCTGGCTGGATTCCGGCGCATCGCGGACGGGCCCAATGTTGGTAAGGGATCGAGATCGCTAGGATGTCTGCGCCGTTTTCAGGGCCGCGCGCGCAGGTGCGGGCTGTCGACACACAATTGCATGATCGGGACGAACGGGGTGCGGGAAACGCTGTGATTTTTCCGACCACGCGATTGCTATCGAATGCAGGCAGTCGTTGACAGCACATCAAGCGGCATTCCGTGCGGATTCCCGCATCTCGTAATAGTCTGCTTACGTCGGGAAACAGGAAAATGGTGCCAGAAGAGGACTCGAAAAAGCTGACTAACAGATTACCATTGCTGAATTAATTAAGAAATCATCGGTCCATAAACCATCACCCCAACCATCAGCACAGTGCGCCGAAATGGTTCGACCTGCGCTCACGCGGCGCGGGCTAAGGCGGCCAGCCCAACCGGTTTTGGGATACCGACACCGGAGAAATCAGGATGTACAATTATAGTTGAATTTGTACACGTTATGCGCTATCTCGTTTCCAAGGAGAATTCAGATGACCAAGTTGGCCGAGATGCTCAAGGACCATTTGGTCGACCTTGGCGATACAGCCGAGATGGTCGACGTAAGCGAATATATAGATGCGATCGATGCCGAGATCTATAATGCGGGCTTCGCACGGCAAAAGCTGCCGCATCTGCGCGAGTTCGCGGAAGAGGGCGGCGCGGCCGTCATCGCCGATCGCGGCCAGATTCCGGGACTGGCGGGCGCAACCGTCGTGCTGTCGGCCTTGACGCTCGCCCGCCTAGTAAAGTCGGTCATAGCGGGCGAGCATGCGCGCCATGCGCAGCGCAGGCCAGCGGCGAGCATGCTCGCAGGCATCACGCCGCTGCCGAAATTCGACGAGGATCTGAGCCTTCCGCCCCTTGCCGGTGATGTTCCAGGCAATGGGTTGGGTTCTCTCGACGTGGGTGCGGGAAAGCAGCGCTTGGCGGCGGGCTGAGAACCCTCGGGCGATGGCACGCTACCTACTTCCGACCCAGACTTTGTTCGACATCGCGCGCGGTCAAAACCTCCCAGCTGAGCGCTGGATCGAGAGCGCGTCCGACCGCGATGTCTACGAGGACGATCTGTTCATTTGCTCGGCGTCGATCGGGCGAAGTAAAAACGCAGTGCAAGTGTGGCTGGCAAGAGTGGCAGCCGGCACCGCTCCGAAAGGCCTGACCGCCGATTTCTTGAACACGCTGAGCGACAATCTCGACCATCTATTCGAGCTTTACCGAACCAGCGGTCGCGTGGTGGACGCCGATGAGGGCGTGATGGTGAAATGGGTCGATCTCCTCGCCGATTCCGAACTCGTGCGAACGGTCGACGGAGAGAACCAAATAGTGGAATCGGCGGAACGCCTCGAGCTCGCCACGGCAGCCGCGGGACTGGCCGGAAAACGATATATCCTGCTGGCGCCTCATGAACCGTTCCACGCGCGTATCAATGGCCTGGTGGTTGAAGAGCCAGGTGACGCGCCATCCGACGCCGAAACAGGGCGATGAGTCTTCCCGTCATCGATAATCCTGACAGGATCGAGCAGGTACCATCCCGCCGCCGCCAAGTTCTCGCCCTTAGCGGGGGCGGCTATCGTGGCCTCTTCAGTGCCAGTGTCCTCGCGCACTGCGAGACGCACTATCGCGCCGCCTGCGCCGATCGCTTCGATCTAATTGCCGGGACCTCGATCAGTGCCTTGCTCGCGGCTGGTCTCGCATGCGGCAAGTCAGCGGGCGATTTGGCGGACTTGTTTCACAAGCACGGCAAGACAATCTTCCCCAAGTCGCGGGTCAGGGACGCGTCGCGAGCGGCTTTTCGCGCCCCGTATGCGCGCGAGCCTGTCGAGGCTGCGATCGTGGAGGCGCTCGGCAGGGAACGAGCGGATACCCCCTTGCGGGAAATCAGGCCCCGATTGCTGATCACGGCGGTCAATTACACGACGGGCGAACCAGCGATTTTCCGTTCAGGCGGGCTTGATCCCAAGGCATCGCCCGACGTGACCTTAATGCAGGCCATTACCGCCAGCGCGGCTGCGCCCAGCTTCTTCCCAGTGCGCAAGATCGGGTCCGACGACTACATTGATGGCGGGCTGATCGCCAACGCGCCGGACATGATCGCTTATGGCGAGGCGCGGCGGCGAATGGCTACAAGGCCCGAGAACTTGTACATGCTCTCGGTCGGAACAGCGGCCCGCCGCGACGGCGCGGCGTTGGCCGATGACGAAATGCGGCCCTCGGGGCTTTCGTGGGTGAAGAACAAGCGTCTCGTCCAGACGATCATGGCGAGCCAGGAGAGGCTGGCGCTCGAGCAAGTGACGCAATTGCTTGATGCGCGCCATCTCAGGCTGGATATCGAGCCTGCCAAGGAACAGGTCGCGTCGATCGCGGATCTCGATCAAGCCGACGAGCGCGCGACCGCGACGCTTATGTCGCTCGCGGGTCAATGCTGGGAGAAGTCGCTCTCGGATCGGAAGCTGCGTGATTTCTTCAAGGACTAAGGGCGACCGCTAGCTGGCCGGATGGCCGGGCTCCATCACCATGGCGGACCTTGATTTGGTGGGAGGGGGATCCGCGCTTGTCGGGCCGAACCACCCGCGGGTTCACTTCCATCCCTCCGCGAAAGAAATCCGCGTCAGGACAGTGGGCTTGAATAGGTTTCTAGGTACTGGAACTTTATACTTTTATTGAGTAGGCTCGCAAATGTTCTACGAACCGGGGGTGGAACATCATGAGAACCAATATATTCCTGATCGCATCACTACTGCTCGTGTCGGGCTGCGCGTCCTTGCCGGACATGACCTACAATTATTATTCCGCGCAAGGCACGGCACGAGTTGAAGTGGTCCGCACGTTTGATTGCTCCACCGACAAGACACGTCTTGTGATGGTGACCGCTCCGCCGAGTGTAAAATCGGAATATTCGGCCAATTACACCAAGGGCCAGATACCGCTCAATCCGCGCGGCTCAGCGGGAGACTTGTCTGATCTCGATTTCACCATCGCTTTCTACGAGGATGGTCGGCTCAAGAGCATTAACTCCGAAACGACCGGTCAAGGCGAAAAAATCGTCCAGGCGGTCCTCGGAGTGGCGAAGGCGGCGGTCGGGTTCGTCGGCGGCGGAGCTGACGAGGCAACCGTACTTTCGGAATGCACCGCGCTGGCGGATTGGGGGAAGGGCAAACCGGTGTCCATTACCTTCAGCAAGGAGTTGGAACTGTCGCGCGCCAATACGTCGCTCGTCAACCTCGACCCGGCGCCCGAAATCATGTCCCTGTTTCACAGATTGAATCAGTCCAGTCCGCAGGCGCGGCTGAGCTTGGAGTCCGCGCCGTTGCAACCGGCGAGCCTCGCCAACGGAGACATGACTGACTACCTGACCCTCAACTTACAAAAGGTATATCCGGCAACCATCGAGGTATTGATCGATGGCACGCCCATCTGGGACGGTGCCACGCTGGTGCCGACAGATGAGACCTATCAGATTCCGCTTCCCCAGGCTGGAGCCTTTGGCACTACCAAATTCGCGATCACCGTGGCGGAATCCGGCGCGGTGACGTCGCTTACCTACGCCAGGGGATCCGGCGCCGCCGCCGCAGCCAACTCAGCAGCCGGTGTCTTAAATGGCGTCAGCCAAAGCGCCGCCGAGCGCGCGGCCGAGCTCGAGGCCGAGGCCGACGTCATTGCGCAATCGCAAAGACTTGCTCGATGCCGGGCGCAACCCGAGAATTGCGAATAGAGTTGCCATGAAGGTCCCGGAGTTCCTTGGACCCTTGATCAGGGTCCCCGCGTCCAATCGGACGAAGAGCGATCGGTTCGAGGAGTTCTCTGTGCCCGCCGCCGGGGTCGAGATCCCGATCGTCGTCCAATCGCAATTGCTCGGAAATTGGTGCTGGGCGGCCGTCACGGCGAGTATACGCGAATGGTACGAAGAGGAGAACGCCAAGGCGCAATGCGCGGTGGCGAGCGAGTTCCTCGCCAGAAACTGCTGTCCACCAGGGATCGACGATGTCTCGAACCCGAACAACCGGAGATACAGTATCGCAACCGCGCTTGGGCTCAATATGGCGCGGCCCGCGCTTGATCGGCCGCTTCGTCCAGAAGAAATTCCGGAAGTCGTTGCCTCCAATCGACCGGCGTGTTGCGTCATCCGATGGTCAAACGGCCAACTGCATTTCGTACTCCTCACTGGTTATATAGAGGGAATCGGAGACGTGATCGTTCGCGATCCCCTCCTGGGGCTATTTGTCGGATCATACCGGCGTTTCACCGAGTCCTATAGGGACAAGGGACAATGGCTCGCGACCGTCGCGACGCGCGGGGCGCGCTAGCCGGTGGCGATCGTGGTGCATGAGGATGAAGGCGCCGCGCGAAGCTGGTTAATCGGTCACCTCGCCGCGCAGCGGGAAACGAGAGCGGGCGCTGAGCTGGGCGGCGACATAGCGGTTACCAAAGGGATACCACGGCTCACCTCGATCAACATGCTCGGTCGGCCCATCGCGGCGATGACGTTTGCGAGCTGGGAATTCTTGGTGATCGATCAGGATAAGGTGGCTCTCGCTTCTGTCGCCAAGGATGACGATTTTGAATTGACTGGACTCTTGACCGGCGTTCTCGCCGAGCGTGTGCTCTATGCAGCCTCGCTCGCGGTCGAGAAACTTGTTGATAGGTTGACACGCTACGTCCCCATCCTGTTCGATGCCAGCGAATTGCAACTCGCCGCGCTGGTTCTCAAGGCCAACTCTGGCCCTAGTTGGTCGATCGATGTCCTGGACGGTGCGGTGGTCGACAGCGATGTGTTGTCCTTGCGATTAGGAATCGCGCGGCTGCGCCGCCGAATGACCGAGCGAACCGTTTATGATGCTCCTGGAAACCACGAAATCGACGACATACTGGGCAGTTCGAATGGTGGACAGACTCCCGAGTGACGCGCGAAGGCTGGTTGGGGGCAAGCGATCGTCAGATGTCGGCAATCACTGGGGCAGCCACTTCTGGAACATTCTAGGACGTTTTGAGAAAGGCCAGAAGAGGACTCGAACGCATCCACTAAACTTTGACACGGTTAATTTATTTTTGACCCCTACGGTGGGCGAACCATCACATCTACCATCAAGTCGATACTGTGTCATGGCTCGACACCCCACTACGAAACTCCCGATAGAGGGGCCATATTCTGCGGAAGATTCGCAGCCGCTGAAGAAGACCGTCAATAAGTCTAACGACCTCCACATTTTCTACTCCTAACTTGGACATGAGGCCTCGCTCGAAGCGGGACTTACTTGAAATGTCGAAACCGTTCGTTGGTTCTTTATCCCCAAATGATCCCGCCAGCAGCGGGGATGCATCGAAGCGGCGCTGTCGCCATTACCGGCAGCATGGATCAGCGACCTGTTGCCGCCACGATTTCTTCCGTAATCCGGGATGGGAAAATCCTGCTGGTCCGCCGCGCGAACCCGCCAGACCGGGGGCTATGGGGCTTCCCAAGCGGCAAGATTGATCACGGCGAGACCATCGCAGATGCCGCGGTTAGGGAACTGCTGGAGGAGACCGGTATAGAGGCTAGCGCCGTAGAGGTCTTCACGGCCGTCGATGTGATCGTATCCGGGAGCGAAGCGAGTCCGGACTTCCATTACATACTGATCGCCGTACTCTGCCGATGGGTCGGAGGTGATCCCGTCGCAGGAGACGATGCGCTCGAAGCACGCTGGTTCGACTTCGAGGAGCTCAACCGTGGAGACCTGGCCATGAGCCTCGATGTGGCGGAGGTCACTGAGCAAGCGCGGATGCTGGCCATGAGGGGAACCTCTGAGGGCGCGGTGGTCAGCTCCGATCATCGCTCCAACGCTGGCTGTCTGGATCCGAGCACGGCGCCAAAGAGCAGAAGCCCGACCGAGAACATCAGTCCGGTGTCGAGCCCTCCGAACGCATCAGAAAGGTATCCTGAAAGGACCGGACCGGCGATCTGACCGAAGCCGAAAGCGGCGGTCATGCTGGCGATCGCGCCACTCCAGTCCTCGCGATCGAGGTTGTTGCGCACGTAACTGGTGGTGCTGGCGACCACCGAGAAGAAGCTGCATCCGAAGAGGACGGCGGAAACGTAGCGGGCTGCCGCGTCGTGGACGACGAGCGGAAGCAGAGCGCCGATCGTGGTTACGATCCCGATGAGTGCGAATGCTCTGCCTCCCTTCGCTCTGCGGATCACATCGAACCAGATGAGGGGCGACAGCGCCGCTGCGATGCCGATCGTCGACCAGAACGTCGCCTGTTCCAATGCGCCACCACCTCCGTCGCGCACGAACGCGATCATGAAGGTCATGTAACCTATGTAACCGGCCCCGAAGAGACAGTAGCCCACAAGCATCGGTGCGATGGGCCTCAGACGGACGACCCGGTGACGAGCCGCTTTCCCCGGATCGGCACCACGAAATCCGAGCGGCAACAGCATCGACATCGGAAGAGCGATCGCCAACAGGAGCACCCACCCCCAGGGCCACGACCTCGCGCCCAGCTCTTCGAGCAAGAAGGGCAGGGACATGCCCGAAGCGACGATCCCTAGGCCGGGACCAGCGTAGAGGAGCGCCAGGAGCAGTCCTTCGCGTCTCGGGTGACGCGTCGCGATCTCCGTGGCCGCCAGTGCGGCACCGATATATGCGAAGCCGCCACCCAGGCCGCCAAGAAGGCGCGCTCCGCTGAGCACGAACTGACCCCTGCTCGCGGCACAGATTGCGAGCGAGGCTAGACACATCAGAACTCCAACGATCGCCGTCGCCCTTGCTCCGAACCGCTCGATGGTCCGCGCGGCCAGCAGCGCGCCGGCGAGGTAGCCGATTGCATTCGTGGTGTTCAACCAACCGGCCGCGGAATAGGTTAGAGCGAGATCCGCTCGCATGTCTGGAAGCAGCAGAGCGTAGGCGAACCGCGTGATACCGAGCGCCACGGCGGGAGCCAGAGCCAGCGCCCCAACCTGTAGCAAACTCACCGAAGCGGGCGAAGGCCTCACCTGATCGAGTGATCCGGTTGCGTGCCGTCTTCTTCGCCATCGAGTGTCTGTTCAGCGACAATGACAGGCTCAACGACATCCGGGCCGAAGATCGCATCGGATCGAGCCGTCTCAACGGCACGCCGAACGCAATCCGCCACCGTCGCGACGTCTTCCTCGGTCAGGGACCAGCCGCAGGCACTCACTCGCATCACCAACTGCTTGCGGTATTCGGTGGTCGTGAAGAAAGCGCCCCCGCCTCCGTTGATGAGGTTCACAACCTCTCGCGTACGACGATCATGATCAGCCTCTCCCGCCGAGGGGTCGTCGTCGACGAAACGTATCAGCATCTGATTGATGCGAGGCTCATTGAGAACACGCACACCGGGGATCGCCGAGAAGGACGCGGCGAGCGCTGAAGTGATCTCGCAGGTCCGGTCGACGATGTCGGCCAGGCCTTCCGAACCCAGATGACGTATCACCGCATAGAGGGGAATGGCACGCGCCCGGCGGGACCACTCGGGTGTCCAGTCCATCGGCTCCCGAATCACGTTGCCCTTCTCGATGTAGCTCGCGGACACCTCCATGGATCGCCTGTGTGCATCGCGATCCCGCACGAAGGCGATACCGCTGTCGTAAGGGACGTTCAGCCACTTGTGAGCATCGGTCGCTATCGAATCCGCCAATTCGAGACCGTCTGTCAGAGCACTTCTCGACCGACTGAGCCGAAGCCAGAGGCCGAAGGCTCCATCGACATGAACCCAGGCGCCATGCCTCTTCGCGACGGGGATGAGCTCCGCGTAACGATCGAATGCGCCGATGTTGAGATCGCCGGCCTGCAGAACGACGATGGAGGGACCGGATACCCCCTCCATCGCCTCCCGGAGCGCATCGGGGTGGAGAGTCCCGTCTTCCCCCTCCGCGATCGTGGTCACGGAGGAGGTGCCGAACCCGAGCAGGCGGATCGCGCGACCGGTCGAGGCATGCACGTTGGTGCCGGTGAAGATCCGGATCGGGGGCGCGCCGATCATGCCTTCGGCTTCGACATCCCAGCCGTGTCGGGCGAGAACGGAGTTGCGCGCAGCGGCGAGACAGGTGGCGTGTGCCATCTGGCATCCCGTCGTCAGGGCGAAGGACATCTCCGGGTCCAGTCGAAGCATCTCCTTCAGCCATCCACCGACGGTCTCCTCTATCGCGGCGGAAGCCGGGCTGGTCGCGACGATCGCCGCATTCTGATCCCATATCGAGACCAGCCAGTCCGCCGCCATTGCGACCGGAAGATTGCCGCCCATGACCCAACCGAAGAACCTGGAGGAGGTGCTCGCCAGCATTCCTTCGTCGGCATCCTTGATCAGACCCCGGAGAACATCTTCGGGGGGACTGCCGCTCGTCGGCGCCGGTCCGGCGAACCGCTCGCGCAGTCGAGCTCCCGTGAGGCGCGGTGCGATAGACACGCGATCGGCTCGTTCATGATGTTCATTCGCGAAACTCGAGACGATATCGAGAATGTCGGAAAACTCGGTCACCGTGTTAATTCCCTCTACCAAAAGATTACGAGCGCGGCCGAGGCGGCCGTCAGGAATGCCATCGCGCGATTGAGCAGGCGCTGTCGCCGCTCATCCCGCAGAGCTGCCTTCATGCCTGCCCCTAGAAGGACCCAAGCCAAAGAGCAGGGCAGCCCGACAGCCACGAAGATTGCGGTCACGAGCAGTTGCCGGGGCCAGAAGTCGGCGGCTGACGCCACGAATACGGAGACCGAGCTCACGGCCATCGTCCATGCCTTGGGGTTCACAAGCTGGAGGGCGGTGCCGTGCCAGAACCGAAGCGGCCTTTCCGCCGTCCGTTCGGTGCTCGCACCGGCATTCCAGAGCTTGAAGCTAAGGTAGAGGAGATACGCGACACCTGCGATCTTCAGGCCGATCTCGATAAGCTCGCTGGCCGAGACGATCGCTGCGATGCCGATCCCGGACAGCATGAGCAGTCCGGCGAACCCCACTGCGGTCCCGAGGGTGACGGGGATCGTCCTTTTTACCCCTTGGCTGACGCCGCTGGCTGCCAGCGTCATGTTGTTCGGTCCCGGTGTGATTGATGTCGCGAAGCAGAACATGATTAGCGAGGCCACGGTAGCCGGGTCCATCATGACGGGCCGCCTTCTCCGTTGAGGGCATCCATCATTTTCGGCCAGAGTCGGCGATTGCTCGAATGGAAGAGGCCAAAATGCCCAAGCTCGCCGAGACCCATCTCGATCGGATCGATCTCGAGGAGCTTCGTTCGGGATGACGTGTAATAGCTAAGCCCCAGCATCACGGCTTCCTTCGTCCCGATCGGGTCGTCCGTGATCGTCACCGCAGTGATTGGGGCGTGGAATCTTGCGAAGCGCGCGCGGAAGTCGCGTCGCAGATCTCGGCCCACATTCTTCTCCGCACATCGTCTCTTGAAGGCCCACTCGTAGGCCACACCCGCGGGAAGATCCTCGATCCAGCCCAGTCGTCTGCCCGGGAAATAGCCGAACAGCGCGGTGAGCACGGGCATGGCGAGGTGCCATTTCACCAGTAGTCGCATCCGCTGCCGGACGTCGTAGGCGCCCCACCAACCGTACTGCGCGCCGACCGTGAGCATTCGCGAGACCGACGCCGCGTTGGGCGCCATGCCGGGAAGGAAACCCCCGATGCTGTGACCGATGACCAGAATGGGCAAATGCGGAACCCGAGCTTTTGCGAACTCGAGCGCCCCCGCGAAGTCCAGCGTGCCCCAGTCGCTCCACCTGACCGAACAACGCTCGGGATCGACAGTCCGCGACGCACCAATACCCCGGTAATCATAGGTCAGGACAGGATGGCCGCCATCGGAGAGAAACCGTGCGAACCGATGATAGAAGCTGGCCTTCACGCCGGTGGCGGGATTGATGATCACGACACCCCTTTCGGGATTCGGGACATCCCGGAAATGTCCGCTGATCACCGCGTCGTCGCTGCATCTTATTTCGAGTTCTTCGAAGCCGAATGCCGCGCTCTCGTGTTTCCCGCCGGGTGGTATGGCCGTAAGGTCGTTCATCCGGTATTGAATACGGTGGAATACAATGCTCGTCAATGTATCACATCATGCTACATTGTGATCAGCTTGCGTGTCCCGCACCATGAGAACTGGAGAACACCCATGAAATGCCGCTTCGCATCACCCCTCGCATTAGCTTTCCTTCTGGTCGCGGAAACAGGCAGCGCACAGAGCTTCGCGACGCCTGCTGAACTCGTGGTCATCGGGCAGGGCTATCATGTCGCTTCAGCTATTCTCGGCGATGAGCGCCGCATAAATGTATCCCTTCCTGCGGGATACGATTCGGAAGACGCCATCGCTGAGCGGTATCCGGTGCTGTTCGTCCTGGACGGCGGCGATGGCTGGCAGGACTTCGGTCATATCTCAACGATGGTACAGCAAGGGGGAACCTGGGGAGCCAATGTTCCGATGATCGTCGTAGGAATCCGAAGCGAGGATCGTCGCGCGGAGTTCACCAGTCCGACGTCGGTTCCGAAGCAGCTGGACGATTTCCCGACGAGCGGAAAGGCGGCCGACTTCCGACGCTTTCTGGTCGAAGAACTGCAGCCCGCGATCGATGCAGCGTATCGAACGAACGGGACCAAGGGAGTGATCGGCGAGTCCCTCGCCGGCCTCTTCATCACCGACCTCTTCCTGAACCATCCGACGAGCTTCACGCATTACATCGCCGTAGATCCGAGCCTCTGGTGGAACCGGGGACAATTGTCTCATCGCGCCGGTGAGCTGCTTTCCGCTTCGAAACCGCCAAACCGGCACTTCTGGATGTCGATGGCCGACGAGGGCGGGGAGATGCAAGCCGGAGCGGACAGGGTCGTCGAAGCGCTTCGGAAAGAGGGTTCTGACAATGTCGAGTGGCGTTACCGGGCCTTTCCGGACGAAAGCCACGCGACCATCTACCATCCTGCTGCGACAGAGGCCGTGCGCTACATGTTTCCGGCGCCAGAAGCGGGCGCAGAATAGGCGGTTCAGACTATGCCGAGCTCGGACGAGCCCCGAAGCCGAGCAACCCGACGCAGCGCTTCCTCCAGGTCGCTCAAGGTGGTCGGGGCCATCACGCTCAGTCGCAGTCCATCCGCCTGAGGACCACCCACCGCAGTCGCATCCGGCGGCGTGAGGCGGATTCCCTCTTCGCTGGCACGTCGCGCAAGCCGTTCGGCTTCAATCTGTGGCATGGAGAGCCAGACGTGCGGGGCGCCTTGGGGCATCGGCAGGTTGTCGAGATCGAGGATTTCGGCGGTCAGTTCCACGCGTCTCCTCGCTTCCGGCAACAACCTTTCGATGGCTCGGATATCGGCACGATCACGCAGAAGCGCGCACGCGGTCTCGATCGCGAGGGGGGAAGTCCCCCAGAGCGTGGCCCTTAGGGCCCGCGCAATTTTCGTGTTCCTCTCGGCAGGCGGTGCAAGGACGCCGACACGGACCAGAGGAGTGAGACACTTCGATAGGCTGGAGAGGAAATACGTCCGTTCCCGCGCGAGTTCGCGATAAGTGATCCGCTCCTTCGTGCCGTATGGATAGTAGATGTCGTCCTCGACGATGAAGGCGTCGTGCCTTCGGCACACATCAACGAGTTCTCGTCGTCTTTCTCCACTCGTCTCGAAGCCCAGGGGGTTCTGGCAGATCGGCGTGGTGTATAGTGCGCGACAGCCCTGCTCGGACATCACGCGATCCAGATCAGAGGGAATGAGCCCATCCTGGTCGCTGGCTACCGGAAGCAGCCGCACGCCCACCTGACGTGCCGCGGCGATGGCGCCGGAAAAGGTCGCACCTTCGGTAGCGATCGTTATCGTCACCTCTTTCAGGTCGTCGAATGCAAGATGGAGGGCGTGCTGCGCTCCCACGGTCAGCACGAACTCTTCGGCGGAGAGGTCAACGCCTGCGCGAGTCAGCCAGTCAGCGAACGCCTGCCGCTGTTCCGGCGTGCCACGCAGATCGGAGTAGCCCGAATGATCGAGTCCGAGCGCGCGCGCCACGGCCTCCTCACTGGCCCTCTGCAGCGCCCCCTTGTCCAGTACCTGCGGCGGGCCGTTGATCGTGAGGTCGATCACGGCGTCCCGTGCACTCGCGCTTCCGCGGCCCGCAACGAAGGTGCCGCGTCCGACCTCTCCGCGAAGGATACCCCGGTCCGCCAGCAGATCGATCGCCTTGGTCACCGTTCGAATGCCTACGCAGGCACCCTTCGCGATTTCACGATGGCCAGGAAGTCGTGCTTCAGGTCCTAGACCTTCCTCCGCAATACTGCGCTCGATTGCTTCTGCGAGGCGCTCGTGCGCCGGCCCCGCGCCATTGGGAAGGTCGATCTTCACGCCCGATCGGCCCTGTTCATGACGGCTGTGAAAGCGAAAGGCGCAGGATCAGGCATGCCGGAAATACTTCGCTAGGCAGTTCGAAAAGGCTCTCACGCGCGGAACCATGTCCGCACGAGTCGGGAATGTCATGTTCAATCGAGTCTTCTCGAGCGTCTCATCGCGACAGACGCGCTCGACTAGGGCATCCCCCACCAGATCTTCGCAGAGACCCTGCGGAACGAGGCCAACCCCATAGCCTTGAACGATGAGCTCCCGGACCAGAAGAAGGTTGTCGGCAACGACGCCCGCTGGGGGAAGCGCTCTCCCGGAAAGGACCCGCGCTTCCAGGAAGGCTCGCAAGGCGGCGCTGGGCCCCAGAAAGTCGCGGATATCCGCTGCGCGTGCCGGCATGGGGTTCGAAGCCAGCCACGACGAAGCCGCGAAGAACCCCCATTCCACATCGATGAGCGGCCGCTCTACCTCCTCCTGACCCGGATCGATTGCCATCCGAAGAGCGATGTCGATGTTCGCCGCCACCAGATCGATGGTCTGGTTGGTCATCTGGACCTCGATCGTGACCTCTGGGTGCTCCTCTCGGAATTCCTTCAACGCGCCGGCAAACGCCGCGGTCGGGAAGTCGGCCGGCACGGTCATCCTTATCAGCCCCCTGAGCGTCCCGGCGATGTTGCGAACATCATCGAGGCCGCGCTCGATCGTATCGACGGCGGAGCTTGCCTTGTCGAACAGACGCTTACCGTCGTCGGTCAGAGAAACCGTACGTGTCGAGCGCTTGAGCAGCCTCGTGCCGAGCGCCTCTTCGAGCGCCTTCACTTGGAGACTGACGGTGGAGCGGGGGATCCCCGTCGCCTCGGAAGCGGCGGAGAAGCCATTCGCCCTTACAACTTCAACGAATGTTCGAACCTGATCGAGCTTCACTATTATACAGCCTGCTGGAGGATGATGTTGGTATATAACGGATAATCGAACGCATGTGAAGTTGCTAAAGTCGAAGTGGTCTTTGACATGAAAGGAAAAACAGCGGTGGCAGCACAGGTAGGAAAGTTGCACAGTGAAGATCAGGCGAGCTTCTCGGGTATCGACGCCAAGATCATGCTCGGCGGGGACGGACCCTTGACGGTTCTAGAAATGACGGTCGCGCCGGAGCGAGGTGCGCCCGCCCATACGTCCAACTCCGAGGACAAAATATTCGTCGTGAAGGATGGGCGCCTTACATTTCTTGTGGGGAAAGACCGCATCGTGGCGGGCTGTTGCGACACCGTCTCCGTCCCTCGGGGAGTCATCCATAGCTTTACTGCCATGGATGGGAAGGATGCGCGCATGACGCTAGTATCCGCCCCAGCTCGGCATGATCGGTTCTTCAAGGCGATGGGAAATCTCGCCGAACCCCATGATCAGAGTGAGGTTCAGGCCATCTGCGAAAAGTTTGATCAGTCGATCGTTGGGCCAGTAGTCACAGCGAAAAGTTGAAATGGCCCACGCCCATTCAATATTTCTACGTCGCTGGTTTCAATGGCGATGAATTCGCCGACACATTGGAATCGGTATGGTGTCTTTTGATATAAGACAACTCAGGTATGCGCTCGCAGCGGCAGACCACGGAAGCTTCTATCGAGCAGCTCGCGCACTTGATATAGATCAGTCGACTTTGAGCCGGTCAATCATGAAGTTAGAAGGTTCTCTCGGGAGCAACTTGTTTATTCGGACCCGTGCTGGGGTGACGATTACAAAAACTGGAGAGCAATTCTTGCGTAGTGCGCGACCTATGGTCGTCAACGCAGAGCAAATGGTTGCGACTACGCGTACGGCGGGCAAAGGGCGCGCGGGTCGACTGGCAATCGGGTTCAACAGCTCGGTCTCGGCCGGCAACCTCCGCGCCACTCTAATTGCTGCTCGGCGTGAGAATCCTGGGGTGGAGATCGACGGTATTGAAGCGAACCGCGAAGCGCTTTTTGCAGGTCTCGACAGCGGCGAGGTCGACATCGCCATCCTATTGGGTGAGATCACTCGCGACTATTATCGGCATGCTCCATTCTGGAGCGAGCATGTGTTCGCTGCGATGTCTACCAGTCACGAACTGTCGGCACGCAAGGTCATCAACTGGACCGACCTGCGTGAGCAGCGTTTCATGTTGCCAGCCGCCGATCCTGGTCCGGATATCCGCGATATGCTGATTGGTCACCTTTGGCAGTCGGGCGCGGGTCCAGATATTGAGCTTCACCGTGTAAGCCGAGAAACGATTTTAAGTATGATCGGCGAGACCAGCCTAGTCACTGTCGCCTGCGAGGGAATAACTGGCGCGCTTTATCCTGATGTCGCCTATCGGTCGGTGCACGGCGAGCAAGGGCCGGCGCTGATCGCCTCTTCCGGATATTGGCGCGACGACAACGCCAATCCCGCGCTCAGGCGGTTCCTTGCCTTCGTCCGCGATCGCTATGCGCTATCGTTCGAACTGGGCGCGGCTACAGAAGATATCCGGCCTATGAGAGAGGCTTCATGACGCAAATCAAGACCGTCGTCATAATGCTGATCGTTCTCTTCATCGGGTTTGGAGCGGGGTTCGTGCTGCGACCGGTCATCAGTCCGCCCGCAGCTACGCAGATGGCGCAGCCTGGTGCCGCAACCCAATCAAGCGAAGCGCGAGGCGTCCAGTATTTCGAGGCCGATGTCGAGGAAGCACGTGACATCGTGGAAGGCTGTCGCGAAGGCTCGGTGCGCGGCGCCGAATGCGCCAATGCCGAAGAGGCGATAATCAAGGTCGAAGCGATAGAGCGGCGGCGGCGCTTTCTTGGCTAATGATCACGCACGCGGCGTTCCGACTTTCGCGGCGCGTCGATGCTTCGCGAACCCGCGGTCGGTCGCAATGAACCGCTCGATCATCGGTGCGACCAGCTTCTCTGGCGGCACGGGATCGCCTCCCGTCTCCGCCGCAAGCGCTGCCGCATAGGCAGTCAAATCACGATAGATAGCAGCGGGAATCTCTGCGGTCAGCTTGACCGGCTTGTCGTCTACCAGCGGCCCGAGCTTCAGTTTGCTCATCGATTGCCTCCGACAGGCTCGACGATCAGGTCGCGCGTCAAGATGACGCGAAGCGGATGGCCGGGCCTGATGGTGAGCGTCGGTTGAACGTTAAGTTCTCGGTCGACGATCCGCTGCCCAGCTTGGTTGATCGTGTCCTGCGAGCCGCGGCGCAACGCGCGTATAAGATCGTCCTCGCCATCCGCGCCGAGTTCGGCACCCACGCCGAGCAGCGTCGAGACCGCCGCAGTGCGGAGCAGGCTTCCCCAATGCTGGTCGACACGGTCCTGCAGACCCGCGAAACCCGCGCCGTCGCCGGAAGGCTGGCGGTCGAGCGCGATCGAACGGCCGCCGGGCAGGATCAGCCGATCCCAGGCAAGCAGCACGCGGGTCTGCCCGGCAGCGATTTCGCTGTCATATTCGCCGATCAGTCGCGATCCTTGTGGAATAAGCAGGATGCGACCGGTGGGACTGTCATAGACGTTGGCGGTCACCTGCGCGGTGATCTCGCCGGGCAGGTCGGATCGGATGCCGGTGATAAGCGCCGCCGGAACGATGCTGCCGGCCTGAATTATGTTGGGTGATGCGACCGCAGTGACCCTCTCCGCACTAGCTGTGCGCCGGTCGGATGCTTGTTCGAGAAAGGCGCGTCGTCGATCCCGATCGCTTTCGGAAGCGGGAACTGGTTGCGAGTTGAAATCTGGTCCTGCGGGAGCGGTGGCAACGCTCGCCAGCGAGGGAATGGATGCGGATGCGCCGGCCCCACCACCGCCTCCGCCGCGGAACACATTACTCTTCCGTGCGGCATCGCGTTCCTGCTCGGCGCGTTGGCGTGCGGCCTCGGCGGCCTGCGCGCGCGGATCGGGGGGCAGTGTCTCTAAGCCGATCGGCGGCAGCGGCACCTCTTCGCCTTTGTTCTGCGCCGCGACGATCGGCCCGCCGAGATCGCCGGGAAGCGGCGGCCCCAGTTGCGGCACGTCTGCATAGTCGCGCGGCCCAGAGGTAATTGTCTCGGCTTCGGAACGGCTCTCGGTGTTGAAGAGCTCTTCCGACGCCCGATCGTCGGAAGGGAGCAACGCATAAATCAGAGCCCCGCCAATGCCGAGCCCGGCTATCCCACCGATAACTGCCAGTGCCCTCCTCGACAGGCGCACGACGCGCGGAGCATCACCGTGCAGCTGGAACGGTCGCGGATCGGCAGGCGCGCGTGGCGGAACCTCGTGCAAATGATTCAGTTCATGTGCCTCATCCAGGTCGGGGACGATTTCGTGCGGTTCGTCGCTCATCGCCGCCGCTCCCGGCCATCGTCGCGAATTATCCGCACACGCTTCTCGCTGCGCCGATCACCGAGGCGCAGTTCGGCCGCTGCGAACAGGCGGTCGACCACCATGTAGCGCCCTTGTACGCGGTAATTGACGAGCTGCGCATCGCCCGCCGTGCCGATCACGAAGAGCGGCGGCATCTCGGCCTGTGCGATCCCGGGCGGAAACGCGATGAACACCTGCCGTCCGTCATCGAAGGCACGGACCGGTTTCCATGGCGCGCGGTCGCCCTCAATGCGGTAGCGGAAATTGAGCGACGAGACATCGACGCCGCGCGCCACTGGCGCGCTGGCAACGGCCGCCGCGTTGGCGCTGCTTAGCGCGATGAGTTCGTCCTGCGGATAGGTCCAGGAGACCGAGGCCATATAGGTCGATGGCGTCGCGCGCAGTTCGAGATGATAGGTGCGCCGGTCAGTGTTGATAACGAGATTGGTGGCGAGATCGGGCCGGGTCGGCTTGACCAGGATATGGACGCGAGCGGACGGGCCGCTGCCGCTCACCGTATCGCCGATGATCCAGCGCACGGTATCGCCCGCCGCAACCGGTCCCGGCCCGACCAGCTGTTCGCCTGACTGTAACGCGATGTCGGTGACTTGGCCAGGCGCGGTGTAGATCTGGTAGAGCGCGCCGTCGGTCCAAGGGTATCGCTGGATCGCGTTCAGGAAACCGTCGCGCACCGGCTGCACGCGCGCCGCATCGTTGGCATTGCCGATACGGCGGCGTGGATCGATCGGCTCGGGTTCTGCCTCACTCTCCGATAGTCGCTTCAACTGGCCGGGCAACGGCAACGGCTCGGGGATTGCGACCACTTCGACAGGGCGCGACGGTTCGGGCGCGAGCGTCGCGGCGATTTCGCGTGGCAGATCGTCATACACGATATCAGGTAAATCGGACGTGGTGGCGCAGGCAGACAGGCCGGTTGCAGAGGCTAGCAGCGCCAAAGCGGCGGCGCGATGATAGGGTGAATGCGTCATTGCGACAGCTCCTTCGACCAGTTGAGGGCGTTGACGAATATGCCGAGCGGATTGGCGCGCAGGGCATCGGGAGTGCGCGGCGGCTGGACGGTGATTGTGAGGATTGCCGACCAGCGCTCGGTCGCGGTGAGGCTGCCGTCCTGATAGCGGCGCTCGGTCCAGGCGACGCGGAAGCTGTCGGGCGAAGCGCGGATGGCGCTGGAGACCTCGACCGCGACCTGCACCCTGCCGACATCGGCGAAAGGGTCGTTGGCCCGCGCGTAGTCGTTAAGCGCCAGCGCGCCGCGATCGGTGGTGAAGTCATAGGCGCGCAGCCAGTTCTGGCGCACGATGACAGGATCGGCAGGGACCGAGCGCACCTGCTCGATGAAGCGTGCGAGATGGAACGCGATCTGCGGATCGGTCGGGCTGTAGCCCGCCTCGGCAGGCGCGATGGCCTGCGCTTCGCCCAGCGCATCGACTTCGACCACCCAGGGCACGATATGGCCGCGCGCCGACTGCCAAACGAGACCGCCCGCCAGCGCAACCGACAGGGCCAGCGTGCCGAAGAAAGCGAGGCGCCAGTTACGCGCCTGCACACGCGCCGAGCCGATCCGGTCATCCCAAACCTGCGCCGCGCGCTGATAGGGCGTCGCCGGTTGGGGTGTCTGGCCGTAGCGGATGGAGGGTCGTCGGAACATTGCGTCAATCCTTCTCTCTGACATCGACCGCAGCGCCGCCGCCCCCGCCATCGCCAGAACGCAGCGTGTGCGCGGCGACACTCGCGCCATGGCTCATGGTCTGGCGGCGCTTCATGACCGCCGCCCAAGCGGGTTGGCCGTCGGACGAGAAAGCGGCTGGGGGCGTTCCGCCCGAGAAGGTCGCGCCGGCGGCGGTAGCGCCTGCGCGACCGCCCGAACGGTAGTTGTCCTTTAATGACGAGGCTGCCTTGCGCAGCGGCGAGGTGGCCGCTCCGAACGCGGCTTTACCGACGCCCGCGGCCCCGCCCGCCACCGCCGCACCACCGCTCTTCCCGGCCGATCCGAGCGCATAGGCGCTGCGCGCCCCGCCCGCGGCAAAGGCGGTTCCCTTCGCGGCTCCCGCTGCCGCGCCGAGCGCCGCGCCGGTGCCAAGCGTGGCAGCAGCGGCCCCGCCAACCACCACGCCGCCAGCCGCGAGTGCCGTGCCCGCCGCCGCGCCCGCGCCCAGCGCCGGGCCGCCCGAGACGATGCCGTTGGCGATCGAAGGACCGAAGATACCGAGGCCGAGCAGGCAGAGCGAGGCGAGCACGATGGTCATCGCGTCCTCAATCGTCGGTTGCTGGCCCCCGAACCCGGCGCGAAACTCCTCGAACAAGGTTGAGCCAATGCCGACGATTACCGCGAGCACCAGCACCTTGACGCCCGAGGAGACGACCAGACCTAGAACACGCTCGGCCATGAAGGCGGTCTTGCCGAACAGGCCGAACGGGATGAGCACGAAGCCCGCGAGCGTTGCCAGCTTGAACTCGATCAGCGTGATGAAAAGCTGGATCGAGAGGATGAAGAAGGCGATGATGACGAACAGCCAGGCGATCAGCAGCACCGCGATCTGAATGAAGTTCTCGAAGAAGGCGACATAGCCCGTCAGCTCGGAGATGGATTCGAGGATGGGCTGTCCCGCTTCGAGGCCGACCTGCGCGACCCGGCCAGGCTGGAGCAGTTCGGCGGCGGTGAAGCCCGTGCCCGAGGCCTGCAGGCCGAGCCCGGCGAAGCTCTCGAAGACGATGCGCGCGAGCGCGTTCCAGTTGGAGATGATGTAAGCGAAGATGCCGATGAAAAGCGTCTTCTTGATGAGCCGGGCGAGGATGTCATCGTCCGCGCCCCAAGTCCAGAACAGCGCAGCCAATGTAACATCGATCACGATCAGCGTGGTCGCGATGAACGCGACCTCTCCGCCTAGAAGGCCAAACCCGCTGTCGATATAGCGGGTGAAGACATCGAGGAAGCGATCGACGACGCCGGTGCCGCCCATGTCAGTTCTCCTCAGCCGGTGTCGAGTCGACAGACGGCATGGTCTCCGTACTCCCGTCAAAGAAGCGCCGCCGGTTCTCGGCCCAGGCGGCGAGGCAGGCGCGATCCTCCGCGCCCGTCGCTCCGACCGCCTGGCAGCGGCGCAGTTCGGCGAGCAGCGGATCGGTCTCGGCGGTTTCGATCTCGGTGACAGGCTCCTCGCGCACAGGTTCAGGCGCGCGGCTCATCTCGATCGCGGTAATGGTGATCGCGATGGCGACGAAGACGATGGCGCCGATGCGCGCGAGGAGCTTGGGTTCCATTTTGACGCTCAGTCGCGGAACATGCGCGCATTACCGGGCTCGTAGCCGATTCCCGGGGTGAGGAAGCGGCGGAGCTGCTCGCGCGCCTGCGCCTTGGCGGCGGCGCGCTCGGCCATGTCGAGCGCCTGCGCGCGACCCTGCGCAGCCATCAACGCGGTGAGGTCGGCCAATTGCTGCGATTGCAGCGCGACGAGCTGGTTGCCCGCCTGCGCGGCCTGGAGCGCACCGGTCGCAGACTGGCTCGCGGTGACGAGCCGTTCGAGACTGGCGCGCGAGCCGCCCAGATTGCCGACGACGCCCGCCTGCACCTTGAGCGCATCTTCGAAGGCGGCGACGCTGGTTTGCCAACGGCTCTGCGCATCGGCGACGAGCTGGCGATCCGAGCCTGAGAGGTCGGTGCCGCGATAGTTTTGGGCAAAGGCCTGATCGATCTGCTGGACGTCGTAGGCAAGCCGCTGTGCCTGGCCCAGAAGCTGTTGCGTGCGCCGGAATTGCGCCTGCACTTCCTGGAGCTGGCTCAAGGGCAGCGAGGTCAGGTTGCGCGCCTCGTTGAAAAGCGACTGCGCTTCGTTCTGCAGGCTCGCGATTTGATTGTTGATCTGTTCGAGCGCGCGGGCGGCCTGGAGCACGTTCTGCGCGTAGTTGGTCGGATCCTTGACGATCATCTGTGCCTGTGCGGGCGTATTCATGGCAGCAACGCCGAGCACGCTGGTGGTGGCGAGAACGCCGGCCATCAGGGCGCGCCGCAAGAGGGGGTGGGTCATAGCTGGGGTTCCTTTTCGGAAGGCGGGCGCGCGTCTTCCCGGTCGGACGCCGATGATGAAGTTTGGGATGCGGGAAGAAGGTCGATCGCCCAGGCGCAGCCGCGGTGGCGCAGCCACTCGACGGCGAAGGCATCTTTGCCGTGCGCTTCTATGATTTCGGCGATTGTGAGCTGGTCGGTCTTCGACGAGGCGGCGGTGAACGCCAGCGCAACCTCTCCCAGACCCAGCTCGAACAGCCTATTACCCCGACGCGACTGGCAATAGTAATCGCGTTTCGGGGTCGCCCGGCTGAGGATCTCGATCTGGCGCGTGTTCAGTCCGAACCGCTCGTAGATCGCGGCGATCTGCGGTTCCAATGCGCGCTCATTCGGCAAGAAGATACGCGTCGGGCAGGACTCGATGATTGCGGGCGCGATGCTCGAGGTCTCGATGTCGGCGAGGCTCTGTGTGGCGAAGACGACGCTGGCGTTTTTCTTGCGCAAGGTTTTCAGCCATGCGCGCAGCTGCGCGGCGAAGGCGGGGCTGTCGAGCATCAGCCAGCCCTCGTCGATGATGATGAGCGTGGGCGAGCCGTCGAGCCGGCCTTCGATCCGGTGAAACAGATAGGACAGCACCGCGGCGGCCGATCCCGCGCCGACAAGGCCTTCGGTCTCGAACGCTTGCACCGAAGCCTCGCCCAGATGCTCAGCATCGGCATCGAGCAACCGCCCCCACGGCCCGCCGATACAGTAAGTCTGGAGCGCTTGCTTCAAATCCTGGCTCTGGAGCAGCACGGCGAGCCCGGTCAGCGTGCGCTCGGGCGCAGGCGCGCTGGCGAGCGAGCCGAGCGCCGACCAGATATGCTCCTTGGCCTGCGGATCGACCGCGATGCCTTCGCCAGCGAGAATTGCGGCCAGCCATTCGGCCGCCCAATCGCGCTCTGCGGTATCGTCGATGCGCGCGAGCGGCTGCAATTGCACGCCCTCACCGGCCTCGTCGGCGAGCATGCCGCCCAGATCCTGCCAGTCGCCGCCCATACCGAGCGCAGCGGCGCGGATCGAGCCGCCGAAATCGAAGGCGAAGACCTGGGCTTGTCTATAGCGGCGAAAATGTAGCGCCATCAGCGCGAGCAGCACCGACTTGCCCGCGCCGGTCGGGCCGACCACCAGCGTGTGACCGACATCGCCGACGTGAAGCGAAAAACGGAACGGGGTCGAGCCTTCGGTCTTGCCGTAGAGCAAGGGGGGAGCGCCAAAGTGCTCATCCCGTTCCGGCCCCGCCCATACAGCCGACAGGGGGATCAGGTGGGCGAGATTGATCGTGGAAATCGGGGGCTGGCGGACATTGGCGTAGGTGTGGCCGGGCAGGCTCCCCAGCCATGCCTCGATCGCGTTCATGCCCTCGGAAGTGACTGTGAAGTCGCGGCACTGAATGACCTTCTCGACCAGGCGCAGCTTCTCGGCGGCAATCGCCGAATCACGGTCCCACACCGTCACCGTCGCGGTGACGTAAGCCATACCGGCATAGTCGGCGCCCAATTCCTGAAGCGCGGTATCGGCGTCGGCGGCCTTGTTCGAGGCGTCGCTGTCGAGCAGCGTCGTAGCCTCGTTGGTCATGATTTCCTTGAGGATCGCGGCAATCGACTTGCGCTTGGCGAACCATTGCCGCCGGATTTTTGTCAGCAGCTTGGTCGCGTCGCTCTTGTCGAGCATGATCGCGCGGGTGGACCAGCGATATTCGAAGGCGAGCCGGTTCAATTCGTCGAGCAGTCCTGGGAAGGTCACGCTCGGAAAGCCGGCGACCGTAAGCGTGTGCAGATGATGCTCGCCGAGGCGCGGTTCTAGCCCTCCGGTCAGCGGCTCGTCGGCAAGCAGCGCGTCGAGGTGCATCGGGATTTCTGGCACACGCACGCGCTGACGGCGCGTCGAGATCGTGCTGTGGAGGTAGGTCAGCGTTTCGGAATCGTCGAGCCAGCGGACCTCGGGCACGAAGCCTTCGACCAGATTGAGCACGCGATCGCTGCGATCGGTAAACCCCTTCAGGAGTTCCCACGGATCGACGCCGCTGGTCGAGCGGCCCTCGTAGAGCCAGCCTTCGGCGCGCGCCGCATCCTCGGCGGGCGGCATCCACAACAGCGTCATGAAGTACCGGCTCTCGAAATGCGATCCCTCTTCCCGGAACTGCTCGCGGCGCTCCATATCGACCAAGGCCGAGACGGGATCGGGAAAGGTGTTTTCGGGATAGTCGAGCGCCGGGCTTCGCTGCGCCTCGACGAAAAGCGCCCAATCCGAACCCAGGCGGCGTAGCGCATTGTTCAATCGCGCGGTGGTGGCGACCAGTTCGGCGGGCGTCGCGCTGTCGAGATCGGGACCGCGGAAGCGCGCGGTGCGCTGGAACGAGCCGTCCTTGTTAAGCACCACGCCTTCGCCGACCAGCGCGGCCCAAGGCAGGAAGTCGGAGAGATGCGCCGCCTTGGAGCGATATTCGCGCAAGCTCATCATGGCCGCATCCAGGTCGGGAAACGCAGATGCCGCCGCGCCACGTCCACGAATTGCGGGTCGTAACGCGCGGCCCAGACGGAGAGCGCGTGACCGACGATCCAGATGACTATTCCAGCGATCCAAAGGCGCAGGCCCAGGCCGATCGCGCCCGCCAGCGTGCCGTTAACGATGGCGAGTGCCCGTGGCGCACCGCCCAAGAGGATCGGTTCGGTCAGCGCGCGATGGACCGGCGCGTAATAACCGGGAATCGGATCGCCACTGTCCATCAGACCAACGCTCCGCCGCCGAAGCTGAAGAAGGACAGGAAAAAACTCGACGCAGCGAACGCAATCGAAAGGCCGAATACAATCTGAATCAGCCGCCGCGCGCCGCCCGATGTATCGCCGAACGCCAGCGTCAGCCCGGTTATGATTATGATCATCACGGCGATGATCTTCGCGACCGGGCCTTCGATGCTTTCGAGGATCGCCTGCAGCGGCGCTTCCCACGGCATCGACGAACCAGCTGCATGGGCCGGGTTGGCGACGGTCATAGCGACGAGGCCGGCGGTGGCGGCGAACATGACGCGGTTCGCTCCGTGCCGAAGGGCATGGGTCATTGAGTGTCTCCAGAGTTGAGTGATGGGTGAGGGGTCAGGCGATAGTCGCCCGATGTCGGGTCCAGGTCATCGACGCGCGCCAGTTCGGCGAGGCGGCGGCCGTTCCCGTCGCGGACCAGCACGGCGACGAGATCGATGGTCTGGGCTAGCAGCGCTCGCGGGGCTGTAACCACCGCTTCCTGTATTAGCTGCTCCATGCGCCGCAGCGCGCCCAGCGCGGTGCCGGCGTGGATCGTGCCGATACCCCCAGGATGGCCGGTGCCCCAGGCCTTGAGGAGATCGAGCGCCTCGGCACCGCGCACCTCGCCGATCGGGATGCGGTCAGGCCGCAGCCGCAGCGAGGAGCGCACAAGATCAGATAGTGAGACCACACCTTCCTTGGTCCGCATGGCCACGAGATTAGGCGCGGCGCATTGCAACTCGCGCGTGTCTTCGATGAGAACGATGCGGTCGGCGGTCTTCGCGACCTCGGCGAGCAGCGCGTTGACCAGCGTAGTCTTGCCGCTGCCTGTGCCGCCCGCGACGAGGATGTTGGCCCGGGTCTCGACGCCCTCGCGAAGTGCTGCGGCTTCGGCGACCGACATGATGCCAGATGCCGAGTAATCGTCGAGCGTGAACACTGCGACAGCCGGCTTACGGATCGCGAACGCCGGCGCGGCGACGACGGGCGGCAGCAATCCCTCGAATCGTTCGCCGCCCTCGGGCAGTTCTGCCGAAACGCGCGGTGACTTGGCATGAACTTCGACGCCGACATGATGGGCGACCAGGCGCACGATCCGCTCGCCATCGGTGGCGAGCAGCGACATGCCGGTATCGCTGATGCCTTCGCCAAGCCGATCGAGCCACAAGCGACCGTCTGGGTTTAGCATCACTTCGATGACGGCAGGATCGTCGAGCCAGGCTGCGATCGATGGGCCGAGCGCTGTGCGCAGCATGCGCGCGCCGCGCGTTTTCGCTTCGGATCGGATCGGATGCACGGTCAAGGTTCGGCCCCTGCTTGTCTGCCGGGCGAAACGCCGCCCAGCTGTTGGGGCACATCAAGAGACGCAGAAAATGCGTCTGCGCAACAGATTGTTGACGGCGTAGTAGATGCGGCGGCAGGTAATTGCGCAGGTCGGATCGAGATCCGAGACGAACGGCTAGATCAAACGATCTCGCTGCCGATCGCTCGAATCAAATAGCCACAAATTTCGGGTGGTTTGCGCCAGTCCAGCTTCGGAAAACCTGTGGCCGATAGCTCCGGTCGGGTGCTCAGACGAGAATAAGCGAGAATTGGAAGCGTCGACAGTCAGCGAGATGAAGATGTTTGGGTTTGCTTGTCGGTTGATTCGCCCTACTCAGGTGAATGGCAGCACACACAAAGTTTATTGCCATCTGGATCACGAAAATAAGCACCGTAATAGTCTGGATGATAGTGAGGGCGAAGACCGGGCTCCCCTTCGTCGGATCCACCTAAACTGAGTGCCAAAGCGTAGCATTTATCTACTAAAGCACGCCCATCAGCTATGAGAGCGACCATCTGACCGTTACCCACTGTAGGCGCTTCGTTATCGAATGGCCGGGTGACAATAAAAAGGGGGCGCCCGCCGGTCGATTGCTGCCAACCGACCCATTGGGCGTTTGCAAATTTTTGCCGCAATCCGAGCGCCTTTAGGATCGGGCTGTAGAAGTGCCGGGCCCGTTCAACGTCTCTAACTCCTAAGGTCACGTGCGAAAGCATGTTCCTGCTACCCTAAGCGGAAGTGGATTATCTTGTATGGCGATAACTGCCGTTCATGAAAGGAGTTTATCGCGGACTAATCCGGATCGACGCACTGCGCGCCAGGGTTAGAGGGTCTTCCTGATAACTGCTCTCAAATGCTTTTTGAACGGCTTTGGAGAAACTGAGGAACGGCAATATTTCTATTACTACGAAGCGCAGGTATCGGGTGCTGAGGTAACGAACCGTCTTTGAACCCGCAAACGATCACCTTTCTTTCCCATGATCGGGTCCTAAAGGCTCACCAACAGTCTCAGGCCACACATCTTCGGGAATTTCATCGAACAAGGTCTTGCCCCCGGCATATCGGCGACCGAGCGTCTCGATAAAGCCCTCGTAGCGCTTGCGACCCTTCACTTGAGCGACCGCCTGATCTTCTTCAGGCAGCGGCGGCGTGACCGACAGCCAGAACCGCACGAACAGCGCCAGCGTCTCGGTCGTGAGCCCGGTATTGCGCTCCAATCGCTGCACCTGACGTGAAAGTCGATCAAGTCGCCGCGCGAACGCTGCCTCGAGCCGATCCGACCCGTCCGGCGACATATAAGAAGTAACCGCCGCCTCAATGATCGCCGAACGTGATATGCGTTTGCGGATTGCTAATTCGCTGACCTGCTTCGCAAGCGCGGGCGGAAAATAGACGTTGAGCCGGGTTCGCATTACGATGTCCTACAGATCAATATCGTCGTCGGGATTGAGCGAGGCCTGCTGCGCCAGCCCTTGCATCCGGCGCCGCAAGGCCGATGCGCGCGCGGCCTCATCCGGGTCATCCTCGACAATCGCGAATTCGTCGGCCGGTGACGGGTCCGGTGTTTCTCTTGCGATATCGATATGCTCGGGCAGTTCGGGCTCGCGCCGCAGTCCGCCATTGGCTGCGTCGTCGTCATGGCGGACGATGTGCGCAACCTGCTCTGGGTCGACCGCAACCTTTTTACCGGTCCAGTCATCGGGTCGGATTGGCACTGGCGCAGGCGCCGGCGCATCGACAATTCGCTCGGCAAATCGCCGATCTTCGAAATAGCGTGCCTTCTTCGCACGGATCGGGGCAACGCCCGCGATCATCACGATCTCATCGTCGGGCGGGAGTTGCATCACTTCGCCCGGCGTCAGCAACTGCCGTCCCGTTTCCTGCCGCGAGACCATCAAATGCCCAAGCCAGGGCGACAGGCGATGCCCGGCGTAATTCTTCATCGCCCGCATCTCGGTCGCGGTGCCAAGCGCGTCGGACACGCGCTTGGCGGTGCGCTCGTCGTTTGTGGCGAAGCTCACCCGGACATGGCAGTTGTCGAGGATTGCGTTGTTGGGGCCGTAAGCCTTCTCGATCTGGTTGAGCGACTGCGCGATCAGGAAGCTCTTCAGACCATAGCCCGCCATGAACGCGAGCGCGGATTCGAAGAAGTCGAGCCTCCCAAGTGCGGGAAACTCGTCGAGCATTAGCAGCACACGGTGGCGGCTCGCTTTCGGCGTCAGTTCCTCGGTCAGCCGTCGCCCGATCTGGTTGAGGATGAGCCGGATGAGCGGCTTAGTGCGCGAGATGTCGCTGGGCGGCACGACCAGATAGAGCGTCGCCGGGCGCTCGCCCTCCACCAGGTCGGCGATGCGCCACTGGCAGGCCCGCGTGACTTGCGCGACGACCGGATCGCGGTAGAGGCCCAAAAACGACATGGCGGTGCTCAGCACACCCGAACTTTCGTTGTCCGACTTGTTCAGCAGTTCTCGCGCCGCGCTTGCGACCACGGGATGCACGCCCCCTTCGCCCAAATGCGGCGTTGCCATCATCGCCGCCAGCGTCTGCTCGATCGTGCGCGAGGGATCGGAGAGGAAGGACGCCACGCCGGCGAGCGTCTTGTCGGGCTCGGCATAGAGGACATGCAGGATCGCACCGACCAGGAGGCTGTGGCTTGTCTTCTCCCAATGGTTGCGGCGTTCGAGACTGCCTTCGGGATCGACCAGCACGTCGGCGACGTTCTGGACATCGCGCACTTCCCACTGACCACGCCGCACTTCTAAAAGCGGATTGTAGGCGGCGGATTCTGCGTTGGTAGGATCGAACAACAACACGCGACCGTGCCGCGCGCGGAAGCCGGCGGTGAGCTGCCAGTTCTCGCCCTTGATGTCGTGGACGATCGCCGAGTCGGGCCAGGTCAGCAGCGAGGGAATGACCAGCCCAACTCCCTTCCCGCTCCGCGTCGGCGCGAAGCACAGCACGTGCTCTGGACCGTGATGACGCAGATAGTCGCGGCCGAGCTTGCCCAGCACCACGCCATCGCTGCCGAGCAGACCGGCGCCGCGCACCTCGCGCTCGCTGGCCCAGCGGGCCGAGCCGTAAGTCTCGGCGTTCTTCAATTCGCGTGCGCGCCAGACCGACATGGCGATAGCGACCGCAATCGAGGCGAAACCGCCGGAGGCGGCGATGAACGAGCCGGTCCGGAAGATCTCGGGCGCATAGGCGTCGAACGAGAACCACCACCAGAAGAAGGCGGGCGGCAAATAGATCGGCTGATCGAACGCGACGAACCAGGGCGGCCCGAGCTCGGGCTGATAGGCCAGCGCTGCGGCGGTCCACTGCGTCGCGCCCCAGACCCCGGCGAGCACGATCAGAAAGACGACGATGATCTGCCCCCAAAGTATTTTCGTGGCGGACATGGCTTTCTCCTCTTCGCGGACTACCGGCCAAGGCCACGCTTGCGGCCCAGCATTAGGTCGAGCCCGCCACCGCCGCGCACCACGCCCGAGATCTCACGACCGATTTGGCGTTCGAGGCCGTTCGACCAGGGGACGAGCCGGAAGCCGAGACCGTCGTCGATCATGGCGAAGCGACCCGAGGCGAGCGTGAGGCGTCGGCGGACCGTACCAGCGACCTTCTCGCCGGTTTGCGCCGGATGATAGGCAAGTCCGGTCTCACCCGCGATCTTCGCGCCAATGCTCTCCAGTTCGCGTTTGCGCAGCGTGTCAAGCAGCCCACGCTCGAACACGGTGCGTTCGCCGTAGTGCTTCGCTAGCCCCTCCTTCACGAGATGGTCAGTGCGCGCGTCCATCGCACGGCGTACCTCGGCCCCGAACCCCGCATCCGCTAGACCAGAGCCGCGCTCGATCAACCGGTAGTCGAGCCAGGTCGCGCCTTGTGCTTTCACCTGAGCCTCGAGATCGAAATCAGACCGCGTGGCGAGGAAGGCCATCGCACCTTTGCCATCGCGCCGTTCGATCGCGCGCAGCTCGACGATTCCGCCAAGGTCAGGACCATGTTCGAGCGCCTCGATGCCGGGCAGCCGGACATGGTGAGTGCGCCCGTCCGTGCCGTCGATCACGGCGTAGGCGGAGCCGGTCAGTCCGTCGTGCAACCCCTTGTCGATCAGCCGTCCGGCAATGGGTTTTTCCGGCGCGCCGCGCACGACCGCATAGCTTTCGAGCGGGCGCTCATGCCCGCGTTCTTTCAACGCCTTGCCGATCGTGCGGATGATATCGCCGCGCGTGCCCAACTCGCGCAGCTTTTTGCGCGCGCCCTCGGCCACCGCCCATTGACCTGGCTCGCCTCCGGTGGCGAGCCCCATCGTTTCGAGATGCTGCAAGCGCCCGATCATCAACCGGCGTAGCCGCGGATCGTCGGGACCATTGCGCTCGGGACGTAAGTTGATCACGCCCAACTCGTCGGCGGCGCGTCCGATCTCATAGTCCAAACGCGTCCAGCGTTCTGCGGTGACCTCGCGATCGAGCGCGCGTTGGACTTCGTGTTCGGGCTTCCGCCCAAGCTCCGTGAGCGCCAGTTCCTCGGCGCGCGAGCGCAGGCCGTGTCCGATATAGTCGCGCGCGATAACGAGATCCTCGCCCTTTTCGTCGACGCCGCGCACCAGCAGGTGGACATGCGGATTGTCGGTGTTCCAGTGATCGACCGCGACCCAGTCGAGGCGCGTTCCGAGATCAGTTTCCATCTGGCGCGCGAGATCGCGTGTGTATTCCCGAAGATCGGTCAGCTCGGCGGCATCTTCGGGCGAGACGATGATCCGGAAATGATGTCGGTCATCCATGCATCGTTCCGCAAAACTGCGATCGTCGGCCTCGTCGCCGTTCGCATCGAACAGGCTGGCGGGCGAGCCATCGCGGGTGACGCCCTCGCGCTTCAGATAGGATATGTGCGCAGTAAGGGGCGCCATGCGCCGCCCGCCGATGCGATGGCGCACCGGTAGCGCCTTCACCAGCACACGCCGGCCCGAGCCGAACAGACGGCCGCGCGCAAACGCCGTGCGGCCGTTGCCAAAGCTCGATTGGCCGCGCCGACGCGGTCCGCCCCAGCCATGACGCTTGGTTCCGCCATGCAGCGCGGCGATGCGCAGCACGTCGGCAACCAGTCCGCGCGCATTGCGGCCTTGCGCCTTGCCGCGCTTCGCCTTGCCCGGGCGGACGCCGAAGTCGCTGTCCTCGGTCACGACACCACCGCTTTCCGGTAAAAATGGCCAATAGTGCCATTCGAAGCGTTGTTTTTGTTACCTTTTTCCTTCCGAGCGGCACGCTCGCCGACCGACACCCCCATGTTAAGCCAAGGAAAAGCCGCGCTTTTCCGGTAAAATGGGGTGCGCTTTGTATCTTGCAATCGTCTCCTACCCGGTTTTGCAGATCCTCCTCCCCTTTTCACCGAAGGACACAATGCGAGGCGGACAGGCGAGATCATTGCGGACGGCCCGCGGCAGCGCGGGGGACGAACAGCGGCTCCGTCGGCGTGGGGGATGGTAGCGTCGACGCTTCCTCGCGGGCGGCTTGCGCTCGTTCAGACTGGATGTCGTGAGCACCGTCAGGTGCAGCGGCCATGTCGATCGGCGGCGGCATGGGAGACAGTTCTGTTGCGCTCGCGGTACGGACGAACAGCCCGGCGCGGCGCCAGGCATGTGCATCGGCTGGCGTCGCGGCAGTTACCTGCACGGCGCCCGAATAGCCTGATAGCGATGATAGCCTTGTGAGGTATGCGTGCGTTTCAGCGGGAAGCGGACGCCCGCGCGACAGGTACTGATCGTAGCGCCCGGGCCCCGCATTATAGGCCGCGAGCATCGCGGTGACATTGCCATAGCGGTCATACATGGCACGCAAATAGGCTGCGCCCGCCAGAATATTGTCGCGTGGATCGAACGGATCGGGCCCGAGGCGATGGCGCGCGCGCAGCTGTGCCCAGGTGTCGGGCATGATCTGCATCAGGCCCATCGCACCGGCGCGCGATATGGCGGTGGGACTGCCGCCGCTTTCGACACGCATCACCGCCCAAATCCATGCCTCCGGGATGCCGAAGCGATTCGCGCCTTCGGCAACGTGGCTCTTATAAGGATGGCTCGTGGCCACGCGGCTCGCGGGCATGTCCTGCGCCAGGACATTGCCGGGCGGAGCGAAGCCGGCGAGCAGCAGGATCGCATGGAGTAGAGGGCGCGACCACACGGCCTCAGTCCTGTTCGCGGCGCCGTTGCGGCCGGGTCCAGCGCAGCACCCAGGAACTCTCGTCCGCCGCGTTTCGGAACAGCGCGGCGTGCAGCGGCTGTGCGAAGGCGGGATCGTCGATGCGTAGCGAGACATAGTCGCCGGCACGCTCGCCAGTCTCGTTCCAGCCCGCGCCGATCTCCGGCCCTTCGACATCGGACCCGCGATGGACACGCCAGTCGGGCGCTTTGTCGGTGTCGTTAGGTTCGGCCGGAACGAGCGAGATACGCAGATCGAGCGTTGCCGTCTCGATCATGCCTTCATAGCCATTGTCGGTGCGGATGAAGTTTCCGATCTGCATGGGAATGTCCTTTCGTGGATTGGATCGGTTGCGGGGTCAGGGGGTGTTGGGGCGCCATCCGATCGGCATGCCGGAGGCCTCGCGGCTGAAGATTGGATGCGCACGCCCGAGCACCGTGGACGCATTCAACGGACCGAAATAGCGGCCGTCGAGACTGTCGGGATGCGCAGGATTGAGAAGGAAGAGTTCGCCATCGCGAAGCGTGCGGCAGCCCTGCCAGACCGGCAGGGGACGCCCGAGCCTGTCACTGGAACGTGCGGTTGCGACCGGGCGCGCATCCACGCTGACGATGTCGCCGATGCGGCATATACGGGCGCCGGACTTGGCGAGGACGTGCTTCAAAAGCGGCACATCCTCGCCAAGATAACCACGCTCGGTCATCCAGCGCGCGAGTTGCTCGGGCGGCGCGACCGCGACCAGCGCACCGACTGGTGGATCGTTATCCGGCGTGATGCGATAGAACCCGATCGGAACGCTGTCGCTGGCGTTCCAGATGATGCGCGGCAGCGGATCGGTGATCGCAATGGCGATGTAGCCGGCAACGAACAGCGACGCGGTGATCGCCGTCGCACGTATGTAGAACCGGCGGGTCATCCTTCGGCCTTCCGCCGCTTAAGCCAGGCACGATGGCGCTCCAGCGTGTACGGGCGCGGCTCCTGTCCGGCGGTGATCCGGTTGTGAACATGGCGCCAGTGGTCGGGCGCGGCGTCGCACGGATCGACGCCCGCCGCATCGGTTGTGTCGATGGCAGCGAGCACCTTTGAAACCTTCGGCCAGCCCTGGATGGAGATCAGAATCTCGCCGCCGCGGCGGACGAACGGCAGCGTCGTGAACGGCTCGTTCACGGCAACCGCACGCACCACATCGATGCGCGACATGATCGTCCCGTAATCGTTGGCCGCCCAGCGGACGGACGCGAAGATCGCACCGGGACGGAAGCTCACGATGCGCCGACGGCGATCGATTATCCGGTCGTTGGCGATCCGGCCGAAGCGGATCCAGTGCTCGATCCGCTTCTCGATCCAGATCAGTTCGACATGCGTCAGACCGTCCGGATCGAGCTGTTGGAGGCTCACTGGCGCGCGCGTCATTTGCGGCTCCGGGCGAAGGCGGAGTCTTCGCGTGGCAGGAGATCGTCCTGCCCGGGATCGTTGGTCGAATGTTTGATGCCGAGATCGGCCCAGGCCTGGAGATCGGCGACCGAATAGACCACCCTTCCGCCGATCCGGCGATAAGCAGGGCCGGTTCCGAAATAGCGGTGCTTTTCGAGCGTCCGGCCGGACAGGCCGAGAAAGCGCGCGGCCTCGGGCGTCCTCAGATAACGGGGTGGGAGATTTGTCGTATCGGCCAAGGTCGTGCTCCTGCGGTGATGGGCGGCAGGAGACGTTTGTGGCGGAGCGGGCGCGAAGCGGTGGAGTATGAAGATCTGCAATGGCACGGATGTGCCCACCCATAGGGACGATACGCTCAGCGAATTTGCAGCAGCTTGCGATAATCGCCGTTCTTCATGGAGGTGGCATCGCGCACGAGCCGGATGACGAAGGAGCGCCCGGCAGATGTTTTCCACTCGGTAGCGGGCAGTTTCGCATCGTTCTCACGCCCCAGCGCCACCGCGATCTCGCGATAGGTCGCGCCTGCCGCGCGCAAATCGAGCGCCCGCAACATCAGATCAAGGCGCGCAAGCCTGTAGGTGCTGAGCCCCCATCCGCGCGGCGGCGGCCCCGGTTCCTTGCCGAACAGGCGGCGGTGGAAGCGCAGCAGGCTCGTCATTCTTGTGACGAAATCCTTGTCGAGCGGAACGATCGCGGTGAGCGGGTTGCCCGGCGTCGGATCGCGCAGCCAGAGCCAGTGATCGCCTGCGGAATCGGCAACGACGACATGGCGGCCTTCGATGCCTGCCTCGTCGACAAGCAGCGCGCCGAGGGCATGCGGATCGACGCTTATCGCAGCATCGAACCCTTCCGGCGCTGTATCCAGGATGACGGTGACGGCGGTCAGTTCCGGGCGCCAGAGAATCGTCCTGTCGAGGTCATCCGGAGCATAGGCGAAAGGACAACCCCCATCGCCGGGCGAAGGCCGCCTCGGCGGCTTCCTCGGCGACGGCACCCCGCGCGATGCGTTGTCGCATCCGCGCGTGCTCGGATCGGTATTGTCGATTGCGCTTCAGAAACTCGGCAGCGAGTTCTGCGCGACCGCGCGCCGGGGACTTACTTGCCTCGCGTCGCTTCGATGATCTCGGCATGGCATCCTCCTGACCGCCTTCTGTGCGGTCTTCGAACCGCAGCGTGGCCTTCAGCGATGCGAGCGGACAGCGCCGAGTCCGCAGCAAGCGATGCGCGGACGGACCAATGATTTGCTCGAATTCGGACGAAAAGTTAACGCTTTAGCGCGTCCTAGCGACCCAAAAGATGCGTATATCCCACCTCGGACATCCACCGCGCACAGGCGAGATGGCTGGCATGCATTCGTTCAGCCCGCAACGGTTCGGCGGCCGGATCGATCTCGAAGACAACGACGACAGTCTCGCGCCAGTTGGCCCCTTCATCCTCGGCATCGAGCAGACGGAGATAGTCGGTCAGGTGGTCATCATCATACGGCGTCAGAGCCGGTGCATCGGGCGCCTGATCGTGAAATCTGCATTTGGGCATGGCGCCCCCGGTCGCACAGCATGTGGTAACCATAATAGAGCAAATCTCGTACCGGACTATGCGCAACTACTGCATCGCTGCATGCAGGGCGTGCGGGTCTGAAAGCAATAAAGAAGCGATCAATTTCGTTCTTCGGGATCGCCTAATGCGACCAATAGCAGCGTTTCGGCGTACCTGTTTGGGCAATATGACGCGAACCCAGACGAGTCGTTGTAGAGAATACTCCGTGGCGGAATACTCCACAAGCATGGCCTTTCGGCTGCATGGATATCCGCGAGATTTTGGCTGGCAATCTGAAGCGTTATCGCAAGGCAGCGGGTCTGTCGCAGGAAGAACTTGCGCATCGGGCCGACATCGACCGGACCTATATCAGCTCGCTCGAACGCTGCGTCTATGCCGCCGGCATTGACGTGGTCGATCGCCTCGCACGCGAACTCGGTGTGGAAGCCGCCGACCTGCTGACGCGCCCAAAAAGCGATGAAGGTGCGTAAGAGCGACAGATAAACGACGAACAGCCCCGCCCGGGCGAACCCGGGCGGGGCGTCTGTCCGGATCAGTCGCCGCCCCGGCGACCGTTCGGGCGGGACCAGATGAGCGCGTAGCTGTCGCCGCCTTCGTCATCGAAGAGGTTGGCGTAGATGGGAGCCGTGAAGCTCGGATCGTCGAGCTTGACGCCGAGATAGTCGCGGCCCTCGTTGGAGCGCTTCTCCCAGGCAGCACCGATTTCCGCCTTGCCGGCAAACACCCGGTGCGAGGGCGCGTTTTCGCTGGCGCGGGTTTCTTCGGGGACGATCCGGACGTTCTTCGCCTGGACCGACAGGGTGACGATCTCGCCGGAGAATTCTTCGCCCGACTTCTTGAAAGTTCCGATGGTAGCCATGTTCAATTCCTTTCCGTCTTTGCGAGCCGCGGACTTGCGGTCTCGACGGGTGATCGAGAGACCGGGACGGGCGTTGCCGCACCCAGATCGGGGTCCCCAGAAAGTACTACTTTCTGGGGTGGGCGTAGGGCCGGAGCGCAGCGGAGGATGGCGGAAGGCGGCTTTCTTGAATCGCGAGGAATGACCGAAGGTCAGGGGAAGAAAGTTGCCGATCCGCCGTTGCGGTTAGACGACCGAGGCGCAGCCATGCCCGGGCAAATCAGACCCGTGAAGAGATCGCAGTCAGTGGCGTGCTAACGGTTGGGGAAATGGCGATCGGATTACAGGGATCGAGCAGTTAAAACACGCAGTGAGGAAGTCTGTCGGCCTACGGCGTTTTTGTGCTCTGGGCGCTATTTGTAGAAGCCGAAGATGAGCATCAGCACTTGGTGCGGGTTACTCTGCGTATTTTCCGACATGCCGGGAGCAAACATAGGACCGGTCCAGCGACTGCGACTGTCAGTCGGACACTCCGATTAGTCCGCTTTCGAGCACCGAGCTGGACAAGCTGCCGTTCGTCCAGGCCCGTTGGGATAGGCCCATGAATGATTGGGTCGTCGGACGATCCGCAATGACGGCTTTCGGGCGTCAGATTGCAAGCAGCGGACATTCTCGGCCGATTGAACGTAGTTCTGCGTTGCGCCTTATCTCAGGTATTCAAACCAATTTCATTGGAGCCCGAGAGCAGACGACACACAAACTGCAAAAGAAAATTTCACAGTGACGCTCAAACACGTTTTGTGAGATTTGATGCTAGCTTCAGATTGGCTTGGGATTGCGTCGACCCGCCAGCTGGGGCATTCCTCATGCTAATTTTGTTGATATGCCTGTCTCGGGAGATTCATCCCTCGCCGGGCTCCGGGGGGGGGGCGAGAGATCATTGCTAGGATTGGGCGACCTTCAGCTACCGGCGGACCTTGATACATCGGTCGACGACATAGACGCCGTTCTGTACAACCCTTGCCTCAAGCTGAGCGCAACCTACGACCGCGGCGTTGGCTATTTCTCCTCGTCCTGGCTGAGGCGGGTGGCCCATGGGCTCAAAGCATTTGCCACACACGGCGGAAGCATGCGCTTGCTCACCAGCCCTCTTCTCTCAGCTTCCGATTGGGCCGCGTTTCGCAGCGGCGATCGGGCCCGGGTCGACCAAGAACTAGCCGACGCACTTCGTGTGGAAATCGAGAATCTTGAGCAGCACTCACAAGATGATCCCGTGCAGGTCTTGGCATGGATGATCGCTGACGGATTACTAGAGGTTCGCCTTGCTATTCCGATGGGTAAGCTCAATGGCGACTATCACCCGAAAATGGGCTGCTTTGGTGATAGCAGCGGTAGCTCTGTCGTTTTCCACGGTTCGCAAAATGAAACTGAGCGCGGCTTTCGGAATTTCGAAACGCTCGATATCTTCTGTAGTTGGCATGGCGAACGGGATCAGGAACGAATCGCCCGGCACCGGGCCCGTTTTGAACGCATCTGGACTGGCCGTGACCCGCACGTGGCTAGCTTCAGTTTGCCGGACGCCATCCGAAACCAGCTGGTGTGCATTACCCGTGGCCAGCTGCGCCCCTATAGACGCAGCACAGATGCGAACAGCGATCGCAAGTGGATTCACCAAGAGCAGGCAGTACAATGTTTCATTGAAAAGCGTGCTGGCGTGCTCGAAATGGCAACCGGAACGGGAAAAACGCGCACCGCTGAGAAGATTATCGAGCGTTTGGCTGAATATGACGGCCTAAAGATGGTTCTTGTGACGACGCGGAGCCTTGATCTGCTCGAGCAATGGTATGCCGGTTTTCTGAGTAAGCGTCGCTGGGCTCTGTTCCGGCATTTTGGCTCCTACCGAGAAGCGTCCCGCTTTGTCGCCGCAGACGGGCCAAAGATCTTGTTCGTTGCCCAATCTTATTTATCGGACGTTTTGGGAGGCTTTTTGCCAAGCGAAGTCCAGCATGCGCTTTTTGTCGGCGACGAGGTTCATGGCTTTGGTTCGCCGTCCATGGTCAGAGACTTAAGCGGGAAGGTCAGTTCGTTCGGCTATCGCTTGGGTTTAAGCGCCACCCCCGAACGGATATATGATGCCGAAGGTCAGGCTTTTATTGCGCAGGAAATCGGGCCAACCGTCTTCGAGTTCACGTTAGAGGACGCAATCCGGAAAGGTATCCTGTGTGAGTTCGATTACACCGCCCTGCCGTATGAGCTCACAGATGAGGATAAGGAGGCGATCCGGCAGGCCATTCGCCGACATCATGCGCGCCGGGCTGCCGGCGAAGCCTCGAGCGACGAGGCGCTCTACAGAGATATCGCGGCCGTACGTAAAACGTCCGTCGCCAAAATCCCACCCTTCGAACAGCATCTTGCGGAAAGGCCAGAACTTTACGAAAGAGCCCTTATTTTCGTTGAAACGCGCGAGTACGGCGAAGAAGTGCAGAAGCGACTTCTGGAGGCCGGCATCGTATTTGGGACTTACTATCAAGGAGCCGAGTCTTATCGTCTGCGTGAATTTGCGGCGGGTCGGCTGCAATGTCTTGTCAGCTGCCACCGGCTTTCCGAAGGGATCGACATCCAATCGGTGCGCAATATAGTCCTCTTCGCTTCTGCGCGTGCCAAGCTTGAAACCATCCAACGGCTGGGGCGGTGCTTGCGGGTCGATCCCGCAAATCCAGAGAAGCGTGCTCACGTGCTTGATTTCGTTGATCTCACCTCAAATGATGACGTCGGCCAGAGTGCCGATCAGGAAAGATTCGATTGGTTCACCTCGCTCAGCAAGGTGACACGAGCGGAGAGAGTATGAGCGGAGCGCAAACCGAAGCAGAGGCGGATATCGACGCAGCGATCGCCGAGGCGGTCAGGAAGACTATCTCTGAAGAAGATTTGCGCCGTTCGATCACGCAATATCTGATCGGTGCTCACAAGGACCTTCCGCCGGAAGAGCGAACAAGTTCGATCATCGACGCCATCCTCAAAACTTTAAGTGACGAGGAGCGATGATGGCAGCGCTGGTACGCATTCTGGGCTGGCGAAGCGCCAATCTGCGGGGCTACTTGCGCGATGCAACCGTCTCGCTCGACCCAGACCAATTTCCGATCGCACTGCTGCAAATGCCTAACGGCACTGGCAAGACGACCACCATGGCGTTGATCAGGGCCGCCCTCAATGGAGCAGTCGACCAGGAGATTTCAGTTCGCTCGCTACGTGGCAGCGATAGTGATGCAGATGGTTGGTTTGAACTCGACATCCTTGTTGATGATGAGCGATTCACCATACGCATCACCTTCGACTTTCGGACCGGTTCATCTTTCTTTTACACTGATACTGTGACCGAGGGCCGCGAACGCGGTCATCATTTACCACGACTGCTGGAACAAACCTTGCGTCGCGGGGCGACGAGGCTCTTCGTGTTTGATGGTGAACTTGCCGCGCGAATGATCGAGGACGGCGCGGATGCAGCAGATGCCTCGATCGAGGCGCTGTATGGCACAGACAAGCTCCAAGATGTCGTCAGCCAAATTGAAGGACTCAAAACAAAAAGAAAGAATCAGGTAAAAGACACGACCACTGCATCGAGCCGCGAGCACGTCGAAAAGGCCGAGCGCGAAGCCGATGAAGCGGCCACGGTGCTTGCACGCCTCGAAGCAGAGAAAGAAAAGCTCGATAAGGAACTTTCAGGCATCGCCGCTCGAACCGAGGAAATTCGTAGCCGTCGGGAGCAACTCGGACTGGATGATGAGCGGATCAAGCAAGAGCAACACCGGATCTCCGAAGAACGCTCGCGTGCACTGGGAGATTTGGCCAGCTCAAGCGACGAGGCGATTGTCGCGTTTCGTTCGCCGCTATCGGTCAATCCCGCTTTCGGTGATCGACTTAGGCAGCTCAGCGAAACCCTCGAAACGCGGAACCTGCCCCGTTCCTCAAAGTCGTTCTTCCGCATCCTTGCCGACCGGGATCACTGCATCTGCGGCCGCAAACTGGGACCGGAAGATCGCGAGCACATTCGCGAGCATGCGGATGATCATCTGGGCGAAGAGGAAGTCACCGTCATCAACGAGATACGCTACCAGCTTTCCGCCGTCCCCTCGCCTGATCAACGGTTCCCACAGATCGTGGCGCGCATGCGCAATGCGGAGCAGCGGCTGCAGGCCGCTGATCAAGATCAGAACCGGCTCGACGACGAAAAGCGGCAGGCCGGGGAAGAAGAGATCGAAGCGCTGCGAAAAGAAGAAGCCGACTTGGCAAAGCGACAGGTGGTTGCGCAGAACGCCTTGCGGCTCCTCACCCAGCGACCCGACAGGCTCGAAGACGTTGACTGGAAAACGAATCTCGAGGCCTGCCGTCGGACATATAAGGAGCGCAAACGACGGTTTGAAACCGCTGCAGGAACCCGACAATATGTGCGAGCTGCTGATCTTCTCATCAGGGCCGCTGCGGAAGCCCGTCGACTTGCGAAGGCCCGCCTTCGCGAGCGCGTTACCGCGCGTACAAATGAAAACCTGGATCGCATACTAACCAATGAGCCGCTGCGTGTTGAGCGGATTGAAGGGCGCCTCCATATTGTGGGTGAAAACCAGCTTTCCAAAGATAGCGCCAGCGAAGGGCAGAAACTGGCCGTTTGCTATGCTTTCCTTACCGCTTTGCTAGCGGACGCTCCATTCGGTTTACCGTTTGTCGTCGACTCACCAGCCGTGTCGCTCGACCTGACGCTTCGCGAGACAGTAGGGCAACTCATCCCGCCACTATTCGACCAATTAATTGTCTTCGTTATCTCTAGTGAACGCGCTGGTTTTGCCGACTCGTTCAAGGATCGCGACGATACCGCTTTCTGCACGATAGCGGTTGATCGTGATTCTGGCGCCATCACGGTCGAAGAGGACAAGAACGCCTTTTTCTCCTTCCAACGCGGGGAGAACAGAAAATGAGTGATAAGACGGGATCCTCCTCGCCCGGTGGATTCGTGCTTCCAGAAGGGGCACGAACGTTCTTCGACTACGAGCCACAGCGTCTCTTCGCAAAGGTTGCGCGCCAAACAGGCGCACGCCGCGATCTCATTCTCTTCGACGCGTACTGGGCGTGCCTGTGCGTGGGCCTGCTCGCGCGCGAGCAGGCCGACAAGCTTGAGAAGGATCGCTTTCTGGTCGCCTATCCCGAAGACTACGAACCTTACGGGGAATATATCGCTGGCCTGTTGGTCGAAGCCGAACTGTCCGCAGTCCACACCGAGAGTTACACCGAACCCGAACTCGAACGTGCGATCGCCGATTTGCTGAAGGTGTCGGCTCCCACCCGGCTGTCGGCGAAGGGGCTTGGCCTGCTCAATCGCTACGCCGCCGGCGGATATCGGATCATCAAAGACCAGATGCGGCCAAGGCCGACCGACATTCCCAATTTTCTCATCCGCTACCAGTCGGTTCTCGACCAGGTGGGCGCAAATTAGCCGGGGCAGGGGCGACACCGATGCTTTGCGAACGCGCGACCGGAACGACAGTGGCAGCCCTATTCGGTGGGCTTGTCATATTCTGCGTCCCTCCTTTTCAGCGGGTTTTCGCTTGGGATGAAGCATCTGTAACAGCCTTCCTCGACGACATAGAGCGCTGCTATCTGAAGCGTCGCGACGATCAATCTGAACCGCATTTCTTCGGCTCGATCGTGACCGGGCCGCTAGAGGTATCAGGGACCGTACGGCCGTATCGCCAAGTTCTAGATGGCCAGCAGCGGCTCGCGATGTTCGCGCTCTTCATTGCTGCGCTGTCCGACCACTATTCCGCACTTGCCGAGACTTGCGATCATGGGGAGGCACACGTTGCTACGGCTTTGGCGAGCCGGGCCACGCAGATGAAAGCGCGCTATTTGGTCAACGAAGAACTAGATTTCTTTGACGTCAGAAACGTGTACTCGCTCAGTCTCAATCAGGCTGACGATCCGTTCTTTAAAGCCTTGTTACGCAGCGATGCCCCTGAGGCGCGGAGCGATTCGCATCGCAGGCTAGAGGCTGCCGATGCAGCGATCCGCGCCTATCTTACCAAGAAGCGCGAAACCGCATTCGATGTTGCGGAGGAACGCGAAGTTCTCAACAGGCTATATCGCTCTCTCGTTGAGGACTGGGAACTTGTGCATATTGAGGCTGGCAATCCAAAGCAGGCAAGCCAGATATTTCGTGTTCTCAATAATCGCGGCGTGCCCGTCAGTGCCTGCGATCTCCTCCGGGCGACAACCCTCGAAGCCTGCTTCAAAAAGCTCGAGGATGCGGAGTTCGAGCAACTTAAAACAGCTTGGTCGGAGATGACATCTCTTGAAAGATTGACACCTGATGCCGCTCTGGAAATCGTGCAAACTGCACGCTTCCCTTTGGCCGATCCGGCGAGCCGTACATCAAGCGATTTCGAGGCTGCATATTTCCCAGAACTGGCAGCTGGCCTGCCACTCGCGAGTCAGGGAGCACGCGACCTCTTAGCGGCCGTAAAGAGCCGCCGAGACGACTTTCTTACCGTCGAGCGAATGGCGCGTGGTGAACTCGTTCCGCCTGCGGGGGTCGTCTATTCGTCGGTGGAGCAAAGTTTGTTTCAATCGCTTCTCGGAGAACTCAATCAAAAATGGCTCCTGCCGGTCATGCTAGCGTCTCGATCCCTAGAACAGGAACACCAACGCCGCGTGCTGCTAGACCTCAGCCTGTTTGCCTTCCGCTATGCAGTCGTCTGCAACGGTCCGATCGGTCCGTTCAAACGCGCTATGCGCGGTGCGATTGATCAGCTGAATACCGATCCCGGGCGGTTCAGGTGTCGCAATCTTGAAGAGGATCTGCGCGAACTGATTGCCGACCATGCCAACGACGAGACTTTCGAACGTGCGTTGATGGATCTCAGCTACACCCGCGACAAAAAGGGGATCCGCTTTCTGCTCGCGATGGACGAATATACAGGTGCTTGGTTCGAGGCTGGTCCAAGAGGTCGTCCAGATTTTCGAGCTCCAGACCAAGGCATTGACCTTTCACAAATCACGCTCGAGCATATCAGCGCGCAAAATGCGGAAGAAGTCGAACCCGAGATGCAGCCGCTTTTACATACGATTGGCAATCTGACACTGCTCGCTGAAGGCGAGAACGATCGGGCGCGCAACCGCGAGTTCGAAGGCAAGCGCGAGATCTTCAACGCTTCAAACCTACGCATGAACCGTAAGCTTGCCGAACTCGAAGAATGGAACGCGGAGAAGGCTACCGAGCGTCAGGTCGCGATTATCGACCAAGCCATGCGAGTGTTTTCACTGGACCACAATCAGCAGTAGCTAGTTAGTTACTTACTTTGGCTCTAACCGCGCCGAGGTGCCCCCCCCTCAGCGTCGCAACCGCCTCGATAATAAGCGACACGGACCGTTCGATCTCATCCCAAGTCGTACCGCGGCCGAGGCCGAGCCGAAATCCGTTGCGCGCGCGCATACCGTCACCGAACATGGCCGTCAGGACCGGCGAAGCGTGTACCTTGTCGGTCGAACAGGCACTTCCCGTCGAAAAGATCAGTTGATCGCGCAATCGGTGCTGAAGCGCATGCGGATCGACTCCTTCAATGCTCACATTTAACGTATTGGGCAATCGCGCAGCCCCGCTCCCGTTGACCCACAGGCCGTTGATCACACAAAGGCGCTCCTGCAACGCGTCCCGCATTGCCTTGAGGTCTGAGCCAGATGAGAGCCAAGTGTCGCGCCGCTCGAATGCAGCGGCAAGACCCAGTATCGCTTCGGTGCTGAGAGTTCCAGGCCGCAGTCCGCGTTCCTGGCCCCCGCCGGTCGAAGGTGCCATGAGGCGCGCGCGAGGCCTTCGCGAACGGGCGAAGAGGATACCGATACCTTTAGCACCGTAGATCTTGTGGCCCGAAAGGCTCGCGAGCGTCACTCCGAGCGAGGACAAGTTGACGGGCATATGTGCAGCGAGTTGGGTCAAATCGCAGTGATAGGGTACAGCTGCCTCGGCACAGATTGCCGCGATGTCGGCAACCGGATGGATCACGCCAGTTTCGTTGTTAGCGCCCATGATCGATACGAGCGCGGTATCGTGGCCAAGCGCGCTCTTGATGTCGCCAAGGTCAATGCTGCCGTCCGAATTGATCGGAAGAATCACAACCTCCGCGCCTTCGCTTGCAAGCGACCTGATCGTCTCCAACACGGATGGATGTTCGCTGGCCGCGGTTACGACGCGGAAGCGGCCATCAGTCTTGCCGGCCCGGAATGCACCTCTGATGGCAATATTGTTCGCTTCGGTGGCACCGCTCGTGAAAATAAGATCGCTCGACCTGGCGCCGAGATGTCCAGCGATCCCTGCACGAGCCGCCTCAACTGCTTGATGTGCGGCATGGCCCCAAGCATGATCGACCGACGAGGGATTGGCACAATGCGTGCGCATCGCCTCCGCCATGCGCTCAATCACCAGCGGATCAACCGGTGTCGAAGCGTTGTGATCAAGATAGATCGGGTCGTTCACGCGGCCGCACCCGACATTAGTCGCGCCGCGTCTCCAGGTGACTTCACTCGCACCGCGATCTGCGAAATTCCCCGTTCAATATGCGCGACCATCGAGTTGACGAGGGACTCCATCTTCATTTCGTCAACACCGGCGCTTTCTACGATTTCGACGAGCGCTAAATAAAGGTCCTGGTCGGCACCGAGAAGCGTGTAAGAGTTGAATTCTTGACCGCCACCTTCGGTGCGTTCCATGATCGGGCCAAGCGCACCGAGTTCCAGACTTGTCATCAGCGCCATGCGAGCAAGAAGGTTTGGCGTAAGGCGCGCGCGCTGCGCTAGAGCGCGTAAGACACCGTTGGCATTCTGCGAGATCGATATCTTAGAGGGCAGCATAAGCGGGCACCGTAGCGGTCGCATGGTCGAGGACAGAGATGCCAGTCCGGCCCGCCTCCTCATTCACTCCTAATGACAGATGCCGGCTGACGAAGGGTTGGAGCTGATCCGCAACTTCGCTAGTCAGCTCAGTATCGGTGCATAGTAGCACCACTTGTTCGCTCGCCCCGGCAAGATATTGGCTTATGATACGCTCGCGGTGCATTCGGTCCAATCGACCGAGTGGGGTATCGATGACAAGCGGAAGAGCACGCTCGCTCGTCTTGGCAAGCGCCCAAAGAAGCGCAACTGCGAAGAGCTGGCGCTCGCCTGCCGACAGGCTGTCAAGAGCAATTGGCCTATCTTCGCTGCCGACCAACGCGATGTCAAAGCTATCGGGGTCAAGCTGGACGCGCCCGACCAGAGTGGGGCGCCGGAGCAGCCTGTGCAGACATGCAAGAACGTGGTCTTCCAGAGCTGCGATACGACCAGCAAGGAGGCGCTCTTCATAAGTGATCAGGGCGGCTCGGGCCTTGCCGGCGAGAGCTGCGCTCCGGTCTAGCTTCGCTGCTTCGAAGACCTCATCGTGCAGCCGTTCACACCGCACCCGTGCACGATCCTTCTTAGTGCGAAGACTGGAGACTAGCGAATCCTGTTCTTCCAATGCTGCGCTCAATCGCCCGCGCTCAAATTCCGTCTCCCGGATCGCATTTAGCGCTGCATCTCCAATTCCTTTCTTGAACGCTTCGAGCTGTTCTTCCGCCGCCTGCGCCTCAATGAAATTGCGATCGAGACGTTCGCTCAGGCGACGGCAACGTTTCCGCTCCGTGGCCTCAGCGGTTGCAGCGATCCTTCGACGCAGGTGGTCGAGATTTCCTTTTGCCCACCCAGGCAAAGGAGCCGTATCAGCAGCGATGAAATCTCGGAATTGATGCCAAAGTCCTGATTGCTCGCCGGAACCCGGCATCAACTGCGCTTCGAAATCTTCTAACAGACGGGTTGCCGCCATTTTGGCCTGTTGCAATTCAGCGCTCGCCACCGCGTTATCGAGGCGGCGCAAGGTATTGGGCGCAAGCAGAAGCGGACCGATCCCACTAGCCAGCTCACGCAATTCGTTCAGAAGCTCCTGCCGCTCCTCATCGGAACGCCGCTGCTCGTGCTTCGCACCGTCCTCGTCAGTCGCCCCGCGCCCGCCTTCTTTACGGAAGGAGGCTTCCGCCCGCCGCATTCGCGCATTTGCCTGATCGAGTTCAGAGGCAAGCTGCGCTCTTGCCTCTTCAGCATCAATAAGTGCGGCTTTACATACGGTCAGGTCGTGCGTGGCCGCATCCAGGTCGCCCGGACTGCCGTCCATCTTCTGGCGAGCGACAAAGAGAGCGAGATCGCTACGCAACTGCTCGATGATATCAAGGCCAAGCAGCGGACGAATGGCTTGTTGAAGACCTACAGAGGCATCGCTCTGCGCGATGTCCTGAATCTTCTCGCCGTCGAAGAAAAATAGCTGCGACACACCAGGCGGAACCATGTCATTGAGGACATCCTGCCACTCCTCGGCGCTCAACTCCGAGAGGGCCGTATTATCGACCGCGACTTCCAGATCTTCGTCGGTTCCAGTTTTTTTTATCTGCCATCTACGGGTAATCGCATACCGGCGTTCGGCGCCATTTTCGCAGCGGCGCAGGTTCAGGCCTATTTCGATCTCATGACCGTCGCCGCGGCGAGACAAACGTTCACGCAAATAGCCTTCATAGGCCTTTTGCGAGATGCGACTTCCAAGGGCAGCTTTCCCATATAGAGCCAATCGAATGGCCTCGAGAAAGGTCGTTTTACCAGAGCCGTTATGGCCTTCGACCAAAACGATTGGCTTGCCGCCTGCCGGATCTGGAGCAAGATCGAAAGTATGGCTGCCACCATAGATGCCGAAATTTTGGAGCCGGAGCCGCTCAATAATCATGACGGCATTTCTCCAACCCGCAGGCGCTCTTCTCTTTCATCCATCACCGCGTCGAAATCGCGCCATTCCTTGGCCAAGATGGTTTCGATCCTCCGGTGGATGGAACTTCGGCGTTTCTGCCCGGCAACCTCGCGCTCTGCATTCAGCAGTTCAGCGAGAAGCTGTGGCGGCAAGCCGTAATCTTTGCAGACGGCCTGAAGCGCGGCCGCGTCCGCGGCCTGAAATCGAAAGTCAGACGACGGCAAGCGCGCAAGGTCGCGGCCGATGATGTCGGCGACCAAGGAATAAACGCTATCCTGCCAGTCTCCGAGTTCCGCTCGCCAGATGCGTTGGATTTCGAGCAGTTCCGCATCCTGAATGAGGACAATTTTTTCTCCCGGCGGCGCACTTTCGGCGACTTCTTTCTGCACCGACAGCAGTCGGGCGAGAATCTCCTTGCGAAATGAGAACAGATACGGTCCCGGGATCGGTGCCTCACGCTTTTCAACGAAGGTGACGCCGCCATTGCGTCTCCGAAAATCGCGCACTTCAGCCTTGCGCTCCGGATCTTGGGTTGCAGCGAGAAAGTCGCGCAGTTCCAGAAGCGGCTCCAGCCATTCCTCGCCATTGTCGACCATGGCTTCCATCGCCTTGTCCTTGGTCACGACGGTGCAAACCCAACAACCAAAACGTGATTTGCCGCAGCTTTCGGTATTGGTGTCGACAACCAACGGACATTCGCCAGCCTGCGCATTGCGATACAGTGTCAGAAGCTCCTTGTTATCGCCACCCCAAGGTCTTTCCCCCTGCAGCAAGTAGCTCCACACATCGTCCAGACTGAGATCCTCGATAGGCGTGTAGACGAGCGCGCCGGGGAGGCGCGTATGGCGCGAAAAAACGGAATCCTGGTGTCTGTGCAGCGCCATAACTTGAGCCCGCGTGGCCGATTCGGCGCGCCTCACTCCCAGCACCATCACTACCTCCCCGAACTCGGCCACCTTGTCTTTAATGAAGGCGTTGGCCGGATCGATCTTCAGGCGCTCTGTGCACCAGCGGAAGCGACGCGATGGTGCTGGATAGCCGCGACCGATGAGGTTGACCCAAAAACTGTCCGATACGTCCGGAGACACCTTGTGCGCTGTGATTGGCAAGTCCTGCGCCACGGCTGCGGCGTTGATGTCGGCAAGAGTTCGCTCGATATAATCGACAATGACAGGTGTCTCGACTAAGGTGTCGGAACTCAGCACATAGACGGGCTTGGTGCGTTCGGCGGCAGGAAGAGCGGTAAGAGCCCGCCAGATCAGCTGAAGTGCGCAAGTCGAATCCTTGCCGCCGCTATAGCCAATCACCCACGGCCGGCCATCGCGCGCATAGGCCTGCTGGATGGAAGCCTCGAGATCCGCGAATGTCGGGCGTAAAATGCTGCCTGTCCGTTTCATCAGGCCGCATCCTTTCGTGCGACGGGCGCATCGATTGATTCCTCGGCCGAGATCACGCGCTGGTCGAGCGGCAAGCCGAGCTTCCGCAGTAACACCGCCGCACCGAGGAGAACCGCACGCCGCTGACCCGTGATCCGAGCACCGTTCAAAACGCGCCCCTCCCACAAGTCCAAGTTCCGCCGGGACCAGTCTAGATCAGCGAGCGGCCGAAGCATTTCCGATAGATTATCCGGCTCCTGCTCCATTGCAGCCGCGCCGACCACACCGAATGCCTGCAGCATTACGCCATGCGCGTGCACCGTCTCATGCCGCAGTTCGCAGGCGGAAATCGTGCCGGCATCCAGCTTCTGCCAATCGGGCATGCGCTCAAAGACCGCGTTCCAGAACAGGACCGCAATGCTAATCGTCTCCGCCCCAAAGCGATCTGCGGATTGACCGGCGAGCCATTCATGCGCTTGGTTGAGGCTTGAAAGCGTATAGAGCTTGTTTGTACGGTTCGAGATAGAGGTCTTCTCGCGTTCGACATAGCGCCCGAAGAATGGGACTTCGGTGAGCACATCTGAGGTCAACCGGGCCAACGGATCACGCCGATTGTAGAGGACGCTGAGCGAACCCGACGGTCGCACAGCGTTCTTGTTGAGGTCCGCGAACATCTGTTGGCTACGCGCAAGACCGCGGTCGGCGAATACGACGACCGAAATGGTTTCGCTTTCCAGTTCCGGGCATTCTCGCAGCGCTTCTTCAATGGCAGCACGACGATGCTGTCCATCGTTCAAAAGTATCTTGGCGTCCATCGGGAAGCTTAGGAGACCGACATTGCGCAACGGACCATTATGTGAAGCCGGTTCGAACGTGAGATCGCCGTCAATCGAGGCACACAGCGAGCTTAAAATATACTCGCCAGAATTGCCGCTGAGATAAGATGCAATTTGCGGAACGCGAGCCTTCGACAAGACGCGCTGTGCGCGAAGATCGGCGGGCAAATCTCCGTCATCGAAGAGGAAAAGCCGCGGCACCATCTTCAAAGGCACCATGATTGTGTAGTAGGCTGTCCGCGCCTGAATGCCGCGAATGGCCTCGAAGCTGTATGTGTTAGCCAAACCGAACCTCCGAGCGAATTGGAAGTTCGTGGAAGTCGTATCGGAAGTCAATAGATTTCTAAACCTATGTGCTTTGCCGACTGCGTCCCGGTCCTGACTCGCATTGGTTTAACAAGGCCCGAAGGCGCTTGTATCTTTGAGGGCCAGGGAGCACTGCTCCGCTCTCTTCGAAATCTGGATGGTCGGCTAACGGCGTCAAAGTCGCTGCCGCTAGCCGCGTGAACGAGTGTCAGGTTTTGGCGAACACGTCCAAAACGACGCACGACGGCTTTTCAGGCGCTTGCTGCTATTGATCGCGCTGGATCTGAATAAAAGCTTAGAAAACATCTCCTTGGGGCGGTATTCAGAACGGATCATAGACCCGCACGATCAGGCTCGTTTCCCCGTCGTAATCGGCTTCCGTCAGCACGGAATAGCCATCGCCGGTGTAGATCAGAACCACGCACGTCATCAGCGTCTGCGCGAGACTCCAGGCGAACTTCTGGGCAGTGGGAAGTGACATGGGGCTGCTCCTGTCTTCGGAGCGGGGACCGTCCCCGCTCGACAGGCGCACGGACGGCCGTCGCGGGGCCGCGATCACCGGAAGCGCAACTGGAAGCCGCAAGCTTCGCTTAGCGGACCCCCAGCGGGTTGATCGTCACAAGGCCGTGCAAAGGCTAGGAGTAAGCCAAGGAGAGCGGGGCTGTGCCCGCCGCATAGTACGGAGAGCAGACGAGCTTTCCACGCGGGGGCATCTGCAGTTCGCCCCGGAAAGGAATGACACCATGTATATCGCCATGAACCGGTTCAAAATCGTGAAGGGTCAGGAAGCCGCCTTCGAAAAGGTCTGGTCGGACCGCGATAGCCATCTCGACGGCGTGCCGGGATTTAAGGATTTCAAGCTTGTGCGCGGTCCCGAGCATGAGGATCACACGCTTTATGCCTCGCACAGCGTGTGGGAGTCCGAAGAAGCGTTGAGTGCTTGGATGCGGTCGGAAGCCTTTCGCAAGGCGCATGCCCAGGCCGGCGACAACAGCAAGCTCTATCTCAGCCATCCCGAGTTCGAAGGATTTACGGTCGTGCTCGGCGGCAACTGACCAAGCAGCATTCAATACAGGCAGCGCTTACGCGCCGCGTTTGCGAAAATCGAAGAGGGGGATACCAAGCTTCCTTGCCTTGTCGGCGAGGTTGTCCTGAATGCCAGTGCCCGGGAAAACCACGACCCCGATTGGCAGCACCTCCAGCATCATATCGTTGCGCCTAAACGGTGCGGCCTTGCCGTGACGGTTCCAGTCGGGCTTGAACGCGACCTGGCAGACCTTGCGATTGTCGGCCCAGCAGGCGGCGATCCGCTCGGCACCGGCCGGTGCGCCGCCATGGAGCAGGACCATGTCGGGATGCTTGGCATGTACGCGGTCGAGCGCGGCGAAGATCGCATCGGTATCGTTGCACTCCTTGCCGCCGGTGAACGCGACCTTGGTCCCGGCGGGTACCATCACCTCGGTCTCAGCGCGACGGCGGGCGGCGATGAAGTCGCGGCTGTCGACGACCGCTGCGGTCAGCGCACGGCGGTTGACCAGACTGCCGTGGCGCGGACGCCAGGCCGATCCGGTGTGGGTGCGGTAGCGATCGGACGCGACATCGCGCATCAATTCGTGCGTATCGCGCCGTTCGATCAGGGTCAGGCCTTGAGCTAGCAGGTTTTCGAGTTCGACCGATGCAACCTCGGAGCCATCCTGTTCGCGCTGCGAGCGGCGCTGCTTCTGTTCGTTGTCGTCGAGCTCGCGCTCGACCCGTTCGGCGGAGCGATGGAACAGGTTGACCGTGGACCAGAGCAGATCGTCCAGATCGGGTTCGAGCCGGGTTTCGGCGAGCGTGCCGATTAGCGCATCGAAGATGTCGGCGATGGCGCCTGCGACCCGGTCTCCTTCGGGCAGTGGCCTGGGATCGGGTTCGTCCTCGTAGGGGCGATGGCCGTAGAGTTGAAGCTCGTTGAGGATATGGGCGGTTTGCGATTGGTCGTGCAGGTCGTCGCGATCGGTCATGTCGTTTGCTCCGTTGCTCGAAGACCGCGCCTCTCGCGGCCTTCACGGGCAAGCAAGGAGCGGGGGCGGACCGGGCCTGCACCCTTGGGCCGCAGCGTTAGCGGAGGACGGCGCAGCGCGGCTTTCTTGCCTCGCGAGGAGCAGGCGCAGCCTGCGGGGAAGATAGTCGCGCGTAGCCGTTGCCGGATCGGGCCGGCTCCGGTTCTCTCGCCCGCTCTGGAAGGCCGGGGCGGGACTCTAACGGGAGACGGAGTTCACCATGACCAACACGCGGCACTCCCATTCTGTTTTCCGGTCATCAGCCGATGAGCTGTTCGGCATCTTCCGGGATCAGCTGCACCCGGACATCCGACCTCATGGCGTCCGTCCCGAACTGGCAAAGGTCGTCGTTGAAATCGCTGAGCCTGGCATTGAGCGGAAGCACGTCAATCCTGGCTTTAGAGGCGCGTGATGCAAGGTCATCGTATGCGCAATGACCGGCAGGGTCGCTGTCACGGGCGATATAGAGACGCCGCAACACGGGCGGGAAATCGATCATCGCGAGGTGGGCAGCAGATGAGGCCGCGATCATCGACATGGTGGGCATGATCTGTCGGAGCGAAAGCGTTGTCTCGATCCCTTCGCCAGCAATCATCGTTACGCCCGGTGATCCGAACCCTACGCCGTGCCTGAGCAGATCGCCCATGGCCCGGCGCGGGGTCGCGATGGTTGCTTTCGATTTTCCGGACGGATCGAGCCATGTGCGGTGCAGGCCAGTCAGCGTGCCGTCATTGTCGCGCACCGCTGCAATCAGCGCCGGGAACGCTTCGGGGGTATCTGGCGGATCGTCCCGGTCGGCCCGATACCAACAGTTCGGGTGGAAGCGCAGACAGCCGCAATTGCGCAAGCCAGTGATGCCGCGGCGTTGCAGATAGTCCTCTGCCAACGTGCCGTGGATCGACTGAGAGATCGCCCACAGCCGTCGTGCGGCCTCGGGCGAGCCGGTTGGCGCAGGCGTTCGTTGCACAGTGTCGGATGGTTGGGGAGCGGGGAGCGACAGGAAATGCCGCGCTTCTTCGAGAGTCTCGGCGAGCGAGTCGAGCCGCCGGTTTGCGGCAATGAGGTCAAGCAGGTCGCCATGCTCGCCGGTGGCCGCATCGGTCCATTTGCCCGCTGCGCCCTTGCCGGATTCGGGACCCCTCAGCCGCACGAACATGCTGCGGCCGGGCGTGCCCTCGACATCGCCGATCAGCCAGTAGCGGCCCTGACGCCGACCCTCGGGTAGATAATGGCGACAGACGCTTTCGGCGTTGCGGGCAAGCTGGCGCGCGAGGTCGGATGCCTGATGCATCGCATCCTCCTTCAGACAGAAAGAGGGTCCGCCGGGGGAATCGGCGGACCCTCGGTGTGAGCAGGTCCGGGGAGCGGGAACCTACTCGGCGGCGACGGCGTAGGGGGTGTCGCCCTCGACCGCCTCATCATCGTCGATCGGCTCGTCCTCCGCCACCGACATTGCGCCGTCGCCTTCCGCCGATTGCGCTTCGCTGTCGGCGTCCTCGGCGGTTTGCCCGTCAGTATCGTCCGACTCGGTAGCGACCGGTCCGGTGCGCAGCGGCTCAGGCAGCCAACCGGTGCCCGCGATCATCTCCTCGGCGCGTTCTGCTTGCGCGTCCTTCTTCATGCCTTCGATGCCGTCGGCGTCTTCGTCGCCCTTGGCCTCGCGCACCGCCGCGACGATCCGCGCCTTGGTGACCTTGCCGAGATAGTTCTCGGCGCTGGTCGTCCAGCCCGCATCGATCATGTCGAGACCGATATCGGCCGCGAGCCGCTTGGCATGGGCAAGCGCGCGCGGCCTGCGATTGTAGGCCTCGACCGCGGCGTTGACCGTCATCGCCACGCAATGTGCGAACAGCCCGTTGCGAAGCTTGACCGGCATGGCAAGGATCGCGTCCCAGAGCCGCTCGCTGTCGTCGGGCAGCGTGCCCGCGAAGGCCTCGTGCCGTTCGGTCAGCGCCTCGGCATAGGGTGTCTCGCCGAGGCCGGGTGCCTGCGAGCCGAAGAACACGCATTTGGCATCGAGCTCGAGACAGCTGTCGGGCGCGTAGCTGTAGAACAGCTTGAGCGCGAGCGCATGTAGGCAGGCGCAGAACGCCGTCCCGTAGCTGCCGCCGACCGCGAGCCGCAGCGCCACCGTGCGATGCGCGGTCAGTTCGGTGACGAGCCGGTCGGGGATCGGGCGCAAGCCGTCGTCCTCATCCTCGCCAGGCGAAGCGTCCTCGGACTGGCGCCGATTGTCGGCAGTGCTGGCGTTCGAAGACGCATAAGCGATGTCGCCATCATCCTCGGGCTCGACCTTCTCCTCGTCCTCCGGCCGCACATAGCCGCGATCCACTCGCAGCCGCCCGCCATGGTCGACGCAGACGAATACGCCCGCGCGGGCGATATCCTCCTCGTCGTAGCGCACCGGGCGATCGTCGATCGCATCGATCGCGGTCTCGATCTCGCCGAGCCGTTCGTCCACCTCATCGGGCAATTCGGGTGCATCGGCATATTCGGCTGCGAGCGTGTCGAGCTCGCCCTGCAATGCGTCGCGCGTCGCCTGCTCGTCCTCGGTCAGCTCGGGTTGTTCGCCCGAGATGCGGCGCAGCCCGTAGGTGTGGCCGTAGGGAAAATCGAGGCCGACCTCGATCCACTTCCAGCCTTCGGACCGGATGGCCTCGGCTTCCTCGTTGAGCTTTTCGGTGACGAGCATCTCGACGAGGCCGACATCTTCGAGCCAGCCACCATCGTCGCTCTCAAACAGGTCGCGCATCACCGCGCCGCCCGCTTCGACATAAGCATCGACCCCGACAAACTCCGCGCGCTTGTCCGAAGCCCGGACCGAATGCTCGGTCAGCATGCGCCGGATCTGGTAGGGCTGGTCGTTGTAGCTGTCCTTGACCGCTTCCCAGACCTGCGCCTGGCGCTCATGGTCGGGATTGACGGTGAACGCCATCAGCTGTTTGAGGCTCATCTCGTCGGCAGCAAAGGCGTCAAGCAGGGCTTCGCCCACACTCGCGAGCTTGAGCCGCTGCTTGACGATATTGGCCGAGACGAAGAACGCGGCGGCGATCTCCTCTTCGCTCATGCCCTTCTCGCAGAGCGCCTGGAAAGCGCGGAACTGGTCGAGCGGATGCAAGGGAGCGCGCTGGACGTTCTCGGCTAGACTGTCCTCTTCGGCGTGCCCGCCTTCGCGCACGACACATGGTACCGGCGCGGTCTTGGGCAGCCGCATCTGCTTCACCAGCAGTTCAAGGGCGCGGTAGCGGCGGCCGCCCGCCGGCACCTCGAACATGCCGGTTTCCTTGCCATCGGCATCGGTCACTGCGCGCACGGTGATGCTCGCCAGAAGCGTGCGCCGCGCGATGTCCTCGGCAAGCTCCTCAATCGAGACGCCCGCCTTGACGTGGCGGACATTGGCCTGGCTGAGCACCAGCTTGTCGAACGGAATGTCCCGCGAGGGGCTGAGCGCGATGGTCTTGACTGACTTGGTCATGGGTCTTCTCCATGACGGGCCGGCCGGGAGCCTCTCTCCCGACATCTCGACTCGTCACGAAGCGCAGCGCCGCCCTCTCACTCTGGGAGGACGACGCTGGCATCTTGCGCTGAGGCCCCAACTAGGCGTACCGCTTCCGACCCCAACCGCGACGTTTGCCTGCCCAGCCGCGAATGTCCGCTTTGAAGCTTCTTCCTCAAGACAGGTGGCCGGGTTTGAGACCCGACCACCCACCTTTCTACAAGGCCTTCAATCCGTAGAAGGTGTAGCCAAGAGAATTATCCCCTTCTTCGAACAGGGCGATCTCGCGACGGGTTTCCGCCATCACAGTGCGCATTGCGTCTGTGGCGTTCTCGGCAAGGCTATCTGCCCGAGCGCTCAATGGTGCGTAGTAGCCAGAGTGCCACGCTTCGGAAGGTAGGCGTTCGGTGAATAGAACCTCGAACCCGTTCGCCTCGGCTGTGGCGATATTCCCTGCCTCATCTGCGAGCTGGGGATATGCCTCGGTCCAGAATGCCTCGACCTTTCGCGGTCTGTGTTCACGAAACCACGTAAGGTCGGAGATAACCGCATAGCCGCCTGTCCGCACGATGGGTCGCCACGCGGATAGGGCTCCGGCGAAGGTCAGATTGTAGGCTGCACCTTCCGACCACAGAAGGTCGAGAGGACCCTCGTCATGGCGATAGGTCGCCATATCGCCGACATGACCGCGGATCAGATGCTCAAGACCACGCGCCCTCGCGCGTTCCCCAAGAATCGCTATGAATTCGGGAGCGGCATCGACACAATCAACGGAAGTGCCGAGCCCTTCCGCGAGGACCATTGCCGACGCTCCCGTTCCGCATCCCAAATCGGCGGTCCGTGGTTCCGGTGGCAGTGCCGGAATCCTGTCGAGCAAACGACGGGTGAGAGCATCGTCTCCCGGACCTTGGCGCTCCATCGCACCGTGGAGCGTAAGCATAGCATCTATGATCGCAGAATTATCAGAGGCCATTCGAGGATCCTCCGATGCGATTTGAGGCGTAGAAGAATATACGTAGGGTGCTCATGATTGAGCCTTTCGTGAAGACGTGAGGAAACAAGCTGACCTGCGGCTCGCACGGTCGGCTGCACTTGCGCTTCACCGACGTCAGACGTCAGCGGCGCGAGTTTTTCCTACAATCTCCAGCATCAAAGCCCTGATATGCATGCAAGAGTGATACGCGGCGGCGACATCGCGGTAAACCCCTGAAGGCAGCCATTGGATTGTGGCTTCGCGAATGACCGATAAACACCCATAGTCAGACCTTCTCCAGAAGCTTCTTGGCGCGGGTCTCGAGATCGAGCCGCGCATCCTGCTGCGGCTTGGTCCGCGCAAAGGCGGTGATGCCCTGTACGAAGTCGAATACGGACTCGGGCGGGCGGCCCTCCTCGGTGAGCACTGTCTCGACGATCATGGCAGTTTCGGCCTTACCGAAGCCGCGCTTCCTCAGAAAATCGGTCCGATCGTCGTCATTGCGTGCCACGATGCGTTCGCGTGCCACGCGGATGCCGTTCAGGAACGGCTGCGGCGAGCTGTCGGCGAACCGGGTCAGCGCCGGTGCCGCCTCGTGCGCGAAGCGACTGGCGGCATATTTGCTGTGGCGAATGCTGATCTCCTGGAAATCCTCGACGCCCCAGAGATTGCGGTTCTGGCACACGGCGCGAAGGTAGAAGCTGGCAATGCCCAGCGTCTTTGCTCCGACCTCGGAGTTCCAGCATTAGAATCCCCGGAAAAAGAGATCGGGCGAGCCGTCGGGCAGCGTGCCCGCCTCGATGGGGTTCAGATCGTCGACCAGGAACAGGAAGACGTCGCGATCCGAGGCGTAGAGCGTGGTCGTATCAGATGTGATGTCGGCCATCGGATTGTAGACACCGGTCGACCAGTCGAGCACGCCCGGCACCTTCCAGCGCGTGTCACCCGTACCGTCGCCCGCGATGCGCTGCACGGCGGCGACCAGTTCATGATCGTAGATGCGACCGTAGTCTGGCCCGGTGACCGCGCGCAGTTCGGTGCGCCCGTCTTCGGTTTCCAGCGTCTTGACCTGCTCGGCGCGGTGATTGGTTAGGCCATATTGCAGATTGATTGCAGCCAGCGGCGCGGGCAGCCGGCGAATATAGGCTGCAGGCGCACCGACGAGGCTCGCAAGCTGACCGAAGCTCCAATGAGTCGGCGCCAGCGGCTGTTCCGCACCGGGCAGGACCAGCGCGAGCCGCTCGGGATCCTCACGGTGGGCTTCGACCCGGATCGCCGCGCTCTCCACCGTGCGTGTCCGGCTGCGTTCGGCGCGGCCTTTCACTGCTGCCATCAGCTCGGTCAGCGACAGATAGCGCTGGTCCGCCGGACGGCTGAACCACTCGGACGAGACGCGCCCGACCCGTTGGCCGCGGCCCACATCCACCTTGTAGCCGCCGCTCCTGTCGGGGCTCGCGTCGAGAACTTGAACTTGCGTCATGACATATCTCCGCGACGGCCCGGCCGGGAGCCTCTCTCCCGACACTCGAACCGTCACGGCTACAGCCGCCGCACTCTTACTCTCCTGGACGGCGAAGCGAGGTGCCAACTCCCGAGTATTGCCGCCACCAAGCGACATAAACCGCAAGGCACCCCAATGAATCAGTATCTGCCGACAGCTCCACGCGCGGCTACGATGGCAGTGAAATACGGGTTGCGCTTGGCCACCAGTCTGTCGATTTGATTTCAGGGAGCGCCGCCAACTTGCAGGAGATGGAAGGACATCCCATGTCGAAGACGGACCGAATTATTCGCCTCAAGACCGTCCTCGATCGGACCGGTCTTTCTCGTTCGACGCTATACCGCAAAATCGATGAAGGCTCGTTCCCTCGTCAAATCCCGATCAGCGCGCGGGGGACTGGATGGCGCGAGTCCGCAGTTGATCGTTGGATCGCTGATCCGATGAGTTATGATGCGGATCAGCTTGATAGCTTAGCCTGAGACCGTGGTTCGCGGACCGAAGTCGCCTTTCAAGACCTTCGCTCCATCGCGCAGTTGATCGAGATAATCGGACCAGTGCTGCATCATGCGAATAAGCTCATCCCAAAACTCTCCGCGCGCATAGGCGCGACGAACGGCATTGCTGTCCTGATGCGCGAGTTGCCGCTCAATAGCGTCGGGGTTCCAGAGGCCCATCTCATTGAGAAGCGTGGCCGCCATCGCGCGGAACCCATGGCCGGTCATCTCCTCTTGGGCATACCCCATGCGGCGGAGGGCGGCGTTGACGGTGTTCTCCGACATCGGTCGCTGAACAGAGCGCAACGAGGGGAACAGGTATCGACTGTAGGCTGCGTCATGTTCGATCGTCGCGATAATCTCCAGCGCTTGTTGCGACAGAGGGATCATGTGTGGGCGGCGCATTTTCGTCTTCTCAGCCGGTATCGTCCATACCTTGCTCTCAAGGTCGAACTCGCTCCACTCGGCGTGTCGCAACTCTCCAGGCCGAACGAAGACATGCGGGATCAGGCGCAAAGCTACACGCGTCGTGGAATGGCCGTCGAACGAAGCTATCGAACGAAGCAAACCACCCACTTCAGAGGAATCGGTAATCGCGGGGCGATGGACAGCTTTCGGGACAATCAATGCACCTCTTAGGTCGACTGTCACGTCACGTTCGGCGCGACCCGTGGCGATTGCGTATCGGAAGATCTGACTGCAGGTACTGCGGAGCCGTCTGGCCGTTTCGTACTTTCCCTTCTTCTCCATCTTTCGGAGGGTGAGCAGCAGCTCCGGGGCTGAGATTGCGCTGATCGGCCGCTTGCCGATGGACTTGTCGATAAAGCCGATCAACCACCGCTTCTTCTTCATGGTGACCGGGGAGCGGCCTTCTTTCTCGATCTTCGCGAGATATTCGTCTGCCACCGCTTCGAAACTGTTGGCTGACGCTACACTAGCGGCGATGCGCCTGAGCTTCGCCAGCTCGCTTGGGTCTTCTCCACGAGCGAGCACTTCGCGCGCAGCGTCGCACCTTTTACGCGCGTCAGCGAGGCCGACCGCCGGCCACTGTCCGAACGTGAGTGTCTTCTGCTTGCCCAGATAGCGGTAGTTCATTTTCCAGCTGCGGGCGCCGGTGGGCCAAACCACGAGATAAAGGCCGTCGCGGTCGGCGAGCTTGTAGGACTTCTCGCGACTCTCGGCGGCTTTGATCGCGACCGCTGACAACGCCATGATGGTCTCTCCTCAATCGCCTCCGCCAAGACCATCAAATCGACCATCAAGTTGATGGTTAGTGATGGTTTCTAGGGGTTTTCAGTGAGAACCTATACCACGAAAAAGTACCGGAGAACAGCCACTTCTGGGACTTTTTGGGACGTCCTGAGAAGGGTAAATGGTGCCCAGAAGAGGACTCGAACCTCCACGCCCTTGCGAGCGCCGCCACCTGAAGACGGTGCGTCTACCAATTCCGCCATCTGGGCACACTTTTCGGCGCGAGTCGTTTATGCTTCGACGCCGGGTAGGCGCGGGCCAATAGCGAGCGAGGTCGCGGCATGTCAACGCATTTGCTGCATGGCATCGTACCCCGCCAATTTCCGGTATGCCAACCGCCATACGGGCGCTTGCCGCAGGGCGGTGTTCGGCGCTAGGGCGCGCACGCGCAATCGATGTAGGAAACAGGCTGGATCATGGCAGCGAATTTCGATCTCAATGGCAAGCTCGTGGTGCTCATGGGCGGCAGCGGCTTTATCGGCAATTACGTGGCGCAGGCGCTGCTCCAGCGCGGCGCGCGGGTGCGCATCGCCAGCCGCCATCCCGAAAAGGCGTTCAAACTGAAGCCGCTGGCGAATCTCGGCCAGTTGCAATTCGCCCGCTGCAATGCATTGCGGCGCGACAGCATCGAGAATGTCGTTGCCGGCGCAGATGCGGTGGTCAACCTGATCGGCAGTTTCGAAGGCAATCTGAAACAGCTGATGGGCGTGAGCGCGGGCTGGATCGCCGAAGCGGCGGCTGCCACCGGCGCAGACGCCATGGTGCATGTGAGCGCCATTGCCGAAGACCCGAGCGGTGAAAGCGAGTACGCGCAGGCCAAGGCGCTGGGCGAGCGCCTGGTGCACGACGCGTTCCCCAAGGCCACCATTCTGCGCCCCTCGATCCTGTTCGGCGCGGATGACAATTTCCTGCAGATGTTCGCCCAGCTCATCGCGAAGCTGCCGGTGCTGCCCGTGTTCGGGCCCGACGCAAAGCTGCAGCCGGTGTTTGTCGACGATGTTGCCGAAGCTGTGGCGCGCGCCCTTGAAAATCCGGCCAAGCATGGCGGCAAGGTCTTCGAGCTGGGCGGCCCGGAAACGGTGACGATGATGGACGTGAACCAGCGGATCGCCGATGCGCAGCGCCGCCAGCGTACTTTCATCCCAATGTCGGATGCAGCCTCGTCTGCCTTCGCGGCCTTGCCGCTAACGCCTATGTCGAGCGATCAGTGGCGCTTGCTCAAGGCCGGCAATTTCGTGTCGGGCGAGCATCCCGGGTTCAAGCAGCTTGATATCGCGCCGCGTCCGATGGAGCTGTTTCTCGACCGCTGGATGACGCGCTATCGCAAGCACGGGCGCTTTCAGGAACGGCTGAGCGCCTGATCTGGGTGTGATGTCCGGCCCAGGCCTGATCGGCACTCTCAGTCTTCGTCGATCACGGGCGGCTGCGTACCCTCGTCTGCAAGCAGCGTCAGCGGCTCCACGATCAGCACAGATCCATCGCTGCCGGTGATCCGCACCCGTTCGCCTGCGGCCAGTTCCGGGCCGCGCGCCGACCAGTCGCCATCGCCCACGTGGACCCGGCCCGAGCCATGCTCGATGGCTTTGGTCACAACCGCCGTTTGCCCGACCAGCCGCCCCAGCCGGTTGTTGAGCAGCGGGTCCGACGAGACAATCGGCTTGTCCCGCAGGAAGCGCTTGGCGCTAAACGCGGCGATAAGCGAGATCGACACGAAGCTGACCACCTGCATGAACAGGGGCGGCTCCACCGCAAAGGCGATGACTCCCGTGACAATCGCGGCAAGCGCCAGCCAGATCAGGTAAACACCGGGGACCACCATTTCGAGGCCGGCCAGCGCCAGCCCCGCAATGAACCATGCCCAGTAGCTTTCGAACCCTTCCATAACGCCCTGCCCTAGCGCCCGTCACCACTGCGCGGCACGCTCGGCCGGCGGCGGACCGGGTCGCGCTCGGGCGATTTGGGCAGCGCTGTTCCGGTATCGACCGTGCCCTCGGTTCCGCCGAAGGTTTCGCGCAGCAGCTCGCCGATCCCGCCGAGAGAGCCCACCAGCTGGGTCGCCTCCATCGGGAACAGTATGGTCTTGGCATTGGGGCTGTCGGCGAATTTACCGACCGCCTTGGTGTACTCTTGCGCGATGAAGTAGTTGATCGCCTGGTTGCCCGAACTGGCGATGGCGTTGGATACCATTTCGGTTGCCCTCGCCTCGGCCTCGGCGGCGCGTTCGCGTGCTTCGGCGTCGCGGAACTGGGCTTCGCGCTTGCCCTCCGCTTCGAGGATGGCGGATTGCTTGCGGCCTTCCGCGCGCAGGATGGAGCTGGTCTTGTCACCTTCCGCTTCGAGGATTTCGGCACGCTTGAGGCGTTCAGCCTTCATCTGACGGGCCATCGCTTCGGAGATATCGATGGGCGGGCGAATGTCCTTGATCTCTACCCGGGTGATCTTGACGCCCCAGGGCGAGGTCGCATCGTCCACCACGGCCAGCAGGCGCGCATTGATCTCGTCACGCTTGGACAGCGTCTCGTCCAGATCCATACTGCCCATCACCGTGCGCAGATTGGTCGTGGTCAGCGCCATGATGGCATTGTGCAGGCCCAGCACCTCGTAAGCCGCCTTCGCCGCGTCCAGCACCTGGAAGAACACCACCGCGTCGACACCGACCATGGCGTTGTCCTTGGTGATGATTTCCTGCCCGGGAATATCGAGCACCTGCTCCATCATGTTGATCTTGTGACCGACCCGATCGATGAAGGGGGTGATGATGTGAAGACCCGGCTCGGCAGCCTTGGTGAATTTGCCGAACCGCTCGATCGTGTAGACATATCCCTGCTTCACGACCCGGACCGTGGTGAGCAGCAGCACCACCAGCACCAGGATCATCAGCAGCATTATCAGCAGATTGCCCATCGTCACCAACCCCTCGTCATCTCGTTTCGCCTGCATGGTATCGCCTGCGCTGCGGAACGCAAAACGCCTTTTGCAAGCCAAGACGGCTGTGGCGGGCGCGTCCGACATGGACAAGCCGGCGCAGTGGCGGCAGGATGCTGGTTGGAAAGTGCAGCCGCCAGAGCCGCACGGGGAGAGGAAAGCAATGAGGAAATTCGCGCTGGCGGTGCTGGCCGCCGCAATGCTCGCATCGTGCGATATGGGTGTGCCGGACATGGCCGAGGGCGGCATCGACGCGGCGCGGCTGACCGATGCCGATGCCGACTGGGCGAACTGGATTACCCATGGCCGCACCTATTCCGAGCAGCGATATTCCCCCCTCGACCAGATCGACCGCGAAAATGTGGGCGAGCTTGGCCTGGCGTGGTTCGCCGATATGGACACCGCCCGCGGGCAGGAGGCGACGCCGCTGGTGATCGACGGCAAGCTGTACGTCACCACCGCGTGGAGCAAGGTGAGGGCCTATGACGCGGCGAGCGGCGAACCCTTGTGGGAATACGATCCGCAGGTCCCGGGTGAAACCGGCGTGAAGGTGTGCTGCGACGTCGTCAATCGCGGGCTCGCCGCGTGGGGCGACCGGCTCTATCTCGGCACACTCGATGGGCGGCTGGTGGCGCTCGATCGGGAAACCGGCGCGGTGGTGTGGGAAAAGGTCACGGTCGACCAGAGCAAGAGCTATTCCATCACCGGCGCGCCGCGCGTGATCGATGGCAAGGTCATTATCGGCAATGGCGGGGCGGAGTTCGGCGTGCGCGGCTATGTCGCGGCATACGATGCCGACACGGGCGATGAGCTGTGGCGCTTCTACACCGTGCCCGGCGGGGACGAAGACGACAGCTCGCCAGAATATCTGCGCAAGGCGGCCGATACCTGGTTCGGCGATGTGCTCGGCAGCGAAAACGGCATTGGCGGCGGCGGGACTGTCTGGGATTCGATGGCCTACGACCCCGATCTCGACCTGCTCTATATCGGGGTGGGCAATGGCAGCCCGTGGAACCGCGCCTATCGCAGCCCGGGCGAGGATGGGAAGGGCAAGGGCGATAACCTCTACCTCTCTTCCATTGTCGCGATCCGCGCATCGACCGGCGAATATGCCTGGCACTACCAGACGACGCCCGGCGAAACCTGGGATTACACCGCCACGCAGCACATCGTGCTGGCCGATATCGAGATCGACGGGGCGGAGCGGCAAGTGCTGATGCAGGCGCCCAAGAACGGGTTCTTCTATGTCCTCGACCGCGCGACGGGAGAGTTCATTTCCGCCGAAGCCTATATCCCGCAAAACTGGGCGGAACGGATCGACGAGAACGGCCGCCCGGTGGAAACCGGCACGGCGCGGATCGATGTCTCGGGCGAGCCGGCGATGGTGATGCCCGGCCCGCTGGGCGGCCACAACTGGCATCCCATGGCCTACCACCCCGGCGAAGGGCTGGTGTACATCCCTGCCTTCGAGGCGGCGACCATCTATGCCCCGCAGGACAACTGGAAACCGGACCGCGCGCGCGGCTTCAACGTCGGATACGATCTGTCGGCGGGCGACCTGCCGCCAGACCTCGGCATTCGCAAGGAAGTGTACGGCACGGTCAAGGGCAAGCTGATGGCATGGGACCCGGTCAATCAGGAAGCGAAATGGACGGTCGAATTTCCGGGGCCGTGGAATGGCGGCGTTCTCGCCACGGGCGGCGGGCTGGTCTTCCAGGGCAACAGTTCGAGCACGTTCAGCGCCTATGATGCATCAACGGGCGACGAGCTGTGGAGCTTCCCGGCGCAAACCGGCATTGTCGCCCCGCCCATCACCTACACTGTGGGGGGCGAACAATATGTCGCCGTGCTGGCCGGATGGGGCGGCGCCTACGCCATCACCGCCGATGGCGGGTTGATTGCCGACCAGGGGCCGGACAAGCGACCGGTGCGCAACATCAGTCGGCTGCTGGTCTTCAAGCTGGGAGCAAAAGGGGCGTTGCCGCCCATGCCCGAACTCGCCGACATTCCGCTCGATCCGCCGCCCAGCCGTGCCAGCGCGCAGGACATCGCGGCGGGCGGGGAACATTACGGGCGCTATTGCGCGGTGTGCCATGCACCCGGCGCGGTGGGTTCGACCGTGCTGCCGGACCTGCGGCGTAGTGGTACATTGTCCAATCCGCAGGCCTGGCTGGCCGTCGTTCACGAAGGTATCCTGAAGGATAACGGCATGGCCAGCTTCGCCGCATCGCTCAGCAAGGAGGAGATGCAGCAAATCCGGCAATTCGTGATCTTCCGCGCCAATCAGGACAAGGCGATGGAAGATGCAGACGCGCCGCGGCGCGCACCGCGCAGTCAGGCGAGCGCCGCGCCGTAAACAGCCAGCAGCCGCGACCACGCCTTTTCCGCCGCCGGGCGGTCGTACGCCGGGGAATCGGGCACGGTCCAGCCGTGATCCCCGGCATATACCTCGACCTCCACCGTGCGACCGGCCTCCGCGGCGGCGCGGCGCAGAACGTCCTTGTGGTCGGGATTTTCCGCATCGTCGTCCTGCGCAATCGCGACCAGATAGGACGCGCGGGTATCATCCATCGTGCGATGGGGGCTGTCGGCGCTGTCGCGGACCAGGCCGCCGCCATGGAAACTGGACGCAGCCTCTATGCGTCCCGGGACCGCCGCCGCGCTCCAGAACGTGAACGGGCCGCCCATGCAATATCCCTGCGTCCCGACAGGTCGCGAGGTGTCGACCGCGCTCTGGCTGTCGAGCCAAGCGACCAACGCCTTTGCATCGCTGCCGATAGCTTGTGCGGTCAGCTTATCGCGCCAGGGTTTGACTTTCGCAAAGCCATTATCCGCGCGAAATGCGGCGAAATCCTCGAACTGCTCGCCCGCGACATCGCGGTAATAGGGATTGACCACCAACACGGCGTAACCCGCTTCGGCGAGCCGCCGTGCCATCATGCGCTTCGCATCGCGCAACCCGGCAATATCGGGCCAGAAGATGACGCCCGGATGCCGACCCCGCGCCGGATGGACGAAAAACGCATCCGCCATCCCGTCGCCGGTCTGCACAGTCACGCTGCTTTCGGTGAGGCCGGACGCCGTCGATCCGGCGCTGCCCATGTCCATCCCGGTGCACGCCGCCAGCGCAGCCGATCCGCTCAACACGGCGAATTGCCGCCGGTCGAAACGCGGGGATGGAAGATTGCCGAAGCGGTCCTGCGTACACATGCTGGTCTCTCCTCAAAGATGCAAAGGACTGTGCGCCGGGAACCCGCCCGCGTCTAGGGGGACGCGCGCGCGCACTTTGACGCGCGATCATCCGCAGCGATCAACCGCCGAAAACGATGGTGCGCTGCCCGTTGATCAGCACGCGTTCTTCAAGGTGCAATCGGACCGCTTCGGCCAGCACGCGCCGTTCGATATCGCGCCCCTTGCGCACCAGCATGTCGGGCGTGTCGGCGTGATCGATGCTTTCGGCCGCCTGATGGATGATCGGCCCTTCATCGAGGTCCGAGGTCACGTAATGCGCGCTCGCGCCAATCATCTTCACGCCGCGCTCATAGGCCTGGTGATAAGGTTTCGCGCCCTTGAAGCCGGGCAGGAAGCTGTGATGGATATTGATGCAGCGCCCGGCAAAATGGGCCGCCTGCTCGTTCGACAGGATCTGCATATACCGTGCAAGGACGACCAGTTCGGCATCGCATTCATCCGCGATCCGGCGCACCTGCGCCTCTTGCTCTGCCTTGGTGTCCGGCGTGATCGGCAGGTGGTGGAAGGGAATGTCGTCCAGATGCGTGTGCTCGATCGCGGCGCGCGGATGGTTCGACACGATGGCCACCGGCTCCATCGGCAATTCCCCGATGCGCCAGCGGTACAGCAGGTCGGCCAGGCAATGGTCGAACTTGCTCACCATGATGAGGACGCGGCGCGGCCGGTCGCGCGCGGCGATCTTCCAGTCCATTGCGAACTCGCCCGCAATACTGGCGAAATCCTCCGCAAGCTGGACGCGCGTGGCGCGGCCGGGATCGAATTCGACGCGCATGAAGAAGGCATCGCTCAACCGGTCGTTGAACTGCTGCGCCTCGAGGATATTTCCCCCGCGCTCGAACAGGAAAGAGGTGACGCGCGCAGTGATGCCCGGCCGGTCGGCACAGGACAGCGTGAGGATAAGCGGATCGGTCATGGCCGCTCCCTTGTCCTGCAAACCGGCTCGCGCACAAGGCGAAAGGGTCTTGCGGGCGGCAAAGCCACGCTATGCGCCTATCGCCGGGTCAGCGCTTCCTCGCTCTGCGCCATCAGTTTCTGCATGATGTCGGCGACTGGCTCTTCTTCCTTGAGCATGCCGACCGATTGCCCGGCCATCAGCGATCCGTTCTCGACATCGCCGTCGATCACCGCGCGGCGCAGCGCACCGGCCCAATAGTGCTCGATCTGGAGCTGGGCCTCGGCCATGCCGATTTCCTCGCGGTCCAGCACACCGGCAACTTCGCGCTGCTTGGCGGTGAATTCCTCCGTTCCCTTGTTCTTCAGCGCGCGTACAGGGATCACCGGGAGGCGCGGATCGACCTGCACGCTGGCGACTGCATCGCGCGCGCTGGCGCGGAAAAAGGCCTTCTTGAAGTTTTCATGCGCGATCGATTCCTTCGCGCAGGCGAAGCGCGTGCCCAGCTGCACGCCGACCGCGCCCATTTCCAGATAGCCTGCAATCGCCTGGCCGCGCCCGATGCCGCCCGCGACGAAAACCAGATGATCCTCCGCCAGTTCGGGCAGGAATTCCTGCGCCAGCACGCTGGTGGATACCGGGCCGATATGGCCGCCCGCTTCCATCCCTTCGATCACCAGCGCGTCTCCGCCTGAACGCAGCAGCTTCTTGGCCAGCGCAAGCGTGGGCGCGAAAACGATGACCTTGGCCGGGTTATTCCCGCCCTTGATCGCCTCGACACTGCCCTTGGGCGGGATGCCGCCGGCCAGCACGACGTGGCTGACGGCATGTTTTTCGCACACCGCGATCAGGTCGAACAGATCGGGATGCATGGTGATGAGGTTCACGCCGAACGGCTTGTCGGTCAGCGCCTTGGTCGCGGCGATCTCGGCATCCAGCAGGTCGGGCGTCATCGCGCCGCAGGCGATCACGCCGAAGCCGCCGGCATTGCTGATGGCGGACACCAGGTTCCGCTCGGACACCCAGCTCATCGCGCCGCACAGGATCGCATAGCGCGAGCCGAGAAATTCGGTTCCGCGCTGCATCAGGCGGTCGGTCTTGGGAAAATCGATCATGGCGTGGGCGCTTATCGCCGCATGGGCGGCGCGGCAAGCGTCCCGGCGATGGCCAGCCACTCTATCGATTGCGTATCAGGCGGCGATGCGCATCTGGTTGCGGCCCTCGCGCTTGGCCTGGTACAACACGGCGTCGGCGGCTTGCAGCAGGTAAGTGGCATCTGCGTCGGGCTGCAGGCCGGCAACGCCGATGCTGATCGTAACCTGCAGTTCGGGCGTCTCCTCGAACGTCAGGTTGGCCACGCCCTGCCGGATACGTTCTGCCACGACCATCGTGCCATCGGGCGAGGTTCCGGGCAGCACCACGAGGAATTCTTCCCCGCCCATCCGACCGACAAGATCGCATTTGCGCACTTCGCGTTCACAGATGGCCGTGATCCGGCACAGCACCTCATCGCCCATCCCATGCCCATACTGGTCGTTGATCGACTTGAAATGATCGACGTCGATCAGCGCGATCGTCAACGGGTCGCCGTTGCGGCGAAACCGTTCGATCTCTGTTTCCAGCATGTCGATAGCCTTGCGGCGGTTTGCCACCCCGGTGAGCGGATCGGTTTCGGCCAGGTGCTGTGAATGGGCCGCTTCGGCAACCGCCTTTGCGCGCGCCTCTTCCAGCGCCTTCATCGTGGCCAGATGCTGGGAGATGTCCTGGATGATGCCGTATACGGCCCGCACCTCGCCGTCTTGATCCAGATCGGCCTCGCCGCGACATTCGACCGGCTTGAACGTTCCGTCGGGCATTTCGATACGTGCGCTGAAGGACACCGACTCCCCTCCCTGAATGGATCGTTCGATGGCGTCGGCCACCAATTCGCGGTCATCCGGGTGGTAAGCGGAAATGGCATCGGTGAAATTGCGCGGAATGCCCGGATCCATGCCATGGATCCGATAAGTCTGTTCCGACCAGTAAAGGTCGTCCTCGCCCGGACTGTAGACCCAATGCCCGACATTGGCGGACTTTTCGGCCATGGTTTGCATCCGCCTTTCGCGCAGGGTTGCGAGATAGGCCGCTTCGCGCGCGGCGAGCAGGGCTGCCAGCGGCAAGGTCCCGGCAAGCAGGCACAACAGGTACAGCTGAAAGAACCAGACCTTCTGCCCCATATCCGCGATGACGAGGCCAACCGTGCCCATACCCACACTGATCGAAAGCGTACCGATTGCAGCGGTGATCATGATGCTGAAGGCAGCGCCAAGCGGGCCGGACCGGTATGTCGCAAACACCACCGCGCAAAAAGGCAGGAAAGTCAGGGGTATCGTGGTCTGGAGAAAGGCCAGAGCAGCGCTTGCTGCCGAAAACGCACCGATGATCGCCGCATCGATGACAACCGGCCTGTTCAGCCAGAACTGCGTATTGTCGGTCCCGCGGACCACCGCCACGATCAACGGCGTCACGATCAGCATGCCAAGCGTCGTGGTGCTGAACCATGACAGGAAAAAGGCAACGTCCAGACCGCCCGCTTCGAGCGAAAGCGCAAAGGTGCTTAACACCGCGCCGGATAATGTGCCGGCAATGACCGCAATACAGAACCGGCCGACCCACGCCAGTTCATGAAAAGACGTGCGTTTCTTGCGATGCTTGATGATCAGCAGCGTGACCAGCGCCTCGAGCAGGTTGGCGATCGTGAAAACGACGCACAGGAACAGCGAAGGCCCGGCGAGGATGTTCGCGAGCAGGCTGGCGATTGCGACATGCAGGGCAACGACTGGACGCCGCTTGGCCCGGGTCAGGAGAAGACCGGCCATCAACACGCCACTTCCCGGCCAGACCGTGGCGATTCCATCTGTTGTGCGGGTCAGAAGCAGCGCCAGGTAAGCACTTGAAAAGTAGAGTATACCAATCAGCAGCGGCCAATACCACTTTGCGCCTGCATACTGACCCGATCTTCCCGACATTCTCGGTCTATACCCGCTATTTAGTAAACGAAGGGAAACCATGACCATTGCTTATCCCCCGCGAAAACCCGCAACGCGGTCCATTCGCAATGATCTCAGGGGCATTCGTTCCCCGGCGGCAACGACATGCATTGCGCCTCGTTGTGAGCCAGAAATGATTGCAATCAGGGTAAAGAGCGGAATTTGCTATGCAGCCCAGCGTTTTAGGATAGCTGTCTTCGCCGATGCCCACCCTGCTTCCTGATTCTCTCAGCGCCTATCACCCGCAAATCGGGCTGGCGCTGCTCATCGTGCTGTTTGTCGGCTTTATGCTCGAACGCTTGCCGCCTGTCGTGCTGGCGGTGGCGGGCGGCCTGGCGATGATGCTGATGGGGTTCCTGTCGACCGACGAACTGCTTGGCGTGTTCGCCAACCCCGCCCCGATCACGATCGCGGCGATGTTCGTCCTGTCGGGGGCGCTGCTGCGCACCGGGACGCTGGAAGAGGTTTCGGGTTGGGTCATCCGGCGCACCAAGTCGCGTCCGCGCCTTGGCGTTGCGGAAATCGGTGGGGGAACGCTGCTTGCCTCGGCATTTATGAACAACACGCCGGTCGTGCTGGTGATGATCCCCATCGTCAAACGGCTGGCGCGGGCGCTGGGCATTGCGGCAACGCGCCTGCTGATCCCGCTGTCCTATATCTCGATCCTCGGCGGTACGCTTACGCTGATCGGCACATCGACCAACCTTCTGGTCGACGGCGTCGCGCGCGACAAGGGGCTGGAGCCTTTCGGCATGTTCGAGATCACCCAGGTCGGCCTGATCGCTGCCGCGGCGGGGCTGGCCTATCTCGTCCTGCTCGGCCCGAAACTGCTGCCCGAGCGGGCCAGCCGGGCGATGGACGAGGACACCGAAAGCGATGTTTATCTCTCGCATCTGATCGTCAACGGTACGGGCGAGACAATCGGTCAGGAAATCGGCAAGACCAAGCTGTTCCGCCGACCGGGTCTGCGTATCCTGGGGATCAAGCGCGGCGGCCAGATCGTGCGCAGCGACATCGCCAGCCATGTTCTTGGCGAGGGCGATCAACTTGTCGTGTCGGCCAGCCCGACCGAACTCGCATCGCTCGCCGAGGCGTTCGATTTCCGCACCGGCCTGACCGGGGTCGGCGGCGGTGTGACGACGGCAGGACCGGGGCGTCCGGCGGACCTTGCCCTGATCGAAGCCATCGTGTCTTCGTCTCATCCGATCATCGGGCGGCGGCTGGCCGACATCCCGATGCTGTCGAAACTGAAGGTCCGCGTGCTCGGCCTGTCGCGGCCGCGCCATGTCGCGGGGCCCGAACTGGCCGAAGTGCGTGTGCGCGCCGGCGACCGGTTGCTTATCGCGGCCGGCACAGACGCGGCGCAGGCGCTGCAAAGCAACGTCATGCTGGGCACGGTGAGCGAGGCCCCTGCCCGCGCATTCCGCCGCGCCCGTGCACCGATCGCCATTGCCACGCTGGCGGGCGTGGTGGTGCTGGCGGCGCTGTTCGATATGCCGATCCAGGCGCTGGCGCTGCTGGGCGCAGGCGTCGTCTTGCTGACACGCTGCCTCGAACCGGAAGAGGCGTGGTCCGCAATCGACGGGAATACGCTGGTGCTGATTTTCGGCATGCTCGCCTTCGGCAAGGGGCTGGAGAACGCAGGGACGGTTGAGTTGCTGGTCGGCGCAGCGCAGCCATTCTTCGCCACCGCCTCCCCATTGCTGATGCTGATTGCGATCTATGCGCTCACCAGCATGCTGACCGAAAGCGTTACCAACAATGCGGTCGCCGTGATCCTGACCCCGATTGCCATCGGGCTGGCGCAGGCGACAGGCGCGGATGTGCGGGCGATGGTGGTGGCGGTGATGTTCGGCGCCAGCGCGAGCTTCGCGACCCCCATCGGGTATCAGACCAACACGCTGGTCTATGGTGCGACGAATTACCGGTTCGCAGACTTCCTGAAAATCGGCGTGCCGATGAATATCGTGGTCGGCCTGGCGACCTGTTTCGCAATCGACCTCTATTTCGGAGCGTAATCGAGCGTAACGCGGCTCGCCGCCGCGACGGCGCGTTCGCGCGCCTCCTGCGTTGTCCCACCTGTTGCCAGCGCCACGCCCATCCGGCGATAGGGCCGCGTGACCGGCTTGCCGAAGATGCGGATATCCGCGCCGTCCTCCATCGCTTCGGCAAGGCCGGAATAGCGGACATGATCGCTTTCCCGGTCGGCCAGGATCACCGCACTGGCCGATGGCCGCGCGCGAATCAGCGAAGGCACGGGCAGCCCCATGATCGCACGGGCATGGAGATCGAATTCGCTCAAATTCTGGCTCACCAGCGTCACCATGCCGGTATCGTGCGGACGCGGCGACAGTTCGGAAAAGATCACCTCTTCCCCGCGCACGAAGAATTCGACCCCGAACAGGCCGTGCCCACCAAGGTTTTCCACCACGCGCCGGGCCATATCCTGAGCCTGTGCGATAGCATTGTCGGACATCGCGGCAGGCTGCCAGCTTTCGCGGTAATCGCCGCGTTCCTGGCGGTGGCCAATGGGCGGGCAGAAAGCGATGCCGCCCTTGTGGCTGATCGTCAGCAGGGTGATTTCATAGTCGAAATCGATGAACCCTTCGACGATGACCCGCGCCCGGTCGCCGCGCATATTGTCCACCGCATAGCGCCAGGCCGCTTCCAGCCCGGCGGCATCGCGCACCGTGCTCTGGCCCTTGCCGGACGACGACATCACCGGCTTGATGACGCAGGGAAAGCCGGTCTTTTGCGCGGCGGCTTCGACCTCGGCAAATGTCTCGGCGTAATCGTATGGTGAGGTGCGCACGCCCAGCGTCTTGGCGGCAAGATCGCGAATGCCGTCGCGGTTCATCGTCAGCTGCGCCGCGCGGGCGGAGGGGACGACGTGAAACCCCTCGCCCTCCAGCTCGGCCAGCACTTCGGTGCGAATCGCCTCGATCTCGGGCACGATATGGTCGGGGCGGTGGCGCTCCACCACTTCGCGCAGCCGCGCGCCATCGAGCATGGAGAACACTTCGCGCGTGTCGGCAACCTGCATGGCGGGCGCGCCGTCATAGGCATCGCAGGCGATGACGTAAGCGCCCAGCCGCTTGGCCGAGATCGCAAATTCGCGGCCCAGTTCGCCCGATCCGAGGATGAGGATTTTTGCGGTGTGACTCATTGCCGATTCCTTTTTCGCCTTGCGCGCTCGCGCCGCGAGGCTCGTTTGGAAAGGGTTCGTCCTCCACTTTCCGGGCGATGACGAACACGTTTCTGGCGCGCCAAAGCTCTGTCAATCCGATAGCTGCCCGCAAGCAGGATGCCCGCGCCAATGACCAGCAACCCCATTTCCTGCCACATGCCCGGAAGTGCAGCCCATCGGTCAGCCCCCATCTCGCCCGAGAGGGTGGCAAAGATCAGCATCACGACCAGTATTCCTGCAAATCGCAGGGCATCCAACCAGCAGTCGATCGCAAAATCGCTCCAGCTATCGAGCGTTGCATCGAGTCCGGATTTACGCCGCCTCATCCGCAGCGTCCAACCCATAGGCGGTGTGCAGCACACGCACGGCAAGCTCGGTCTCGTCCTCGTCGATCAGCACGCTGACCTTGATTTCGGATGTCGTGATCGCCTGAATGTTGATCCCGCGGTCGGCCAAGGCCTGGAACATGGTGCTGGCGACGCCCGCATGGCTTTTCATGCCGACGCCGACGACGCTGATCTTGGCGATCTGGCTGTCGGTGATGATCCGGTTGAAGCCGATATCCTCGCGCTTGTCCTCCAGCAGGGCCTGCGCGCGGGCAAGGTCGGCCTGCGGCACGGTGAAGGTCACGTCGGTCTCGCCCTTGTCGCGCCCGACATTCTGGATGATCATGTCGACATTGATGCTGGCCTTGGCCAGCGGATCGAAGATATGTGCCACCGCGCCGGGCTTGTCGGGTACGCGGGTCAGGATGACCTTGGCTTCGTTCTTGTCGTGCGCGATGCCGGTTACGTGCTGGCGTTCCACTTCGCCCTTCTCCACCAATTCGTCCATTTCCTCTTCCGACACGATCATCGTGCCCGGAAGCGCATCTGCGGGGACGGCATCGTCGCCCACGAAACTGGAGAGGACCTGCACCCGCACGCCCTCTTTCATTGCCAGGCCCACGCTGCGCGTTTGCAGCACCTTGGCCCCGACGCTCGCCAGTTCGAGCATTTCTTCATACGTCACCGCCTTGAGCTTGCGCGCCTTGGCGACGATGCGCGGGTCGGTCGTGTAAACGCCATCGACATCGGTGTAGATGTCGCAGCGATCCGCGCCGACTGCGGCGGCCACTGCAACGGCGGAGGTGTCCGATCCGCCGCGGCCCATGGTGGTGATCCTGCCCAGATCGGAAACCCCCTGGAAACCGGGAATGACCGCGATCTCGCCCGCCTCGAGGCTTTCGATAAGCGCGGGCGAATCGATGGCATCGACGCGCGCCTTGGCGTGGCTTTCGATGGTGCGGATCGGCAATTGCCAGCCCAGCCAGCTGCGCGCCTTGCAGCCCAGCGACTGGAGCGTGAGCGCGAGCAGGCCGCTGGTGACCTGTTCCCCGCTGGCGACCACCACATCGTATTCCGCCGGATCGTAGAGCGCATGCGCCTCGCGCGCGAAATTCACCAGCCGGTCCGTCTCGCCCGCCATGGCGGACACCACCACCACGACCTGGTTGCCGCCCGCCGCCTGTTTGCGCACGATGTTGGCCACGCGGCGGATGCGCTCGGTCCCGGCCATCGACGTGCCGCCGAATTTCATCACGATGCGTGCCAAGTGCCTGTGTCTCCGCGCTGGAATGCGTGTCGTGAGGCTGCTAGCCATCGCGCATGAGCGATGCAACAACACGTATGCCAAGCAATACTTCTGCTGGCCAAACCATCCGCCCCGAAGAGGCCGCGCATTTCGGCAAGCTGGCGCGCGACTGGTGGGATCCCAAGGGTTCCAGCGCGATGCTTCACAAGCTCAACCCCGTGCGCCTCGGTTTCATCCGCGAGGCGATCGACATGCACTGGGGCGGCGATATCCGTGACCGTGCACCCCTGGCGGGGAAGAGCGCGCTCGATGTGGGCTGCGGTGCGGGCCTGCTGTGCGAACCGCTGGCGCGGCTCGGCGGTGATGTCACCGGCGTCGATGCAGCGCCCGAGAACATTGCGGCAGCCGCCCACCATGCCGAGGGGGTCGGGCTCGACATCCGCTATATTGCGGGCGAAATCGGATCGCTCGATATCGGCACGTTCGATCTCGTCACCTGCCTTGAGGTGATCGAGCATGTGGCGGACAAGCCGGCCTTTCTGGCCGCGCTCGCAGCGCGGCTGGCGCCGGGTGGGTTGATGGTCCTGTCGACCCCCAATCGCACGCTCAAATCGCGCGCGCTGCTGGTCGAGGGGGCGGAGATGACCGGCATGATCCCGCGCGGCACGCATCACTGGGACGATTTCATCATGCCCGAAGAACTCGGCGCGCTTCTGGCCGATGCGGGCCTGACCATGGGCGAGGTGCGCGGCATCGGCTTTTCGCCTGCGCAGGGCCTGCACCTGTCCGACGATACCGCGCTGAATTACATCGTCACTGCGCGGCGCGCCTAGCGCGGGCTGGCTGGCGCCAGCCGGTCAGCGGGGAACGGCTTCCGCCTCGGCGCAGGGCAGGAGCTGGGAATCGGTGAACACCCCGCGCACACCGGCCTCCCTGAGCATCACCGACAGCCGGTAGGCCCCGCAGCCGATCCGGTTGGGATGCGCGCCGGATTGCAGCGCAGCGGGAAGGAAAGTGTTCTCAGGCCGCAGGGTCCAGGCATGCACCGGCAAGCCTGCCGTACCGGCATCCGATACCAGGCCGGTGGGAGTCCCGTCGGCATTCAGGATCAGCGTGATCGGCGCGCCGATGGCATCGGCATATCCCGCGATCTCGGCCAATCCGCTGGGCGAGATCATGTCGGCATAGCGGAGCGCTGGTTCGTCCGCCGGGCCTTGCTCCGGCCCGATCAGCTGCACCAGCCGATAATCGCTGCGCTGGTCCAGCCGCCGCAGCGGCGCAATTTCGAAGCTCTGGATAAAGATCGGATCGCTAGCCGCCACGTTCAGCGTGCGCAGTTCCTTCAGCACCAGATCGACCATATCGATCCCCTCGGCCTGAAGCAGAAAGTGCGGGTGCTTTATTTCGGGATAGATGCCGATCCGGCGACCGGTCTGCGCTTCCTTGGCGCGGACCAGTTGCACGATCTCCGACAGCGTGGGGATTTGATACAGTCCATCGAAACGCGCGCTGTCGGCGCGGATCGAGGATATGCGTTCACGCGCGCGCAGCGTGCGCAGTTCGGCCAGGGTAAAATCTTCCGCGAACCAGCCGGTCACTTTCCGCCCGTCGATTTCCTTGGTCCGGCGGCGATCCTCGAATTCCTTGCGGCTGGCCACATCGGTGGTGTCCGACAGCTCGTTCTCGTGCCGCGCGACCAGCACCAGATCCTTGGTCGCGACCAGATCCGGTTCGATATAGTCCGCATTCTGGTCGATCGCGCGTTCGTAGGCCGCGAGCGTGTGTTCGGGCCGCTCGGCGCTGGCGCCGCGATGGGCGATGATCAGAAAACCGTCATCCGCCTGCGCACCGGCCGCAACACCCTGCACGCCCAAAAGGGCGGCCGCGACACTCAGGAAAAGGCTGCGTCCCATTCGTCTTCCTTGAAACCGACCAGCAGGCCGCCATCGTGTTCGACGATGGGGCGTTTGATCATAGAGGGGTGCTGGACCAGCAATGCGACGGCCTTGTGACTGTCCTGCGCATCGCCCTTTTCTGCATCGGACAGCTTGCGAAAGGTCGTCCCGCGCCGGTTCAGCACCGTTGCGACGCCCTTCGCCTCGATCCACGCGGCAACCCTTGCCGGGTCCGCGCCTTCTTTCTTGTAGTCGTGGAATTCGTAGGCGATCTGCCTGGCATCGAGCCAGCGCCGCGCCTTCTTCACCGTGTCGCAATTGGGTATGCCGTAAAGTACCGTCGTCATCGCGTTCCTGCATTTTTCGCCCGATCCCGGCGGGCGGGGCCGCAGCCTTACGACAGCTTTGTACGCACCGGGTCAAGGTGCTTGAGAGGATGCGCGGGGCAGGCACGGCCATGCCCGCCCCGCGCACTTCCTATCAGATCCCGTCGACGCTCTTGCTGACGAGGATGTTGACCGCCACGCGGCGGTTCTGCGCCTTGCCATAGGCGGTGGTGTTGTCGGCCGCAGGATCGGCTTCCGCCATTCCGGTCGGGGTCAGCATGCGCCAGGGCTTCCAGCCGCAGGCCTGCTGGAGATAGTTGACCACGCGGCCTGCGCGCCGCTCGCTCAGCACCTGGTTGTAGTCCTGGCTGCCGACCGAATCGGTATATCCGACCACCAGCAACAGGGCATTGTCCATCCCATCAGCCTGGTTGGCCGCCGCGCACAGTTCGGCCTCCGCCTCGGGCGTCAGCTTCCACTTGCCGGTGTCGAAATAGACGTTTGTTGTGCCCTTGATGTTGTACTTGTCGATATCGCCCATGCGGCTGCGCAGCGCCTCGGCGGCCTGGGTGTTCTTGTCGATCGCCGCGCCATGCTGGGCGAATTGCTGCGACGTACCGTTGCGGATCATCGCGGCGGTTTCGAGGTCGGAATTGGAAAAATCGACCTTGGTGGCAATCAGGCCGCCGCCATACTGCACGGTCTGCACCTTCACCGGCAGGCCGTTAAGCAGTGCGTCGGAATCGAGCTTCGCCCGGCCCAGGCCGAGAAAGCCCTTCTTAGCGCGGATTTCGGTCGAATCGCTGATCGCGACGATGCTGCTCTGCCCGTCGGGCGAGGAAATCTGCACGTTCTGGCGACCGCGCGCCGAAATCATGCCTTCGATTTCCGGGCCTTCGGGCAGGCCCGCCAGGTCGCTCGGCAGCGAACCTTCGACGAGGATGGTTTCCTGCGCATCGACATTGGCGGCCTCGAGTTCCTGTGCGGTCAGCCCGGCCGGAACGGCGAGCGAGGCGCTCACCATCAGAGCGGCCCCGATGCGGGTGGTTTTCGTGAATTTCATGTGCAGTCTCCTTGGTATTTCCAGCACGGCTCCTGTCGCCTGCACACACTATGGATGCAGGAAAGTCGGCGGTATGCGACCCGAATTGAAAGCGTGCTTGTTCCTTTCGGTTTGAGGCTGGACAGCGCCGGAAAGGCGCGTGCCTGCGTTGGACGCGAGCGGTCCTGTCGCCGCCGCCTGTCGGTAAAATGAACGAAGGCCGGGCGAACCGCCCGTGGCAGGCTGGCCAGAGCGCGGGTTGCGATGAACCGTTGTCGCGCGAAAAATGCTCAGCGGGTAAGATGCGCGTCCGCGATGGCCACCGCCAGGGCATCGGCGGCATCGGCCCCGGCAATCGCCGCGCCGGGGAGCAGCACCTTCAGCATTGCCTGCACTTGCTGCTTGTCGGCGGCGCCTGTGCCGACGACGGCTTTTTTCACCAGACGGGCGGAGTGCTCGCTCACCGTCAACCCGCTGGCGCCGCACGCAGCCAGCACCGCGCCGCGCGCCTGCGCAAGCTTCAACGTCGATTGCGCATTCTTGTTGACGAAGACCTCTTCCGCCGCCGCCCGGTCAGGCGCATGCGCCCCGATGACCGCGGCGATGGCGGCGTAGAGGTGATCGAGCCGAAGTGTCATGGGGGCCTTCGGATCGGTCTTCACCTGCCCGTTGGCAATATGCATCAGCCGTGCGCCCTCGGCCCTGACCAGCCCCCAGCCGGTACAGCTGAGCGAGGGGTCGAGGCCGAGGATCAGCGTCACGAATTGTCAGACGAAGGCGAGGTGCGGGCCTCAGCCCTCGATCTTTTCCATCACTTCGTCGGAGATGTCGTAATTGCCCCACACGGTCTGCACATCGTCATCGTCGTCGAGCGCGTCGATCAGCTTGAGCAGGGTCGCGCCGCTCTTTTCGTCCATGTCGACGGTGAGGTTCGGCTTCCACGCGAGCTTGACCGTCTCGGCCTCGCCCAGCGTCTTTTCCAGATCGGTCGCGACCTGGTGGAGATCGTCGGCAGCGGTCCAGATTTCGTGGCCGTCCTCGCTTGATGCAATGTCGTCGGCCCCGGCTTCCATCGCCGCCTCGAGGATCTTGTCCTCGCTACCCGCAGCGACGGGATAGAGGATGAAGCCGAGCCGTTCGAAGCCGTGAACCACGCTGCCTTCCGTGCCGAGGTTTCCGCCATTCTTGCTGAAGGCGGTACGTACGGCGGTGGCGGTGCGGTTGCGGTTGTCGGTCAGCGCTTCGACGATAATTGCGCTGCCGCCCGGGCCATAGCCTTCATAGCGGACCTCTTCGTAATTATCGCCGTCCGCCGCGCTCGCCTTGTCGATCGCGCGCTGGATGTTGTCCTTGGGCATGGACTGCGCCTTGGCGTTGTTCACCGCCAGGCGCAGGCGCGGGTTCATGTCGGGATCGGGCGTGCCCATTTTCGCCGCCACCGTGATTTCACGGCTGAGCTTGGAAAACAGGTTGGAGCGCTTCTTGTCCTGCGCACCCTTGCGGTGCATGATGTTCTTGAATTTGGAATGGCCGGCCATGTGTTTTGTTACACCAGTCTGGTTGGGAATACTGGAAACGCGCATAGACCGCCCATGAGCAAAACCTCAACCCTTCCCGTCGCCACAACCGCCGGCGAGGAGTGGCGACGCGTGGCGCATTTCCTGCGCCGCCCCGCACTTCCCCCGCGTCTGGGCATTGGCGCAGCAGCCGCCTGGCGCAGGACATGGCGGCTTTACCTGCTCGATATGATCGCGATGGTCGCGCTGATGACCTGCCTTGTCGCGGTGCTGGCGATCACCGGTCTGGAACTGCCCGACAATGCGCTGAGCGATCTGGAGCTGTCGTGGGAGGTGGTGGCGCTGGTGGTGCTCGGCGCGCCGATTGGTGAAGAGCTGGTGTTCCGTGGCTGGCTGTCGGGCCGCGCGCGACATCTGCTTGCCATACCGGCGGCACTGGTCGGCATAGGCGCGGGCGTGGCTATCGCGGCGAGCGAAACGGACGGAGCCGGAATGGGAACCCTCGCCGTTTGCGCGCTGTTTGCTGCGCTCGCGACGTATCTCTTGTGGAGCGGGCGGACGAAGCCGCCCGTGCGCTGGTTCGCCTGGGCCTTCCCCCTGTTCTTCTGGCTCAGCACCGCCGCTTTCGCGCTGGTTCACCTGCTAAACTACAAGGATGGCAACGCGATCTATCTCTTGCCGCTCGTGCTGCCGCAGCTCGTGCTGGGCACGCTGCTCGGCTATTTGCGGGTCACGGCGGGGCTGGTGTGGAACATCGCGCTGCACGCCATGCACAACGCCACCGCGCTGGGCGTGGTGGCACTCGCCACAGCGGCGGGCGGGTGAGCTAGATCTTCACCGCCGTCCCGCTGGCCGACACCATCAGCATCGAGCCGGTATCGCCGATCACCTCGTAATCGAGATCGACGCCGACCACCGCATTGCCGCCCAGCGCGCCGCATTCGGCCTGCAATTCCTGGATTGCCTGCTCGCGCGCATCGCGCAGAATGCGTTCATAGCTGCCCGAACGCCCACCCACGATATCGCGGATATTGGCGAACAGATCGCGAAACAGATTGGCGCCCACGATCACCTCGCCGGTGACGATGCCGAGATAATCCTGGATCGGCCGCCCTTCGATCATGGGCGTAGTGGTGACGATGATGCCGCGTGCATCCTTCCAGGGGCCTGCCATGTTGGTTTCTCCTGTCGGCGCTTGCGGCTGCAAAAAAGATACGAGTCTCGAGCCGGCAAGCACGGATCGGGGCGTCGTACAGTCAAATCACCCCATGCCGAGCGCGGCCTTGTAGGTTTCGAGGATCGTTTCCTGTTCGCTGCGGTCGTCGGGCTTCATTTTTCGCAGGCGCACGATCTGGCGCATGATCTTGGGGTCGTAGCCGGTGGCTTTGGCTTCTGCATAAACGTCGCGGATGTCGTCGGCGATGCCCTTCTTTTCCTCTTCGAGGCGTTCGATGCGCTCGATCAGCAGGCGCAGGCGGTCGTCGGTGGCTTCGGCCATCTTGGGTTACTCCGGTAAAATGAGAATCGGTTGATGGCTCGATAGCCATTGGGCCGCGCCGGGTGAAGGCGGGGTGTGCCTACTCCACGCGATTTTTCGCGATGCTGGCCTCCATCGCGGCGATCTGTTCCTCGCTCGCGGGGGATTGCCGGGTCGCCTTCCATTCTCCCATCGGCATGCCGTGGATGAGTTCGCGCACCGCAGATTTGTCACCCGGATAGCCCGCATCGCGAATCCAATCGGCAAGGCAGTTGCGACAAAACCCGGCGAGGCCCATCAGGTCGATATTCTGGGCATCGTGGCGATGGCGCAGATGGCGGACCAGACGGCGAAAGGCGGCAGCGGCCACCTTGTCATCGAGCGTCTCGAGCGGATCGGTCGGTTCGGTCATGCAAAATCCTTCAAACTGCCATGCTTACCTGCCATAGGCGCGCTGTATGATGAAATTCGCGCCACGCAACCGCAAGGTCAAGATCCTCGCGACACTCGGCCCCGCCAGCCGCGACCCCGAAATGCTCGAACGGCTGTTCAAGGCCGGGGCCGATGCCTTCCGCGTCAATATGAGCCACGGCAGCCATGATGATCATGCGCAGGCCATTGCGGCAATCCGCAAGCTGGAAAAAACCTTCCACCGCCCCATCGCGATCCTCGCCGATCTGCAGGGGCCGAAGTTGCGCGTGGGCAAGTTCAAGGATGGCAAGGCGGTCATCCGGCATTCGGGCCATTTCACGCTCGACCGCAAGCCCGAGCCGGGCGATGAAACCCGTGTCGAACTGCCGCACCCGGAACTGTTCGGCATCCTCGAAAAAGGCCAGCGGCTGCTTATCAATGACGGCAAGATCCGGTTGAAGGTGATCCGCGCGAGCGAAGATGAAATTCTGTGCTCGGCAGAGGTCGGCGGGGTGATTTCCGATCGCAAGGGCGTGAACGTACCCGACGCCGAAGTTCCGATCCCCGCACTGACAGACAAGGACCGCAAGGATCTCTCCTTTGCGATGTCGCAGAATGTCGACTGGATCGGGCTGAGCTTCGTCCAGCGCCCCGAAGATCTGGCCGAAGCGCGCAAGCTGATGACCGGGCCCGATGGCGAGCGGCGCGGCGCGCTGTGCGCCAAGATCGAGAAGCCCAGCGCGGTGCGCCGCCTGGCCGAGATTATCGAGCAGTCCGACGGCATCATGGTCGCGCGCGGCGATCTGGGTGTGGAACTGGAGCCGCAGGAAGTCCCGCCGCTGCAGAAGAAGATCGTCAACGCAGCGCGGCATGCGGGCAAGCCCGTGATCGTGGCGACGCAGATGCTGGAAAGCATGATCGAAAGCCCCTCCCCCACCCGCGCCGAAGTGTCCGACGTGGCGAACGCGGTTTACGACGGGGCGGACGCAGTGATGCTGAGTGCGGAAACTGCGGCGGGCGACTGGCCGGAAGAGGCAGTTACGATCATGGACCGCATCGCCGCGCAGGTGGAGCGGGACGAGGCCTATCTGCCGCGCGTGCGCTTCCTCGATACCCCGCCCGACCGCACAACTGCCGATGCGCTGGCGCATTCGTGCATGACCATCGCCGATACCGTGGCGATCGAGGCGATCACGGTATTCACCGGATCGGGCTCCACCGCGCGCCGCGTGGTGCGTGAAAGACCGAGCGTGCCGGTCATGGTGCTGACACCGTCACTGGTCACCGCGCGCCGGCTGGCGCTGCTATGGGGTGTGCACGCCGTTGCGACGCGCGATATCGGCAGCTTCGAAGAGATGATCGCCAAGGGCAAGCGTATGGCGCTGCGCCATGGTTTTGCCGATCGGGGGAGCAAGCTGATAGTGCTGGCAGGTGTTCCTTTCGGCACACCGGGCAGCACCAATCTGCTGCATGTCGTCACGCTCGCTGGCGACGAGCTGGAGAAGCACAAGGGCTGACGGGGCAGAGCCTTACGCTTCTGCCGCACGTGCCAGCCGCCGCCGTGCCGTCTCCTCCCCTATCAGCGGGAGCAATTCGGCCATGTCGGGGCCGCTCTCGCGCCCGGTCAGCGCAAGGCGGAGCGGCTTGAACAGGGCCTTGCCCTTGCGGCCGGTTTTCTCTTTCAAAATGCCGGTCAAGGCGTGCCAGGGGTCCTCGCCCCATGTCAGCGCATCGAGAGCTTCGGCGAGATAGGCGCGATCGTCCGCATCGAACTCGGGCAGGTCTATCGGACCGGTGACCAGCCGCCACCAGTCGGCCGCCTCATCGACATGCGCAAGATTCGGGCGAATGGCGAACCAGCCCGCCTCGTCCATCCCGGCCGGGAGGCGGTCCCGAACCTCGTCGAACGCCATATGGTGGACCAGCGCTGCGTTGACCCGTTCGAGCTCTGCATCGTCGAATTTTGCCGGCGCGCGCCCGAAGGTGGCAAGGTCGAATGTCGCGACCAGCGCATCGCGATCCGCAATCGGTTCGACCGGCTGGCTGGTCCCGAGACGCGCCAGCACCGCGACCAGCGCCTGTGGTTCGATCCCTTTCTCCCGAAACGCATCGCAACCGAGCGAACCGAGCCTTTTGGAGAGCTTGCCTTCGCGCCCGACCAGCAACGCTTCATGCGCGAAGGACGGCATTTGTGCTGCAGGAAATTGTGCAGCAATCAGCGCGGTAAACATCTGAATTTGCACGGCCGTGTTGGACACATGGTCTTCCCCGCGCAGCACGCTGGTTATACCCATGTCGAGATCGTCCACAGCGCTCGGCAGCATGTACAGCCAGCTTCCATCCGCGCGGCGGATGACCGGGTCGGAAAGCTGGGCGGGATCGAATTTCTGGGGACCGCGCACCCCGTCGTTCCACATTATCGGCGCGTCATGGTCGAGCTGGAAGCGCCAGTGCGGCGCAATACCTTCCGCCTCTTTCGCTGCGCGGTCTTCATCGCTCTGCGCCAGCGCCGCACGGTCATAAATCGGCGGCAGGCCGCGTCCGAGCTGGATCTTGCGCTTCAGCTCCAGTTCCTGCGCCGTTTCATATGCGGGATAGATCCGGCCTGCTTCGCGCAGCGCATCGAAGGCGCTGTCATAGATCGCCAGCCGTTCGGACTGCCGCGCCTCGCCATCCGGTTCCAGCCCGAGCCAGGCCAGATCGGCGCGGATTGCCTCGACATATTCCTCACGGCTACGCTCGGCATCGGTGTCGTCGATCCGCAGCATGAAATTGCCGCCCACCTTGCGGGCCAGCATCCAATTGTGGAGCGCGGTGCGGATATTGCCGACGTGGAGATGCCCGGTGGGCGATGGCGCGAAGCGGGTGATGGCTGTCATGCCCGCGCCGATAGCCGACACGCGCGCCTATGGCGAGAAGAACGGCAAGGCCACGTACAGCCCGCGCCGCTTGAACGAGTGATCTAGCTTTTTTGCCCGCGTCGTCTCAACGCCCGTTCACGCGCGGCCCGATAATCGACAACCTCGCTGCCATTGGCGATGAGGTCCAACCCCTGATCCCGCGCCTCGCTCAGGCGCGACGCCTCGACCGGTTCGAGAATCAGGAAACCCTGCGCCTCGCGGCAACCGAGCTTGCGCAGTAAATGAAGCTGTTCAGGCCGTTCGATGCCTTCAGCAGTCGTGCTCATCCCCAACGCCTCGGCCAGCCTCGTAATCGCCGACACGATGGCCTGCGCGCTTTCGCTTTCGTCCAGATCGGCAACGAATTCGCGATCGATCTTGATGCGATCAATCGGGAAGTTGCGCAGGTAGCTGAGCGAGGAATAGCCTGTGCCGAAATCGTCGAGCGCAATCTGTGTACCAAGCGCGCGCAATTGCCGGATCGTCTCGAAGCAGACCCCACCATCCTGCAGCAGCACATGCTCCGTGATCTCGAACTCCACCCGGTGTGCCGCAATCCCGGATGTGCGGATCGCATCCTCCACCGTGGAGATGAGGTGCGGGCTGCGGATCTGGCTGGGCGACAGATTGATCGCGATACGGAAATCGCCCTTCCAAGCCGACAATTCGCGCAGCGCCTGCCGGATGATCCAATCGCCCAAAGCGATGATAAGACCGGAATCCTCCGTCGCGGCGAGGAATTTGTCCGGGCCAAGCAACCCACGGGCCGGGTGTTGCCAGCGCACCAGCGCCTCATACGCCACCGTGTCCCCGCTATCGAGGTCGATGACCGGTTGGTAGTGGAGCCGGAACTCGTCCCGGCCCAGCGCCTCTCTCAAGTCGGCTTCGGTGGTCCGGCGTTCGCGCGCTTCGCGGTCCATCGCATCGTCGAACATCGCGAACTGGTCACGCCCCTTGGCCTTTGCCGCGAACAGGGCGACGTCCGCACGGCGCATCAATTCTTCCGAATCGCAGAGCTCGTCACGGCATCTGGCAACGCCGACGCTGGTGGAAATGCGAAACATCTGACCGTCGATCTCGAAAGGATCGCGCAGCGCACCAAGGAAGCGGTGCGCCCGCTCGAACAACATTCCATCGCCAGCCGCCGATGTCATCAGAATGGCAAACTCGTCCCCGCCGAGCCGTGCGACCAGATCGCTGTCGCGCACTTCGCGGTCGAGCCTGCCCGCCACGGCCCGCAACAGGGCATCGCCGGTCAGATGGCCATGTACATCGTTGATGCCCTTGAAATCGTCGAGATCGAGATTGAACAGGGCGACACGGTTCCGGTCGCCTTCGGCGTTATCGAGCGCAGCGGCGACTTTTTCGTTGAATTGGAAGCGGTTGGCGAGCCCGGTCAGGTCATCGTGATGCGCAAGGTAGCTCATGCGCGCCTCGATCAGGCGTCCCTCGGTTGCATCATGTGCCACCCCGGTCATCCGCCCATCGCCACGCGGCCGCGCCGCAAGCCGCCAGAAATGCTCTTCGTCTCCGCCAACGACCGGCACGATCAGATCGCGAAAGGGGGCTCTCGTGACGATGTACCCGGCCAGGCGGTCGCGCTCCGGCCCGTCCTTGAACATGGCGAGCAGCGATGAGCCTTCAAGCTCTTCAGGCGTCTTGCCTGCTGCCTTGGCGAGGCGGTTCGATACCTCACAGAAATTCCCCGCTGAATCGATTGTCCACAGCAGGTCGGTGCTTTGGGCCTCGTATTCGTGCAGCAAGATGCGAACGGTCGATTCGCTTGCGCGCAGTTCGGCCTCAAGATCGGCTGCGCGCAGGAGCGAGCGGTTGTGGAACCCGACAGATGCGATGAGCGCGGCGCCATAAACCGAAATGAGGATCACTGCGTTCCATACATTGAGCCCGGCCCCCACGGCAGCGGCAATCACAAGGGCCGTCCCGAGCGCGACGATATGGAACAGGGCAACCTCCGGCATGGTACGATGGGCCAGCAGGACTCCGACGAACAGCGCAGTGGCGATCACGCCCAGAAGGACCAGTTCGGCCCCCGTGCCATACCAGGCGAAAATCGGAATCCCGGCAGCCCATGCGGCGGTGGTGGTCGGCAGGATAAAGCGATAACGCCTCAGGCGCTGTCGCAGTACGTGAAGCTCTTCGACTTCCGGATCGAAACGGCGGAAGGTCAGTATCGGGAGCAGAAATGCCAGGGTCGTGAAGCCGACCCAGCCCCACATCAACGGAGGCGGAACCCGGTCACTGAATGTCTTCCAAAGCATGACCATGGAGAGGATGCCTGCAAGGGCGCCAAGAGGCGTCCCCGCACCCATCGCTTCCAAACGGCGGCGAAGAACGATCCGTTCACGCACCTCATCGCCGACTTTGCCCTTCCTACTTGCCAGATCAGCCCCCCTGACAGCTTCGAAGATAGTCGCTGAGCTATAGTTATCATATTCTTATCGAATTGGAAGACTTGCAAAAGCGCGACCGCGGCCTCGTGTAATTTTCCCATTGCGTAGCGGTGGGCACGCCCAATTTTCCTCCCGCCCATACCCATGAAAAACCCCGCCGGATCGCTCCGGCGGGGTCTTTGTAGCAAACGCTGCTAGAAGGCTTATTCGCCGTCCTTGGCATCCTCGTTGAGGTAATCGCCCGCATCGGCGTCCGTGCCGTGGGTTTCGCCTTCGACCTTGGCCAGCGGATCGTCGCCGATCGCGGCTTCGGGGCCCTGGGCCAATTCCGCTTCGTGCTCTTCCTCGGCGGAATTGGCAGCCAGGATTGCTTCCTGTGCCTTCTTCCACTGGGCCCGCAACGCGGCATCGCGGCTGGAAGCTGTTACGCGCATCCGGTTCATGCCCGCGCCCGTACCGGCAGGGATGAGACGGCCCACGATGACATTTTCCTTGAGGCCGACCAGCGTGTCCTTCTTGCCCTCGACCGAAGCCTGGGTGAGCACGCGGGTGGTTTCCTGGAACGAAGCGGCCGAGATGAAGCTGCGGGTCTGCAGGCTGGCCTTGGTGATCCCGAGCAGGATCGGCTTGCCTTCCGCCTTCTTCTTGCGCGGAGCGAGCTTGGCGTTCGCTTCAAGCATTTCGGCACGGTCGACCTGTTCGCCCGGCAGCAGCGTGGTGTCGCCGCCATCGGTGATCTCGACCTTCTGCAGCATCTGACGAACGATCGTCTCGATGTGCTTGTCGTTGATCTTCACGCCCTGGAGTCGATAGACTTCCTGGATCTCGTTCACGAGATATTCGGCCAGCGCCTCGATACCCAGAACTTCGAGGATGTCGTGCGGGTTGGGCGAACCGGAGATGAGCGTATCGCCCTTCTTCACGTGGTCGCCTTCCTGCACGTCGATCACCTTGGTCTTGGGGATCAGATATTCGACTGCTTCACCCTCTTCCGGGATGATCGCGATCTTGCGCTTTGCCTTGTATTCGCGAACGAATTCGATCTTGCCCGAAATCTTGGCGATGATCGCATTGTCCTTGGGCAGGCGTGCTTCGAACAGCTCGGCAACACGCGGCAGACCGCCGGTGATGTCGCGCGTCTTGGCGGCCTCACGCGATGCACGCGCAAGGATGTCACCGGCCTGGACTTCCTGACCATCGTCGACCGACAGCGTCGTGCCCGGCGCCAGCATGTAGCGAGCGGCCTCGCTTTCATCGCCCGCTTCGTTGAGCAGGGTCAGGCGCGGACGCAGGTCTTCCTTCTTCTTGCGGCCCGTGCCACGGTTTTCCGTGACCACACGCTGCGCGATGCCGGTCGCTTCGTCGCTGCGCTCTTCCATGGTCGTGCCGTCGAGAAGGTCCTGGTAACGGACCACACCCGAGGTTTCGGTGATGATCGGCAGGCTGAACGGATCCCATTCCGCCAGACGGTCGCCTTCCTTCACCTTGGCGCCGTCCTTGTGCATCAGGACCGTACCATAGGGCACTTTGTGGATTTCGCGCTCGCGCCCTTCGGCGTCGATCACGGCCAGTTCGCCATTGCGAGCGAGCGACAGGATCCGGCCCTTCTTGTCGGTGATGGTCGGCATATCGCGATAGACGACCTTACCGTCCGAAACCGATTCAAGGTGGCTCGTTTCGTTAAGCTGCGCCGCACCGCCGATGTGGAAGGTACGCATGGTCAGCTGCGTGCCCGGTTCACCGATGGACTGGGCGGCAATGACGCCGACGGCTTCACCGATATTGACCGGCGTACCGCGAGCAAGGTCACGGCCATAGCAGGTCGCGCACACGCCCTGGTCGGCTTCGCAGACCAGCGGCGAGCGGATCTTGGCGGACTGCACTTCGGCAGCCTCGATGTCCTTGACCATCGGCTCGTCGATCAGCGTGCCTGCCTTGACGATCACTTCGCCGGTTTCGGCATTGACGAGATCTTCGGCCACGGTGCGGCCAAGGATACGTTCGCCCAGCGATGCGATCACGCTGCCGCCCTGAACGATGGCGCGCATTTCCAGCACGTTATCGGTCTTGCAGTCTTCCTCGACGATCACGCAGTCCTGCGACACATCGACCAGACGGCGGGTCAGGTAACCCGAGTTCGCCGTCTTGAGCGCGGTGTCGGCCAGGCCCTTACGCGCGCCGTGGGTCGAGTTGAAGTATTCAAGGACGGTCAGGCCTTCCTTGAAGTTCGAGATGATCGGCGTTTCGATGATCTCGCCCGACGGCTTGGCCATGAGGCCGCGCATACCGGCAAGCTGCTTCATCTGTGCGGGGCTACCACGCGCACCGGAGTGGGCCATCATGTAGATCGAGTTGATCTGAGCCTGCTTGCCGTCCTTGTCGATCGGCTGCGACTTGATCTCTTCCATCATGGCGTCGGCCACCTGGTCACCGCACTTGGACCACGCGTCGATCACCTTGTTGTATTTTTCCTGCTGGGTGATCAGGCCGTCCTGGTACTGCTGCTCGTAATCGGCAACAAGTGCCTTGGTTTCCTCGATCATCCCGTCCTTGCTGTCGGGGATGATCATGTCGTCCTTGCCGAAGGAAATGCCGGCCTTGAACGCGTTGCGGAAGCCCAGCACCATGATGGCGTCGGCGAACAGCACCGTGTCCTTCTGGCCGGTGTGGCGATAGACTTCGTCGATGACGTCGCCGATTTCCTTCTTGGTCAGCAGGCGGTTGACGATGTCGAAGGGAACCTTGTGGCTCTTCGGCAGGCATTCGCCGATCAGCATGCGGCCCGGCGTCGTCTCGAAACGCTTCATCACCACATTGCCGTCTTCATCGGCCTGCGGAACGCGGGCGATGATCTTGGAGTGCAGCGTGACCGACTTCGTTTCCAGCGCCTGGTGCACTTCGGCCATGTCGCCGAAGATCGGCAGCTTCTCGACCTTGTTGCCCTTGTCGTCCTCGACATATTCGGGGTTCTTTTCCTGCCGTTCCATCGACAGATAATAGATCCCCAGCACCATGTCCTGCGAGGGCACGATGATCGGCTTGCCGTTGGCGGGCGAGAGGATGTTGTTCGTGCTCATCATCAGCACGCGCGCTTCCAGCTGCGCCTCGAGGCTCAGCGGGACGTGCACGGCCATCTGGTCGCCGTCGAAGTCGGCGTTGAAGGCGGCGCAGACCAGCGGGTGAAGCTGGATCGCCTTACCTTCGATCAGGACCGGCTCGAACGCCTGGATGCCGAGGCGGTGAAGCGTCGGCGCGCGGTTCAGGAGAACCGGGTGTTCGCGGATGACTTCATCCAGGATGTCCCAGACTTCCTTGCGCTCCTTCTCGACCCACTTCTTCGCCTGCTTGAGGGTCATCGACAGACCCTTGGCATCGAGGCGGGCGTAGATGAACGGCTTGAACAGCTCGAGCGCCATCTTCTTTGGCAGGCCGCACTGGTGCAGCTTGAGTTCGGGGCCGGTCACGATGACCGAACGGCCCGAATAGTCGACGCGCTTACCCAGAAGGTTCTGGCGGAAGCGGCCCTGCTTGCCCTTGAGCATGTCGGACAGCGATTTCAGCGGACGCTTGTTGGCGCCGGTGATGACGCGGCCGCGGCGGCCGTTGTCGAAGAGCGCATCGACAGCTTCCTGCAGCATGCGTTTTTCGTTGCGGACGATGATGTCCGGCGCGCGCAGCTCGATCAGGCGCTTCAACCGGTTGTTGCGGTTGATAACGCGGCGATAGAGATCGTTCAGGTCCGAGGTCGCGAAACGGCCACCGTCCAGCGGGACCAGCGGGCGCAGTTCCGGCGGGATGACCGGCACGACTTCGAGGATCATCCATTCGGGGCGGTTGCCCGAATCGATGAAGCTTTCCACGACCTTGAGGCGCTTGATGATCTTGGCGGGCTTAAGCTTGGACTTGGTGGTCGCAAGCTCTTCCATCAGATCGTCGCGTTCCTGCTCCAGATCGAGGTCCATGAGCATGATCTTGACCGCTTCGGCGCCGATCCCGGCACTGAAGGCGTCTTCGCCATATTCATCCTGCGCTTCGAGCAGCTCGTCTTCGGTCAGCAGCTGGAATTTCTCCAGCGGCGTCAGGCCCGGTTCGGTGACGATATAGGCTTCGAAATAGAGCACACGCTCGAGCTGCTTGAGCTGCATGTCGAGCAGCAGGCCGATGCGCGACGGCAGCGATTTCAGGAACCAGATATGCGCGACCGGCGCGGCCAGTTCGATATGGCCCATGCGTTCGCGGCGGACCTTGGTGACGGTGACTTCGACGCCGCACTTTTCGCACACGACGCCCTTGTACTTCATGCGCTTGTACTTGCCGCAAAGGCATTCGTAGTCCTTCACCGGACCGAAGATGCGTGCGCAGAACAACCCGTCACGTTCGGGCTTGAACGTACGGTAGTTGATGGTTTCCGGCTTCTTGATTTCACCGAACGACCACGAGCGAATGCGCTCGGGGCTGGCGATACCGATCTGGATCTCGTCGAAGGTTTCGGGCTTCGCGAGCTGGTTGGTGAATTTGGTCAGTTCGTTCATTTCACAGTTCCCTTGGTATTGGGATCAATCTTCGTTCTGCGTGCGGCGGGCCATCATTGCCCTACCGAAAAAAGCGAGGCTCAATATGAGCAGGCCGATTCCGATAATTTGCAGCAAACCATCTGTTGCGGTCACACCCAAGATGCCAAAGAACAGGGCGAACATTCCCCACCACACGCGTTCGGCGAGGGGGTTGTCCGCGATCCTGTTCATCAGCTCCATGACTTATTCCGCCGCGATCGCGAGGCCGTCGTCGTCCTCGTCGCCATCGGCGAGCGAGGTGAGTTCGACATTGAGGCCCAGGCTGCGCATTTCCTTGACGAGCACGTTGAAGCTCTCCGGAATGCCGGCCTCGAAGGTGTCGTCGCCCTTGACGATCGCTTCGTAGACCTTGGTACGCCCGATCACGTCGTCCGACTTCACGGTGAGGATTTCCTGCAGCGTGTAGGCTGCGCCGTAGGCCTGGAGCGCCCAGACCTCCATCTCACCGAAGCGCTGGCCGCCGAACTGCGCCTTACCGCCCAGCGGCTGCTGGGTGACGAGGCTGTAGGGACCGATCGAACGCGCGTGGATCTTGTCGTCGACCAGGTGGTGCAGCTTGAGCATGTAGATGATGCCCACCGTCACCTTGCGGTCGAAGGCATCGCCCGTGCGCCCATCGTACAGGACCGACTGGCCCGAGCTGTCGAGACCGGCCTTTTCCAGCTCGACCGTCACATCGCCTTCGCGCGCACCGTCGAACACCGGCGTACCCATCGGGACGCCTGCACGCAGGTTGTTCGCAAGTTCGACGATGTCTTCGGTCGAACGGCTGTCGATGTCGTCGTGGTAGTGATCGCCATAGACGAGCTTGAGACGGTCGATAACCGCTTCGGGCGGCTTCGCCTTGGCATAGTCTTCGGCGGCATTCGGGTTGGCGTGCTTCCAGTCGTCGAGCTGGTCGGCAATCTGGTGGCCCAGATTGCGGGCCGCCATGCCGAGATGCGTTTCGAAGATCTGGCCGACGTTCATGCGCGAGGGCACGCCCAGCGGGTTCAGCACGATGTCCACCGGCGTCCCGTCTTCGAGGAACGGCATGTCCTCGACCGGCAGGATGCGCGAGATGACACCCTTGTTCCCGTGACGGCCGGCCATCTTGTCGCCCGGCTGCAGCTTGCGCTTCACTGCAACGAAGACCTTGACCATCTTGAGCACGCCCGGAGCGAGTTCGTCGCCGCGTTCGAGCTTTTCCTTACGATCTTCGAACTTCTCGTCGATGACCTTCACGGCTTCGTCGTACTGCGTCTTGACCGCTTCGATCTGCGCCTGGCGGTTGTCGTCCGCAACGGCGAACTTGAACCATTCGTGGCGTTCGACCTCGTCCAGCACCTCTTCGGTGATCTCGCTGCCCTTCTTCACGCCCTTCGGCGCGGCAGAAGCCGTCTGGCCGGCCAGCATGTCACGCAGGCGGTTGTAGGTCGCCCGGTTGAGGATCGCGCGTTCGTCCTGGCTGTCCTTGCGCAGGCGCTCGATTTCCTCGTTCTGGATGGCACGCGTACGGTCATCGATCTCGATACCGTGACGGTTGAACACGCGCACCTCGACCACCGTACCGGCAACGCCCGGCGGCAGGCGGAGCGAGGTGTCGCGCACGTCGCTGGCCTTTTCGCCGAAGATGGCGCGCAGGAGCTTTTCTTCCGGCGTCATCGGGCTTTCGCCCTTCGGCGTGATCTTGCCGCACAGGATATCGCCCGGATGCACTTCCGCGCCGATATAGACGATACCCGCCTCGTCGAGGTTGCGCAGCGCTTCCTCGCCGACATTGGGAATGTCGCGGGTGATGTCTTCGGGGCCGAGCTTCGTGTCGCGGGCCATGACTTCGAATTCCTCGATATGGATCGAGGTGAAGACGTCGTCCTTCACGATGCGTTCGGAGATGAGGATACTATCCTCGTAGTTGTAGCCGTTCCAGGGCATGAACGCGACGAGCGTGTTCTTGCCCAGCGCCAGCTCGCCCAGATCGGTCGAGGGACCGTCGGCGATGATGTCGCCCGGCTCGACCGTTTCGCCCACCTTCACCAGCGGACGCTGGTTGATGCAGGTGTTCTGGTTCGAACGCTGGAACTTCTCGAGCGTATAGATGTCGACGCCGGACTGGCCGGGTTCGACATCGCCGATGGCACGGATCACGATGCGGGTCGCGTCGACCTGGTCGACGATCCCGCCGCGCGTCGCGGCAATCGCAGCGCCGGAATCGCGCGCCACGGTTTCTTCCATGCCGGTCCCGACCCAAGGCGCTTCCGCCTTGACGAGCGGCACGGCCTGACGCTGCATGTTGGCGCCCATCAGTGCGCGGTTGGCGTCATCGTTTTCCAGGAACGGAATGAGCGATGCACCGACCGAGACGAGCTGCTTGGGCGACACGTCCATCAGCGTGATCTGGTCGCGCGGAGCCATGAAATAGTCGCCGTTCTGGCGGGCCGAGACGAATTCTTCCTCGAAGCTGCCATCGCCCTTCAGGTCCGCCGAAGCCTGCGCGACGGTGTGCTTCTGCTCTTCCATTGCGGAGAGGTACTTCACCTCGCCGGTCACCTTGTTGTCGGTAACGGTGCGGTACGGTGTTTCGATGAAGCCGTATTTGTTCACCCGCGCAAAGGTGGAGAGCGAGTTGATCAGGCCGATGTTCGGGCCTTCCGGCGTTTCGATCGGACAGATGCGGCCATAGTGCGTCGGGTGGACGTCGCGGACTTCGAAGCCAGCGCGCTCACGCGTGAGGCCGCCCGGGCCAAGCGCCGAAACGCGGCGCTTGTGGGTGACTTCCGACAGCGGATTGGTCTGGTCCATAAACTGCGAGAGCTGCGAAGAACCGAAGAACTCGCGCACTGCCGCCACGGCGGGCTTCGCGTTGATGAGGTCGTTCGGCATCACGGTCGATACATCGACGCTGCTCATGCGCTCCTTCACCGCGCGCTCCATGCGCAGCAGGCCAACGCGGTACTGGTTTTCGAGCAGTTCGCCCACCGAACGCACGCGGCGGTTGCCGAGATTGTCGATGTCGTCGACTTCGCCCTTGCCGTCCTTCAGGTCGACCAGCTCCTTCACCACTGCGAGGATGTCTTCCTTGCGCAGCGTGGTGACGGTGTCTTCCGCGTCGAGTTCGAGACGCATGTTGAGCTTAACACGGCCAACCGCGGAAAGGTCATAACGGTCGGCATCGAAGAACAGGCCTTCGAACAGCGCCTCTGCCGTTTCCTTGGTCGGCGGTTCGCCCGGACGCATGACCTTGTAGATCGCCTCCAGGCCCTCGTCACGGTTCTCGGCCTTGTCGACCTTGAGCGTGTTGCGGATCCACGGGCCGGTGGTGATGTCGTCGATGTCGAGCAGCTCGAGCATATCGACGCCTGCGGCATCTAGGACTTCGAGGTTTTCCGGGCTCACTTCGTCGCCCGCCTCGATATAGATGCGGCCGGTCTTTTCATCGATCAGATCGCGCGCAGAGAAACGGCCGAAGGCCTCCTCCACCGGCAGGAGCAGGGTTTCGAGACCGTCCTTGGCCGCCTTGTTGGCGGCGCGCGGGCTGATCTTCGTGCCTGCGGCGAAGACTTCTTCGCCGGTCTTGGCATCGATCAGCGGGAAGGCAGGCTTCTGGCCGCGCCATGCCTCGGCATCGAACGGAATCTGCCAGCCATCGCCCTTCTTGCCGGAAACGCGCTTCCATTCCACGGTCTTGTAGAAGTGACCGAGGATGTCTTCGCTGTCGAGGCCGAGGGCATAGAGCAGCGCGGTGACCGGCAGCTTACGCTTGCGGTCGATACGGACATTGACGATGTCCTTGGCGTCGAATTCGAAGTCGAGCCAGCTTCCGCGATAAGGGATGATGCGCGCAGCGAACAGCAGCTTGCCCGAGCTGTGCGTCTTGCCGCGGTCATGGTCGAACAGGACACCGGGCGAGCGGTGCATCTGCGATACGATCACGCGCTCCGTGCCGTTGACGATAAACGTGCCGTTCTCCGTCATCAGCGGCATGTCGCCCATATAAACGTCCTGCTCCTTGATATCGAGAACGGAGCGGGTTTCGGTTTCCTGATCGACTTCGAACACGATCAGGCGCAGCGTGACCTTCATCGGCGCGGCATAGGTGATGCCGCGCTGCTTGCATTCGGTGATGTCGTGCTTGGGCGGTTCGAGTTCGTAATGCACGAAGTCGAGTTCGGCGGTCCCGGCGAAATCGCGGATGGGGAAGACCGAGCGCAAGGTCTTTTCGAGGCCGGAGACGTAATCGATCTCCTTGTTCGAGCGCAGGAACTGTTCGTAGCTCTCGCGCTGCACCTCGATCAGGTTGGGCATGTCGACGACTTCATGGATGTCGCCGAAAATCTTGCGGATGCGCCGCTTGGCAGTGCCTTTTGCGGTGCTCTTGCTCTTGGTGGCCATAAAGGGGCTCGCCTCTTCTCTTGATGCGCCGGCCCGCGCGCGGATGCGGGGCGGAATTGATGTCTCATGCGCGTGAGAACCATGTCGGACGCAAAAAGGCCGCAGCGAATGGCACACCCCTGGCGTGCGGCAGCTGCAGCTCGAACGAATTGCGTCGCGATATGGAAACGCCGCTTCCGTTCCTGACCCGATTCCCGCGCATGAATCGGATTCGCTCGAAGCGTGCGGTCGCGGAGGCATATAGGAAGCGTGCTGCCAGGGGTCAAGCCAGCTCGAAATCGCCAGCCTTATCGTTTTTCGATATTATCGATTGACGATATGTGGTCGTAGTGCCATATCGAAAATCGATAAATGGAATTTGGCAGACCGGGAGTGATTCGATGCTGTCCGCCTTGATCGGAATTTTTCGGGTAGCCAACTGGCTCAATTGGATCGTGGCAGCACTGTTCGCCTTTCTCGGCGCGCTGCTGCTGATCGATCCCGCGCAGTTTGGCGCGCGTTTCGTAGAGGTTCTTGGGCTGTCGCAATCGCAAAGCGACGCAGCGATTACCTGGCTCATGGGCTCCTGCCTGTCGGTCCTTCCGGTCGCCGTGGCGGTGCATGTCATTCTGACCCGGCTGATTGCCATGATCCGCGACACACAGGCAGGCGCGGCATTCAGCGAAGCGAATGCACAGCGTCTGATCACCATCGCCCTCGCTCTGCTGGCGATCAATGTGGTCGACCTGGCTTACGGCCAGCTATCGATCTGGGCGAGCGCGCAGACCGGGGAATATTTCGGCTGGTCGCTTTCGCTCACCGGCTGGTTCGCCGTGCCGCTGCTGCTCGTTCTGGCGCGGCTGTTCCGCGAAGGGGCGGCCATGCGCGAAGATCTGGAAGGCACGGTCTGATGCCGGGCGAGGATAGCACCGCAATCTCCGTCAGGCTCGACGATCTGCTGCAGGAACGCGGGATGACCCTGACCGAATTGTCCGACCGGATCGGCCTGACGCTGGCCAATCTTTCCATCCTTAAAACCGGCAAGGCCAAGGCGATCCGTTTCTCCACACTGGAGGCGATCTGCCGCGAACTGGGCTGCCAGCCGGGCGATCTCTTGACATACGGGGATTAGACGACATGCAATGGACACGCCGCTTTTTCACCGATCTTGCCGGCAGCTATCTCGATAGCCTGCGCGCGATCAAAGGATTGCCGTGGCTTTTCGCCGCGATCATCGCGTGGGAATTTGCCCAGCATGTGGTCGAAGTGCAGATCGGCATGTTCACCGACAAGGAAACTGCCCGTGCCGTGTCGCAGGACGGCGCGCGCATGGCGTTCGGCTGGGTGAAGATGACCTCGATCTATGTCGGCGCCTTCTTCGTCATCCGGCATTTCGCAGGGATGCGCGACGGGCGGCCACTCGCCCCGCTGGGTACGGCGGCAAAGCGCTTCGCACCGTATCTTGTCTATTCGCTCGTGATGTTTGCCGCGACTTTCTATGCGCGCAATTTCGCCGCCGAGGAGCATGTCGATACCGTTCGCACCATTGTCGGCCTTGGCCAAGTGCTGGTCGAGCCGTTGCTGATGGCCTGGGTCGTCGCGGCTGCGACAGATGGACAGATCACCGGGCCGATCGGTTCGGCCAGGCTTACCGGCCTGCTCTATTTCCTCGCGCTGCCGCTGTTCCTGCTGACGCGTATCCCGGTCAGCCTGCTGCACCAGAACCTCAATGAGTGGGCGATGGGCAAGCAGGGCGCCGAGCTGTGGTCGCTCCTCGCCATCGATTCGCTGGTGGTGGGCCTGATCGTTGCGATCACCCCTGCCGCGATGGTGCGGGTTGCGCGGTGGGTGGAGCTGCGCCGCGAAGGCAGGGCCCCGACGCGGGCAACCGGATATGCGCCGGCATAAGGCGTCGCGCCGGGCAGTGACGGCGGGGCCTGTAACGGCCCTGTCCGCCCTTCGCCCTTGACGCAGCCGACCGATCGGCTAAAGGCCCGCCCCGCAAAGGCGGGTCTTTTTCGATTCCCGCCCGCGCATCCGTCCGAGACAGTTGGTGACCGGGATCTGCCCGGTCTTAATTTCCAGCCTAGACGGGGCAAGAGATTTATGCGGGCACATGCGTGTCGTTCGCAGATCGGCGTTTTCGCGCCACTCCTTCCCCTTCGACGGACTCGCCCGTGTCGCACCTGCGGCATGGACAAACGTAGCCGGCCGCGTGGGAGCCATCCCGCACGGTCATTGTGAAGGAGTATGGCATGGATCGTTCGCAGAAAGCCGATTCGGTTGCCCAGCTCAACGCAGTCTTCAACGAGAGCGGCGTCGTGGTCGTCACGCGCAATCTCGGCCTGTCGGTGGCCCAGTCCACCGAATTGCGCACGAAGATGCGGGAAGCCGGTGCGACCTACAAGGTTGCGAAGAACCGCCTCGCCAAGCTCGCCCTGAAAGACACCGACTATGCAGGTATCGAAGAATACCTGACCGGTCCCACCGCCCTCGCATATTCCGAGGACCCGGTGGCAGCTGCAAAGGCTGCGGTGGATTTCGCGAAAGCCAACGACAAGCTCGAAATCGTCGGTGGCTCGATGGGCGCGCAGGTGCTCGACGAAGCTGGGGTCAAGGCACTTGCCTCGATGCCCTCGCTCGACGAGCTGCGTGGCAAGATCGTGGGTCTCGTCAACGCCCCGGCGACAAAGATCGCCCAGGTCGTCAACGCACCCGCGGCCAAGCTTGCCCGTGTTTTCGGCGCCTATGGCGCGAAAGACGCGGCGTAAGCGGGCATTCGCACGAAGCAACTTTTCCGGGACGAAATTGTCCCAGCCGATTTTTTGGAGTGAAACATCATGGCCGATATCGCCAAGCTTGTTGAAGAACTGAGCAAACTGACCGTCATGGAAGCTGCAGAGCTTGCCACGGCACTTGAAGAAGAGTGGGGCGTTTCAGCTGCCGCTGCTGTTGCCGTTGCTGGCCCCGCCGCTGGCGGCGATGCACCCGCAGCCGAAGAAAAGGACGAATTCGACGTCGTCCTGACCGGCGACGGTGGCAAGAAGATCCAGGTCATCAAGGAAGTCCGTGCCATCACCGGTCTGGGCCTGGGCGAAGCCAAGGCTCTGGTCGAAGGCGCGCCGAAGCCGCTCAAGGAAGGCGTCAACAAGGCGGAAGCCGAAGAAATCAAGGGCAAGATCGAAGCAGCCGGCGGTACCGTCGAACTCAAGTAAGCCTGTCGCTTACGCTTCGATCTCTTTTGAGATCACACGAAGGGCGGTGTCGCAAGACGCCGCCCTTTTTGCATCGTGGGGCGTCCGCCCGACGCATTCGCGATCTGACGGCATCTGGCGCCACCTGACAGGCGCTGTTGCCCTCAGGCCATAGCAGCGCCGCCAATTTTGCCGGCCCGCGCTTTGCGATTGTGACCGCTCGATCCGGTCCCTATCCGGTGCGGCTGTCCTGCAGGGATGGCACAAACGATGCAGGACGATACCATCCCCCTGCCCCCGCAAGATCGCGGCGATGGCCCCGACCGTCAGCGCTGGCGTGACGAGTTTCGCGCCACCCTGCGGCTGAGCTGGCCGCTGGCGGCGGCGAACCTGCTGCAAATGCTCACCTATGCCATCGACGTGATCTTCATCGCGCGATTGGGGGAAGAGCAGTTGGCTGCCTCCGCCCTCGCAATTGCGCTGTTCGGCCTCGTCATGTGGGCGCTGTCCGGCCTGACCGGGGCGGTCGCACCGGTGGCTGCTGCTGAGCTGGGCGAGCGCGCGCCTGCCTTGCGCCCGGTGCGCCGCACGGTCCGCATGGCGCTGTGGCTTGCGCTCATCGCCGGGATTGCGGGCATGGGGCTGTGTCTGCTGCTTGGCCCCCTGATGCGGGTTACCGGGCAACAGCCGGGCATCATCGCCATGGCGGTGGAATACAACACGCTGCTGGTGTTCTCGCTCGTGCCGTTCCTTTTCAACAATGTCCTGCGCAGCTTCGTTTCCACGCTCGACCGGCCGATTTTCGCCACCGCGATCACGGCGGGCGGCATCTTCGTGAATGCGCTGGCCAATTATGCCTTCATCTTCGGCAATCTCGGCGCACCCGAGCTGGGTCTGAAAGGCGCGGCGGTGGCGACGATCATCACCACGCTGACCACGCTGCTCGCCTATATCGTCGCGATCCGCCTCGACCCCAAGCTCCACCGCTATCGCATTTTCGGGCGGTGGTGGTCGCCCGACTGGCAGCGCTTCTGGCATATCGTGCGCATCGGGACGCCCATTGCGCTGACCATCACGGCAGAAGCGGGCATCTTCGGCGCGGCCGCCTTCCTGATGGGCAATATCGGCGCGACCCAGCTTGCCGCGCATACGGTGGCGCTGCAGATTGCCGCACTCGCTTTCCAGGTTCCCTTCGGCGTCGGGCAGGCGGCAACCATCCGCGTGGGCTATTTCTATGGCGCACGCGATACCCACGGCATGAAGCGCGCCGGGTGGGCGGGCATCGCCATCGGCACAGGGTTCATGGCGCTGACCGCAATCGCGATGATCGTGATGCCCAAGCCGCTGCTGGCGATATATATCGATCCGTGGGACCCGAAAAACGCGGTGCTGGTGGGCTTTGCCTTGCAATATATCGTGATTGCCGCCGCCTTCCAGCTGGCCGACGGGGTCCAGGCGGTCGCCGCCGGCGCATTGCGCGGGCTTCAGGACACCCGCGTGCCGATGTGGATCGCGGCCTTTGCCTATTGGATACCGGGTATCGGCACATCGCTGATGCTCGGCTTCATGACACCGCTGGAGGGCGTGGGCATCTGGATCGGGCTTGCCACCGGGCTGCTGATTGCGGCGATCCTGCTCGGCTGGCGCTGGCACAGGCGCGAGGCGCTGGGCCTGACCCTGCGCCCCGGCCCCGTCGATATCAGGCAGCTTTCGTCGTAATCTCGCGCTGCGGGAAGGGGATGGAGAGGCCGACATCGTCGAAGCGCGCCTTCGCCGCTTCGGTGAGGTCCCAGCCGACATTCACGAAATCGCCCGTGGTGCACCAGACCCGCAGGCCGATGCCGACCGAACTGTCATCGAGCGAGCTGACAAAGGCCACCGGCTCGGGATCGCTGAGAATGCGCTCGTCGCTCGCTGCCAGCGCCAGCAATTCGCTGCGCGCCTGCTCCATGCTGTCGCCATAGGCGATGCCCACGATCAGTTCGAACCGGCGGATCGGGTGGCGGTGGAAATTGACGATCGCCTGGTTCCAGAGCTCCGAATTGGGGACCATCACGAACAACCCGTCGAACTGCTTCAATTCGGTGGTGAACAGGCCGATCTGCTGCACTGTCCCGGTGACCGATCCTGCGCTGATCGCCTCGCCCACCTTGAACGGCTTTTGCACCAGGATCATCACGCCCGAAGCGACATTGGACAGCGTACCTTGCAGCGCAAGCCCGATGGCAAGCGCCATGCCGCCCAGTGCAGCGAGGATGCTGGTCGTCTCAACCCCGAACTGTGCCAGCACAGTGATCAGCACCAGCGCCCAAAGGGCATATTTGACCACGCTCGACAGGAAGTTCGCTACCGTCGGGTCGAACCGGTGAGACTTGGCCATCGCCCGCTCGACCCAGCCGGAGATCAGCTTGGCCAGCAGCAGGCCGATGACCAGCACTGCGAAAGCCCCGGCGATATCCATCATGTTGAGCCGCAGCCACAACCATATCTGTTCGGGTATGGTCAGCGCGGCAATGTTCTGTTCGGTCGTCATAAATGGCGGCCTTTCGTTGATTCAGTTTGATGTGTGGCGGGCGCGATAGGGAAGCGTCCACGCCTTGGCCACCCCATGCCACGGCCCGCCGAAAGGCGAGTAACTTTTTCCCTTTGCCCCCGTTGACTCCACACAGACGCGCTCCCATTTGCGCATCGCTGGCACTCATCGAGTGCGAGTGCCAATTTTCATTCACACTTCTTATAGAGAGGTCATCATCATGGCATTTCGTCCGTTGCACGACCGTGTACTGGTCCGTCGCATCGAAGCCGACGAGAAGACGGCAGGCGGCATCATCATCCCCGACAGCGCTCAGGAAAAGCCAAGCGAAGGCGAAGTCGTCGCCATCGGCGACGGCGCGCGCGACGATGACGGCGACCGCATCCCGCTCGACGTCAAAACCGGCGACCGTGTGCTGTTCGGCAAATGGTCGGGAACCGAAGTCAAGATCGAAGGCGAAGATCTGCTGATCATGAAGGAAAGCGACATCATGGGGATCATCGGCTGATAGCCTGATCCCGACGCTTCCCACCAGACAAACCAATTCCAGGAGAAACACCAATGGCAGCCAAGGACGTAAAGTTCGGCCGTGACGCGCGCGAAGGCATTCTGCGCGGCGTCGACACCCTCGCCAATGCCGTAAAGGTCACGCTCGGCCCCAAGGGCCGCAATGTCGTGATCGACAAGAGCTTCGGCGCACCCCGCATCACCAAGGACGGCGTTACCGTCGCCAAGGAAATCGAACTGAAGGACAAGTTCGAGAACATGGGCGCGCAGATGATCAAGGAAGTCGCATCGAAGGCGAACGACGCCGCCGGTGACGGCACGACCACCGCGACCGTTCTGGCCCAGGCCATCGTGACCGAAGGCATGAAGTCGGTTGCAGCGGGCATGAACCCGATGGACCTCAAGCGCGGCATCGACCTCGCCGTGAGCAAGATCGTCGACGATCTCAAGGGCCGTTCGAAGGACGTGTCGGGCAGCGAAGAAATCGCCCAGGTCGGCGTGATCTCCGCCAATGGCGACCGTGAAGTCGGCGAGAAGATCGCCGAAGCCATGGACAAGGTCGGCAAGGAAGGCGTGATCACCGTCGACGAGAGCAAGGGTCTCGAATTCGAGCTCGAAACCGTCGAAGGCATGCAGTTCGATCGCGGCTACCTGTCGCCCTACTTCATCACCAACCCGGACAAGATGACGGTCGAACTCGAAAACCCGTACATCCTGATCCACGAAAAGAAGCTGTCGAACCTGCAGTCGATGCTTCCCGTTCTCGAAGCGGCTGTCCAGTCGGGCCGTCCGCTGCTGATCATCGCGGAAGACATCGAAGGCGAAGCGCTGGCGACCCTCGTAGTCAACAAGCTGCGCGGCGGCCTCAAGGTTGCAGCGGTCAAGGCTCCGGGCTTCGGCGATCGTCGCAAGGCCATGCTGCAGGACATCGCGATCCTGACCAAGGGCGAGATGATTTCCGAAGACCTCGGCATCAAGCTGGAAAACGTCACGCTCGGCATGCTGGGCGAAGCCAAGCGCGTCACCATCGACAAGGACAACACCACCATTGTCGACGGTTCGGGCGATGAAGCCGACATCAAGGCACGCGTCGGTGAAATCCGCACGCAGATCGACAATACCAGCTCGGACTACGACCGTGAGAAGCTCCAGGAACGCCTGGCGAAGCTCGCTGGCGGCGTCGCCGTCATCAAGGTCGGCGGTGCAACCGAAGTCGAGGTGAAGGAACGCAAGGACCGCGTCGACGACGCGCTGCACGCAACCCGCGCAGCCGTCGAAGAAGGCATCGTTCCGGGCGGCGGCACGGCCCTGCTCTATGCAACCAAGTCGCTGGCTGGCCTGGAAGGCGACAATGACGACCAGACCCGCGGTGTGGACATCGTTCGCCGCGCGCTTCAGGCGCCGGTTCGCCAGATTGCCAGCAATGCTGGCCATGACGGCGCTGTCGTCGCGGGCAAGCTGATGGACGGCAACGACGAATCGCTCGGCTTCAACGCTGCGACCGACACCTATGAGAACCTGGTGAAGGCTGGCGTGATCGACCCGACCAAGGTCGTGCGCACCGCGCTGCAGGATGCGGCATCGGTTGCCGGCCTGCTGATCACCACCGAAGCTGCCATCGTCGACAAGCCGGAAGACAAGTCTTCGGCCCCGGCAATGCCCGACATGGGCGGCATGGGCGGCGGCATGGGCGGCATGGGCTTCTAAGCCCATGCCGTCCGGTTACCGGACAGACACAAGAAGGCCCGGCGGGAGCGATCCCGCCGGGCCTTTTCTTTTGGCCGGAAGCCCTTTTCGATCAGGCCGCGACGATGGCCTTTTCGATCCGGTCGGTCGGTTCGCCGGTCAGCGTCTTGTCGATTTCGCCCACCAGCCGTTTTTCCAGCTCGGTGTGATAGTGGCGGCGCATTTCGCCAAGCGTCTTGGGATCGGCAATCACCAGAACATCGGTGATCTCACCCGAAATCGCCTTGGCGTTGAGCCATTCGGCGGCGGCCGCACCATGCGCCAACTCGTTTAGGTCGGTTTCACCCTTGCGCTGGCCGATGTCATCCTGGTGCTTCACCCCCGCGCTGAAATTCGTCGCACTGAGATCGGGCCTTTCGGCCTGTTCCAGTTTGGGTTCGAAAATCTGCCCGCCATTGCGCATCACGGTGAAGGTCTCGCCATCGACCAGTGCGACGTGGGCGTTGTGCGGCAATTTCATATGCGTAGTCTCCTCTAAATTGTGCGTTGTCCGATCAACGAGCGGCAGGCGAAATCGGTCCATGCTTGAGCGCGCCATCGCGCAGTCAGAAAAGGGAATGATGGGAGAGAGACAATTGCAGGACGGCATCGCCCATGTGGCGAAGCGCGCCGGGCTGGGTGCGGTGTCCGATCTTGCCCGGCTGACCGGCGGCGCGACGATGGAAAGCTGGCGCTTCAGCGCGGGCGGCGAAGATTACGTGCTGCGCCGCGCGCCCAGCGCCCAGATGATGGAAACCCGCCCTTTCGGCCACGATACCGAGGCCGCCATCATCCGCGCCGTTCACACAGCCGGAGTGACCGCACCCGAGATCGTCGCCGAACTGCATGAGGATGACGGCATCGGGACCGGCTTCGTCATGCGCGCGCTGCCCGGCACACCCGACCCCAGGGCGATTCTGGCCATCGACGATCCCGACGCACTGCTTGTCCGGTGCGGGCAAGAACTTGCACGCATCCATGCCTTGTCACGCGACGCGCTACCCGATGCAGTGCCGACACTCGACCTGCGCGAAAGTATCGCGGACTTCCGCGATCGGTTTGCCGCGTCGGGCGGCGACCGTCCGATCATCGCGCTGGGCCTGCGCTGGCTGGAAGACAACGCCCCCGCGCCAGCGCCCACAGTGCTTAATCATGGCGATTTCCGTGTCGGCAATCTGCTGGCCCAGGATGGCGCGCTGACCGGCGTGCTCGATTGGGAACTGGCCCATTTCAGCGACCCCCATGAAGACCTGGCCTTCGGATGCATGGCGGTGTGGCGGTTTGCCCGATACGACCGTCCGGCGCTGGGGCTGGGTTCGCTCGACACCTACTTCGCCGCCTATGAGGACGCAGGCGGGACGCCGGTGGACCCGGTGCGCTTCCGATACTGGATGATCTATCGCACCGTGTGGTGGGCGCTTGGCTGCCTCGGCATGGGCAATATCTGGCGCGAGGGTGCGGATCGCACGCTTGAACGCGCCGTAATCTCGCGCCGGACGAGCGAGCAGGAACTCGACCTCCTGTTGCTGCTGGAGGAAGAGGCCCCGGCAGAGGAGCGGGCGCGCACTCTGGATGCCACGGCCTGTAAACCGGGCGACACCGGCGAGGCGACAAGCGGCGACCTCGCCACTGCGATCGCGGAGTGGCTGGCCACGATCAAGGACAGGATGGAAGGGCATGACCGCTTCCAACTGGCGGTCGCGCGCAACGCGCTGGGCATCATCGCCCGCAATCAGGGCGTCCGGCCGGACCATTATTCGCGCAGGCTGGCCGACGACCTGATGGAAGGCAGGCAGACGCTTGCCGCGCCGGGGATGCTTTCGAGCCTGCGCCACGCGGCGCTGGAAAAACTTGCCGTCGACATGCCGAAATATCCGGCACTCGCCGTTGCACGCAGCAAATGGACAGGAGGGGATTAATGGACTTCGCCATCCCGCAGGCGCTCGAAGATTATTATGCGACGCTCGAACGGTTCATCGAAGACACGATCGAACCGCTCCAGCATCACGGCGACAACAACCGGTTCTTCGATCACCGGCGCGAAGATGCACGGACCGACTGGGATCGTGGCGGTCTTCCCGATCACGATTGGGAAGACCTTTTGCGCCAGGCACGCCGCCTGGCCGACGAGGCAGGGCACTGGCGCTTTGCCGCACCGAAGAAATATGGCGGACAGGACGGCTCCAACCTGTGGATGGCCGTCATTCGCGACCGCTTCGCCCAACGCGGCCTCGGCCTGCATAACGATTTGCAGAACGAACATTCCATCGTCGGCAATTTCCCCTTCGTCGCCATGTTCGAACATTTCGGGACGCCGGCCCAGCAGGACGAATTCATCCTTGGCGGGTTCGAAGGGGAACGGCGGGTCGCCTTCGGACTGACCGAACCCGATCACGGCAGCGATGCGACGCACATGGAAACCCGCGCCGTGGCCGAGCAACGTGACGGCCAGGACGGCTGGCGGATCGATGGATCGAAAATGTGGATCACCGGCATGCATGTCGCGACCCATGTCGCGCTGTTCGCACGCACCAGCGGCGCCAATGGCGATGCGACGGGGATCACCTGCTTCCTCGTGCCGAACCCCAGCGAGGGGCTGGAGATCGACGACTTCATCTGGACCTTCAACATGCCCACCGACCATGCGCGCTTTTACCTGAAAGACGTCTGGGTCCCCGAAAGCGCGGTTCTGGGCGAAGTGGATCGCGGGCTGGGGCTGGCGCAAAGCTTCGTCCACCAGAACCGCATTCGCCAGGCCGCAGGAAGCCTCGGCGCAGCACAATTCTGCGTGGAAGAAAGCGTGCGCTATGCGCGCAGGCGCAAACCCTTTGGCGAAGAGCTGGCGCGCAATCAGGCCATCCAGTTCCCGCTGGTGGAGTTGGCCACTCAATGCGAGATGCTGCGGCTGCTGATCTACAAGACGGCGTGGGAAATGGACCGGCTGGAGCACAAGCAGATCGAGCGCGAACTGTCCGACAAGGTGAGCATGTGCAATTACTGGGCGAACCGGCTGGTGTGCCAGGCGGCGGATCGGGCAATGCAGGTCCATGGCGGGATCGGTTACAGCCGCGAGAAACCGTTCGAGCACATCTATCGCCATCACCGCCGCTATCGAATCACCGAAGGCGCGGAAGAAATCCAGATGCGCAAGGTTGCCGCCTACCTGTTTGGCTATCTCGGCCCGCGAAGGAAGATGTTCGAATAGGTTGGGCAGACGCGGCCTGACCACCCGATGGACGGCTTGCGGCAATTATTGGTCGCCCGGGCGACACAATTCGTCGCGAAGGCGCTTGCCATCGTAATGCCATGCTTTCTTAATACTTCGCTCACCATGGACGGATTAAGAGGGGTCGCATGGGCATGAAGAAAATCACGGGCCTGCTGGCAGCCACCGCTCTCGCGATCGGTCTCCCGGCACAGGCGCGCACCGATGGTTCTGCCGAAAGTGGCGGAACTGAATTTAACGCGCTGTTCGACAGCATGCTGGGCACGCAGGAACGCACCCCGCAGACCTATCGCGCCACATACGACACATCGTTCGAAAGACAGATCGCGCAGCTGGCCGACGGTTCGCAAGGGCGGATCGGCGTCTATGCCATCGACTTGACGAGCGGCGAAGAAGTGGGCGTGCTCGCGGACCAGCGATTCCCGATGGCAAGCACCAGCAAGGTGGCGATTGCCGCGACCTTCCTGGCCGGGGTCGACAAGGGCAAGTGGACGCTGAGCAGCGAGTTCCTGCTGCCGCGCCGCGGCGATGCCTGGATGTCGGCGCAAAAGCATCTCGACCTGATGATCAGCAAGAGCTGCAACGATTGCACCGACGCGCTGCTGAACGCGGTCGGCGGACCGGCAGCCGTCAATGCATGGATGCGCAGTGCGGGCATCGAAGGGTTCGAACTGACCCGCGATATCCACACGCTGGTGCGTGAAGACGGCGCAATCGATCCGGCATCCGTCATCGATCGCAAGGACAGCGCCACGCCGCGCGCGATGGGGCAATTGCTTGCCGGGATTTATCAGGGCCGCTGGCTCAGCGCGTCCTCGCGCCGGGTTTTGCTGAATGCGATGGAAGCGACGACCACGGGCAAGCGGCGCATGCGTTCCGCCGTCCCGATGAGCGCGAACCTTGCGCACAAGACCGGCACGCTCAGCCGCACGGCGAGCGATATCGGCATTTTCCACACGCCCGATGGCCGCGCGATTGCCGCCGCGATCTTCGTGACCGGCCAAAGCCCGTCCATGGCGTATGAAAATGGCGCGCGGAGCCGCAAACTGGAAGCGCGCAGCCTGCGCGATGCCCGCATCGCCCGCATCACCGGTGCGCTTTATCAGGGCTTCGCCCAGACAGGCGGCGATGGCCGCGTATGGGCCAAGGCGGATTACGGCGGGGACTGACCCACCAGGATTAGGCATGCCCGCGCCGGCCATGGCGAGCGGCGGGCAATGTCTTTCAAATTCGATTCACCTGAATCAAAAAGGGCGGCGTCTTTCGACACCGCCCTTTCCGTTTTGAGCTAAGCTCGAAACGCGAATTAGTCAGCCTGAGCTTCTTCTTCGGTTTCGTTCTGCATCGCAGCTTCAGCGTCGGCAGCAGCTTCGTCAGCTTCTGCAGCAACTTCGTCGCCAGCGGCTTCGATGTTGTCGCCAGCGGCTTCGAGGTTTGCTTCGGTGTCGGCAGCAGCGTTTTCAGCGGTTGCTTCAGCAGCGTCTTCGGTTGCTTCCGAGCAAGCTGCGAGGGTCAGAGCAGCGGCCGAAGCGGCAGCAACAAGAGCGATCTTACGCATAATAAAGTTCCTTTGAACAGCGAGTAGTTCAACTGGCCCCGGAGGGCCGGAAGGAGGGTCCGAAAATCGGGCCTCTGCATGGCTAAATAATGGCGCAAATGTGTCCACGCAAGCGATTTCGACTCATTTCGCCGCATTCTCGCCTTATTTGGGCGGTGCACAAAGCCCTCCCCATCGCGGGCTGGCGCTGCTAACCGATCCACATGGCCGCGCGCAACCATCTCTATCTCGTCGACGGAAGCTCTTATATTTTCAGGGCTTATCACCGGCTGCCCCCGCTGACCGATCCCGAAGGGACGCCGGTGGGCGCAGTGTATGGCTACACCACTATGCTGTGGAAGCTGGCCGACGATCTCGACAAGGCCGACGGTCCGACGCACCTCGCGGTCATTCTCGACAAGGATTCGCGCTCGTTCCGCAACGATCTTTACGCCGAATACAAGGCGAATCGCCCCCCGCCGCCCGAAGACCTCGTGCCGCAATTCCCGCTGATCCGCGATGCGACGCGCGCCTTCAGCCTGCCCTGCATCGAGGAAGCTGGGCTGGAGGCCGATGATCTCATCGCCTCCTATGCCCGTGCCGCGCAGCGTGAGGGGTGGAACGTGACCATTGTCTCATCCGACAAGGATCTGATGCAGCTGGTGGGCGAGGAAGATGGCGCGCGCATCGACATGCTCGACACGATGAAATCGGCGCGCATTTATGTCGAAGAGGTCGAGGAAAAGTTCGGCGTGAAGCCGGAGCTGGTTGGCGATGTCCTGGCGCTGATGGGCGACAGCGTCGACAATGTGCCGGGCATCTACGGGATCGGGCCCAAGACCGCGAGCAAGCTGATCGCGGAGCATGGCGGGCTGACGGCGGCGCTCGATGCTGCAGCCGACATGAAGAAGTCCAAGCTGAAGGAACGCCTGCTCGAACATCGCGGCGATGCCGAACTCAGCCGGGTGCTGGTGACGCTGAAGGAGGATTGCGACCTTCCAGAACCGCTGGAGGACATGAAGCTCGATGGTGTGCCGCCCGAACCGCTGGCCGCCTTCCTCGAAAAGCATGGGTTCACTTCGCTGCTGCGGCGGCTCGATGCGGGGACCGGCAGCCCCGACCGGCCCAACAACCTCAACCCCGCCAAGGCTGAGAACAAGGGCGCGGATGCCGATGCGCAAGGCAGCGCGCAGCCATTGCCCGAAATGCCCGCCGTCGATCGCAGCGCCTATGAGACGGTGCAGACGCTGGAGCGGCTGGAACACTGGGTCGCGCGGGCCTTCGCAGCGCGAGAGGTCGCAGTGGATACGGAGACATCCTCGCTCGATTCGATGCAGGCGGAGCTGGTCGGCTTCAGTCTCGCGCTCGGCCCGAACGATGCGTGTTACGTCCCCCTCGCCCATGGCGGCAGCGACATGTTTGCCGAGAAACCGGAACAGGTCGCGCGCGATGCGGCGCTCGCCGCGCTCAAGCCGCTGCTCGAAAGCGATGCGGTGCTGAAGATCTTCCAGAACGGCAAATACGATCTCAACGTGCTGGCGCGCTGCGGCATCGACACCGCGCCCATCGACGACACCATGATCGTCAGCTTCGACCTGGACGCCGGGCGGGGCGAAAGCGGCATCGGTGGCGGGCATGGGATGGACGAATTGTCCGAACGCCACCTCGGTCACAAACCGATGACCTTCAAGGAAGTGTGCGGGACCGGCAAGAAAGCGATCCCCTTCGGGGAGGTCCCGCTGGACAAGGCGACCGAATACGCGGCGGAAGATGCGGACGTCACCTGGCGCCTGCATCAGCACCTCAAACCACGGCTCGCCATCGAAGGTGGCACACGCATTTACGAACGCGTCGACCGTCCGCTGATCCCGGTTGTGGCGCAGATGGAACGCCATGGAATCAAGGTCGACCGCACGCGATTGGCCAAATTGTCCGAAGAATTCGCCACCCAGACCGGCCTGCTGGAGAAGGACATCCACGCCATCGCCGGCGAGGAATTCACCGTCGGCAGCCCCAAGCAGTTGGGCGAGGTGTTGTTCGACAAGCTGGGTTACAAAGGCGGCAAAAAGGGCAAGAGCGGCCAGTATTCCACCGATCAGAGCGTCTTGGAGCGCCTTTCGGGCGAAGGGGCGGACATCGCCGATAAGGTGCTGGAATGGCGCCAGCTGGCAAAGCTCAAATCGACCTATACCGATGCGTTGCAGGAAGCGATCAACCCGCAAACCGGGCGCGTGCACACCAGCTACAGCCTGGTCGGCGCGCAGACCGGACGCCTGTCATCGACCGACCCCAATTTGCAAAACATCCCCGTGCGCACCGAGATCGGGCGACAGATCCGCCAGGCTTTTGTGCCGGAGGATGGCAATGTCCTGCTCGCCGCCGACTATTCCCAGATCGAGCTGCGGCTTGCGGCGCATATGGCGGATGTGGAACCGCTGAAGGATGCCTTTGCCAAGGGCGAGGACATCCATAACCGCACCGCACAGGAAATGTTCGGCACGGTCGACCGCGACACGCGGGCGCGCGCCAAGACGATCAATTTCGCCATCCTCTATGGCATTTCGCGCTGGGGTCTTGCCGGACGTCTGAAGGTCGAGCCGGACGAGGCGCAGGCGATGATCGACACCTATTTCCAGCGTTTCCCCGGCATCCAGCGCTATATCCTGGAAACGCTGGAGACGGTGCGCGAGCGCGGCTATTCTGAGACACTGTTCGGCCGCAAGACCTGGTTCCCCCGCATCAAGTCGAAGAACCAGGCGGAGCGCCAGGGCAGCGAACGCGCGGCAATCAACGCCCCCATCCAGGGCACGAGTGCCGACATCATCAAGCGCGCAATGGTGCGCATGATGCCCGCGCTGGAAGCAAAAGGGCTTGGCCACGTGCGCATGTTGTTGCAAGTTCATGACGAACTGGTCTTCGAACTGCCGGAGGGCGATATCGCCGCTGCGTCCGAAATCATCGAACAGGTCATGGCCGAGGCTGCGGGGCCGTCGGTAAACCTGTCCGTGCCGCTGGGTGTCGATATCGGGACCGGCAAGAGCTGGGACGAAGCGCATTGAGCAGGCTTCTCGGCAAGGATATTGGCCTGCGCCGGTTTCGCTGGGTCAATGTGACCCTGCTGCTGATCATGGCTGCGGCCATGTTCGCGCTGATCTTCCTCGTCTATCAGACCATCGAGAGCGAGCGGGCCGAGCGTGAGCAGGTCAACCGCACCAACGATATCCTGCTGGAACTGCGCGATGTCGGCCGGGCGACGCTGAATGCGGAAACCGGCCAGCGCGGCTATCTGATTACGCTCGATCGCCGATATCTCAGCGCCTATCTGCAAGGCCGCGAACAGATCGACCCGTCGCTCGACGCGCTGCGCGACCTGATCGGCCCGCAAGGCACGGACCGCCAGACAGAATTGCTCGACCGGATCGAAACGCTGGCGCGCGCGCGGTTTGCCGACCTCGACGATTCGGTCGCGCTGCTCGAGCAGGGACGGTTGATCGAAGCGCGCCGCGCCGTTCTGACCGATGAAGGGCAGGAAACGATGGAGCGGCTGCGCCGCGCGATTGCCGAGCTCGAAGATATCGAGCTGGAAATTCTCTCCCGGTCGACCGAAGGGACCGCACGGGCCGAGGCCCGCGTGTTGCCGCTGCTGGGCGGGCTGACGCTGCTGCTTATCCTGGCCATCCTGTCCGCCCTGCGGCTGGTCGCGCGGGCCGCACGGGCAGAGGCGGAGGCCGCACAGGCGACGGCGCTGGGCGAAGCGCGCGACCGGGCCGACCTGCTGGCGCGCGAACTCAACCACCGGGTCAAGAACCTGTTCGCGGTGGTGCTGGCGATCATCCAGCTGAGTGCGCGCGGCAAGCCGGAGGCCAAACCGGTGACCGACAGCATCGCCGAACGCGTCCGCGCACTTTTGACCGCGCACGAAGTCTCTCAGGGCCAGCTCGAAAAGCAGGTCGCATCGCTCGGCGCGCTGGTCGAAACCACGCTGGCCCCCTACCGCTCGGAAAAGTTGAAGGCGGAAATCGACGGCACGGAAGTCATGCTGCCGGCTAGCCAGATCACACCACTTGGCCTTGTCCTCCACGAGCTGACGACCAACGCCGTCAAATACGGCGCCTGGTCAAAAGGCGGCTCGATCCACGTGACGTGGGAAGAACGCGATGGGGCGGTGTTGCTGACATGGCGCGAAAAGGGCGCGAAGATCGCCGGCGATCCCGAACGCGAAGGCTTCGGCAGCATGCTGATGACCAGTGCGGCGCGCCAGTTCGGCGGTTCGATAGAACGCGAATTCCATGCCGACGGGGTCGAGGTGACCATCGTCCTTCCCATTCAAGGCTGAACGTGCCGCGCTCGTCCAAGGCCGGCCGTTGAACGCCCGATCCCCGCGGGTTAGGAGCCCTGCCCATGTTTGACCGCTACGATCCGCGAAACTGGGACATCACCTCCGAAGCGATGGTCCATACCGCTATCGTGCTGGGCGGAGCGGTGATCGGCGCGCTTGTCCTGCACTGGATCGCCTTCGCCATTCTCGGTCGCCTCGCGCGGCTCAGCAGCAGCCATTTCGACGACAGCATCATCAAATATGTGCGACGGCCAATGCGTTGGGCGCTGGTCGGCATGGCCATATCCGCCGCCGCGGAAGGCGATGCGCTGGTCGGTCCGGGCTGGGATCGGGCGGCGGGCTTCGTGCTACCGGGCCTGCTCGGCTGGGTCGCCTTTCGAGCAGTGAAGGGCATTGGCGAAGCGCTGGAGAACCAGCCCGAATTCCTCGACGATCCGGTGGCCGCACGCACCCAGCGCACCCGCATCGCCATTCTTTCGCGCACGGTGCGTGTGGCGATCATTATCATCGCCGCCTCGCTCGTCCTGCTGTCCATCCCCGGCGTGCGCGAGGTCGGCGTTGCGATGATGGCGTCTGCCGGCCTCGCCGCGCTGGCGGTGGGTGCTGCCGCGCAGCCTGCGCTCAAATCGCTGATTGCCGGATTGCAGGTTGCGATGACCCAGCCGATCCGCATCGGCGACCTCGTCAAGATCGGCGGGCAGACGGGGCGCGTGGAAGAAATCCGCATGAGTTTCGTGACGATCCGCACCTGGGACGAACGCGTGATGATCGTGCCCACGGCGCATGTGCTGGAAGAAAGCTTCGAAAACTGGTCGCGCGTGAATGAGCAGCTGACCGGCCCGGTGTTCCTCCATCTCGACCCGGCCAGCGAAGTGCCGCCGATCCGCGCCGAGTTCGAGCGGTTCGTCAAGGCACACGAATTATGGGACGGGCGCGCCTGCGACCTGCTGATGACCGAAGCCTATCCCGAAAGCGTGGAATTGCGCCTGTCGATGAGCAGCGCGACAATCGGCGATCTGTGGGTGCTGCGCTGCGCAGTGCGCGAACACATGCTCGCTTGGCTGCGCGAGGAAATGCCCGACGCGCTGATCCGCCACCGGCTGGAGCTGCCCGGCGGCCACGCCAAAGCGGGCGAGCCGGGCGCACCGGGCGGCGGCTGATCCGCCTGCCTATTCTATCGGCGTAACCGCGCCGCCATCATGCTTCCTCGCACGCGTCGATTCCACCATCCCATCGTGCAAGAAGCCGATCGGGTTCACCTCGGCCGCACGTTTCTTCAGCTCGCCGCGCATCTTGCGATATTCGGCCTCCATTGCTGAAGTGACTGTGGCGCGCGAATCTTTCAGCGCCTCGTCGAAATCGGCCCCGGTAACCTCTGCCACATCGCCGCCACCGCGATGCAGCGCGTTGAGACCGGCGCGGCGGACCACATCTTCCAGATCGGCGCCAGTGAAACGCACCGCCTTTTTCGCGATTGCAGCCAAGTCGACATCCTCGGCCAGCGGCATATCCTTGGCATGGATCGAAAGGATGTGTTCACGGCCTTTCTCGTCCGGCGTGCCGACATAAACCAGTTCGTCGAAACGGCCAGGGCGCAAGAGTGCGGGATCGACCAGCGTGGGGCGGTTGGTCGCACCGATCACCACGACCGATTGCAATTCCTCCAGCCCGTCCATTTCGGCCAGGATCGTGTTGACCACCCGGCCCGTCACCTGCGGCTCGCCCTGACCGCTGCCACGCGCGGGCACGAGGCTGTCGATTTCGTCGATGAACAGCACGCATGGCGCCACCGCGCGTGCCCGACGGAACATGCGGGCGATCTGCTGCTCGCTTTCGCCATACCATTTCGACAGCAGGTCGGAGCTTTTCATCGAGATGAAATTCGCATCCGCCTCTTTTGCCACCGCCTTGGCGAGCAGGGTCTTGCCAGTCCCCGGCGGGCCATAGAGCAGGAAGCCCTTGGCCGGACGGATGCCGAGGCGATGAAACGCCTCGGGGTGTTTCATCGGAAGCTCGATCCCTTCCTTGAGCTTCTCGATAGCATCCCCGACGCCGCCGATATCGTCCCATGCGACATTGGGCATCTGCACCATAACCTCGCGCATGGCGCTGGGCTGGATGCGCTTCAACGCCGTGATGAAATCCTCGCGGCTGACATAGAGCTCGTCGAGCACTTCGGGCGGGATCGTGCGCTCGTCCAGATCGAGCTTGGGCATGATCCGGCGCACGGCATCGATGGCGGCTTCGCGCGCCAGGGCGGCGATGTCCGCGCCGACAAAGCCATGCGTGGTGCGCGCCAGTTCCTTCAGATCCACCTTGTCGCCCAGTGGCATGCCGCGGGTGTGGATGGCGAGGATTTCGCGCCGGCCATTCTCGTCCGGCACGCCGATCACGATCTCGCGGTCGAACCGGCCCGGACGGCGCAACGCCTCGTCGATGGCGTCGGGCCGGTTGGTCGCGGCGATGACCACGACATTGGCGCGCGCCTCCAGCCCATCCATGAGCGTGAGGAGCTGCGCGACCAGCCGCTTTTCGGCCTCGCCCGTCACCCGGTCGCGCTTGGGCGCAATCGAATCGATTTCATCGATGAAGACGATGGCGGGCGCGTTCTTGCTTGCCTCTTCGAAGACTTCGCGCAGTCGCTTCTCGCTCTCGCCATAGCCCGAACCCATGATTTCAGGGCCGTTGATGATGGTGAAATGCGCATCACTTTCATTCGCCACAGCCTGCGCGAGCCGGGTCTTGCCCGTGCCGGGCGGGCCATGGAGCAGCACCCCCTTGGGCGGATCGACGCCGAGCCGGGTGAACAGTTCGGGATAACGCAGCGGCAGTTCGACCATCTCGCGAAGCTGCTGGATCGTCTCTGCCATGCCGCCGACATCGTCGTAGTTCACGACCGCGCGGCCGCCCACCGGCTCTTCGAACTCGGCGCGCAGCTCGACCTCGGTGTTCTCGTCGATATGGACGATGCCCTTGGGCGCGGTGGACACTACCGTCAGGCGAATCTGCGTCAGCGCATAGGCGGGCGCGTTGAACATGCGGCGCACTTCCTGCGGCATGTTCTGGACCGGCTGCTGGCCGGTGGTGGCGACAAGATCGCCCGCAAGGAGCGGCTTGCGGAAGAAATTGCGTTTGAGCGCCTGGCTTGGCCCCTGGAGGCGCATGTCGCGCTGGGCAGGCGCGAACACAACGCGGGTGGCGGGCCGCGATTCGGCGACGGATACATTGACGTGTTCACCCGATCCAACTTCGGCATTGGCGCGCTGCAACCCGTCGAGCCGGATTACAGCGAGCGCCTGATCCTCGTCATAGGCAGGCATGGCAATCGCCGGGGTGCTCCGTTTTCCGGCAATCTCCACCACATCGCCTTCGGTGATGCCGAGAGCCTGGAAAGCCGAGCGCGGCAGGCGGGCAATGCCCTGGCCGCTTTCTTCCTGCCGCGCCGCGGCGACCTGGAGTCGGGCGAATTTTTCGTCGGCGGCTTTATCGGCGGCTGCGGCGTCGGCGTCGGCCATTGGCGGTCATTCCTTTCCTGCTGTCCAAGGCAGGTAGGAACCCGCCCCTCCCGATGCAAATGAGCGAGGCGCGCCAAAGGTCCGCAAAAACCGGATTCGCCCTAGGGTGAGGGCCAAGAAAAAAGCCCGGCTGGCGAACCAACCGGGCTGGGAAGTCTTGGGAGAGGATGCCTAAAAGGCATGCCGTCATATGCGGGTGCAGCGATTTTTGTGCAAGTGCGAAAAGAACGCCGATTGTTGCGGAAAACGCAACAGTGTTCTGAGGGCTGTTGTCGCGCCCGTCGAGGGTGGCAGTGCAGTGGTGACACTCGCCCAGAGCGGCGCTAGACGTTCCGGCCATGGACAAAATCTATCCCGACGCCGCCGCCGCCCTCGACGGGCTTTTGAAGGATGACCTTCTGATCGCCAGCGGGGGTTTCGGCCTGTGCGGCATCCCCGAACGCTTGCTTGTGGCGATCCGCGACAGCGGGGTGAAGAACCTCACCTTCGCCAGTAACAATGCCGGGATCGACAATGAAGGGATCGGCATGCTGCTGCGCACGCGGCAGGTGAAGAAGATGATTTCCAGCTATGTCGGCGAGAACAAGGAATTCGAGCGCCAGTTTCTTGCCGGTGAACTGGAGGTGGAATTCTGCCCGCAGGGCACATTGGCGGAACGCATGCGCGCAGGCGGCGCTGGTATTCCCGGTTTCTACACCAAGACCGGCGTCGGCACGCAGGTTGCCGAGGGCAAGGAAGTGAAAAGCTTCGACGGCGAGGATTATATCCTTGAACATGGAATCTTTGCCGACATCGCGATCGTCAAAGGCTGGAAGGCCGACGAAACGGGCAACCTGATGTTCCGCAAGACCGCGCGCAATTTCAACCAGCCTGCCGCCACATGCGGCAAGGTTTGCATTGCCGAAGTCGAGGAAATCGTCCCGGCAGGTTCGCTGGACCCGGACTGCATCCATCTGCCCGGCGTGTTCGTGAACCGCATGATCGTGGGTGCGCCCTACGACAAGAAGATCGAATTCCGCACCGTGCGGGAGCGCGAAACCGCGTGATCCGCCAGGCCGCCTTTCGCGGTGCGGTACTGGCCCTTGCGGCAAGCATGCTGTCGGGCTGTGTTGCCGCGGTGATCCCGCTAGCGGCGGGTGCGGGCATTGCGCGCTCGGCTGCGAAAGGGGGCGAAAACGCGCCGCAAGCCGTGGCATCACAGAGGAGCGATCCGGCGACGGGCGAAAGCGGCAATCCGCAGCTCGCCAAGCCGACAACGCAAGGCCCGGTCCAGACGGACGCGATGGATGGCAGACGCAGCGCTTCGCCAAGGCTCGTCTCCACGCAGGGCATGCCTCCCCCAAGCGGCCGCTCGGACAACGCGGCACGTGCAACACTCGACAAATTCTTCGGCTATGCACTCAATCAGGCGTTGCGCAGCAAGGCACGCGACAGTGCGCTGCTGGCATCGCCCGGGCTGCTCCAGCCCAAGCGCGCCGATTGCGGCTCCAGGCCCGCTGCGGTGATGATCGATATCGATCCCGGCCGCGGTACGTTCGACCCGCTCGAGGCAGCGCGTGCAGATCCGCGGCTCGGCCAAGTTCTCGCAGCGTTGCGCGCGAAGGATATCAAGGTGTTCTGGATCACCCGACTGGGTGAAGGATTCGGCGAAGAACTGCGCGCAGTGCTTGCGCAAACCGCGCTCGACCGGCGCGGCGAAGACGAATTGCTGCTGCTCAGCAGCCTGGACGAGCGCAAGCAGACCCGGCGCAACGATGTGGCACGCTCGTTCTGCGTGGTCGCGCTGCTCGGCGACGAACGCGCCGATTTCGACGAGCTTTACCTCTATCTCAAGGACCCGGAAAAGGCGATCGCGCTCGATGCGATGCTCGGCGCCGGCTGGTTCCTGCTCGATCCGGTGATCGCCGGAGAGCCCAACGAAACGAACGGAGACTGACGAATGGCTACGCAAGTCGCGGGCTGGGACCGCAACCAGATGGCTGCACGCGCGGCACAGGAACTGCAGGACGGTTATTACGTGAACCTTGGCATCGGCATCCCCACGCTGGTCGCCAACCACATTCCCGAAGGCATGCATGTCACGCTGCAGAGCGAAAACGGCATGTTGGGCATTGGCCCCTTCCCCTATGATGACGAGGTCGATGCCGACCTTATCAATGCAGGCAAGCAGACCATCAGCGAACTGGCCCATTCAGCCTATTTCGACAGCGCCACCAGCTTTTCCATGATCCGCGGCGGCCATATCGACCTGACCGTGCTGGGCGCGATGGAAGTCGCCGAGAACGGCGACATCGCCAACTGGATGATCCCGGGCAAGATGATCAAGGGCATGGGCGGCGCGATGGATCTGGTCGCCGGCGTGAAGAAAATCATCGTGGTGATGGATCACACCGCCAAGGATGGCAGCCCCAAATTCATCCCCTCCTGCACGCTGCCGCTGACCGGCCAGAACGTTGTCGACATGATCGTCACCAACCTTGCCGTCTTTCACCGGCCCGACCACGACAGCGCATTCCGCCTGATCGAACTGGCTCCCGGTGTGACGGCAGACGAGGTCGCGGCAAAGACGACGGCGAGTTACGTCACGTGACCGCACCGGACCCTCGTTGGAAGCAACGCCACGAGAATTTCACGCAAGCGGTGACGCTGTTATCCGAGGCTGTCGATGAGCGTGCAAGACGTTCACTTTCACAGCTTGAACAGGCCGGGCTGATCCAGCGATACGAGATCGTGTGGGAACTGGGCTGGAAGCTGCTGGCGGATTGCTTGCGCGCAATCGGAAGCGAGATCGACATAGTCGGTCCGAAGCCCGTCATTCGCGAGGCATTTGCCGCCGGTCTGATAAATGATGGTCAAGGCTGGATCGATGCAACCGCAACGCGGAACCTGCTTTCACATACTTACAACGCGGCGCGTGCAGCGGATGCTATCGAGGCGATCGCCGGCCGATATCTTGCCTTGATGCAGGGTTTGGCCGAAAAGCTCGCCGATGACACATGGCTCGAAAATTCAGCTGAGTGAGCGTGAACGCGACACCGTAACGCGGATCTTGGCGCGCTTCGAGGGCAAGATAGGCCCGGTCAAAGTTTACGGTTCGCGCGCAACAGGGCGCGCGCGCCTGAATTCCGATCTCGACCTCGTCATCTACCCCCCATTCAGTACTGAAAACTACGCCAGACTGGCGGATGCCTTCGAGACATCCGATCTTCCGATCAAGGTCGACATGGTGGGCTGGGCCTCAATCGATTCCCAAGGATTGAGAAGGGAGATCGAGCGCCATTCGGTCGATTTTCCCCTGTCCAGCTGCACCTGACATGAAAGACGCCCGATCCGCTCGCTCGACCAGCTCCGTTACCGCGACGTCTGGCAGAGACTGACTTGACGCCCGGGCCCGCGCCAAGCAGGGGCAGTGGCCATGTGGCTCGACAATCCTCGCAATCCCAAAGCCCCGCTCGCCGGGCTCAAAGTCCTCGAACTTGCGCGCGTCCTTGCTGGGCCATGGGTGGGGCAGACACTCGGCGATCTGGGCGCAGACGTCATCAAGGTCGAAAGCCCCGAAGGCGATGGCACGCGCCAGTGGGGGCCGCCATGGGTCGAGCATGATGGCGAACGTGCGGCCGCCTATTACCACGCCTGCAACCGCGGCAAGCGCAGCGTGGTGGCCGATTTTCGCGATGCAGGCGACCTCGCGCGGGTCCAGCAGCTCGCCAGCGAGGCCGATGTCGTGGTCGAGAATTTCAAGACCGGTACGCTGGCCAAGTTCGGGCTCGATTACCAAAGCCTGGCGCATAGCAATCCCGGCCTCGTCTATTGTTCTGTCACCGGGTTCGGCCAGACAGGCCCCCGCGCGCATGAAGCGGGGTATGACTTCGTAATCCAAGCGATGAGCGGGTTTATGGCGCTGACCGGAGAGCCGGACGGTCAGCCGATGAAGATGGGCATCTCCATTTCCGACCTGACCTGCGGGCTTTATTCGGTGATCGGTATTCAGGCCGCGCTCGCCATGCGCGAACGCACGGGACGCGGGCAGCATGTCGATATGGCGCTGCTCGATTGCTCGGTCGGGCTGCTGGCGAGCCAGGCGACCCATTTCCTGACCACTGGTGAGAACCCGCCGCGCATGGGCAACGAACATGCGCAGGTGAGCGCTTATGGCGTGTTCCCGGTGGCGGATGGCGACGTGGTGCTGGCCCCTGCCAATGACGGCTTGTTCCGCAGGCTGCTGACCCTGCTCGGACGCGACGATCTGCTGACGGACGAGCGCTTCACCACCAATGAGAACCGCCTTGCCAACCGGGCGGAGCTCGATGCCATCATCGCTGCCGAAACGCGCAAATGGCAGATGGATGAATTGCTGGCCGACTGCGCCGAGGATGGCATTCCTGCCGGGCCGATCAACGCCATCGATGCGGTGTTCGACGATCCGCAGGTGCAGGCGCGCGGTATGCGGATCGATCTGGATGGCATTCCGGGGGTACGCAGCCCCTTCACCTTCTCCGACGCGGAACTGGCGCTCGACCGACCCAGCCCACGCAAGGGCGCACACGGCTGAGCCGTAATGAAGTGGCGGTTATTGCCATGAAACTTGACAGGGCCGGTTATTTCTGTAATTTCAGAAATACAGAAAAGGAGCCGAGTCGTGGCCGACATCATGGACATCCCCGAAGCGCGTGCCTTCATCCTTCATTGGGGTGAAATGGGCAGCGAATGGGGCGTCAACCGCTCGGTCGCACAGGTCCACGCCCTGCTTTACCTGTCCGAACGTCCGCGCCATGCAGAGGATATCTGCGAAAAGCTCGGCCTTGCGCGGTCCAACGTGTCGAACGGGCTGAAGGAATTGCAGAGCTACCAGATCGTGCGCCGCGTTCACATCGAGGGCGACCGGCGCGATCATTTCACTGCAGAAACCGACCTGTGGGACATGCTGATGAAGATCACCGCCGAGCGGAAGCGGCGCGAGGTCGATCCGACGATCCAGCTGCTGGGCGAACTATCCGAAAGCCTCGAAGGGCGAAGCGATGTGCCGGAGCATGTCCGAGAGCGGATCGGCCGGATGCATGACTTCATCGGCAATCTGGCGGGCTGGTATGCCGATGTCCGCCGCCTGCCGAAATCCACCCTGGTCACGCTGATGAAGCTGGGTGGCCGGGTCGCCCGACTGCTGCCCGGCGGCGGCAAGCCCAAAACCTGATCCCGCCTTTGTAAACGCAAGGAGACGCCATCACAGCACAGACACGCGGAGTAATTTCTTAAATTTCAGAAATTAGAGGAGAACGCCTCATGTATCTCGTACCCGCCTATATCGTCTATCTCGCCATCGGCATCGCGCTCACAGTGTGGGTCGCGCGCACCCTGTCGAAGAACGGCATCGTCTTCCTGATCGAATGCTTCGGACATGACGATGTGCTGGCGCGCAGCACCAACCATTTGCTGGTGGTCGGCTTCTACCTCGTCAATCTGGGCTGGATCCTGCTAACGCTGCGGTTCGGCAGCGAGCCGACGAACCTAGCCGATACGTTCGAATTCCTGGCCAGCAAGGTCGGCCTGGTGGTCGTGGTGCTGGGCGCCATGCACTTTTTCAACATGAACGCCATCGCCAAGTTCGGCCGCAAGGTCGGGCAGTGGCTGCGGGGGGACGTGATGGATCAACCAATGCATGCTGGCTGATTGATCCGGCCGCAAAGAGAAGGGGCGGTGCGCAGATCTTGAACTGCGCACCGCCCCATCTCTGTTTTTTAAGTTTGCAGTTCCGTTGCTTGATCAGCCCAGTGCGGCTTTCAGATCGTCGACCAGGTCGGTGCGTTCCCACGGGAAATGCTCGCCATCCGCCTGACGCCCGAAATGGCCATAGGCGGCGCTCTTGCGATAGATCGGCTTGTTGAGGCCGAGATGGGTGCGGATGCCGCGCGGGGTCAGGCCGCCCAGCTTCTCGATGCCGCGGATCGCATCTTCCAGCTTCTCGTCGGTAACGCCGTCCGCGCATGTCCCATGCGTATCGACATAGAGCGACAGCGGCTTCGACACGCCGATGGCATAGGAAAGCTGGATCGTGCAGCGCGTCGCAAGTCCGGCGGCAACGATGTTCTTGGCGAGATAGCGTGTGATATAGGCCGCGCTGCGATCGACCTTGGTCGGGTCCTTGCCACTGAACGCGCCGCCGCCATGCGGTGCTGCCCCGCCATAGGTATCGACGATGATCTTGCGCCCGGTCAGGCCCGCATCCCCGTCCGGCCCGCCGATTTCGAAGGCCCCGGTGGGGTTGATGTGCCATTCGGTTTCGTCGCCGATCCAGCCTTGCGGCAGGATTTCGGAAACGACCGCCTTCACATAGCTCTTCAGCTCGGCTTCCTTGTCGCCCTCGTGATAGCCCTTGGCATGCTGGGTCGAAACGACCACGGCAGTGCAGGCAACCGGCTTGCCATTTTCATAGCGCAGCGTGACCTGGCTCTTGGCGTCGGGTTCGAGGAAGGGTGCAGCGCCGCTCTTGCGGTCGGCCGCCAGCCGCTCGAGGATCTTGTGGCTGTAATCGAGGGTCGCAGGCATTAGGTCGGGCGTCTCGTCGCAGGCGAAGCCGAACATGATGCCCTGATCGCCCGCGCCTTCGTCCTTGTTGCCGCTGGCATCGACGCCCTGCGCGATTTCGGACGACTGGCCATGCAGGTGGTTCTCGAAGGTCAGCGTCTGCCAGTGGAAGCCGTCCTGCTCGTAACCGATTTCGCGCACGGTGCGGCGGACGGCCTTCTCGATCTCTTCCTTCGCGCCGGGGGCCCAGCCGCCATTTTCCGCCCATTCCGGGTTCTTGGCATCGTACATCGGCGCGCAGCGGATTTCCCCCGACAGGATCACCCGCTGGGTGGTGGTCATGGTTTCGCAGGCGACGCGGGCCTCGGCATCCTTGGCCAGCATCAGATCGACAACCGCATCGGAAATCTGATCGGAGACCTTGTCGGGGTGGCCTTCCGAAACGCTTTCGGAAGTAAAGAGATAGTGGCTGCGCATAGAAAAATGCCCTCGAGAAAATCAGGATATAAAGAAGTCTTTATACGTCTGGGCCGTACCTATCGACTACGCCACCGGCTGGCAACCACAGATGCCGCGAGGAAGGCGAGCCCCCAGGCCAGGGTGAGCCAGTGCCCGAGCTGCGAAAACGGTGTGGGCGAACGAGCTTGCGGGATCATCATGTCGATCCGCCCTTCGCGGCGCATGCCGATATGTTCGCGAACCACCCCGCCGGCATCGATCACCGCGCTGATGCCGGTGGTCGTCGCGCGCAGAACGGGCAGCCCCTCTTCCATCGCGCGCATCCGCGCCTGGGCAAGATGCTGCGGCGGGCCCCAGGCCCCGAACCAGCCATCGTTCGAGGGGTTGAAGATGTAATCCGGGCGGTTCCCGTCCTCGACCACCTCGCCGGAAAACACGATTTCATAGCATATCTGCATGCCCGCCCGGCCCCATTTGCCCAGATCGAACGTCTGCGGCCCCGGTCCGGGAATGAAATCGATCGATCCGGCCACCAGCCGCGTCATGCCAAGCGGCAGCAATATCTCGCGCAGCGGCAGATACTCGCCATAAGGCACGAGATGCGCCTTGGCATAGCGTTGCCCCAGCGTTCCATCGGCCGATATCGGCGTGATCGAATTGTACGCACCGACAGCCTTCTGGCGTCCATCGACTTCGCCAATTTCCAGATCCACCGCACCGGTCAGCAGCAGGCTTCCCTCGCCGATGGTGCGTCCGATACGGAACCGCGCGAAGTCGGGATCGCCCGCCGCTGTCATCTGGGCATAATATCGCTGCGGATAGCCCGGGCGCAGATAATCGGGCACGCCGGATTCGGGCCACAGGACGAGGCGGTTCTGCACCCGCTCACGTGGGGCAGACAGACGTGCCAGGGTCAAAAACTGATTTTCGAACTGCGTCGGATCGTCGAGCACTTCCTGGCGCACATCGGGCTGCACCAGCGTCATCGGCACGCTGCCCTCGCGCGGCTCACCCGCCGGAAGGTACATGAGCGCGGCGAGAGCAACCGAGCCGAGCGTAAGGCTTCTCCAGCGCCGATCACCAATTGCGACAAGCAGCGCACCGGCTATCAGCACCGCCACACCCGACAATGCGTAGGTTCCCAGCCAGGGCAGCCCTGCAGCAAGGCCCGGCCGATCCCACGGACCGAGCAAAACCTGCCCCAACGGCCCCCAGGCATAGCCAGTAAAGACCCAGCTCCGCAGCCATTCGCCCAGCACCCAGCTCGCAGCGAATGCGAGTGCCAGAATGAGCGGATCGGGGCGTTCCAGGCGCTGCGCAATGGCTTTGCCGAGAAAGGCCGCCAGAGCGATATAGACAGCCAGATAGAGCGAGAGCAGCGGCACTGCGGCAAAGCCGAGGGCTGCGGGCATTTCCGCCTGATAGGTAAAAGCCGTTGCGATCCAGTTGTTGACTGCGGTAAAATGCGCGACGCCGAACAGCCAGCCACGCAGCGCGGCGGCGCGACGGGTCCCGGCATCGGCAATTAGTGCGGTCAGCCCGGCCACGGCCAGCAGCGTTGCCGGCCACAGGCCGAGCGGCTGGAAGCCAAGCGCGGATATCAGGCCAAGCAGCAGCGCCGCCCAGTGCGGATGCCGAATGCCGAAACTGCGTGCCCGGTCCATCACCATGCCGCGATCACGCCCCGCCCGGCAACGCCTGCCTTAGCCTTCGACGCTGATCTGGTCGCTGTCGCTCGAACGGCGTGTGCGGCGCCGGGGTGCGGGCTTGGGTTTTTCGCCATCATCCGCATCGTCACCGCCGCCATTGGGCTTGATCGAAGGCGGCAGGGCCGCAGCGTCGATTTCGGCGGCCTCTTCCTTGCGCTTGCGCGGGGCGCGTTTCTTGGGCTTTTCTTCGGGCGTGAAGGGATTGTCCTCAGGCTCGTAGGTTTCGCCTTCGACTTCCTGATCGTCCCTGTCACTGTCACTGTCGCGCCCGCGGGACTTGCGCTTGGCCTGCGGCCTGTCCTGATCGCGATCGTCGCGGCGACCCCGCGGCTTGCGCGCATTGTTGCGACGATCATCGCCGTCATCGTCGCCATCGCTGTCGTCGTCGGACTGGCCACGATCATTGTCACGCTTGGCGCGCGCTTCATCCTGACGGGCCTTGTTGTCGGCGATTACGCGGAAATAGTGATCGGCGAATTGCAGGTAATATTCGGCCTGCACCCGGTCGCCATTATGCTGGGCATCCTGCGCCAGCTTTTTGTACTTGTCGAGCAGTTGCGGCGCATTGCCACGCGCCCGGCTGTCGATCCGATTGGCCTGATTGCCGCCGCCCTGATTACGATTGTTACCGCGTCCGCGACGACGATTATTTCGATTGTTGTTCAAGGAAAACCGTTCCTCTTTCGTGGCGCGGCGCGGGCCTGCGCCCACATGTTGCCGCCATCCCCTTGTCCGCTTGCCCTGTGGCAAGCCACGAGCCCCTTTTCATGCGTGGATCGCGGGGCTGTCGCCTCGCGCGGATACACAGGAATATCGGAGCTGAAGCCCAATGGCGGCGCAAATCGGCCCGCCACTTGGCTTGGAAACAGGATTAGGGAGTCAAATCGGGTTTGCCAAGCCCTAAGTGCAGATCACCGCCCTGTCGCGCCCGGCGAGGTCGGCGCGGATATCCACGGAAAATCCCTGCTCCTCGGCCAGCCGCCGCACCGAATCGCCCTGCGATGCGCCGATTTCGAAGATCGCCAGCCCGCCTTGTGCCAGCAAATCGCGGATTTGCGGCAGAAGCACGCGGTAATCGTCGAGGCCCTGCGTACCGGCATAGAGCGCTGTTGCAGGTTCGAAATCATGAACCGAAGGCGCGAGCTGCGCATCGGCTTCGACATAGGGCGGATTGCACAGGATCAGATCGAATTTGCCCAGATCCCGCGCCCAGCCGTCTGCGTGCCAATCGCGCACGAGAAAGCGTGCCCGTTGATTGAAGCCCAATGCGGTTGCATTTCCTTGCGCCACGGCCAGCGCGGCTTCGCTGCGGTCGGTCGCGATACCTTCCGCCCCTGCCCACACCGAAAGACCCGCGAGCAGTAGCGCCCCCGACCCCGTGCCGAGATCGAGGATGCGCGAGGGCGCGCCACGCCCGGCGAAGATATCCTGCGCCGCATCGATCAGTGCCTCGCTATCGCCGCGCGGAATGAGCGTGTCGGAGGTGACGGCCAGGTCAAGCCCGTAAAACTCCTGCCGGCCGACAATATGTGCGACCGGTTCGTGGGCGGCACGCCGCTCCACCAGCGGCGCAAATCCTTGCGGTGCAGGATCGCGCATATGGCGCAGCAGCAGGTCCGACCGCGTCACGCCGAGCGCATGGGCCATCAACAATTCGGCATCGAGCCGGGCGGTATCGCTGGTGGCCGAGAGGCGATCCGCTGCCGCGCGGATAGCATCCGCCACATCCGTTCGGGTCGAGCGAAGTCGAGACACCTGCGCCAGCGCCTCTCGACTATGCTCGAGGCGAACGGGAAAGGACGAAAGCTCTCATTCGTCGAGCGCCGCCAGCCGCTTCGCCTCGTCCTCGGCAATCAGCGCGTTCACCAGTTCGCCGAGGCCGGTCCCGGCGATGATTTCGGGCAGTTTGTGCAATGTCAGCCCGATGCGGTGATCGGTGACGCGCCCTTGCGGGAAATTGTAGGTGCGGATGCGTTCGGAGCGGTCGCCACTGCCGACCATCGCCTTGCGCGCTTCGGCCTCCGCCCCCTGCGCGGCATCGCGCTGTTGTTCGTAAAGCCGCGCGCGCAACACCTGCATCGCCTTTTCGCGGTTCTTGTGCTGGCTGCGCCCGTCCTGGCAGGTGACGACGAGGCCGGTGGGTTCGTGGGTGATACGGATCGCGCTGTCGGTGGTGTTGACGTGCTGCCCGCCCGCCCCGCTGGCGCGATAGGTATCGATCTTGAGATCGCCCGGATCGATCTGCACATCGACCTCGTCAGGCTCTGGCAGCACCGCCACCGTCGCCGCACTGGTATGGATGCGCCCCCCGCTTTCGGTTTCCGGCACGCGCTGGACGCGGTGGACGCCGCTTTCGAATTTCAGCTTGGCGAAGACGCCCTGCCCGGTCACATTGGCGACGATTTCCTTGAAGCCGCCGACCTCGCTCGCGCTCATCGAAACAGGTTCCACCTTCCAGCCCTGCTCGGCAGCGAAGCGTTCGTACATGCGGTAAAGATCGCCTGCGAACAGCGCCGCCTCGTCCCCGCCCGTACCGGCGCGGATTTCGAGCATGGCGGGTTTCGCATCGGCGCTGTCGCGCGGCAGCATGGCGACCGCCAGCGTCCGCTCCGCTTCGGGCAGGCGCTTGCGGAGACCGGCCAGCTCTTCCTCGGCCATCGCCTTCATTTCCGGGTCGGCGAGCATTTCTTCCAGTTCAGGCAGCTCGGCCCGCATGGCCTGCACCTCGGCCGCGATCTTCGCCACCGGCTCCAGCTCGGCATAGTCGCGGCTCGCCTTGACGAATTCATCGCCTTCGAGCGTGCCCGACGCCATGCGCGCCTCAAGCTCGGCAAAGCGATGGGCGATCTGATCGAGGCGTTCGGCTGGGACTTGCACTTCACACTTTCATTTCGTCATCCCGGCCTTTGAGCCGGGATCCCGCAACTTACTGGCCCGCCGCGAGAAGAAAAGCGGGGCCCCGGATCAAGTCCGGGGTAACGGCCGCCTAGTTCGGATCGAAATCCTTGCCGCCTTGCGTGAAATTCAGACCGCCTAGACCATGCAACAAACAGGCTCGAGTATAGGTTGCACCATTGTGGGAAGCCTCGATTTCCTTGCGGCCTCTTGTCGCCTGCTCACCGGATTTGAGGTGCTTCACAGTGATAGTGCCCTCACGCAGTTCGTCCTCACCGACAGTGAGAACGGCAATTGCTCCGGCTGCGTTGGCTCTCTGGAATCGCTTTTTGGCGTTGCCAGTGAAACCCATATCGCATGTGAGACCCTTCCTGCGAAGTACCGCGATCAGACCAGCACAATATGTTTCTGCAGCAGGGCCGATAGGCACGAGAACAAATTCGGGACCATAATCCTTGCGCTCCCCCACCAGCATCGCCAGCCGTTCGATCCCCGCGGCCCAACCGACCGCAGGCGTGGGCGCGCCGCCGAGGCTTTCCATCAGCCCGTCATAGCGGCCACCGCCCAGGATGGTGCTCTGACTGCCGAGTTTGCCGGCCGCCTCGCTGCCCTCGTCGGGGATGAATTCGAAGGCCGTGTGGCGGTAATAGTCCAGCCCGCGCACGAGGCTTTCGGCGCGCTGCCATTTGACGCCTGCCGCATCGAGGCCGCTGGTGACCGCATCGAAGAACGCCTTGGCTTCCTCGGTCAGGAAATCGTCGATCTTCGGCGCATCGGCGACGAAACGCTGATCGCGGCGATCCTTGCTGTCGAGGATGCGCAGCGGGTTCTTTTCCAGCCGCTCCTGCGAATCTTCGCTCAACTCGTCTTTCACAGCGCGGAAATGCTCGACCAGCGCGGCGCGCCATGCCTCGCGGCTGTCGCCATCGCCCAGCGTGTTGAGGTGGAGCGTCACGCCCTTGATCCCCAGCTCCTTCAAGAGCTGGTCGGCCATCGCCAGCAATTCGACATCGGCCTGCGGTTCGGCTGCGCCGATGATTTCCGCGTCGATCTGGTGGAACTGGCGATAGCGGCCCTTTTGCGGGCGTTCGTAGCGGAACAGCGGCCCGTGCGTTGCCAGCTTCAGCGGCGCGTGCTGCTGCCAGCCATTCGACAGGAAAGCGCGCGCGATCCCGGCGGTAAACTCGGGGCGCAGCGTCAGGCTTTCACCGCCGCGATCGTCGAAGGAATACATTTCTTTCGACACCACATCGGTCGTCTCGCCGATGGCGCGGCTGAACACCTCGGTCTTCTCGAACACCGGCATTTCGGCGCGGCGGAAGCGATAGAGCTTGCGCACGCGCTCGAAGGTTTCGACCACAAAGGCGAAGGCTTCGGCGTCTGGGCCGAAAATGTCCTGTGTTCCGCGAATGGCTTGGGGTGTCTTGGGCATGGCGCGCGCTTAGGCGAGAGAACAGGTTGCCGCAATATACCGACGCGGCTAGAGGCCGCCCGCGAAGTCTTTCTGGGGAGAGGGGCCGACCTGTTCCACCTGACTAGTTAGAGAGCGACAATGCGCATCGACATGATCCCGACCGGCGACAATCCGCCCGAAAGCCTCAACGTCATCATCGAAGTGCCGACCGGCGGCGAACCGGTGAAGTACGAATTCGACAAGGATTCCGGCGCGCTGTTCGTGGATCGCATCCTCCACACCCCGATGCGCTATCCCGCCAATTACGGCTTCATCCCGCACACGCTCAGCCCCGATGGCGACCCGCTGGATGCGCTGGTCATCGCGCGCAGCCCGTTCATTCCGGGCTGCATCGTGCGCAGCCGCCCGATCGGCGTGCTGAACCTGGAAGACGAGCATGGCGGCGATGAAAAGCTGATCTGCGTCCCCATCGATTCGACCTTCCCGTACTATTCCGATGTCGGCGAGACGAAGGATCTGCCCAGCATCATCTTCCAGCAGATCGAACACTTCTTCACCCACTACAAAGACCTGGAGAAGGAAAAGTGGGTGCGTGTGGGCGCATGGGGCGATGCCGCCGAAGCGCGCCGGATCGTCGAAGAATCGATCGAGCGGTACAAGAACGAAGGCTGATGCTGCCCGGCCCCGCGTCACGGCGCGGGGTCTGCCGGTGGTCTATTCCACGGCCTATTCTACGGCCTATTCCACGGGGCGCGAGCGGTCGAGCAGGTCCTTTTCCTGCCCCTCGCCCCCGCGCTTGCGTTCTTCTTCAACCATTTCACCGATTTCGTCCGCCGGGCGCATGTCCTCATCCGTTTCGGTGACGGTAATCTCCTGCACCAGCTTCGGCTTTGGCTTTGGAGTCGATGCCTTCTCGCCCTGCGCCGCGGGCGTCATCGGGATGGTGGCCGAGCGCGGGTCGAAACGCAGGCGATAGATCGGTTCGGGAAGCGCAAACCCGGCATCTTCCAGCGCGGTCTTGACCGCCGCGATTGCGCGGGTGCGGGCCTTGTGCCAATCGGCCTCGCGCTGGTCGATCCAGCCGAGAAACTTCAGCACGATATTGGAATCGCCCACTTCCACGATCCGCGCCTCGGGCGGCGGATCGGACAGCACGAAAGACAGCCCGCCCAGCGTTTCGCGGCCCAGCGTGCGCGCGGCGTTGGGATCGTCATCCGCATCCACCCCCAGCAGGAATTCGAAGCGCCGCTGCGGATTGCGGGTGTAATTGAGGATCGTCGCGCGGAACACCTGCCCGTTGGGAATGCGCAGATGGTTGCCTTCCAGCGTCATCAGCACGGTCGCGCGGCTGGTCAGGCGGATGACGCGGCCTTCATGGGCATCGATCATCACGTGGTCGTTCGCCCGGAAGGGCTGGCGAAGGCTAAGCATGAGCGAGGCGACATAATTCTCGATCGTGTCGCGCATGGCGAAACCCAGCGCGATGCCGATCACACCCGCACCGCCCAGCACCGCGCCCATCAGCGCGCCCGCTCCCACGATATCGAGCCCGATGACGATACCGCCCACGACAAACACGAACCGGATCGCGCTGGCGATCAGTTCGGCAAGAAAGCCATTGGGCGCGACGCGCTGCCACAGCCCGGTCAGCCCCGCGATCAGCCACCCCAAAATGCCGATGCCCAGCGCCACCGCCAGCGCGACGCCGATCAGCGGCAGCATGCGCAGGAAACCGGCCAGCCTATCCTGCACCGAAGCGATCCCGTCCAGCCCGCTATCGACCGAGACGTCACGCTCCAGCGCGTTTTCCACCGTGACCACGCCCGTCACACGCCCCGCGATATTTTCCGCCCGGTCGATATCTTCGGCCGAAGGGACCACGCCCGATAGCGAAACGACGCCTTCGCTGACCTCCACCTCGACCTGTTCGAAAGCGGGGAGTTGCCCGAAAATGTCACGAATGCGCGCAGCGATGCGGGTGTCGGCGCCGGCATCCTGCGTGTCGTCGATGGTCTGCGCCGGTGCGGTCTCGCTCTGGCCTTCTTCCGTAGAGGCGGAAGGAAGCATGGCCTGCGCAGGAACGGCGAGCCATACCAGAAGAGGCAGAAGGAAAGCCGCAAGCCGCATCATTCGCCCGCCACCGTCATCCCGTCGATCCGCAAGGTCGGCACATTGAGCGAGAATATCATCTCCAGATCGTTCGCCGGAACCATGGCGCGGAACATGTCGACGAGGTTTCCGGCGATGGTGATTTCAGCCACCGGACGGGTGATTTCGCCCTTTTCGATGCGAAAACCCACCGCGCCGCGGCTGTAATCGCCCGAAACCATGTTCACGCCTTGCCCGAACAGGTCGGTGACGTAGAGCCCATCCTCGATATCGGCGATGAGTTCCTGCGGGCCCACTGTCCCGCCTTCCAGATGGACATTGCTTGCCCCGACACCGGGCGCACCGCCGCCGCTGCGGGCGGCATGCCCGCTCAGCGGCGCACCAAGCTGGCGGGCAGCGGCGGTGTTGGTCATCCAGCCGAACATCCGCCCATCGGCCACGAGATCACGCGGTGTGCACGGCAGCCCTTCGCCATCGAAGGGGCGCGAGCGCAGGCCGCGCGGGCGCAGCGGCTGCTCCACCACGCGGATCGCGCTGTCGAACAATTGGTCGGTTTCGCGGCCCAGAAGGAAGGTCGATTTGCGCGCCGCCGCAGGGCCGGACATCGCGCCGAGCAAATGGCCGAGCAACCCGCTGCCGACACGCGGTTCGAAGACGACGGGCATCTTGCGGCTGGGCATGGAACCAGGGTTCAGCCGCGCCACCGTGCGCCGCCCCGCCTCCGCGCCGATCCACGCAGCATCGGGCAGGTCTTCGGCATGGCGCGCGGTGCGGTATTCGTAATCGCGCTGCATTGCGCCGCCTTCGCCCGCGACAACGCTGGCGCTGACCGAATGCCCCGTCGCCTCATAGCCGCGCGCGAAACCGTGAGAGGTGACCAGCGCGGCAACCGCACGGGTGAAACCCGCCCCGCCGCCATTGGAATTGGTCACGCCGAGCACAGCGCGCGCCGCGTCTTCGGTAGCAAGCGCAAGTTCGCGCAGCCTTTCCGGCGAAGGTTCGTTGCGATCGGCCAGTTCGAGGTCGGGCATTTCCCCGGTAAACAGGCGGTCTTGCGGGGCGAGCCCGGCATAGCTGTCTTCCGGCGCCAGCCGCGCCATGTCGAGCGCGCGCGCGACCAGTGTTTCGAAGGAAGCGGGCGAGAAATCGCTGGTGCTGATGGAGGCAGAGCGTTGCCCCACGAACACCCGCAACCCGATGGCTTCGCTTTCGGACCGTTCGACCTCTTCAAGCTCGCCCAGCCGCACGGAGATGCTCTCGCTCGATTCGGCGCGCGCAACCGCATCGGCGGCATCCGCACCCGCGCGGCGGGCAATATCAACCAGGGTCTGGCAGCGGTCGAGCGCCGCATTGCTATCGATCATACAGGTACGAACTCCCGAGAGTGTTTCGGGGTCCGGTTAGGGATGGCGGCGCAAGGTGGCAATGCGCCGCCGCCAGATCGGGCTGCCAGATCGGGCTGTCAGCGCCGAATCAGGCCAGCAGCGAAAGGCCGGTGGTAATCAGGAAGGGAAGGCCCAGCGCCAGCGCCCACAAGGCAAGCTGATCGCGTCGGAAGGCCCCGGACAGCGCCGGGTCCGCAGCAGCATCGTCCGAGAGCGAAACCCAGCGCCGTTCGAACCAGCGACAGGCAGGGATGATCGCCGCCACGAGGATAACCAGCGCCAGCAGGGCGAGCGATTTCATGCCGGTCGCCTTCATCGCCCCGACCGTGGCGAAGATATGCAGGCCGGTATAAACGATCAGCGCGAAGGCGACATTGTCGCTCATCTTCTTGCGCCAATCGAGCCCCGCATGTGCGCCATGATCTCGCGCGCCGTGTCCCGATACAACGGTTTCGTCGATCGCCTTTGCCATCGTTTGCTCTCCCAAGCATCCTGTCCCGCCATGCATTATTCCAGAACACCCGCCATGCCGCAAGCGCGCACAATTCTCTCTGTCCTTTCATGGGACTCAAGCCCGGGTATCGCCCGCTTCCCGTCATCCTGCACAAAGCCTGCCAAAACGCGCAGGACTTCCAAAGAGCAGGCTTTTCACGCGCGCTCACACTGCTATGGCTGCGCTCATGGCCGATATCGATCAAGCCGAAATGACCGACGATGCCGCGGTGCACGACGCCTCCCCGCCGATCCCGCAGGGCGGGCTGGAAGTCGTCTCCATCGCCAAGAGCTATGACAAACGAGCCGTCCTGACCGACATATCGCTGAGCGTGGGCAAGGGCGAAGTGCTCGGCCTGCTCGGTCCGAACGGGGCCGGCAAGACGACCTGCTTCTATTCCATCATGGGCCTGGTGCGCCCCGATGCTGGCCGCATCATGATGGATGGGGAAGATGTCACCAACCTGCCGATGTATCGCCGCGCGATTCTGGGTCTCGGCTATCTGCCGCAGGAAACCAGCATCTTTCGCGGGATGACGGTGGAGCAGAATATCAACTGCGTCCTCGAAATGGTCGAACCCGATGCCGACACGCGCCAGGCCGAACTCGACCGGCTGCTGGACGAATTCGGCCTCACCCGGCTGCGCACCTCGCCCGCAATGGCGCTGTCGGGGGGTGAACGGCGACGCTGCGAGATCGCCCGCGCGCTGGCGGCCAAGCCTTCCATCATGCTGCTCGACGAGCCCTTCGCGGGCATCGATCCGCTGTCGATCAGCGATATTCGCGATCTGGTGAAAGACCTCAAGACGCGCGGCATCGGCGTATTGATCACCGACCACAATGTCCGTGAGACGCTGGAAATCGTCGACCGTGCCTGCATCATCTATGGCGGGCAGGTGTTGTTTGCAGGAACGCCGCAGGCGCTGGTGGCGGACGAGAATGTGAAGCGGCTCTATCTGGGCGAGGGCTTTACCCTGTGATGCGAGCGCGAACCGGAACCTGACACATGGCATTGGGTCCAAGGCTAGACCTCAGGCAGACTCAATCGCTGGTGATGACGCCTCAGCTGCAGCAGGCGATCCGTCTGCTCGCGCTGTCCAATCTGGAAATCGAGGCGCATATTGCCGAAGCGCTCGACAGCAATCCCCTGCTGGAAATGGGCGAGGTATCGCGCGAGGCAGGTGACGGAGACGCCCCTGCCGACCCCGGAGAACACGATGCCGCACCCGATTTCGATGGCGAGGCTGCGCTCGATGTGGCGGACCATGCGCTCGACCCGGAACGCGCGCCCGGCGATGCCGACTGGGGCCGCGCGGCCAGTTCCGGCGGCATGGGCGAGGAACTGCCCGATCTGGAAAATCGCAGCGGTGACGGGCCGACCCTTGCCCAGCATCTGAACGATCAGATCGGCACGGTCGCCCGCGATGCGCGCGAGGCCATCGTCGCCACCCAGATCGTGGGCGTGTTGGACGAGGCGGGTTATTTCACCGGCGATCTTCACGCCATCGCGGCGGAACTGGACATACCTCTGGCGGAGGTCGAGCGCGCGCTGGCGCTGGTCCAGTCGCTCGATCCGACCGGGGTGGGCTCGCGCTCCCTGTCGGAATGCCTTGCCCTGCAGGCGAAGGAAGCGGACCGTTACGATCCGTGCATGGCGCGGCTGATCGACAATCTCGACCTGCTGGCGGGCGGGGAAATTTCGCGCCTGATGCGGATGTGTGATGTCGACGAGGAAGACTTCGCCGACATGCTGGCCGAACTGCGCAGCTACGATCCCAAGCCGGGATGCAAATATGGCGGCGATGCCGAGGCCGCGATCGTGCCCGATGTGCTGGTGGCGCCGGGCGGCGATACGGGCTGGGACATCCGCCTTAACGAAGACAGCCTGCCCAGGCTCGTCGTCAACCGGACCTATTACCTCGAATTGCGCGATGGCTGTGCGGACAAGGAAAGCCGGTCCTGGCTCAAGGAACATCTGACCGATGCCCACTGGCTGATCCGGGCACTGGACCAGCGCCAGAAGACCATCCTCAAGGTTTCGGCCGAGATCGTTAAGCGGCAGGAGGGCTTCTTCCGCAAAGGGGTGAGCGCGATGAAGCCGCTGATCCTGCGCGAAGTGGCCGAGGCTATCGAGATGCACGAAAGCACGGTCAGCCGTGTCACCAGCAACAAATACCTCGCCTGCCCGCGCGGCACGTTCGAGCTGAAATACTTCTTCTCCAGCGGGGTCGCATCGTCCGATGGCGAGGGTGCGAGCGCGGAAGCGATCAAAGCCCGAATCAGGGCGCTGACCGATGGCGAGGATGCCAAAAAGGTACTGTCGGACCAGAAGCTTGCGGACATGCTCAATGGCGAGGGATTCGATCTGGCGCGGCGTACTGTTGCCAAATACCGCGAGGCCATCGGCATCGGTTCCAGCGCGCAGCGACGACGCGAGAAAAAGCTCAGATCGCTGTGAGTCCTTCGGGCAACAGTAAAAAAGTGTTAATGGTCTTTACCCGGCGTTAACCTTTTCCGTTCAGAGGTTGCGTGGTTAATAAGCGGCGACCTTCATACCGGAAAGTCACTGCGTACTACTGGATTGCTTCGGGGGACGAACCCATGCGCGTATTGCTGATCGAAGACGAACCGACCACCGCCAAGGCGATTGAGCTTATGCTCACGACCGAGGGGTTCAACGTTTATGCGACCGACCTCGGCGAGGAAGGTTTGGATCTGGGCAAGCTGTATGATTACGATATCATCCTGCTCGACCTGAACCTGCCTGACATGCATGGTTACGACGTGCTGAAGAAACTGCGCGTCGCCAAGGTGCAGACGCCGGTTCTCATCCTTTCCGGTATCGCCGAAATGGACAGCAAGATCCGCAGCTTCGGCTTCGGGGCCGACGATTACGTGACCAAGCCGTTCCACAAGGACGAACTGGTCGCCCGCATCCACGCAGTGGTGCGCCGTTCGAAGGGGCACAGCCAGTCGGTCATCCGCACCGGCAAGCTGGCGGTCAACCTCGACGCCAAGACGGTCGAAGTCGACGGCGCGCGCGTCCATCTGACCGGCAAGGAATATGCGATGCTGGAGCTGCTTTCGCTCCGCAAGGGCACGACGCTGACCAAGGAAATGTTCCTGAACCACCTTTATGGCGGCATGGACGAACCCGAACTGAAGATCATCGACGTCTTCATCTGCAAGCTGCGCAAGAAACTGAGCCATGCCTGCGGCGGGGAAAATTACATCGAAACCGTCTGGGGCCGCGGCTATGTGCTGCGCGATCCGGGCGAGGAACAGGAAGCGGCGTAACCGCCACGCTTCCCACGCGATCGGCAAAAACGACCGGGCAGCCACACAGGCTTCCCGGTCGTTTTGCGTTCAGCCCTTGAACGCGCCCATCAGGTCCAGCCCGCTCGGCTGCTGGAATACGCGCAGTCCGAATTCGGGGAGGATGGCGAGCAGGTGATCGAAAATGTCCGACTGGATCATTTCGTAATCGCCCCAATCGACCGTGTCGGTGAAGCAATATATCTCCAGCGGCAGCCCGTCCGGCCCCGGTGCAAGCTGGCGCACCAGCAACGTGAAGCCCTGACCGGCAATGCGCGGATGGTTTTGGAGATAAGCGATCACATAGGCGCGGAAGCTGCCGAGATTCGTCATCCGGCGCGCGTTCACGGTGTCGCAATCGCCCGATAGCTCGCTGGCATTCCACTCTGCGATTTCTTTCTCCTTGCGCGCGATATGCCCATCGAGAACGCGGAACCGCCGCAAGCCATCGATCTCGTCCTCGGCCAGGAACCGGACCGAATTCTGGTCGAGGAACAGCGCCCGCTTGATCCGCCGCCCGCCGCTGTCGCTCATCCCGCGCCAGTTGCGATAGCTGTCCGAAATCAGCTTGTGCGTCGGGATCGTCGTGATGGTCTTGTCGAAATTCTGCACCTTCACCGTGTGCAGCGCGATATCGATCACATCGCCGTCGGCATTCATGCTCGGCATCTCGATCCAGTCGCCCACCCGCAGCATGTCGTTGCTGGTCAGCTGGACCGAGGCGACCAGGCTGAGGATCGTGTCCTTGAAAACCAGCATGACCACCGCCGCCATCGCGCCGAGGCCGGACAGCAGCAGCAAGGGCGACTGTTCGATCAGGACCGAGATCATCACGATCGCGGCCCCGCAATAGATCACGATCTTAAGGACCTGGAGATACCCCTTGATCGGTCGGCTGCGCGCTTCGGGCCGGCGTCGATAGACCTCTTCGATATAATCGAGCGCGCCGCTGATCCCCATCGCCACCGACAGCACGATCAACGCCTTGGCGACATTGCCGACCACGACCACCACGGCTTCGGCCAGGTTGGGGATCGCCTCTATTCCCTGCGACACGAGCAGGAGCGGCGCGGCAGTGGCAAGGCGCGCGGCGGCCTTGTCCGCCGTCTGGCTGCGCCGATCGAGGATGGGCGCGGCAGCGCGCAGGATTACCCGCTTGAGCAGGAAATTCACGGCCAGCGCGGCCAGCGCGAGCAGGGCCAACGCGATCAGCGACTGGAGCCAGGGGGCGAGTTCGGCATAATTTTCGAGCAGGGCATTCATGGGCCGCGCGACTATAGCCAACGCGCCGGAGCCGCAACCGCCCTGCCCCTTGCCGCTTGCCACCGCCGCGCCCCCGCTGGACAAAGCGCGCGCCACGCGGCAAGCGCGCGCCCATGACCGCATTCAAGCAAGGCGACCCCACCACCCTTGGCCGGCTGTATGGACGCAGTTCGGGCAAGCCGCTGCGCGCGCGCCAGCAGAACCTCGTCGACAACCTCCTGCCGCAGATTGCCGTCCCCGAAGACGGTCCCGTCACGGCCGAGCGGCTGTTCGGCCATGACCGACCGCTGCATTTCGAAATCGGCTTTGGCGGGGGCGAGCACCTGGCCCACCGGGCCGATCTGTTGCCCGATCACGGGTTTATCGGAGCCGAGCCGTTCCTGAACGGGGTCGCACAGGCGCTGACCCATGTGGAAGACCAGCGCCTTGCCAATGTCCGCCTGCATATGGGCGACGCGCTGGAGGTGCTGGGGCGCGTGCCGGACGGCGCGCTCACCATGCTCTACCTGCTGCATCCCGACCCCTGGCCCAAGAACAAGCATGCAAAGCGGCGGATGATGAACGATGGCCCGGTGCGGCTGATCGCCGACAAGCTGAAGCCGGGCGGCGAATTTCGCTTCGGCACGGATCACCCGATCTATCTGCGCCATGCGCTGATGGTCATGCGCCGCTTCACCGATGAATTCGAATGGATCGCCGAAGGCCGGGACAGCTGGGAAAACCGCCCCGGCGGCTGGTGCGAAACCCGTTATGAGAACAAGGCCCGCACCCAGATGGGCCACGAAGTCTGGTATTTCCGGTTCCGGCGGCGCTAATCGATCAAGAGCCGGGGAACCGGCGCATTCTTCTGCGGCAGTCCAGACCCGCGATCACTCGACATCGACGCTGCGTGAGTGGCGGGTTCCCGTTCGGTTGGTTGTCCGCAACTGCACGCCTTCGCCCGGCGATCCCGTGCAATTTGCAGCGGGGACCCAAGCATCGCCCTTGCGACATTCCACCGCCAGTCCCGGCAGGGCGGTGTTCATTTCCAGCCCAGCCTGCGTGATCCGCGCGCCGGGGACCGGCAGGCGGTAGCTCCAGCCAGCTGCTTCGAGTTTGGGCAATTCCTTTGCGACAAGGATCGATGCGAACCGGTTCCAGTCCTGCTGAATCGTGTCGAGCGTATTCTGCGGGACCACCGGGTCGCCGAATGTCACCGCACCTTCATTCCCTGTACGCGCAATCTCCCAATCCGGACGATGCCACGCGCGCTCGGCAAGCGCGAACATGCGGGGGAATATCTGGTATCCCAGCGTTTCGGCATCGCGGACGGTCTCGGTCCAGATATGGCCCTGAATGCCGACGAAACCCCGCCCCGGGTCCAACGGCTGCGCCTCAATCGTGACAGGCTGCTCGTCCCGATCCTTCCAATAGGCCGCCAGTAGGGGCAGATTGTCGGGCATCATCGAAAACAACTTGCGCGCTGGCACGCGGCGCGCGGCCCAGTAATAGCCTCCCTCCTCAGGGTGCGCCGCCTGTGGGAAATCGAAATAGAGCGCATCGGGAAAGGACAGCACCACGTCCCAGCCCCGGTTCGCATGTTCGTGTGCCGTCGCCACGCCGCCATCGGCCAGCGTTCCCCAGACATTGGACTGGACCTGGGCGGGCAATGCTTGCGGGTCGGCATGCGACAACCCGTCGCTCCATGCCCCGGCGACAACGCCGCGGTCCTCCACCATTCGCGCGACCCGGGCGACAAAATAGGGCCCAAGCGCCCCGGCATCCGCAGGCGTATCCGCGCGGGCGAGAAATTCCTGGCACAGCGGCGATTGCGACCATGCCCCGGCGGTTTCATCCGCCCCGATATGATAGCGCGCCAGCTGCACGCCCGCCCGATTGTGCAGCTCGATCAGGCGGTCGAGCACATGGCCAACGAACCGATAGGCCGACGGGCGACATACATTGATGGTGTTGTCGGTATAGTGCTGGAAGCTGCTGTAAACGGTCCGGTCGTCTGGATCGGAGAGGAGATAGCGACTTGCCTCTTCCTCGCCCGCGCCCTCGGCCATCATGCGGCGATAACGCGCGTCCATCGCCCTGACGGCAGCACGGGCATGGCCCGGCATGTCGAGCGCGGGAATGATCTCCACATGGCGTTCGTCGGCGTAGCGCAGCAGGGCGATATATTCCGCTTCGCTCAGGAAACCGCTGCCCGAATTGTCCGTCGTCGGTCCACTCCCGAGCTGCGGTAGCAGGCATTCGTCTTCCGCAAGGTCGTGACAACGCCGTGCACCAACCGCAGTCAGTTCCGGCAGCCCGGCGATTTCGAGACGCCACCCTTCGTCATCGGCAAGATGAAGGTGCAGCCTGTTCAACTTGTACGCCGCCATCTGATCGATCAGCGCGCGAATGGTCTGCGGACCGTGGAAATTGCGCGCAATATCGAGATGCATGCCGCGAAAGGGAAACCGAGGGGCGTCGGCAACGACCAGCGCGGGCAGGTCGCGCTGTCCCGGCACGATCAACGCCGCAAGGCTCTGCAAGGCGTAAAAGGCCCCGGCCTCGTCGACTGCTTCGATCCCAATCGTATCGGAACCTATTGCGAGGCGGTATCCTTCCGGTCGGATCTGTGCCGAGGCGGAAATACGTATCTTCAGATCGACGCCATCGGATTGCCTGGCGAAACCAAGGTCGGCCAACCGCGCGAATGCAGCAGCGAAAGCCCCCTCGTCCGCGCCATCCATATGCGGTCGATACCCGCGCGACAGGTCGAGACGCTCTGCGCCTGCAGGCTTTTCCACCTGCAGCGGGCGCGGTATGATCCCGCTGTCGATGGCCTGCGCGTCAAGGGCCACGCCCGCATTCTCGCGGAAGGTTACCTGCGCCGTCTCGATCGGGGTCAGGTCGCGACTTGCGCGTTTGAGATTGGCAGGAAGCGGGGCGAGAAACGGCAAGGCCTTGCGCCCCATCGCCTCGGCATCGCGTTCCTTCGTGGAAACGATGGACGCGATATCGCCATCCCTGTCGACTGCGTAGTAATTCGGCATGAACTTGGCGCGGGCAAGTCCCAGCCCTTTGACAATGAACCGCAGGCTGCGGGTTTCGCCGGGGCCTATCCGGGGCGCATCGGGTGCGAAGGAAATTCGGTGGAGGTCGCCATTTACATGCTCGATCCGGGCCAGGCCTCCGGCTTCGACCCGATCGATCAGTTCGACCTGGCTAAAATAGATCTGCGTTCCCGCCAGGTCGATTGGCCGGGCAGCGCCGAACTCGATGCTGGCTTCGTAACAGGGACCCTCGGTCCGCTTGTCACTGCCGGGCAGCGTGCACCCCCCATCCCCCCGATTGGCGATCACGCGATAGGTGATATCCAGGGCCCCGCCGATGGTGGTGGCATCTTGCGCATATGCTGCCGATACCTGCTCGAGTGACTGCGTCGCGCAGGCGGAAAGGGAAGCGGTGGCAGCGACCAGGGCCATCGAAAGCGCTCTATTCATGGATTTTCTCTCCCGCGATCCACGTCGAACGAAGGTGCAGCGCGTCATCGAGAGCGACGAAATCGGCCCGCGCGCCGACGCGCAGAGTGCCGATGTCATCGCCAAGGCCGATGAAGGCGGCCGGATTGGCAGAGGCCATCGCGCTGGCCGTCGCGATATCTACATCCAGCATCGCAAGTGCGTTGCGCAGGGCGCGCGCCATATCGAGGTCGGAGCCCGCGAGCGTCCCGTCCTCGGCGCGGCAGATGCCATCGCTGACGACAATCTTGCGGCCCTGCAGGGTAAAGCTACCATCGCTCATCCCGACAGAGGGCATCGCATCGGTCACCAGCATGAACTTGTCGGCGGGCTTGCAGCGCATCGCGAGCTGCAAGGTGATGGGCGAAACATGGTGGCCATCGACGATAATGCCACACCAGCTTGCCTCGTCCTTCAGCGCAGCGCCCACCACGCCCGGCTCGCGGCTGGTCAGCGGCGACATGGCATTGAACAGGTGGGTAAAGCCGGTCACCCCGGCGTCGAGCGCCGCCTGCATGGTCGCGTAATCGGCATTGGTGTGACCTGCCGAAACCACCACTCCGCGCTCCACCAGCGCCTCGATCACGTCGGGCGAGGCGCGCTCCGGCGAAAGCGTCACCAATGTGCGTCCCCGCTGGAGGCTGGACATCAGTTCCACATGCTCCGGCAGGAAATCGCGGAACTTGGTCGCATCGTGGACGCCCTTGCGATCGGTGCTGAGGAATGGCCCTTCGAGATGGATGCCGACAATGCCGGGCACGCCCTGTTTGATCGCCTCATCGACAGCGAGGATAGCGCGACGGACCTTGTCCAGATCGTCGCTGATGAGCGTCGGCATCAGCGATGTGGTCCCGAAACGCGCATGGGCTGCGGCAATCTCGCAGATGGTATCGACGCTGGGGTCCGCGTTGAACAGACGGCCTCCGCCGCCATTGACCTGCACATCGACAAATCCGGGCAACAGCATCTGGCCGGACATGTCGACGCGCCCCGCGCCTTCGGGAATGTCGGCATCGGGCACAATCGCGACGATACGCCCATTGGCCACCCCCACGGCTTTCCCGGGGGCCAGCGCACCTTCGACAAGCACTCTCGCGCCGGTAAAGTAACGCTCCATCATGTGGTTTTGGTCACTTTCATCAAATGAGGCGGCTGATCCGGATTCTCGCCAAGCGCGAGCGCGCAGCGGTTGACCAGCCGGTAGAAGCTTTGAGCGTGCAAAATGGGCTGCAACCGCGCATCGAAGGGCAGAGTGGGAAGGCTGGTGCAGCCCGTCACCCTGGCGCCGGCGACAAACACCCGCGCGCCCATGTCGGCGAGCCTGACACAGGTTTCGCGCACGCTGGCTGCGCTTTCGTCCTCCTGCACGAAAGCCAGCACGGGGAATCCTTCGCGCACCACGGCTGCGGGGCCATGCAGGACTTCGGCAGCGCTGTAGGCCTCTGCGTGAATGCGGCAGGTTTCCTTGAACTTCAGCGCCGCTTCCTGCGCGACGCCAAGCCCCATTCCGCGCCCGATCACATAGAGGCTGCGCGCAGGGACGATCGCCGCTTCGGCATCGCTCCAGTCCATTTCCCATGATTGCGACATGGCTTGCGGCAGATGTTCCAGTGCGTCCGCAAGCGAGCGATCCTGCGCCCAGGCCGCGACGATACGAGCGGCAATGGCGAGCGATGCCAGATAGGATTTGGTCGCCGCGACAGCCTTTTCGGGATAGGCGCACAGGGGCAGCACATGGTCCGCATGATCGGCAAGCGGCGAGGCGACATCGTTGACGACGGCAATGGCCAGTGCACCGCCCGAACGGGCCGTTTTCAACGCTGCGATCAGATCGGGGCTGCGCCCGGATTGGGAAATGGCAATGCAGGCCGCGCCGCGCATGGTCGAATTGGCATGGTATATCGAACTGATCGAGGGTGCATGGGATGTGACGGGCACACCCGTGGCGGTTTCGATGGCATATTTGCCATAAGTCGCGGCGTGGTCCGAGCTTCCCCTCGCAATCGTCGCCAAAAATCCGGGCCTCAGTGCACGCAAGGCGTGACCGGCGGCCTCGATGGCGTCTTTAGCCTCGCTCGCCTGGCGCCGAATGCAATCGGCCGCCGATGCGGCCTCGGCATACATCAGGGTTCTGTCTTCCCGCATGGTCAAAGAGTCCGTCCAATCATTTCGAGAGATTGAGTTCGGCAACGAAATCGTATGCATCGCCGCGATAATATGACCGCGTCCATTCGACGGCGCGCCCGGCGGCATTGTAACCGATGCGCTCGATCTGCAGGCCCGCACTATGGACGGGGACGCCAAGCAATTCGGCCTGTTCATCCGTAAACAGAACCGCGCGCAGACGCTGCAAGGCGCGTTGGGGGTTTTGCCCCTGGATACGCAGTGCATCGTAAAGCGATGCCTCCACCGCGTCTTGCGATGGCAGCGCGTCGCCCACGATGGTCGACAGTTCGATCGCCATCGGGACTTCATCGGCAAAGCGGATGCGATGGAAGCGGAACACCGCAGCACCCGGACTGAGCGACAGGCTGAGTGATTCCTCCGGGGTCACGAGCCCGCGTTCGCGCACCAGCCACTTGCTGCTTACCGAACGCCCGCGCGCGGCCATATCTTCGGTGAAGGATGTCAGGGTTGCGAAGCTTTTCTCCACGCGACCGGCAACAAAAGTGCCCGATCCGCGCTTGCGCACGAGCAACCCCTCCTCGACCATTTCCTCGATCGCCTTGCGCACGGTGACCCGCGAGATACCGAGTCGGTCGGCAATATCGCGCTCGGATGGAACCGGTGCATCCGGATCAAGCAGATGCGATTCGACCGATTCGCGCAGGACACGGGTCAGCCTTTTGTAAAGTGGCCCGCCTGAAGTGGTATCGAACTCGGCCTTGAATCGATCCAGTACATCCACCGTCATTCCCCCTCCGTTTCCTGCGGCTTCCCGATCCGGAACCCGCGCGCCATATCCGCAGCACTATAATACCAATAATGCAATAGTATGACGAAAACAACAACTGGTTATAGTTTGGTATTGCATTTGGCAATGATGTTCATTTACATGATTCCCCAGAGGCCTGAATTGCACAATCCATATTACGGATGGCATTCGGGATGAATGGGAGGCGTAAATGAGAAAAATCGTTTGTATGCTTGGCTTGAGCGTTTCGATGATAGCGCTGGGCGGCGGCACTGCCCACGCCCAGGAGGCTGATGTCGAAACCGGTGCAGACAATACCGATGACAATACCATTGTGGTAACTGGCATTCGGGCGTCGCTTTCGGATGCGATCAAGACCAAACACGACGCGGACGCGATTGTCGACGCCATCTCTGCCGAAGATATCGGCAAGTTCCCCGACCGCAACGTGGCCGAATCGCTCCAGCGCGTGCCCGGCGTTGTGACAAACCGTGAATTCGGCGAAGGCGAGCGTGTTTCTTTGCGAGGACTGAACTACAATCAGACCCGCACGCTGATAAACGGTCATGCGGTTGCCACCGCTGACTGGTTTACTCTCGACCAGCTCAGCGCGACCCGCAATTTCAACTATCTCGTCATGCCGTCCGACGTCGTCGGTCAATTGCAGGTCTATAAAAGCCCCAAGGCCGATATGGAAGAAGGCGGCATCGGCGGCACGGTCAATGTGCTGACCCGCAAACCGCTCGACATCGATCCCTTCGTGGCGGCCGTGGCTGTCGAAGGAGCCTATACCGAACGGGCCGATTCCTTCGATCCGCAAGTATCCGGCGTGCTGAGCTGGTCGAACGCTGCCGGTACGTTCGGGATTCTGGCTGCGGGCGTCTATCAGAAACGCAATATCCGCCGCGACGGCTTCGAGGTACTCGGTTACGATCCCGGCCTCGACCCAACGGGCCAAGGACGGCAGATTCCTACGTTGATCGGCTCCGCGCTGTTCATGCAGGAGCGTGAGCGCTACGGCGGCAATATCGAGGTGCAGTTCCGCCCAACCGACAATCTGGAATTCGGCATCAGCGGTTTATGGACCCGATTCAACGCCAACAACACAAATTACAACTATCTCGCCTGGCCCTCCCGCGCCGGATTGGGCGGCGGAGCAACTCTTTCGAATGTGCAGACCCAGGGCGACACGGTTGTCGCAGGCACGATCAGCGGGGTCGCTGCTGCGGGCGGCTTCGGCCAAGTCTACGATATTTTCGACCGTGAAGCCTTCAGCGAAAGCCAGTATATCACTGGCAATTTCTCCTATGAAAGCGATAGCGGCCTGACCATCAGCGGCAAGCTCGGCTACACCAAAGCTGACGGCGACACGGTGCGCCAGCCCTTCGTCGAATTCCTCGGTCAGAGCGATTTCAGCTTCGACCTGACGGGCAAGGCGCCGGTGGTGTCCTTCGCAAGCGTAGATCCGACTCAACCGAGCGACCTTGCCTTCGAATTCTCCGCCAATCACTCGATCGGCAATGACGACGACGAGTTCTTCGGCTATTTCGATATCGAACAGGACGTCGATCTGGGCGCACTCGAAGCGATCAAGGTTGGCCTCAAATACACCGATCACAATCGCAGCACCGATTTTCAGGCGACGACCTATGGCGGATATTTCCTGCCCTTCCGCAACAGTGGCTGCGGCGGCGTATGCACGGCGGCCTCCTTCGGCACGGGCCTGACGCCAAGCGATTATGCGAAAAACATCGCCGCACCGGGTTCGCTGACACGCTTTTTCTTCCCGGACCCCAAGCTGATCCGCGATCAGATCGCCGCTTTTCCGGCCTCGACCGATCGCATTCCGCTCTATTCGGAGATCTTCTCGGTGGGCGAGAAGACCTATGGCGGTTATGTCATGGGCAAGTTCGACAGCACCGACTGGCGCGGAAACGTCGGCGTGCGGGTCGTGCGCACGGACCAGACTTCGAGCGGTTTCATCCAGAACGCGGAAGGCCCCGGCCAGGTCACCAATGCCTTCGGCGATTTCCTGCCGGTCACGGAGAAGCGCAGCTACACCGATATCCTGCCGAGCATGAACCTGTCTTTCGACCTGACCGAAAATGTGATCCTTCGCGCCGCCGCGGCACGCACGATCACCCGCCCGGACTTCACCGATATCGCACCGCGTGTCTCGCTCAACCCCGGTGCTCTCACCGGATCGGGCGGCAGTGCCGACGTGAAGCCCTACCGTGCGAACCAGTTCGACCTGTCGCTCGAATACTATACGCCGAATGACGGGCTTTTCGCCATCGCACTGTACTATAAGGACGTATCCAACTTCGTCATCGATCGGATTTCCAATCAGGTGTTCTCGGTCGAAACCTCCTCCCCGGATCTCTCGCGCTGCACCAGTACGCCCGGCTCCACCAATCCCGACCTCTATGACTGCCAATTCGCCATCAACCGGCGCGCCAATGGCGGTTCGGCCGAGATCAAGGGCCTGGAACTGATCGCGCAGACGCCGATCTTCGGCAATTTCGGCATCAACGCCAATTACAGCTATTCGGATGCGAGGACGGATGTCGGCGAGCCGGTTCCGGGTAATTCGAAGCATGCCTTCCAGGTCGGCGGCTATTACGAGGACGATCGCCTCAGCGCCCAGCTGAGCTATAACTGGCGCGACACCTTCTTCATCACCAATGATCGTGCCTCGCCGCTCAATCAGAAGGCCTTCGGATCGCTCGACGCTTCATTGGACTTCCGCGCCACCGACCGGTTCTCGGTCACCTTCGACGCGGTCAACCTGACCAACGAGAAGATCGTCCAGTTCGCCGGGGCAGAATTCCGCCCCCGCGCGATTTACGACAACGGACGCTACTTCTTCTTCGGCGCCCGCTTCGAATATTGACGACAGACTGGACATCCCGCAGGTTTCATCGCCTGCGGGATCTCCGCTTCACGATGCCACTGCATCCCGGCTCTGTTGGAGGCGCATGACCGCTATGGCCCGGCAAGGCACATCCCAGACGCTGACCATCATTGCTCCGGCACGCGGCTGGTTGCTGCCGCTTGAGGACGCCCCCGATCCCGCCTTCGCCGCAGGAGCGCTGGGCCCTGGCGTCACCATCGAGTTGCTGGACGAATCGATCGTCTCGCCCTGCTCCGGCAGGGTGGTATCCATCGCCTCTTCGCTTCACGCGGTGACCATCGAGACTCAGGGCGGCGCAAGGCTGCTCATCCATTGCGGGATCGATACGGTCACGCTCGACGGTAGGCCGTTCACCGTCATGGTCGAGGAAGGGCAGCAGGTCGGCCCGGGCGACACGCTGCTAACGGTCGATCTGGAGGCTGTCGTGGCCGCCGGCAAGAGCCTGAGCACGCCGGTTGTGCTTATCGAAGCGGCCGGGCATGCCCTTGCCGTCCTCCCTCCGCCATCCGGCCTGATCGACGCAGGCACTCCGCTGTTCGAACTCCACCAGAGCGAGGACGGCGAAAAACCGACTGCTCAAGGCGGAGCGACAACCTGCTCCCGGACCATCGCTCTGCCCCTGCCCCACGGCCTGCATGCACGGCCCTCCGCGGCCATCGCGGCAGAAGCGGCCCGCTGGGAAGGCCCGGTACTGATCCGCTGCGGCGCGAACTCGGCCGATGCGCGGAGCGTGACGGAACTGATGAAGTTGGGCGCGGAGCACGGCGCGAGCCTGCAGGTCGAGACCGGCGGCTCCGACGCCGCACAGGCGCTGGCCGCAATGGTGGACCTCATCGCATCGGGTGCGGGCGACGAGATCGCGCCTGTGCCATCGTCCGACGCCACGGCTACCAGGCAGACCCTGCTCAAGCGCGCGCCGGTCACCAGGGCTGCAAGCGAGCCAAACCTCATACCGGGCGTTGCTGCGGCTCCGGGTGAGGCGCTTGGCCCGGCCTATTATCTCACCCGCGCGCGGCTCGATATCAGCGAAGCATCGCAAGGCGCGGAGGCAGAAAAGGCGCGACTCGAAAGCGCGCTGGCGCAGCTTTGCGCCGATCTCGGCAATAGCGATGGCGAGGGCGGCGATAGTGACGATGCCGCATCGGGCGTGCGCGCTGCGCATCTCGCCATTCTCGGCGATCCGGCGCTGCTGGATTCGGTCACACAGCAGATCGAGGGCGGCAAAAGCGCGGCAACCGCGTGGCAGTCCGTTATGTCGGCAGAGGCCGCATCGTTGCGCGCGCTGCCGGATGCCCGGCTGGCCGAAAGGGCGGACGATTTCGCCGATCTCGAACAACAGCTGCTGCGCATTCTCATCGGCAGCAAGGCCGATCTGTCCGCGCCGCAAGGCTCCATCGTCATTGCCAGCGACCTTTACCCATCGGACCTCGCCCCGCTCGCCCGCGCAGGGATTGCAGGAATTGCGACGATGTCCGGCGGGGCCACCTCGCACCTCGCCATTCTTGCGGCGTCGGCGGGCATTCCGATGGTCGTGGCACTCGGCAAGCCGCTGTGCGCGGTCGAAGAGGGGGACGCAGTCCATCTCGATGGCGATGGCGGCAACTTGCGTCACCGGCTTGAAGACCATGAGCGTGACGAGATCGCCCGGCGCGTCGAACGCAGAGCAGCCACTTATGCCGAGGCGCTGGCCGAGGCGCATCGCGACACATTCCTGGCCAGCGGCGAGCGGATCGAGGTGTTCGCCAATCTCGGCAGCCTGGCCGATGCCGAAGAAGCGGTTTCGCTGGGCGCGGAAGGTTCGGGTCTGCTGCGCACCGAATTCCTGTTCCTCGACCGCCCCACCCCTCCGGGCGAAGGCGAGCAGGCAGACATATATCGCACGATCATGGATCGCTTCGATGGCAAGCCGGTCATTATCCGCACGCTCGACATCGGGGCGGACAAGCCGGCCCCCTATCTCCCGCTCGACGCAGAGGACAATCCGGCGCTCGGCGTGCGCGGGGTACGCATCAGCGAGCGCTATCCCGAGCTGCTCGAAACCCAGCTGAGAGCCATCATCGGCGCGGCGGGCGAGCGGACCTGTCATATCATGGCCCCGATGGTCACTTCTCAGGACGAGATCGCATCGCTGCGCAAAGTGGCCGATGCGGTTGCCCGAGAGCTTGGGCATCTGGCTCCCGTCAAACTCGGCGCGATGGTGGAGACGCCTGCCTGCGCCCTGCTGGCCGCCGATCTGGTGGGACAGCTCGACTTCCTGTCCGTGGGAACCAACGATCTCACCCAATACACTCTGGCAATGGACCGCACCAATCCAGAGCTCGCCGCGCTGCTCGATCCGATGCACCCGGCGGTGCTGCGGCTTATCGCGATGACCGGTGAAGCTGCCAGTGCGGCCCGGTGCGACCTCGGAGTGTGCGGGAATGCAGCAGGCGATGCCACTGCCGCGCCCGTCCTCGTGGGCCTTGGCGCCACCGAACTCTCGGTCAGCGCGGCGCGCATCCCGGAGATCAAGCGCCAGCTGCGCGGCCTCACGCTCGATCAATGCCGCGCCGCCGCGCGGGCAGCGATAGCCCAGGCCTCACCGGCCGCAGCGCGGGCTGCCGCAAACGAGGCGCTCATCGCCGGAGGGCAGGAATAAACCATGCGACAACGCGCCTTTGCCTCCATCCAGCAGCTCGGTCGGTCACTCATGCTGCCGATTGCAGTGCTCCCCGTCGCCGGTATCCTGTTGCGCCTCGGCCAGCCGGACCTGCTCGACATTGCGTTCGTTTCGGCAGCCGGCAATGCGATCTTCGCCAATCTCGGGCTGATCTTCGCGCTTGGCGTTGCGATCGGTTTTGCACGGGACAATCACGGGGCTGCCGGGCTTGCGGGACTGGTGGCATATCTGGTCGCAACGCACAGCGCGCAGGCGCTGATCGAAGCGCCCGCGAGCATTCTCGCCGGGCTGGGCGAAGAGGCCGCCGCGCGTGCGCTGGCGGATTATCGCACGGCGGCGGTGGCCAAGCTGGGCGTTCCGCTCGGCATTCTTTGCGGCATCATGTCCGGACTCTTGTTCAACCGTTACGCCACGATCAAACTGCCCGATTTCCTCGCCTTTTTCGGTGGGCGCCGTTTCGTGCCGATCGCTGCAGGGGCCGGGGCGCTGGTGATCGGCTTTCTTTGCGGCGAGTTCTGGCACATCGCGGAAAGCGGCATTGACGGCGGCAGCCGCGCGATCGTCGGCGCGGGCGAGTTCGGCCTGTTCGTTTACGGCTTGCTCAACCGCCTGCTGATCGTGACTGGCCTGCACCATATCCTCAACAATGTGGCATGGTTCGTGGTCGGCGATTTCGAAGGCGCGACGGGCGATCTGCGGCGCTTCTTTGCCGGCGATCCAGAGGCCGGCGCATTCATGGCCGGTTTCTTCCCGGTGATGATGTTCGGCATGCCCGCCGCGTGCCTTGCGATGTATCGCGCCGCGCCGCCGGAACGCCGCAAAGCCGTGGGCGGGCTTTACCTCTCGATGGCGCTCACCTCCGCGCTGACCGGCATTACCGAGCCGATTGAGTTCACGTTCATCTTCCTCGCCCCGATCCTGTTTCTGGTCCATGCCGTTCTGACCGGCGTGTCTATGGTGGTCATGGACCTGCTCAATGTGAAGCTCGGCTTCGGCTTTTCCGCCGGGCTGATCGACTATCTGCTGAATTATGGCATCGCCACCAATCCGCTGCTGCTGCTGCCGGTAGGCATCGCCTATTTCGCGATCTATTACGCCTCTTTCAGCTTTGTGATCCGGCGCTTCAACCTCGCCACGCCCGGCCGGGAAAAGGACGAGCCTGTTGAAGTGGGGAACGCCTACGCACAGCCGGGCGACAAAAGCGACGCCTGGCTCAGCGCGCTGGGCGGGCAGGCCAATATCGAGCAATTGGGAGCCTGCACCACACGGCTGCGGCTTGTCCTGAAAGACAATCAGGCGGTGGATGAAGCCCGGTTGAAGATGCTCGGCGCGCGCGGGATCATCCGCCCCACCGCGAACACCATGCAGGTAATTGTGGGCCCAACGGCGGAATTGCTGGCAGGCGAGTTGCAGGCGGCAAGCGATTTTGCCTCCGTCTCCGGTCAGCGCACAAGCAACGCAGACGCGCCTGCTGCAACCGCCGACATCTCGGATCTCGCACCCGCGCTTGGCGGGCAGGAGAACATCGTCGCAAACCACTTCGCGCCAGGGCGAATGGTCGTGCAGCTGCGCGATCCGGCCAGGTTCGACAAGGCACGGATGGATGCCCGCGAAGACATCCTCCACACCGAACTCATATCATCGGACCGCCTTCACATCCTGCTCGCCCCGAAAGGCTGAGAGTTCGGATCGAAGGCATCCCTGCCCCCTTGATCCGGTGAACCGACCTCAGCCCACAACTCCCGCGCTCGCCAGCACCGCCAGTGTCAGCACGTCGGGCGCAATCGCGGTCATCGGGGCGATCTGGACGGGCTTTTCCATGCCGATCAGCATCGGGCCGATCGTGGCATTGCCCGCCAGTTCGCGCAGCAGCTTGGCCGACAGGTTGGCCGATTGCAGGCCGGGCATGATGAGAACATTGGCCGGCCCCGACAGACGGCTGAAGGGATAGAGCTTCATCACCGCCGGATTGAGCGCGGCGTCGGGCGCCATTTCGCCTTCATACTCGAAGCCGGGATCTTCCGCATCGAGGATCGCCACCGCATCGCGGATATTGTCGAGCCACTGGCCCGACGGATTGCCGAAGGTCGAATAGGACAGGAAGGCGACGCGCGGTTCATGGCCCATGCGGCGCGCGACCGCGGCGGTTTCCCGCGCGATATGCGCCAGCTGTTCGGCGCTCGGGCGCTCGTTGATCGTGGTGTCGGCAAGAAAGGTGGTGTGGTTCTTGCCGATCATCAAATGGATGCCGAACGGCACGGCTCCGGGCGCCTGGTCGAGCACACGGCCGATCTCGCGCGCGGTCTGCGAGAAGGTGCGCGTCAGGCCCGTGATCATCCCGTCGCCATGGCCGAGCGCGACCAGCAGCGCGGCGAAGACATTGCGTTCCTGATTGACCATCCGGGCCACATCGCGCTCGGTGTAGCCGCGGCGTTGCAGGCGTTTGTAGAGATAGTCGACCATGGCCGGGACCTTGTCCGACACCTTGGAATTCTCGATGATCCAGTCGTCGGGATCGTCCACCGCCAGTTCGACCAGCTTCTCGCGCACCTTTTCGGTGCGGCCGACCAGGATCGGTTCGCCATAGCCGAAATCGCGGAACTGGATGGCGGCACGCAGCGCCACATCCTCTTCCGCTTCGGCAAAGACCATGCGGCGCGGATTGGCCTTGGCCAATGCATAGATATTGGTGAGCGCCGCGGTTGTCGGGTTGAGCCGCGCCTTGAGCTGGTGGGCATATGCTTCGAGATCGTCGATCGGAGCCAGCGCCACGCCGGAATCCATCGCCGCCTTGGCAACGGCGGAAGACACGACTTCCATCAGACGCGGATCGAACGGCGCAGGGATGATGTAATCCTCGCCGAACTGGTGCGTCACACCATAGGCCGCCGCGACCTCCTCCGGCACGCGTTCGCGCGCCAGCCGCGCGATGGCATGCGCTGCGGCAACCTTCATTTCCTCGTTGATCGTGGTTGCCTGCACATCCAGCGCGCCGCGGAAGATGAAAGGAAAACCCAGGACATTGTTGACCTGGTTGGGAAAATCGCTGCGCCCGGTGGCGATGATCGCATCGGGGCGGACCTTCTTCGCATCATCCGGCATGATTTCGGGCACGGGATTGGCCATGGCGAAGATGATCGGCTTGTCCGCCATATTCTCCACCCATTCGGGCTTGAGCGCCCCTGCAGCCGACAGGCCGAGGAAGATGTCCGCGCCCTGCAGCGCCTCTTCCAGCGTGCGCGCGTCGGTGTCGACGGCATGCGCGCTCTTCCACTGGTCCACATCTTCGCGACCGGGATAGATCGGGCCGGAACGGTCGCACACGATGACGTTTTCATGCGGCACGCCGACCGATTTGATGAGCGCCGTGCAGGCCAGCGCCGATGCGCCCGCCCCGTTCACCACCATCTTCACATTCTTCAGGTCGCGGCCCGTCAGATGGCAGGCATTGATGAGGCCCGCCGCAGCGATGATCGCCGTGCCGTGCTGATCGTCATGCATCACCGGGATATTCATCCGCTCGCGCAGGGCCTGCTCGATGATGAAGCATTCCGGCGCGCGGATATCTTCCAGATTGATGCCGCCGAAGCTCGGCTCCATCAGCGCAACCGCTTCGATGAAGGCATCGGGATCTTCGGTGGCGAGTTCGATGTCGATCGAATCCACGTCGGCGAAGCGCTTGAACAGCACCGCCTTGCCTTCCATCACCGGCTTGGAGGCCAGCGCGCCGAGATTGCCCAGGCCAAGGATGGCCGTGCCGTTGGAGATAACGGCGACGAGGTTGGAACGCGCGGTGTATTTCGCGGCATTGGCGGGATCTTCGGCAATCGCTTCCACCGGGGCGGCAACACCAGGAGAATAAGCAAGGCTCAGATCGCGCTGCGTCGCCATCGGCTTGGAGGCGATGATCTCTATCTTACCGGGACGGATCGTCTCGTGATAGAAAAGCGCTTCGCGCGCAGTAAAACCCTTGCTTTTGTCTTCGGCCATCGACGCATCCCTTGCTGTTGGCCACGCCCTAACGTGCCGGACAGTGAAGCGATAGGGGAAAGGCGCGCGCATGCGCTTGCCCGAATCGATGCAGGATTGGCACTCGGCGTAGATGGCCGCCACACCCACCCCCATGATGCAGCAATATCTCGCCCTGAAGGCCGAGGCGGGCGATGCTTTGCTGTTTTATCGCATGGGCGACTTCTTCGAGCTGTTCTTCGACGATGCCCGAACCGCGGCAGGCGTGCTCGACATCGCGCTGACCAGCCGCGGCGAACATGACGGCGAAGCCGTGCCGATGTGCGGCGTGCCGGTGCATTCGGCGGAAGGCTATCTCGCGCGGCTTATCAAGGCCGGATGCCGCGTTGCGATTGCCGAACAGACCGAAACCCCGGACGAGGCGAAGGAACGCGCCAAACGCGAAGGCAAGCCCGTGTCCAAGGCGCTGGTGGGCCGCGACATCGTGCGTTTCGTCACCGCCGGCACGCTGACGGAAGAGGCGCTGCTCGATCCGCGATCCTCCAACCGGCTGGTCGCGCTCGCTCCCTTGCGCGAGGCGGTGGGCATTGCCGCCTGCGACATCTCCACCGGCCGGATGGAGCTGGAAGAATGCCCGCCGGACCGCGTGGATGCGGCGCTGGCGCGGATGGGCGCGAGCGAGATCGTCGTGCCCGACGATTGGGCCGAGACGCCCGGCGATGCCATTGCCCGGCCGCGCGCCACCTTCCGCTCCGAAGATGGCGAGGCGCGGCTCAAGGATATTCACGGCGTTGCAACGCTGGACGGGCTGGGCGATTTTTCGCGGCCCATGCTGGCGGCGGCAGGCGGGCTGATCGCCTATCTCGACCATGCCGGGCGCGGGACATTGCCCTTCCTCCTGCCGCCCGTCGCACGGCGTTCGGATGCGCATCTGGCGATGGATGCGGCCACGCGGGTGAGCCTGGAAATTCTCGAAAGTCAGCAGGGCGGACGTGCAGGTAGCCTGCTTGCCACGATAGACCGCTGTTCCACCGGGGCCGGGTCGCGCCAGCTGGCCGAAGATCTTGCCGCACCGCTGGCGGATCGGACAGCGATCGAGGCGCGTCTGGCAGGCGTGCGACACTTTCACGCGGACCCGCTGCTGCGCGCCGACACGCGGGCCAAGCTGCGCGGCATTCCCGATATCGGCCGTGCGCTGGGGCGTATCGTTGCCGGGCGCGGCAGCCCGCGCGATCTCGGCCAGATCCGCGACGGGCTGGTCGAAGCGCTCGCCTTGCGCACCATGCTGGAGGCGAGCGCGGATCTGCCCGAGATCGTCGCGCGGATGAATGCGGCACTGGGCGGGCATGGCGCGCTGACCGATCTGCTCGACCGGGCGTTGGTCCCCGCACCGCCAACCGAGCGTGCGCAGGGCGGTTTCATCGCGCAGGGGTATGACCACGCGCTGGACGATCTGCGCGAAACGAGCGGGAATGCCCGCCGCGCCATCGCCGCGCTCGAAGCCAAATATCGCGATGAAACCGGCACACCTTCGCTCAAGATCAAGCACAACAAGGTGCTGGGCTATTTCATTGAAGTGCCCGCCAAACATGGCGACAAGCTGATGGCCCCCGACAGCGGCTTCACCCATCGCCAGACGATGGCCGGCGCGGTGCGGTTCAACTCGATCTCGCTGCACGAGGAAGCGACGCGGATTGCCGAGGCCGGTGCGCGCGCCGTCGCCGCCGAAGAGGCTCATTTCGAGGAACTGATCGGCACAGTCGTGGCCGCGCGTGAGCCCATTGCGGCAACCGCAGCGGCGTTGGCGCGGATCGATGTCGCCGCGGCGCTGGCAGAACGCGCCGCCGAGGGTGACTGGTGCAAGCCGGAGATATCCGAGGATCCTTGCCTGGAGATCGTCGGCGGACGTCACCCGGTGGTGGAAAGCGCGTTGGCGCGAGCGGGCGACCGCTTCGTTGCCAATGACTGCGCACTCAGCGACAGCGACCGGCTGTGGCTGATCGGTGGCCCGAACATGGGCGGTAAATCGACTTTCCTGCGCCAGAATGCGCTGATCGTTCTGTTGGCGCAGGCGGGCAGTTTCGTTCCGGCGTCGACGGCCACCATCGGCATTGCCGACCGCCTGTTCAGCCGCGTGGGCGCGAGCGACAATCTGGCGCGGGGCCGTTCGACCTTCATGGTCGAGATGGTGGAAACCGCCGCAATCCTCAGTCAGGCGAGCGAGCGATCCTTCGTGATCCTCGACGAGGTCGGGCGCGGCACGTCGACATATGACGGGATGGCGCTTGCCTGGTCGGTGGTGGAGGCGGTGCACGAACAGCTGCGCTGTCGCTGCCTGTTCGCCACCCATTACCACGAGCTGTCGCGGCTGGCCGATACCTGCGACGCGCTAAGCCTGCATCATGTCCGCGCGCGCGAATGGAAGGGCGAGCTGGTGCTGCTGCACGAGCTCGCCAGGGGATCGGCCGACCGCAGCTATGGCCTGGCCGTGGCCAAGCTCGCCGGGGTTCCGCAAACCGTGGTCGCGCGGGCGAAGGCGGTGCTCGACAAGCTGGAAAAGGCGCGGTCGGAAACCGGCGGACTTGCGGCGGGACTGGGCGATTTGCCGCTGTTCGCCGCAAGCGCGCAGGCCGAGCCCAGCGCTCCACGCGATCCGGTGCGCGAACGGTTGGAAGAACTCGATGTGGATGCTCTCACACCGCGCGAGGCCCTTGAAATACTTTACACATTGAAGCGCGATATGCAGAACGAGGGCTAGGACACGCTGGCAGCCCACAGGGTCTCGGCCGGTGCGAAGGAGAGACCATGGCCGACAGCAACGACCTCGCCGAAGAGCGCACCGACCTTGCCGAAGACCGCAACATCATGGCGATGGAGCGGACCTTTGCCGGGTGGATGCGCACCGCATTTGCGGCCATCGGCATCGGATTGGGGTTCAAGGCTGTGTTCGGCGCGTTCGATCCGCCGTGGCTGGCCAAGGCCATCGCCACCATGTTCATCCTTGCAGGCGGCTGGCTGGCCATCACCGCGCAGCGCCGGGCATGCCACACACTCGAAAAGCTCGAAGCGCACAAGTTCGAGAGCATTTCGACGCCGAACTTTCGTGCGCTCGCCTATGCTATCGCTGCCGGGGCACTAATCCTGACGGCGGGATTATGGATTTTGAACGACGGCAACCTCGCCCAGGCATGAGCCGGTTTCACGCCCGGGCACAGGCGTTCTATCAGGTTCCGTCGCCGCGCAGCCCATCGGGCTTCTTGTCCTTGCCGTATTTGTCGACATTGTCGTCGTGGTTCGGCTCGCCATTGTAGGCGTCCATATCGATCCGACCCGAGCTTTCCATGTCGCGCATATGATCGACGGTGTCCTGCGTGGAATCGCCCATCAGGCCGGAGGAATTGTCGCTCTTCGTACTTTCGGTCGGCGCGTCGGTATTGGGCGTCAGCTTCTGCGCCTGCTCCGACACGGTTTGCGCCTGACTGCGGCTGTCATCCTGTTCGTCATTATGGGTTTCGGGCGCGAGGCCTTGGGGGGTGCTCATTTTGGTATCTCCTTTTGACAGGAGAAACGGGCAGCCCCCCGCCCCGGTTCCGCAACCTTACCGCGTGGGCGTGGGGGTATCGCCCGAATAATCGTAGAAACCGCGCCCGGTCTTGCGGCCGAGCCAGCCGGCTTCGACATATTTCACCAGCAGCGGCGCGGGGCGATATTTGGTGTCGCGGGTGGTCTTGTACAGCACCATCAGGATGTCGAGACACGTATCGAGGCCCACGAAATCGGCCAGTTGCAACGGCCCCATCGGATGATTGAGGCCGAGACGCGCGCCCTTGTCGATATCCTCGATCCCTGCCGTCGACTGGCCCAGCACGAACACTGCCTCGTTGATCATCGGCAAGAGGATGCGGTTGACGACAAAGCCGGGCTCATCCTGGCTCAGCACGACTTCCTTGCCGAGGCCCCGCGCAAATTCGCAGGTCGTCTCGGTCGTGCTGTTGCTGGTGGCGAGGCCGGGAATGACCTCGATCAGCTGCATCACAGGGACCGGGTTGAAGAAATGCAGGCCGATAAAACGCGCCGGATCGGGCGAGTAATTCGCCATGCGGGTGATCGGGATCGAACTGGTGTTCGATGCCATGATCGCATCGTCCGCCAGCACCTTGCCCGCCTTTTCGAAGATCGCCTGCTTGATCGCCTCTTTCTCGGTCGCGGCTTCGATAATCAGCGCGGCTTCGGCGAAACGGTCATAGTCACCCACCGGGGTGATGCGCGACAGGGTGGCTTCGGCATCGGCGATTTCCAGCTTGCCGCGCCCCACCAGCTTGCCCAGCGCCTTGTCGATACCGGCAACCGACCTTTCCGCCGTGGCCAGGTCGATATCGGCCAGCAGCACATTGTCGCCATGCGCGGCGATTGTCTGTGCGATCCCCGAGCCCATCTGGCCAGCGCCGATCACGGCCACCGTCTTCGTCATGTCGTATTCCTTCGCAGGTGCAGCAAAGTGCGCCTGTTAGCGAGGCTTGGGACCGCTGGCTAGCGGTTGGCGCCTGGAACCCACTTTACGTCCGCCCGGCCGCCATCATTGGCGAGGCGGGCGGCGACAAACAGGTAATCGGACAGGCGATTGATGTAAGCGAGCGCCTGAGGATTGCAGGCCTGCGCCCCGGCAAGCGCGGTCATCGCGCGTTCCGCCTTGCGCGCGCTCGCCCGCGCAAGGTGCAGGCGCGCCGCGCCTTCGCTGCCGCCGGGCAGCACGAAGCTGGTCAGCGGTTCGAGCCGGTCGTTCGCACGGTCGATCGCGCCCTCAAGCCAGGCGACCTGCGAGACCACGATCCGCAGGACCATTTCGGATGGGGCGAAATCGTCACCCCCATCTGCGGCGGGGGTGGCGATGTCCGCGCCCAGATCGAACAGGTCGTTCTGGATGCGGGTCAGATCGTCAGCGCAATCGGTGTCGGCCAGCGCGACGATCGCGAAACCGACCGCGCTGTTCGCCTCGTCCACCGCGCCGACCGCTTCGATGCGGAGCGAGTGCTTTTCGGTGCGCGAACCATCGACGAGGCCGGTCGTCCCGTCATCGCCGGTGCGTGTGTAGATCTTGTTGAGCTTGACCAATTTTACCGGGCCGATCTTACTGCGCGATGGCGAGCAGAACCGCGACCACGATGATGGCGAGTGCCTGAAACTTGATGCGGCTGAACATCATCTTGTTCTGCATCAGCTGCATTTCGGTGACCGTTTCCGCCTCGCCGCTTTCAAGGTCGATCTTGGTCGTTTGCAGGAAGGCGATGATGCCTCGAACGAGGGAAACCAGCACGAAAACGCACAGGATAACGAGTACGATTGCAAGGAATGTCGTCATGCCCGCAATCTAAGGCTCCGACAGCAAAATACCAAATGGAAAACTCTGCAAGCGCAGTTGCTCTGCAAGCACCTTACCGTCTTCTCCGGCCTCCCGCCGCTCGGCAAGGCCATGGCCGAGTTCGCCGGAGCGGCGCGATTTGGCGAGCTTCTTGCCCTCGGCATCGAGCAGGATCGGATGATGATGCCAGCGCGGCACAGGCAGGCCGAGGATGTGCTGCAACAGCCGGTGGATATGGGTTGCGTGAAACAGGTCGCGCCCGCGCGTCACCAGGGTGACGCCATCCGCCGCATCGTCCAGCGTTGCGGCGAGGTGATAGCTGGCGGGCACATCCTTGCGCACCAGCACGACATCGCCGAATTCGCGCGGATCGCAAGGCTGATCGCCTGCCAGCTCGTCCGTCCAGCCCAGCTTGCCCGCCCGCGCCAGCGCGGCGTCCATGTCCAGCCGCAACGCGGCGGGCTTGTGCGGGTCGAGCAACCGCCCCTTGCATGTGCCGGGATAAATCGCGCCGTCCGGCCCCATGCGCGGTCGGGCATTGTCGATCTCTGCCCGGGTGCAGGTGCAGGGGAACAACAGCCCGTCATGAACCAGCCGCGCCGCTACCTGCTCGTAACTTTCCAGCCGCGTCGACTGCGCGGGAACCTCATCCCACTCCAGCCCCAGCCATTCCAGATCGCGGCGGAATTCGTCCGCCAGTTCGGGGCGCGAGCGCGGGCCGTCGATATCCTCTATCCGCAGCAGGAACCGCCCACCCCCCTGCCGCGCCAGATCGTGCGCCACGATGGCCGAAAACGCATGCCCCAGATGCAGCGGGCCGTTGGGCGAAGGGGCGAAACGGGTAACGATCACGGGGCGCTGCTCATGGGATAAGTTTGTGGATAGCCTGTCTGTAACAGGGTTGACGCTTTTCTTCGCAAGTGCATTCTCGACATTGCATCGGGGAGGGCGCGAACGTGTTCAAGGCCGAATTGCTGGAAAGGGCTGCGCGATTTCGCAGTGCGGAGGATGATCCGGCACGCAAGCTGGAGGCCTGCCCTTCGCTGGTGCTGAACGCGGATTACACGCCGCTGTCTTATTACCCGCTGAGCCTGTGGCCCTGGCAGACCGCGATCAAGGCGATTTTCCTCGACCGGGTGGATGTCATCGCGAGCTACGACCGCGAGGTGCATTCGCCCAATCTCGACATGAAGATCCCCAGCGTTATCGCGCTGAAGCAATATGTGAAGCCGTCCGAATTTCCGGCCTTCACCCGCTTCAACCTGTTCCTGCGCGATCGGTTTTCCTGCCAGTTCTGCGGGTCGATGCAGCATCTGACTTTCGACCATGTCCTGCCCCGGCGGCTGGGCGGCAAGACGACGTGGGAAAACATCGCCACCGCGTGCGCGCCCTGCAACATGAAGAAGGGGGGCCGCACCCCGAAACAGGCGGGCATGACGCTGTATAACGAGCCGATCCGGCCGACCCACTGGCAACTGCAACAGCATGGCAAGATGTTCCCGCCCAACTATCTCCACGAGACATGGCGGGACTGGCTCTATTGGGATATCGAGCTGGAAGCGTAACCGGCCTTATGCCAGTTCGCGCAATATCGCGCGGCACAGCCCGGCATCGCCGCCGCCAACCTTGATCGGCAGAGCGATCATCTCGTACCGCCCTTCCGGCACATCGTCGAGCACCAGCCCTTCGAGAATACGCATATCGTGTTCGAGCACCGCCTTGTGCGCCGCCATCACCTTGCTGTCCTGCGGATCGACGCTGGGCGCATCGGTCCCGACCAGCCGGACGCCCTGCAGCGCCAGCCATTCCACCGTTTCGGCGGCAATCGGCAGCCAGTCGCTGCGCCATTCGTCATGCGGGAAGACATCCCACTGGCGGAACAACACGCGGTCCGCGCTTTCCAGATGGGGCAGGTCTGCCACATCGATCTCGCCCGAAACGCCGCGTGCATCAACCACCAGACATTCCCCGATATAGGGTTCGATCCCCATGCTCGCCGCGTCCAGCCCGTCCGGGGCATAATGCAGCGGCGCATCGCCGTGTGTGCCCGAATGCGTGCTCATCGTCATCCGGCCGACATTGACCGGCGAACCATCCTCCATCCGCCAGGTCCGCTCGAACCCGAATGCGGTATCGCCCGGCCAGACCGGCAGGCCGGGGCGCAAGGTCTGGCTGATGTCCCACACGCGCCGCCCGCCAATGGTGACTGGCGCGGTCAAATTGCCGTCCGCACACTGAGCAGTTCGGGGAAGAATGCCTGTTTCAGCACGCCTGCCAGATAGGGCACGCCGGGCGTTCCGCCGGTCCCCTTCTTGAAGCCGATGATCCGTTCGACCGTTTTCAGGTGGCCGAACCGCCAGCGCTGGAAATGGTATTCCAGATCGACCAGTTTTTCAGCCAGTTCATACAAATCCCAATGCGCTTGCGGGTCGCGGTAAACCGCCGCCCACGCTTCTTCGACCGCGTCACTATGCTCCCACGGTGTGGCCGGATCGCGGCTGAGCACCGCATCGGGGATGGCAAAGCCGCGCCGCGCCAGCAATGCGACGGTTGCGGCATAGATGCTGGGCCGGGTCAGCTCCTCGCGCAGCTGCGAGGCCACATCGGGCGTGGCCTCGTGCATGGTGATCATGTCAGGGTTTCGCCCGCCCAGCAGGAATTCCATCATCCGGTATTGCGCGCTCTGGAACCCGCTCGACCCGCCCAGATGCGGGCGGATGGTCGAATAATCGTGCGGCGTCATCGTGCTCAGCACGTCCCAGCTCTGAATCAGCTGCCCCTGTGCGCGCGCCACCCGCGCCAGCATCTTAAACGACGGGCGCAGCGTGTCGGCGGCAATGTGTTCGCGCGCGAGCTGCAATTCGTGCAGGCACAGCTTGAGCCAAAGCTCGCTCGCCTGATGGACGATGATGAACAGCATCTCGTCATGCGCGCCGCTGGCCGGGTGCTGCGCCGACAGGATGCGGTCGAGGTCGAGATAGGATGAATAGGTGACGTCGCTAGGCATGCAAACGGCCCTAGCGCGCCCGAACGCAAAGCGAAACTATCCCTCGATGGTGCGTTGGCCGGGATGATGCTTGTCGAGATGCTTGCGGATAATCTTGAGATTGCGCGTGTTGGACCGATAGACGAGGTCAAATGCATCCCCGACAAGCGGAACCGCGCCGATTGCGGTGTCGAAGGCGATATTGCCCGCCATGCGCCACAGCTTCCATTTCGGCATGCCGAGATTGCGGGCCTCCCACACGATATAAGCGCCCATCGCGGCAGTGATGGCATCGCCGACCACGGGGACCAGACCGACGATGGAATCGAGCCCGATGGGGTAGTTCACACCCGGAATGCGGAAACTGCGTTCGAGCAATTGCTCCATCGCTTCCACCCGGCGGCGGATCGAGACCGGATCGTTGCCGGTCGGCAAATCGATGCCCATCGGGCGGGGGCGCTGGGGATCGTCCATTGTCATATCCTCTCAGGCCCTCAGATGGGTGCGCGCGAAAGCGGGAACAAGGGGTGGATGCCCCACGGGTTTTCCGCAAACCCATCGACATCGCCGCGCACCAGCGACCAGCGGATCGGCGCGCCAAAGGGAATGAACAGATTGGTCGACGCCAGCGTGCGCTCCGCCTCTTCGAGATAGGACATGCTTTCCGCCTGGTCGCGCGCATCGACCGCCAGATCGACCAGGAAATCGACATCCTCGGAGCAGACCTTCGGGCTGATGTCGCAGTGGAACTGGTTGAGGAACCAGCGCGCCCCGCCATAGCGGGCCAGCCGGTCGCGCTCGACAAGATCGGCCTGTGTGCCCGCCTTTGCCCGCGTAAGGGTAACTCCGATGCCGGCAAGTTGCCCGGCCAGTTCGTCGAACAGCAGGTCCGAACCCGGCCCCTGTGCCAACGCAACGCTCAGGGAAACATCGCCGCCGGTGCGCGCCGCATATGATGAGACGCGGCCACGCGACCGCGCCTGCCGTTCATCCAATGTCATCTCCGCCCAGCGTTCTTCCACCTGCCCGCGGTCGCCGGGAAGACCTGGGGCAACGATACGGGTCGTCGGAATCCAGCCGGCAATGTTGAAGCGTTGCAGGAGGTTCGCCCGGTCCAGCGCCATCGACAGCGCTTCGCGATTGGCCGAAACTGCCAGGAAGCCATCGCTCGCCGCGACATCAAGCCCGAACAGGCCAACCGCCGAATCGAGACGCACCGTGCCGCGGCTCAGCCCGCCGGTATCCGCGAGGGGAAGCGATGCGAGCTTGCCGCCCAGCACAAGGTCGAACCGGCCATCGCCGAAGCCGGACGTTGCGTCCTGCGCGTCGGTGGCGGTGAGTTGCAATTGCACCAGCCCGTCTTCGAAGCCGGGCTGCATCGGAAAACCGCGCTGTTCGGGGAGCAATGCGTCGAGCACCGCCATCCCCTCGCTACGGCGCAGCCCCATCGGGCCGGTACGCGCACCGCGAAGGGCGATCCCCATTTCTGGCTGGGCGAGCAGCTGGAGAAACCCCGGCATCGGGCTTTTCAGCCGAATTTCGACAACGCGGCCGGTCATGGCGCGGATATCGCGCATCTGCGCCAGGTCCAGGCCCAGGCTGGTCCCGCCAAGGCGTGCCCACGTCGAGCGCAGCGAATCGCGCACCGTCTGCGCGGTCAGGCGCGAGCCGTCGGGCAGGTCGAATTCCCGGATGCGGAAAATATAGCTCGCGCCATCATCGGTCACGATCCAGCGTTCCGCGATGGCGGGAACCACCTGCCCCGCCTCGTTGACAGCGACCAGGCCCTGGGTTGTCGCGGCACGCACGTGCTGCCCGGCAAAGCCCAGCCTCAGCGTATTGTCGAACAGCTCCTCCCCCTCACCGATCACAGCGATGTCGAGCACCCCGTCATCGCGCGATGGCGAACAGGATGCGACGAGAAGGCCGAGAAGAAAGGCAAGGGCAGCGCGCATGGTCGCCGACCCGGTTAGCAGCAGCAGCGCCCTGCGTCAGCCACGAGGGTGCGCCTTTGCGACAATTTCAGGAAATGGGGCGTCTCAGATTTTGCGCAGGTTGCGATCCTTGTCGGGATCGTAACGTCCGCCGACAATCGGAGGGCGGACGTATCGCGGCGTATCGGAAATGCCGGTATTGGTGTTGAGCGATGCACGGGCGAGCTTGGGATCGATCTCTGTCTCGAATGCCACGCCGAAACGATTTCCTTCGACCCAGGCGACATTGCCCCTGACTTCGCCGATATTGCGCAGTTCCACCGTAAGCCGGGCGCCGCGTTCCACTGCGATATCGCCTTCGCCCATCATTCCGCCTGCGGAAAGATTGCGCACCTTGATGCGGGCTGCCTCGTCACGATCGGCGAGCTTGACCTGCGCCATCAGGAACAGGCTTTCGCGAGCGATATTGCGTGTTTCGACGGCAGACATCGGAAATCGCGCTTCCTTTTTTCATTCCAAGGCATTGGCCAAGCGGATGCCCGCCATGTGCGGGTCTGTTCGAATGACTAGCGCCAAAAGGTTGAAGAAAGGGTAACCCTTCGCTCCGGCGCAACCCGTCAATCGTCGCGCGAGATCTTTTCCTTGCGCTCATGCGCTTCCTGCGCCTCGACCGTCATGGTCGCCACGGGCCGCGCAATCAGGCGCTTGAGGCCGATGGGGTCGCCGGTCACCGAGCAAAAGCCGTATTCCCCTTCATCGATCAGGCGCAGCGCCGAATCGATCTTGGAAATCAGCTTGCGCTGTCGGTCACGCGTGCGCAGCTCGATCCCCCACTCCGTCTCGCTCGACGCGCGATCGTTGAGATCGGGTTCGCGGATCGGGCCGTCCTGGAGGGATTTCAGCGTCAGTTCCGCAGCATCGTGGATCGAGCGTTTCCACTCAAGCAACAACATACGAAAATAATCGAGCTGCTTTTGGGACATATATGTCTCGTCATCGTGCGGGACATAGTCCGCATCGAGCGCAGCTTTCAGTTCCTTGAGCCGTTTCGTGTCAGCTTTTGCCGCTGTGGCCATGGAAGTCCTCTAGCCCTTCTTCCGGTGTTTACGGATCTGCGCCCTGGCCCGTCTCGCCCGTGCTCCCCGTATCGCCTGTCCGGCGCCGTTGGGCGGGCCTATAATGAAGGCATGGTGGCGGCACAAGGCGCAATCCGGGCAGCCAAGTAAAGTTGGTCTGATGAATCTGTGCCGAACAACTTCTTCATTTATTGGATGACAATTTATAAACAGCGTTAATCAATTGTTGACCATGTTGGGCAAGAACCAAAGGCGTCGACAAAGAAAGTCGGCGGATACGGGGGGAACTTGCCATGCGGTTCACATCCATCGACGGCGCCGGGGGCGTCATTGTACAAGGTCCGCAAGCGGACATCTTGATTGCCGAATGCCTTGCTGCCTACGGAAATGGCAGCGTGGATGCGCTTTACGATCTGGGAATCGCCTTCTCGACGGGCAGCCACGGTGTCGAATGCGACATGATCGAAGCGCATAAGTGGTTCAACATCGCCGCCAGCCGCGGCCACGAAGAAGCGGCCTGGTGTCGGGCAGACGTGTCGGACGAAATGACCGCTCGCGAGATTGCCGAAGCACAGCGCCGCGCACGCGAGTGGCTGGCTGAGGGCGAACGCCGGGCCGCCTGACCCAGACCTATCCCTTCTTGAACGGGGTGCGCCGGGCGAGGAAATTCCTGTCCGACGCCACCCCTTGCCGCTCCCGCGCCAAGAAATCGGCAATAGCGTCCCGGAAACCGGGATCGGCGATCCAGTGGGCAGACACGGTCTCGACCGGCTCGTACCCGCGGGCGATTTTATGGCCACCCTGCGCGCCTGCCTCGACCCGTGCCAGTCCCATCTCGATCGCGGCATCGATGGCCTGATAATAACACAGTTCGAAATGCAGGAAGCGCACATCGCGCGTGCAGCCCCAATAGCGGCCATAGAGCGCATCCGAGCCAATGAAATTGAGCGCCCCGGCAATGGGCGTATCGCCATCGAAGGCGAGGACGAGCAGCAGCGCGTCCCCCATCCGTTCGTGCAACAGATCGAAGGCCGCCCGCGTGAGATAGGGCGAACCCCATTTGCGTGCGCCGGTGTCCTGATAGAATATCCAGAACGCATCCCAATGTCCGGCGCGGATATCGTCGCCGCGCAGCCGCTCTATCTGCACCTGTGCCTGCGCGCCCTGCCGTTCCTTGCGGATCGCGCGGCGCTTGCGCGAGGCGAGGCTTGCCAGAAAATCGTCGAAGCTTGCAAAACCGCGATTGTGCCAATGAAACTGGATATCATGGCGCAGCATCCAGCCGGCCTGTTCGAACAGCGCCTGTTGTTCGTCTTCGATAAAAGTCGCGTGGGCAGAAGAAAAACCGTTTTGCTGGCACAATTGTTCGGCTGCGCGCAGCAATGCGGGCGCAAGATCGGGATCGGACAGCAACAGGCGCGGCCCGGTGGCAGGCGTGAACGGCGCGGCAATCTGCAATTTGGGATAGTATTCGCCGCCGGCCCGCTCATAGGCGTCGGCCCAGTTGTGGTCGAAGACGTATTCGCCCTGGCTGTGCCCCTTGAGATAGGCCGGGAGCGCCGCGCGCAGGGGCCCGCCCTCTTCGGAGATGACGATGGGTGTGCTCTGCCAGCCCGTCCCCTCCCCCACACTGCCGGAATCCTCCAGCGCGGTCAGGAAAGCGTGGCTAACGAAAGGGTTGCCGCCCGGATTGAGCGCGTCCCATTCTTTCGCGGGAAAGGCGCCGACCGATCCGCCGACCCGCGCGACAAGCGAACCATCGCTCATGCCAGCCCTTCCCCCTCGGCAATCGCGGCATCGGCAACCGCCGCCGCATGCGCGCGGGTTGCGGGCGAATTGACCGTCCAGGTCAGGAGCGGATAGCCGCGCTCGCGCAGATCGGCGGCGAAGCGATTGGGCAGCGCTTCGACATGATAGGCGATGAAGTCCGGTTTCGCATGGCGAAACGCCAGCCGCCGCTGCCAGCGATGCGGGGTGTAGCCGACCCGATCTTCGCGGATGACCAGACCGGTCACGGTTGCAGGCGAATGCCTGCGGAACCAGCGCGCGACCCGCGGATCGAAGCTCATCACCGCGTGCAGGCCATCATAGCCCGACAGTGCCTCGCGTATCGCCTGACAGCTTTTGAACACGTCGTAGCGCGGGCGGGATTTGATCTCGACAAGGATCGGGACCGCACCCGCCACCAGATCGAGCAATTCATCGAAACGCGCAAGGAAATGGCCGGGATCGAGAAAGGCGATCCGCTCCAGCTCTGCCGAAGTATAGTCCGACGGCTTGCCCGCAAGGCCGGTCAGCCGCTCCAGCTCCCAGTCGTGCAGCAGCATGGCGTGGCCATCGCGGCTGCGCTGGATATCGCATTCCACGCCCAGCCCACGCCCCACCGCGCCCGCGAAAGCCGCCAGCGAGTTTTCCGGCACACCTGGCCGGTGAAGGCCGCGATGGGCGTAGGTCCATTCCTTCAGCCACCCGGCGCGCGCCGGGTCGGGCGGGGGGATGGCTCCGCCCAGCGTCAGCAGGCGGTCAAGCCTCGGCAATGGCGATGATCGCATCGACCTCGACCGCCGCGCCCAGCGGCAGGACCGGCACGCCAACCGCGCTGCGGGCATGTTTCCCGGCATCGCCGAACACTTCGAACATGAGGTCGGAGGCGCCGTTCACAACCTTGGGCTGATCGGTGAAATGGCGATCCGAAGCGACGAAACCGCCCAGCTTCACCACCTTTTCCACCCGATCGAGCAAATCGGCCGTATGCAATTGGGCAAGGATCATCAAACCGCAGGCGCGGGCCGCTTCCTGCCCCCGCTCCAGCCCGACATCGTCGCCCAGCGTTCCGGTGACGAGCTGCCCGTCCACGAAAGGAAGTTGCCCGGAGATATACGCCATCCCGCGATTGACCACGAGCGGCGCATAGCTCGCCACAGGGGCCGCAGCGGGCGGCAGGGTGATGCCGAGTTCGGCAAGCCTTTGCGTCGCAGTCATCTCTCGTTTCCTTCCAGTCTGTCCATCAGCCAGGGCAGTGCATCCGCCCAGTCGTCAATTCGCGCATCGGCGTGCCCTGCCTTGAAGGCGCAATCGATATGCGGGGCGAGCAGCGGCTCCCCGCACAGATGCAGCGTGGTGATATCGCCAATCGTTTCGCGCGCGGAATGGTGGTGCTGCGGCAGGTCGTCGATGAAGATCGCCTGCGAAGGCGCGTATTCATCCAGGATCGCGCGCAGGGCCGGGCCTTTCGGCCCCTGATTGGTAAAAACGCGCGCATGCACGCCGTGATCGGCGAGCTGCGCCGTGCGTTTCTGCTGGCGTTCGTCGGTGAGGTTGGTGAGGATCACCACATCGGCGTGATCGGCCAGCGCGTTGATGCCTTCCACCGCGCCTGCAATCGGCATCTGGCGGTCCATCTCGGTATCGAAGAACCCGCCAAGCATCCGCCAGATGTCCTTCTGCTCCAGCGCCTCGCCACTTTCGCGCCAGCGCAGCGCATTGCCGAAATCGGCGCTGTCCATGCGAAATTCGACGCCCTGTGTCTCGCCCAGCCAGTCACGGAACGGCGCAACCATGTGCAGCAGCACCTCGTCGCAATCGGAAATGATCAGCGGGCGGCTCATGTCGATAGGCTCCGATGGGCGGCGATCAGGGTTTCAGGCGTGGTATTGAGCGCATCGGCCGCCAGCACCAGATCGGGTTCGTGATTGGCGAGAAATTCGAGCACCGCCGCCTGCACGGCCACATCCTCGATCCCTGCCTTCAGCCGTTCGGGCGTCAGGCCGGTCAGCGACAGCAGCCGTTCGGCACGGCGTTCATCCACCAGCGCCCAGCCGAGCGCCTCCAGCGCGAGCACTTCGGGCGCGCGATCATCGGCATTGTCGGGTTTGCGTTCGTGAATTGTCACTGCTCCTGGAATTGCCTATCGCACCGCCCGCAACGAATGCGAAAGGCACGGCAGGTGGCAAAGAGAATTATGGTTGTCGAGGACAACGATCTCAACCGGAAACTCTTCTGCGACGTGCTGAAAGCCAATGGCTACGAGGTGGTTCCGGTTGCCGATGGCGAAAACGTGCTGAGCACGGCGCGCAAATTCATGCCCCATCTGGTCATCATGGACATCCAGCTCGGCAATGTGTCGGGCGTCGACCTCATCACCCGGTTGAAGGCCGACCCCACCCTGAAGACCGCGCCCGTATTGGCGGTGACCGCCTATGCCGGCAAGGGCGACGAGGAACGCATTCGCGGCTCGGGCGCGGAAGACTATCTCGCCAAGCCTGTCTCCATCGGGCCGTTCATGGCAGCGGTGAAGGAACTGATCGGCGACTAGGCCGTACCCCGGGCGCACACCGCTGCAACAGGACGGTGAGGCCGCGCAAACTTGACAAGCGGCCCCGCAAGCCGCTTTGCCCGCGAAACGCATTGGCGCGCGTCAGGGAACGCCCGCCCGCAACAGGATTGGACCCTTTATGGACCGCGCAGAAGTCGACAGCCGCATTCGCGAACAGATCGAACCCTTCAACAAGAAGGGCGTGACGATCACCGATGCCACCACATTCCAGAACGATCTGGAATTCGACAGCCTGACGGTGATGGATTTCGTCGCCGCGATCGAAGACGAATTCGACATCATCATCAGCATGAACCAGCAGGCCGAAATCGAGAATTACGGCCAGCTTGTCGATGCGGTGCGCGAATCGGCCTCGAAATGAGCGAAGGCATCAGCCAGCCGGACCAGCCGGTTGAACGCACGGGCGAGGACAGGGATCTGTTCTCCAAGTTCGACGACATCATCGCGCTGCGCGAAGGCCTGCTCGCGAGCAGACAGGAAGACCCGTTCAATCTGGTGATGGAGAAGGTTCTCTCCCCCACCCGCGCGATCTGCAACGGGCGCGACACGATCCTGCTCGGCACTTACAATTACATGGGCATGACCTTCGACCCCGAAGTGGTCGAGGCGGGGCAGCAGGCGCTGCGCGATTTCGGCAGCGGCACGACCGGCAGCCGGGTGCTGAACGGCACATATCAGGGGCACAAGGAAGTCGAGCAGGCGCTCAAGGACTTCTACGACATGGACCATGCGATGGTCTTCTCCACCGGCTATCAGGCCAATCTGGGGATCATCTCCACCATCGCGGGCAAGGGCGATTACATCGTCCTCGACATCGACAGCCATGCCAGTATCTGGGACGGCTGCAAGCTGGGCGATGCGGAGATCGTGCCGTTCAGGCACAACGATATCGAAGCGATGGAAAAACGCCTGCGCCGCATCCCGGAAGATGCAGGCAAGCTGGTCGTGCTCGAAGGCGTCTATTCGATGCTCGGCGACATCGCGCCGCTCAAGGAAATGGTCGCCGTCGCCAAGAAATACGGCGCGATGGTGCTGGTCGACGAAGCGCATTCGATGGGCTTCATGGGCGATCACGGGCGCGGCGTGGTCGAACAGGCAGGCGTGATCGACGATGTCGATTTCATCATCGGCACGTTTTCCAAGAGCGTCGGCACGGTCGGCGGGTTCTGCGTGTCGAACCACCCCAAGTTCGAAATCATGCGGCTGGTGTGCCGCCCTTATGTCTTCACCGCATCGCTGCCGCCATCCGTGGTGGCGACCGCCTGCACCTCGATCCGCAAGCTGATGCAGGGATCGAACAAGCGCGCGCATCTGTGGGAAAATTCCAAGACCCTGCACGAGGGCCTGACGGATCTGGGCTTCAAGCTGGGCACGGACGAGCCGCAAAGCGCGATCATCGCCGTCATCATGCCGGATCTGGAACAGGGCGCGGCGATGTGGGAGGCGCTGATCAAGGAAGGCCTCTACGTCAATCTCGCCCGCCCGCCCGCAACGCCTGCCAATATGACCCTGCTGCGCTGCTCGCTGTGCGCAGAACACAGCGAGGAAGAGGTGCAGACCATCCTCGGCATGTTCGAACGCGCGGGCAAAGCAGTGGGGATTATCTGATCCGGAACGCAGCCGCTGGCCCGCGCGTCTTCATCGTGAAAAGGAGATTTCACGATGAAGACCACGAATTCCGGCAGCGCGCGTTATGATGGGCTTGGCAAGGGCGGCAAGGGCCATGTGTCCACCGCCTCGGGCGCATTGTCCGATCAGCCCTATGGCTTCCAGACGCGGTTCGAGGATGAAGCCGGGACCAATCCCGAAGAACTGATCGCCGCCGCCCATGCGAGCTGTTTCACGATGGCGCTGTCCTTCAAGCTGGCCGAGGCCGGGCACGAGGATGGCAGCGTCGAGACCAAGGCCGAAGTGACGCTGGAAAAGGGCGATGACGGGTTCACCGTCACCAAATCCGCGCTGTCGACCGTGGGCAAGGTTCCCGGCCTCGACAAGGCGAAGTTCGAAGAACTGGCCGCCGATGCCAAGGCGAACTGCCCGATCTCGAAACTGCTGAACGCAGAGATCACGCTCAGCACCGAATTCGAAGGCTAAGGCAAGGGCTGGCCCCGGCCGGGCGTTATGCCTGGCCGGGGCTCTTTTCAGGCGGCGTCGGGCGCCACCTCCTCTCCAACCATGTCCCCCTGTTCATGGGTCTTATTTTCCGGGAAGATCGGCCACAGCAATTGCTGGCCGAGACTTGCCGGTGCGAGACCTTCGACACCGTAGCTTTCGGGATATTGCCGCGTAATGCGCGCCGTCCCGAATAGCACATCCCAGAAGAACAGCAGATTTCCGTAATTGCCCTTGTAGTGGGTCGCCGGATCGTCGGCATGGCGGCCATGATGGGCGTGATGCGTGGCGGGCGTCGAAATGGTCCGTTCGACCAGCCACATGATGGGCGACAGCCAGCCGATGCGATAGAGCGGACGGTCCCAGGCGATATCGCTATGCGCGCCGGTGATGACCGCCAGCTTGACCACGATATACCCGGCATAGACCCAGCCGAGCCCCAGATAGATCAGCACGCCCGACAGCCAGATGCCCGGCATCATGGCGTAATAGATCACGTTGTTCCGATAGACGAGCCGCACGCTCATATAGCGGGCATTGTGGTGCGCGCGGTGGAGGTTGTAGAGCCACGGCGTTGCATGGCTGGCGCGATGCCACCAATATTGCATCATGTCGTCGAGCACCAGGAACAGCGCAATCGCGGCAAACACGTTCAGCCCGGCGAGCGCGCCCGCATATTGCGGCGCGGCCCACCCGGCGAGCGTGGCGGAGGCGAACAGCACCGCTGGCTGCGTCAGGCCGAGCAGCACCACCATGCTCACCGCTTCCACGATCCCGTCGTCGCGCGTCTGTTCTGCCTTGGCGAACAGGTTGGAGCGCCACAGCTCCATCAGCGCGAAGCCGAGATAGATGGCGAGGATGGCGATGGTCGAAGCGGGCATGGTCTCTCTCCCTTGTCGCAACGACAGATAACGCATAGGACGGGCGAAGAATGTCCAATTCTTTACAATCTCGCCCGTTCAACCGTTCGCTCGCGACGCCGATGCTGTTCGCCGCGCTGGAGCCTGCGCTGCAGGAGCGGCTGCGCACAGCCAGCCCCGCGCGCCGCTATGCCGACAGGCAGTTCCTCCAGCATCGCGGCGACAGGGCCGATGGCTTCTGGCTGATCGAGGAAGGCACGGTGCGGGTGGGCCGGTATCTGCCCGATGGCGAGTTTCGCGCGGTCGCCCTGCTCGGCCCGGGCGACAGCTATGGCGAGCTGGCGCTGTTCGCCGCGACGCCGCGCGTGGTGGACGCCCTGTCGCGCGGGGCAAGCCGGGTGCGGTTTATCGAGGGCGGGCTGTTCCTGCGCCTGCTGGCAGATTACCCGGCGTCCAGCGGCGCGCTGCTGGGCGCACTGTCGCACCAGTTGCAGGATACGTTGACGCTGCTCGCCGGGCTGAGGCGCGGGACCAATCCGGGGCGGCTGGCGGGGTTGCTCGCCAATATGGCGCGCGACGGGCAGCAAGTGCGCGTGACGCAACAGGAACTGGCCGAACTGCTCGGCGTCACGCGCGCCACCGCCAATGCCGCCCTGCGCGAGCTGGAGGAACGCGGCCTGATTGGGCGCGGCTATGGCAGCCTGATCGTGCGCGATGCCGAGGCGCTGGCGCTGTTCGCGCTGGAGTGAGTTAGCGCGCCTCGATCGGCGGCGGATTGGCGCAGGGGCCGCCTGCGCTGTCATCGCCGCCCAGCTGGGTCAGCACCACCACACCGCCGACCAGCAGCACCACGAACACCGTCGTCACCGTGCCGAGATATTTGTCGATCACCCGCTTGATCGGCGCGCCGAAGACGCGGAACAATATGCCCACCGTCATGAAGATCAGCGCGCGGGCGAACAGGCTCGACAGCACGAAGGTGACGAGGTTCATGCCCACGAAGCCTGCGGTGATCGTCAGCAGCTTGAACGGCACGGGCGTCGCACCCGCGATCAGGATGGCTTCGAAATCGTATTCGCGCAAATGGCAGGCGGCGACCGGAAACGCCTCGGTCAGGCCGAGGCTGCCGATCAGCCACACGCCGACACTGTCATACAGGCCCCAGCCAATGGCATAGCCCAGCAGCGCGCCCGCGACCGAGGCGAGCGTGGCGATGAGCGCGAACCGAATCGCCTTTTTCGGCTCGGCCAGACACATCAGCCCGAGCAGCGGGTGCGGCGGGATCGGGAAGAACGAGGATTCGACGAAGCAGAAGAAGGCGAGCCACCACACCGCATGGGGGTGGGAGGCTTTCTCCATCGTCCAGTCGTACAGGCCGCGGAGCGGTTTCATTATCATGGCTGGCGGTGATCCCGATTGCAGAGGCAGCGCGTTAGAGCAGCCGGTGACGCCGGGCAAGCAAACCCGGCGAATGCGAAGCGCCACAAAGGCCATCACCGCAAGCCTGAAATAACCTATTTGGCACTTTGCTATTGACATAGTAACGCTCTTTGGTTAGAGAAGAAGAACATCGCGATACACCGATTCGAAACGGGCGGACGCCGGCATGGCGCTTCCGCCCGTTTGCGTTTCGGCCCTGCATCGCAGCGACGGACGGGATCATGACCAAGCGGAAAACCAAGACGACGAAGCGGCCACCCAAGAATGTGTGGCAACCGGCATTCCTGAGCGCGCTTTCCGAAAGCTCCAATGTCAGCGCCGCCGCGCGCAAGGCCAGGGTCGAAACCTCCACAGTCTACAAGGCCCGGCGCGAGGAAGCCGAGTTCAACCGCAAGTGGCAGAAGGCGCTGGCCGAAGGGTACGACAATCTGGAGATGGACCTACTGCGCCGCCTGCGCACCGGCCAGCTCGAAGGCGGCAAGGTCAAGGCCCGGCGCAAATTCGACAATGCCATCGCGTTCCGCCTGCTGACCGCGCATCGCGAGGCGGTGGGGCGGCAACGCGCCATCCGCTCTGCCGAGGATGAGGAAGCGATCATCCAGTCGATCAACGACAAGCTGGAAAAGATGCGCCAGCGCCAGCTTGCCGCGCAAAAGGACGCACTGGCAAAACGGGCGCAGGAAAAGGAGCAGGAAACGGGCGATGGCGCGGCCGAGTGACGGGCTGCGCGCCCTCCTCGCCCTCACCCATGCCGAACGCGAAAAGGAACTGCGCAAATTCACGCCGGAAGAACGCAGCGAGATCCGCTTCCACTGGAAATTGTGGGCGCGCGAGAGCCAGCTGCCGCCGCCGGGTGACTGGCAGACCTGGCTGCTGTGCGCGGGGCGCGGCTTCGGCAAGACGCGCGCCGGAGCCGAATGGGTGCGCCGCTATGCCCAGCACAATTACGATGCCCGCATCGCGCTGGTCGGGGCCAATCTGGCCGAGGCGCGTGCGGTCATGGTGGAGGGCGAGAGCGGTATCCTGGCGATTTGCCCGCCGGAGAATATGCCGGTTTACGAACCCTCGCTGCGGCGGCTGAGTTGGGGCAATGGCGCGCAGGCCTTCCTCTATTCGGCGGCCGAACCGGAAAGCCTGCGCGGCCCCCAGCACCACATCGCCTGGTGCGACGAGCTGGCCAAATGGGAGAACGCATCGGAGCGCGCGGTGCGCAGCTGGGACAATTTGCTGCTGAGCCTGCGCCTGAGCGAGCGCCCGCGCGCGCTAGTGACCACCACACCGCGCGCCGTGCCACTGATGCGGCGGTTGGCCCAAGAGGAAAAGTCAGGCGGCGTGGTGACCACACGCGGCGCGACGCAGGACAATCGCGAGCATCTGCCCCACCGCTTCATCGCCGCGATGGAGGATCGCTATGGCGGCACGGCCACCGGGCGGCAGGAGCTGGACGGCGTGCTGCTCGAAGATATCGAGGGCGCGCTGTGGAGCCGCTCGCTGCTCGAAAGATGCCGCCAGCACACGGTCGCCGAACCGCCGGTTCGCGTGGTGGTGGGCGTCGATCCGCCTGCGGGCGCGAAAGGCGATGAATGCGGTATCGTGGTGTGCGGCATCGACGCCTCCGGTGCGGGGGCTGTGCTCGCCGATTGTTCGGTCGCGAAGCCCAGCCCCGAACGCTGGGCCCGCGCGGTGGCAGAGGCGGCCCGCGCATGGAATGCCGACCGCGTGGTGGCCGAAGCCAATCAGGGCGGCGCAATGGTCCGCTCGGTCCTGCATGCCGCCGACCTGTCGCTCCCGGTCAGGCTGGTCCATGCCAGCCGCGGCAAGGCGGCGCGCGCCGAGCCGGTCGCCGCCCTCTACGAAGCGGGCCGCGTGCGCCATGCTGGCATGCTGGCAGAGCTGGAAGACCAGCTCTGCGGCCTGATGACCGGCGGCGGCTACGAAGGGCCAGGCCGCAGCCCCGACCGCGCCGACGCGCTGGTCTGGGCGCTGAGTGAACTGATGCTCGGCCCGCGCGGCGCACCGCGAATTCGAAATGTTTGAACACTTCTGAACCGGGAAGGAAATCCCATGAGCTTCCTCCAATCCATCGCTTCCGCCTTCAAGGGCGGGGACGGCATTCGTGTGCCTATTGCGCGGGGCTTTGCCTCGCCCTGGGCCAGCGCTTTCGAGCCGCAGGCCAAACGTGCGCCGTTCGATTATGCGCGGGCCGTGCGGGAGGCTTATCTCGCCAATCCGGTGGCGCAGCGCGCCGTCAGGATCGTGGCCGAAGGCGTGGGCGGCGCGCCACTTAGCATCGACAATCCCCGGCTCGCCGCGCTGGTTGAATGTTCGTGCGGGGCGCAGCCGCTGATGGAAGTGCTGGCCGCGCAGATGCTGCTGCACGGTGATGCCTATGTGCAGGTGGTGAAGGACGGTGCGGGTCAGCCGGTCGAGCTGTTCCCGCTGCGGCCCGACCGCGTCACCGTGGTTCCCGGCCAGGATGGCTGGCCCATCGCCTATGAATACCGGCTGGGCGGCGATGTCACCCGCATCGCGGTGGAAGACGAGGATGGCTGGCCGAACCTCCTCCACCTCAAGGGCTTCCACCCGCTCGACGACCATTACGGCGCAGGCTGCCTTGGCGCGGCGGAGCAGGCGGTGGCTGTGCACAATGCCGCCGCGCAGTGGAACCGCACGCTGCTGGAAAATGCCGCCCGGCCATCGGGCGCGCTGGTCTATGATCCGGGCGATGGCGCGGCGCTGACCGAGGCGCAGTTCGACCGGCTGAAGGCGGAGCTGGCCACCGCATTCCAAGGCACGGGCAATGCCGGGCGGCCGATGGTGCTGGAAGGCGGGCTGTCGTGGGAGGCCATGTCGATGAGCCCGGCGGACATGGATTTCGCCGCGCTCAAGGCCTCCGCCGCGCGCGACATCGCGCTCGCTTTCGGTGTGCCGCCCATGCTGCTCGGCCTGCCGGGCGACAACACCTATGCCAATTACCGCGAGGCCAACCGTGCGCTGTGGCGGCTGACGCTGCTGCCACTGGCGGGCAAGATCGGCGCCGCGCTGACGGGCGGGCTGGCGGACTGGTTTGCAGGCGCTGCCATCGCAGTCGATCTCGACCGGGTTCCGGCGCTGGCAGAGGACCGGGAGAAGCTGTGGGCGCAGGTCAGCGCCGCCGATTTCCTGAGCGCGCAGGAAAAGCGCGCCCTGCTCAACCTGCCTCCCGAACAGGACGATAACCGACAGGACGACACGCCATGAGAAACGAGGATATGCTCGCGCGGCTGATCGCGCAGGCCGCCTGCGAGGGCGGTGAACTCATCACCATCCGCGCCATCGTGGAGGAATCGAGCGAGCTGGGGGCGAGCCGCGTGCTCGACCGGCTCGGCCTCGGCGATCCCAGCGCGCAGGACGATATCGACGAATTGCGCGAACTGCTCTCGGCTTGGCGCGATGCCAAGGCGGGCGCGTGGAAGGCCGCCATCGCCTGGCTGGTGCGCGGCGCGCTTGCCTTGCTGCTGATCGGCATGGCGGTGCGGCTGGGTGTCGGGAACCTGCTCACATGAGGCTCGCCGGATATGCCGCGCTGTTCGGCATGCCCGATGCGGCGCGCGACACCATCCTGCCCGGCGCCTTCGCCGCCACGCTGAAGGAACGCGCCGACCGCCTGCCGCTGTTCTGGCAGCACCGGCCCGAACAGCGCATCGGCTGGGTCGAGGCTGCGGCGGAAGACGCGCGCGGCCTGCGGGTGATCGCCACCATCGACAATCCGGAAGGGCGCGCCGCCATGCTGCTGCGCCGGGGGAGCGTCTCCGGCCTCAGCTTCGGCTACCGCGCACGCAGTTTCCGCCACACGTCCGAAGGGCGCGAACTGGCCGAGATCGAGCTGTTCGAGGTCAGCGTCGTCACCCACCCGCTGCAACATCGCGCGCGCATCCACCTGACCATGTGACGGCGCCTGCCCCACCCACTTTTCCCTCGCCGCCTTCCGGGCGGCTTTTTTGTGCCCCGAAGTGAAAGAGGACCGATTATGGACAATCCCGTTACCACCACTCCCGCCGCCGCCGCCGCCACGCCTGCGAGCGACCCTGCCGAGGCGAGCTTCGATATCGTTGCGCGGCAGGACCGGACCGAAGCCGATGTTGCTGCATTGCGCAGCGATGTCGACGAGGTGAAGGCCCGCGTCGACCGGATCGGCCGCGCCGCCTCCCGGCCCGCCATCGCCGGATCGTCCGACGATCCGCAGGTCAAGGGCTTCGTCGATGGCTATCTGCGCCGCGGCAACGAGGCGGAGGTGAAATCGATCAGCGGGGCCGCGGCGTCCGATGGCGGCTATGCCGTGCCGCGCCAGATCGATGCGATCATCGCCCGCGAACTGAGCGAGGCAAGCCCGATCCGCGCCATCGCCCAGGTCGTCCAGACCGGCAGCGCGGGCTATCGCAAGCTGGTTTCGACCGGCGGGACGGCCAGCGGATGGGTCAGCGAAACCGCCGCCCGGCCCGAAACCGACACGCCCGACTTCGCCGAAATCGCGCCGCCCACCGGTGAGCTTTACGCCAATCCGGCGGCCAGCCAGGCAATGCTCGACGATGCGGGCTTCGACCTCGAAAGCTGGCTCGCCAGCGAGATCGCGGCCGAATTCGCCCGGGCGGAAGGCGCGGCGTTCGTCGGCGGCAGCGGGGTCAACCAGCCGGAGGGTTTCCTGACCGCCGCCAGCTCCACCGCAGCGGATGGCGCACGTCCCTTCGGCACGCTGCAATATCTCGGCAGCGGCGATGCGGCGGGCCTCGGCAGCGCGGCAGAGATTGCGCTGATCGACCTCGTCCATACGCTGAAGTCGGGCCACCGTCAGGGCGCGAGCTTCGTGATGAATTCGGCCACGCTCGCCGAAATCCGCAAGCTCAAGACAAGCGACGGCGCGTTCCTGTGGCAGCCGGGACTGGTCGAGGGCCAACCCGACCGCCTGCTCGGCTATCCGGTGGTCGAGGCGGAGGATATGCCCGATATCGCAGGCGGCGCATTCCCCATCGCCTTCGGCAATTTTCGCCACGGTTACCTGATCGCAGAACGCAGCGCGACCAGCATCCTGCGCGATCCCTTCACCAACAAGCCCTTCGTCCACTTCTACGCCACCAAGCGCGTCGGCGGGCAGGTGCTGGATAGCAATGCGATCAAGCTGCTGAAGATCGAGGTGTAGGGCACGTATTGACAGGCTTCGGCTGCGGAGCACGGACCCGCAAGGGTCCGCAAGGGCGACCGCCCGCCCGCAGCAATGCGACCGTCAGGTCGCGTGAGCGAGGATAGCCAAGCGCGCGGATGCGCGCTGGCGCTTGAAGCCCAACAAACAACTCCCAACCCCCTTGCCCGCGCCGGTTCCCCCTCCCCCGGCGCGGGCATCCCTTTCCCATCCTCCAAAGGACCGGAGTCGATGACCGACACTCCCCTTCCCTCCGACCTTGCCGGAGCGCCGCTTGGCGAGCTGAAGCAATGGCTGGCCATTTCCGGCACGCGGGACGACGCGCTGCTGCTGCGCCTGCTCGAAGCGGCCTGCCGCATGTGCCAGCGCTTTACCGGCGCTTCGGCCAGCGAATGGTCCGCCCTTGCGGAGGATCTGCGCCACGGCATCCTGCGCCTCGCCGCGCATCATTATCGCGAACGCGACACAGGCGATCAGGCGCCGCCCGCCATCGTCGCCGCATTGTGGCGCCCGCATCGCGCGCTGCGCCTGTGACCACCGCCGCAAAGGCGCGCTTCGCGCAAATGACCGAGCGGCTGAAGGCCAAGGCCGAAGCCGCCGCGCTGGCTCGGGTCGAGGCCCGTCTGGCCGCGCGCCGCCGCGAAGGCGAGCACTGGCGCTCCGCCCCCTATCTCTGGCCGCTTTTCGCTTCGTGAGGCTGATCCGATGGAAACACGATTTCGCGCCGACCTGATCGCTTGGCTGCGCACCGACCCTGCCCTGTCCGCCAGCGTCAATGCGGTGGAAGAAGAAAGCCCGGTCAGCGCCAGCCCGCCCTGGATCGGCATCGCCGCCAGCGCATCGCGCGACTGGGGGGCGAAGGACATGAAGGGCCGCGAAGTGCGCATCGCGCTGGAGCTGGTCGACCGCCGCGACGAAGGCAGCAGTTCCGCCAGCGCCGCTATTGTCGAGGCGCTGGAGGCCCGCATCGCCGCGCTGCCGCCCGCGCAGAGCGGATATCGCGTCGTGGTCACCCGCTTCCGCCGCAGCCGCGCGGAACGGCGCAAACGCAATCTGCGCGCGATCCTTCTGGAATACGAATTCGGCCTGATCGCCGCCTGACCTTCCCCCCACCCCCATTCACGCCCCACGCACAAGGAACCCCAGACATGACCCCACAAAAAGGCGCCGCCTTCCTGCTCAAGATCGGCGATGGCGGCGACCCGCCAAGCTACACCACCGTCGCCGGGCTGCGCACCACGCAGATGACCATCAACGGCGAGACAGTGGTGGTGACGCACAAGGAATCGGGCGGCTGGCGCGACCTGCTGTCGGGCGCGGGCACGCGCTCGGTTTCGGTGTCGGCCAGCGGCATCTTCCTGGACGATGCGGCGGCAGCACGGCTGCGGTCCAACGCGCTTGCGGGCGTGCTCGACGATTATCGGCTGAGCTTCGAAGACGGCAGCGCGATGAACGGGCAATTCCTCGTCCAGCGGCTCGACTATGCCGGGGACTTCAATGGCGAGCGAACCTATGCGCTTCAGCTCGAAAGCTCCGGCACGGTGAGCGCGGTATGAGCGCAGCTAATCCCCTGCGCGGCGAAGCCTGCCTGCCGGTTGCGGGCCGACCATACACGCTGCGCCCCAGCTTCGACGCGCTTGTCAGGGCGGAAGAAGAACTCGGCCCGCTCTTCGCGCTGGTCGAACGGGCGGGCGACGGTCAGTTGCGGCTGGGCGAGATCGCCGGGCTGTTCTGGCACTGTGTCCATGAGCGCGGCGATCTCACCCGCGAACAGGTCGGGCAGGCCGTCCTGGCGATGGGCCTGGCCGAGGCCGCCAAGCCACTGCGCGCGCTGCTTGGCGAGATCCTGCGCGGACAGGGATGAGCCGGCACTTCGCGCCCCGCGCGGTGCGCCTCGCGGCCCTTGCTGCCCGGGCGCTAGGCTGGCGTCCGGAGGATTTCTGGCAGGCGACGCCTGCCGAACTCGCCCTGTCGTTGGGGCAGGAGGGTGAGGGCGAGGCCCCGCCCAGCCGCGCCGATATTCTCCGCATGATCGAACAGGACCGGACCGATGGATGACGATGTCGATGAATTGCTGGTGTCGGTGCGCGCCGATACGCGCGGCTTTGCCGCCGACATGGCGCAGATGCGCAGCCAGTTCGATACCTCCCTGCTCGACGGGTTCGAGAAGGCGGGCAATGTGCTGGAACGGGGGCTGCTCTCCGCCATCCGACGCGGGAGCCTGGGATTCGACGACCTCAAGCGCATCGCATTCAGCGCGCTCGACCAGATTGCCGCCCAGATGCTGCAACTGGGTTTCGACCGGCTGTTCAGCGGCGGCGGCAAGGGTACGGACGGCGTGCTCGGCGGCCTCGGCAGCCTGCTGGGCGGGCTGTTCGGCCTGCCCGGCCGGGCGATCGGCGGCGATGTCGCGCCGCAGCGGCCCTATCTGGTGGGCGAGCGCGGCCCCGAACTGTTCATCCCCACCAGCGCCGGACGGATCGAGCCGCAGGGCCGCGGCAGCAAGCGCGATGTGCGCGTTGCGATCAACCTTGCCGCCCCCCGCGGCACGGCCACGCCCGTCGCCCTGCAAAGATCCAGCCGCCAGGTCGCCAGCGCGGTCCGCCGCGCGCTTACCTGACGCCACTGGTTCCATCGGAGAAAGAGCATGAGCTTCTGGCTTGCCCGCGAACGCAACGGGCAGCAAAGCGACACCATCCAGCGCTTCGACCCGCGTTTCTGGACCGTCGATTTCCCCCGCCCGATGATGGCGAGCGTGGTCACCACAGCGCCCGATGCCCTGCGCATATCGTGCGAATTCCATCGCGAAGGCGATCTGGCCGGGCTGATCTGGGCGAGCGAGGACACGCTCGACCACCCCTTGCTCGCTTACGAGACGGACTGCGATTATTCGCGCACCGTCCTGCGGTTTCGCTGGCGCTCGCACGGGCTGATCCCGCTCGACCAGGCGCATGGCCCGACCCTGACCATCGAGGGGCGCGATTCAAACGGCGCGGCGCGGCACTGGTATGTGCGGCTGTGGAACTATGCCACCGGCACGCCGGAAGATGCGCTGATCGAACTGCCGTTCTCTGCGCTGGTGTCGGGGTGGGGACTGCCGGGCGAGCCGGTGCATCCGGCGTCCATCGACAGGATGTTCGTCTCGCTCGCCCCGCCCGGATATATTGCAGACAGCACCGCGCCGCTGCCCGCCCGCGTCGATGCCTGGGCGGAGATGACGGACATCGCCTGCTGGGGCGAACGCGCGATGCTGACCATCGGCGATGTCATGGTCCCTCCGCATGGCGAACAGATCGCCACCGGATATGACGATGCCTACAACCAGACGCCGGCCCGGCTGGTGCGCGCGGTGGAACAGCTCGGCTATCGCGGCCGGGTGCTGCATTATGTCGGGATGAGCCATTTCTTCCGGCTGGAGGCGGGGGAAGATCGCTTGCTCGCCGCCGCCGACGGGACGCTGTGCGAACCGGCGCGGGCGTGGCATGCGGCATGGTTTGCCAAACTGGTGGAGGCCGGGTTGGAGCCTATCGTCTCGCTGTCCTACGAATTGCTGGCCGAACACTGCCCGACGGCCTGGCAGCAGACCACGCTCGACACCGAACCTGCACGCACCGGGTGGAGCCCACCATCCGCCCTCCTCTCCCCGGCGCATGCGGGCGCGAACGCCTGGTTGCACGCGGTCGCCGCCCGGTTCGCCGGGCTGATGGAGGCCGCCGGAAACCCTGTCCGCTTCCAGATCGGCGAACCGTGGTGGTGGGTGATGGCGGATGGACGCCCATGCATCTATGATGATGCGGCGCTCGCCATCTATGTTGCCGAAGGGCTGATGACGACGATCCCGTCGCTCAGGATGCCGCTCTATCCGGCGCACCACGCACTGCTCGACCGGGCGGGGCAGATCCTGTCCGATTCGACCGCCGCGCTGGCGCAGGCAGTCCGCGATGCTTCAACCGGTCCGGCGGAAGTCCTGCTGCTCGTCTTCACCCCCACCGTGCTCGATCCCGAGACGCCGGAGGCAAGGCGGTGCAACATGCCGGTCGGCTGGGCCGCCCCTGCCTTCGACCGGTTGCAGCTGGAAGATTACGACTGGCTGACCGCCGGGGCCGATGCCGCCCGCCGCGCTGCCATCGCCGCGGTGGATGCCAGGCTCGGCTACCCCATCGATAAACAGGATTACCTCTCCGGCTTCGTGCTGAATGCGATCGATAGCGAGACGAGCTGGCCGCTCATCGATGGCGCACTGGACGAAGCCGCCGCGCGCGGCGTGAAAAGCCGCTTTGTCTGGGCGCTGCCGCAGGTGGCGCGCGATGGATACACCCGCCTCCCCCAAGCCGAGGAACCCGATGTGAACGCTTTCGACGATGTCGCCTATCCGCTTGCCCTGGGCAAGGACGCGGCGGTCAGCCCGGAATTTTCGACCTCCGTGGCGGTCACCGCATCGGGCCATGAGCACCGCAACGCGCTGTGGTCCGATGCCCGCATGCGTTACGATGCCGGGCCGGGCATCCGCTCCGAACGCGATCTCGCCACGCTGATCGCTTTCTTCCGCGCGCGGCATGGCCCGGCAACCGGATTTCGCCTGCGCGACCCTTACGATTTCAGTTCCAACGGGATGACTGGCGCGCCCACTGCCACCGACCAGTTGCTGGGCACGGGTGACGGGCTTCGCGGCACGTTCCAGCTGGTCAAGAATTACGGCGAACAGGTGCGCGCAGTCACGCGGCCTGTGCCCGGCACGATCCTTGTCAGCGTGGATGGCGCGCCAAGCACCGACTGGTCCTATGCCGAAGGCGGCAAAATCGCTTTCACCGCACCGCCGCCCGATGGCGCAGAAGTACGCGCGGGCTTCCTGTTCGACGTGCCGGTGCGCTTTGCCGAGGACCGGCTGGATATCAACGGCGTGGATTTCGCCGTGGGCGAAGCGCCGTCCGTCCCGCTCATCGAAGTGCGCGAGGCGGTATGACGCGCATCTTCTTCGACCGCGAACTCGATACGGTTGCGACCTTCTGGCAGGTCATGCGCCGCGACGGAGTGACGCTGGGGTTCACCACGCATGACCGCGATCTGTGGTTTGGCGGCATTGTGCATCGCGCCGCGCCCGGCATGCTGCCCTCCGCCATCCGCCGCACCAGTGGGCTGGATGATGACGGGGCGGAAGTCACCGGCGCGCTCAGCCATGCAAGCATATCCGCCACCGATCTTGCAAATGGGCGATTCGATGGCGCGGCCATCGCCATCGGCGCGGTCGATTGGGATACGCGCGAGCGTTGCATTCTCTATCGCGGCTCGGTCGGGTCGGTGTCGAGCGAGGGGGCGAGTTTTTCCGCCGAACTGCGGTCGGCCAGGGCGGCGCTGGGCGTGGACCCGATCCCGCGCACGAGCCCGGCCTGCCGCGCGCGCTTTTGCGACCGGGGATGCACCCTTTCCGCCAGCCGCTACACAAGGCGAGCATCTCTCGCGGCGATCGATCTCGATGCGAATGCGGTCCGTTTCGATGGCATCGCGCCTGCCGATTTCATCGAAGGAGAGCTGCGCCTGCTGGGCGGCCCGCAGATCGGCAAGGTATTCACGATTGTCGGCAGCGATGCAGGCGCGCTCGTGCTGGAAGAACCGCTGCATGACGGCGTGATGGTGGGCACGCCTGCGCTGCTGCGCGAAGGGTGCGACCACACCATTGCGACCTGCGCTGCACGGTTCGGAAATGCCGCCAATTTCCAGGGCGAACCCTATCTGCCGGGCAATGACCTGCTGGCGCAATATCCGGTTCCGCGATGAGCGATCCGGCACAGCGGTTTGCCCAGGCGGCGGACCAGATGATCGGGTGCAGATTTCGGCTCCACGGGCGCAACCCGGCAACCGGGCTGGACTGTATCGGGCTGGTGGTTGCCGCGCTCGACCGGGCCGGTTTGGAAGCGCCCGCCCTGCCGCCCTATCGCCTGCGCCAGACGCGCATCGCCCAGTTCGAGCGGCTGGCGCGCCCCACGGGTTTCACTCCCGTCGAAGACACCGCGACCTTGCGCGGCGATCTTTGCCTTGCCCCGCCGGGTCCCGCGCAGTGGCACTTGCTGATCGCAACCTGCGCTGACCGTTTCGTCCACGCCCATGCCGGGCTGCGCCGCGTCGTCGCCCAGCCCGCGCCGCTGCCCTGGCCCATCCTGCGCCGCTGGCGTCTCGACTGTGAAAAGGAACCCGCCTGATGGCCACGCTCGTTCTCGGCGCAATCGGAACCGCGCTTGGAGGCCCCTTGGGCGGCGCACTCGGCGCGCTTGCCGGCCGGTCCATCGATCAGGCGGTCATCGGATCGCCCAAGCGCGAAGGGCCGCGGCTGGAAGAGCTGTCCATCTCCAGTTCGTCCTACGGCCAGCCCATTGGTCGGCATTACGGGCGGATGCGGGTCGCCGGATCGATCATCTGGGCAACCGACCTTGCCGAATCGAGCGAGACCAGCGGCGGCGGCAAGGGCAAGCCCAAGGTCACCACCTACAATTACTCGATTTCGATGGCGGTCGCGCTGGCCAGCCGTCCGATCGACGGTGTCGGGCGCATCTGGGCGGATGGCAATCTGTTGCGCGGCGCGGCGGGGGATCTCAAGGCCGGCGGCCAAATGCGGCTTTATCGCGGCGCGGGCGATCAGGATGCCGACCCGTTGATGGCCGCCGCACTCGGCGCGCAGTGTCCTGCCCATCGCGGGCTCGCCTATGTGGTGTTCGAAGACCTGCAACTGGGCGATTTCGGCAACCGCATTCCCGCCCTTACATTCGAAGTGTTCGCGGGCGCTGCCAGCGATGCGGGCGCGGACATCGCCCGGCTGGCCGGTTTGCAAGCGAGCAGCGATTGCATCCCACCGCAGCTTGCCGGCTTTTCGTTGCGCGAAGGAACGCTGGCCCAGACCTTCCAACTGCTTTCCAATGCAACACCGCTGGCGGGCGATGCATCCGCGCCGACCCTGCTGCTCGCCCCGCAGGAAAGCGATGCTGACGGCGCTACGACCCTGCCGCCCCCGTGCGGCTGGGAAGAAGGCGAGTTCGGCCAGCAGGCCGGCTATGCGCTGGAACGGCGCGCAGCGGAAGGCGGCGAGCCATCGGGTCTGCGTTATTACGACACTGCGCGCGATTACCAGCCCGGTCTCCAGCGACGCGCCGGCCGCAGCAACGGCAATGAGGGCAGTGTTGCGGACTTTCCCGCCGCACTCGCGCCTGCGGATGCGCGCCGTCTCCTGCAAGCAGTCGACGCCAACCACCCACGCCAGCAGGATCGTCTCGCCTGGCGCATCGCGCAGCTCGATCCAGCCCATGCGCCAGGCAAGCTGGTCAGGACACCGGGCCACCCGGGGCTCTGGCGGGTCGAGGCATGGGAGTGGCGCGAGGGCGGGGTCGAGCTGAACCTGTCGCGTTGGACGCCTCGCACCGTCGACCAGCACAGTGCAGATCCGGGCCGTGCATGGTCACCGCGCGACCGCCTGCCTGTGGCAACCCTCCTCCGCGGGTTCGAGCTGCCATGGGACGGGACGGGGTCGCCGGATCGGCCACTGATCTATGCCGCAGCCTCGGCAGCCGATGGCCGCTGGGCCGGGGCCAGCCTCTATGCCGATCTTGGAGGCGCACTTACCCCACTTGCGCTCGCCCCGCCACAACGCGCGATCAGCGGCGCATTGTTGCAGCCGCTGCGGCCTTCGCACGCCTTGATGGTCGAGCATCGAGCCGAGCTAGCGGTGAGGCTGGACAGCCCCGAAATGGCCCTCGCGCCGACGAGCCTCGCCGGGTTGGCCCAGGGGGCGAACAAGCTGCTTATCGGGGAAGAGGTGGTCCAGTTCCTCGAGAGTGAGGAGACTGCACCGGGTGAATGGACATTGCGCGGGCTGCTGCGCGGTCGGGGCGGCACGGAACATATCGCGCAGGACGGCCACGATACAGGCGCGAAGGTCACTTTGATCGATGACCGTCTGGTCGCACTCGACCCGGCCATGATCGATCCGGCGGTCCATCGCCTTTCCGCAATCGGGGTGGCCGACCAGCAGCCTGTCGATACCGTCATCGAAGGCGCAGGCGTCAGCCTTCGCCCGCTCGCACCGGTTCATGCCCGGATTGAGAGCGCCCCGGACGGGGCATGGACGCTGCGCTGGACGCGCCGTGCGCGCGGGGCCTGGTCGTGGAGCGATGGCCACGGCACGCCCTTGGTGGAAGGAACCGAGCTTTACGAAATCGGCCTCGGCCCCGTCGGCGCTCCGTATGCCCGCTGGCAGGCGACGCAGCCAAACCTGACAATTGCCGCGACGGATCGCGCCAGTCTCGCTGCCGCCCATCCCGGTGCGGTGTTGTGGGTGCGCCAGATTGGCAGCCACGCAGCCTCGCTCCCGCTCCTGCTTGCGAAACTGCCGACCCAGTAATCTCGAAAGGCCCGAACTATGACCGAACCGATCGCCTTGAGCGATGCCACTGTCCGCCACGCACTTCCCATGCTCTTTGCCGGGCAGGCTCAACGCGAAGCCTTCGTCAACGAAGCGCTGGCGCGGATCGATGCAGCCCTGCACCCCTGCGTGACAGAGGAACGCGCCAGCCCGCCTGCGGCAAGCGAGGATGGCGATGCCTATCTGGTTGCCGCATCGCCGTCGGGCGACTGGCAGGATCACGCGCACACGATCGCCGTTTGGCAGGGGCAGCACTGGCTGTTCGCCCAGCCGGTCCATGGCATGACATTGCTGGATGGTTCGACGGGCGAACGGCTGGTTTTCGATGGCACATGGCAGCGCCAGCCAGCGCCCGCTTCACCCAGCGGCGGCGTGACCATCGACGCCCAGGCACGCAGCGCAATCGACGCGATCATTGCCGCTTTGAAAATCAAGGGAATCTTTCCCGCAAACTAATTGGGAACCCAATCAGGGCTGCTTGGTTTCATGCCGTCGAGAGGGTATTCTTTGGAGCCATAGCGAGTTGCGGGTCTGTTCCGCGACATTCTTGCAACAGTTCCTCAGATTGTCCGCTTGCCACTGTAGAGGGGAATGGATAGGTATCCTGCACTCGGTGGTATTAATTCGCAAAAAGGGGAAATTTCTAATGCGGAAACTCGTCATAGGTTTGGCGATGGCCTCTACGGCCCTCGCATCGCCGACCCTTGCCCGCGACGGGCAATGGTATGTCGAACTGGGCGGTGGCCCGATGCTCGTCGAAGACATCGATCTCAGCATCAACAACGGCGCTTCTGCCGACACTCTGGACCTTGATGAAGGTTACGATTTCGGCGGTTTGGTCGGTTACGACTTCGGCATGTTCCGCCTGGAAGCCGAAGCCAGCTATCGCGAAGCCAACGTTAACAACTACCAGAGTGACCAGCCGGGTATTGTTCAACCTGGTTTCGTTGTGACCCCCGGCATCTATAATGTTGGCGGTGACGTGGACGCGCTCAGCTTCATGCTGAACGGCCTGCTCGATTTCGGCGACGATGACGGCCTGCAAGGCTTTGTCGGCGGTGGTGTCGGTGTGGCACGCGTCGGTCTTGAAACCTGCTTCGCTTGTAACCTCGGCAACTACATCGACGATTCCGACAGTGGTTTCGCATGGCAGGCGCTGGCTGGCGTTCGCGCACCGCTGACCGACAATATCGATGTCGGCCTGCGCTATCGCTTCTTCAACTCGTCGGATCTCGACCTGGTTGATGTCAACGGCAACACCGCAGTCGGCAAGATGCAGTCGCACTCGCTGCTCGGCACGCTGACCTTCAACTTCGGTGGTGATGTGGCTCCGCCGCCTCCGCCGCCCCCGCCGCCGCCGCCTCCGCCCCCGCCGCCTCCGCCGCCGCCGCCTCCGCCGCCGGCTCCGGTTTGCGAAACGGGTCCGTACATCGTGTTCTTCGATTGGGATCAGTCCGACATCACGCCGGAAGCTGCTACCATTCTCAACAACGCGGTTTCGGCTTACGCGAACTGCGGTACGGCTTCGGTCATGCTCGCCGGTCACACCGACACGTCGGGTTCGATGTCCTACAACGAAGGCCTCGCCGAGCGTCGTAACGCTTCGGTTCGCACGTATCTCACCGGCCGGGGTATCCCGGGTGGTCGGATCACCAGCGAAGGCTTCGGCGAAACACAGCTGCGCGTTCCCACCGCTGACGGTGTGCGCGAACTGCAGAACCGCCGCGTGGAAGTTACCTACGGTCCGGGTTCGGGCATGTAAGAACTTCGCACAAAGCGAAATGAATTGGGGGCCGGAGCAATCCGGCCCCTTTTTCGTTGGTCCTCTGAACGATTACCGAATCCAGGGGACCAAAATTGTTGAAACCGATTTATTCCGCACCGATTGCCGCGCTGGCCCTGACTGGCTGCGCAACCTATTCCGAATTGCCGACCGATCGCGCGGGAGCGGCCACGCTCTACTACGCAAACGGTACGCCTGCGGGCACGGCTCAGCTTGTCGGCAGCGGCGATGCTCTCTCGATCGCTGTCGCGGTCAGTGGCATGACCGCCGGCTCACATGGCTTCCACCTCCACCAGACCGGGACTTGCACCGCGCCCGACTTCAAAAGCGCTGGCGGCCACCTTAACCCCTATGGGAAAAGCCATGGGCACATGTCCGCCGATGGCAGCCATCTGGGCGACTTGCCCAACCTGACAGTCAATTCCGATGGGGTCGGCACGGCCAGCGCACAGATCGGGACGGGTCGCGAGGAAATACTGCGCCAGGTCTTCGACGCCGATGGTACTGCCGTCGTGATCCACGCAGGCCCCGACGATTACATAAGCGACCCGGCCGGTGATGCCGGGTCACGCATCGCCTGCGGAGTGCTCAAGCGCAGCTGATCAGTCGAGCGGCTCGCCCGCTGCCCGTGCGCGCTCGACCACATTGTCGATGCTCGCGGGGACCAGCTTGAGGGCAGCTAGAACGGCGATCAGGCCGATCGGCACAATGGCGATGGTCGACAATGCGCCCAGCGCGAGATCATCGCCATTCTGCGCCGAAACATAGCCTGCCATATAAGGCCCAAGGGCGAGGCCGATCAGCGTCGTACCGAGGAAGAACGTTGCCGTAGCGACGGCGCGCATGCGTGGCAGCACGAGGGTCTGCGTGGTGGCTGCTGCCGCACCCAGCGCGGTTGCCGCCAGCAAACCAGCAAAGAAGTTCGCGACAAAGAAGGTGAGCGGGACGTCGGTTGTGAACTGCACGACCATGACCGGAAGAGGCGCGAGCAGGCCGAACAACACCACCCAGACCCGCCCATTGCCATAGCGTTCCTGCAGCGCATCGGCCGCGCGACCGCCACCGATCACACCCAGAAAGCCCGCAACCGCACCCGGCGCGCCGATGAACCAGCCCAGTTCGGTCTTGGGAATTTCGAACACGCGTTCCGCATAAGGCGCTGCCCAATAGGATACCGAATACGCCATGAAGGCCACCGTCGAATAACCGATCACGGTCGAGAGAAAGGCCGGCGACCCCCAGATCAGGCGGAAGGTCGGCACGTCGCGCCGACGCAGCGCCGAGGCCCAGCAGAACACCGCATAACATCCCACCGCGACGAACAGCCACTGATCGGAAATCGGCTCGATAAAGCGGCCTGCCCCCGATCCTATGGCATTGGTGATTCCCCAGCCGACCAGCAGCGTAAAGGCCGCGACGGCGATATTGATTGCCAGCGGCACGATGCCGCGCTGGGCTGCGCCGACAAAGGTGAAGGGCGGGATGACCGTCAGCAATTCTCGCGTGAACCCACGAAACGGTGTCGGGTCGGGCTTGGTAACGATCCCTTCCATGCCCCCGCGCACCGGCTCTTTCAGAGACAGAACCCACAGGGCGAGCAGAAGGCCGGGCACGCCAACGGCGATAAAGGCCGCCTGCCAGCCCGCCAGCCCCAGCGGGCCGCCATCGGGATAGCTTGCATTCCAGTTTTCGACGATGAGCCCGCCGATAAGAAGGGACAGCCCGCCGCCGATATAAATCCCCGAGCTGTAAATGCTGAGCGCGGTCGCGCGCAGGCGCGGCGGAAAGTAGTCCGAGATCAGCGAATAGGCAGACGGGCTGGCCGTAGCTTCGCCCACACCCACGCCGATGCGCGCCACGGTGATCTGCGCCCCGGTTTTCGACAGCCCTGAAATCGCAGTCATCAGTGACCACAGCGCCAGTCCGATGCTCATCAAACGCACACGTTTCCAGCTATCGGCAAGCTTCCCCAGCGGGATTCCGAACAGTGCGTAGAACACCGCAAACGCTGTCCCGTAGAGGAAGCCGAGATCCGCGTCGGTCAGGTCGAGGTCGGCCTTGATATCATTGGCAAGAATCGAGAGAATCTGCCGGTCGACGAAATTCAGGACATAGACGAGCACCAGCACGCTGAGCGCGTACCAGCTATAGGCAGGAACCGTGTCAGGCGGTGTCGGTCGCGCCGATTGCGAAAGATCGGCGGCGGAATGCGTGTCGGTCAAATTGTCCCTTTCCAAGCTATGCGGCTTGCCCGTCATAGACAGTGGTATCGACCAACCCCGCCTCGGCAAAGCCTTTTCGTCGCAGGCGACACGAGTCGCACCGCCCGCAGGCCAGCCCCTCCGGCGTCGGATCGTAGCAGGACCAGCTCCACGCCGGGTCCATGCCCAGCCGGTCGCATTCGCGCGCAATATCCGCCTTGGTCATATGCTGCAGCGGGGCGTGGATGGTGAAGGGCCGCCCCTCGACCCCCTCTTTCGTGCCCAGCCGCGCTGTTTCTGCGAAGCTGGAAATGAATTCCGGGCGGCAATCGGGATATCCCGAATAATCGAGCGCGTTCACGCCGATGAAGATGTCGTGCGCCGAGCTGGCCTCGGCAAAGGCGGTGGTCAGCGCGAGGAACACCAGATTGCGCGCCGGGACGTAGGTGACCGGAATGTCGTCCTCTACGCCGCCCTTGGGCACGTCGATATCGTCGGTCAGCGCCGATCCGCCGAATTGACGCAGGTCGAGCGGCAGTTCGACGTGACGGGCAACGCCCAGCCGCTGGGCAATGATCCGCGCCGACTGCAATTCGCGGATATGGCGCTGGCCATAATCGATGGTGAGGGCATGCACGGCATAGCCCGCCTCAATCGCAAGACCGGCGGACACCATCGAATCCAGCCCCCCGGACAAGAGGACGATGGCAACGGGTTTGTCGGTCGATTTCGCGGCGCTCATGCATGCCGAGCTAGCCCGCACGGCCAAGGGCCGCAAGCGTCAGCAGCCGCCGGTGCGACGCCCTTCGGCGGTGAACTGGAAAGGCGCGCCCTTGGCGATGCCCTGGCTTTCGATCTGCACCAGCGAACTCGATTCGCGCCGGATGTTCGTGCGGCCATAGCCATTGCCCCGGCAGGTATATTGCACGGTGACCTCGTTCTGGCCGTCTTCCACCACGAAACGGTTGCAACTGTTGCCATCGTGACGAAGCTGGATCAGCTCCGTCCCGTCACGCACACACACCTTGCGCGTGGCAGAGCCATCGCGGAAGCGAATTTCCCAACCGCCTTTGTCGAGCTTCGCCAGCATGGCGAGCGCGGCCCCTTGGGCCGTAGCCGGGGCCGCAGCGGCAAAACCCGCCACGCCGAGCGCCGCGACGCCGAGTGAGGAGAGAATCGCTTTCTTCATGCAAACACCGTAACCTTTGAACAGGCGCAATATCGCCACACAATCGCTGTTAGATGGGCATGTCGCGATGAACCGTGCCTGACCAGCGACAAATTGAGTGCTGCGCCGTCACACGTCCACGGCGAATTGCCTTGAACAGAATTCGCAATCGACCAGAACGATCCCGTCATCGTTGCGCATTTCCACGATTTCCGCCTCGCCGAACCGACCGATGACGTCGCGATAATGCTCGACGCTGCAACGGCAGCCGCGCGAAAGATGCGTGCCCAGGGTCGTGCGCACCTCGTCTTCTTCGTGGAACAGCCGCCAGGCCAGCGCCTCGAGCGAAATTTCCTCGTCCAGCAATTCGTCGTGCCGGATCGATCCAGCCATGATTGCGACATGCTCCCATTCAGGGTGATCGAGCCGGGCGTGCAGGCGCTCGCGACCTTCCTCGCCATCGGGCAGGTGCTGGACCAGCAGGCCAGCCGCACGGCATCCGTCCGCACCCGACGTCACCGCAACGCGGATCAGCGTGGGGACCTGTTCCGACTGGATGAAATAGGTTTCGCAGGCCTGCGCCAGGCTGGCCCCTTCGAGCGGCACGATGCCCTGATAACGCCCGCCGCCCTTCGGCCGATCGAACGTGAGTGCGAGATACCCCTTGCCGAACAGCGCGAACAGCGTGGGGTTCGCGCCCAGTTCTGCCAGCCGGTCGGCATCGAAATCGACATAACCGCGCAGCTCGCCGCCGCGATAGTCGCACACGAGCAAGCGCACCGGCCCGGCCTCGGTCTGGGCCTGCATGGTGACCTGCGCCCCATCCTCCTTCAGCAGCGATCCGATGAGCGCGGCCAGCACCAGCGCCTCGGCGAGAAGGTGCGTGATCGGCACGGGATAATCGTGCGCCGAAAGGACTTCATCGAGTACATCGTTGAGCCGCACGATGCGGCCACGCGCGTTGCGCGCAGGGATGGTGAAGCCGAGCGGACGGCCCGAATAGGTTTCTTCGTTATTCGTCATGCGCGCCATATGGGCGCTGCGTGGCGGATTGTTAGAGGGCGTTCAATTGCCCCAGACACCACAGCAGAATCGATTTCTGTGCGTGAATGCGATTCTCCGCCTCGTCGAACACCACCGATTGCGGCCCTTCGAACACGTCCTCGCTCACCTCGTCGCCGACATGCGCGGGCAGGCAATGCAGGAACCGTGCATCTGGCTTTGCCTGAGCCATCAGGGTCGCATCGACCCGGAACGGCTCCATCGCGGCGAGCTTATCGTGCGTGTGCTCCTGCCCCATCGACACCCAGGTGTCGGTGACCAGGATATCGGCATCGCGCGCCGCCGCAGCGGCATCCGCGCCCAGCGCAACCTCAGCCCCTGCGGCACGCGCAGCCTCGACGAATTCCATATCGGGTTCATAGCCCTGAGGCGTCGCCACGCGGACATTGAACTTGAAGATGCCCGCCGCCTCGAGGATCGAATGCAGCACGTTATTGCCATCGCCGAGCCAGGCCAGCTCCAGCCCCGGCAGCGCCTTGCCCTGTTCCACGATTGTCAGCAGGTCGGCCACGATCTGGCAGGGATGCGAACGATCCGTCAGCCCGTTGATAACGGGGACGTGTGCATGGTGCGCCAGTTCCTGAGCCTTGGCATGATCGTCGGTGCGGATCATGATGCAATCGACCATCCGGCTGAGCACGCGCGCAGTATCGGCAATGCTCTCCCCCCGGCCGAGTTGGCTGGTCCCCGAATCGAGGATGACCGCCGACCCGCCCAGCTGGCGCATCGCGATATCGAAGCTGACGCGGGTACGGGTGGAGCTTTTCTCGAAGATCATGCCAAGCACATGGCCGGCAAGCGGGGCGTCGGCATCGTGGCGGCCCTTGGGCCATCCGGAGCGCGCAGCCTTGCGGTCCTGCGCATCGGCAAGCATCGCGGCGAGCGCGTCGCCGCCGGCATCGGGCAGGTCGAGGAAATGGCGCAGCGCGTCAGCCATCCTGCGCCTCGAAACTGGCCGCGCCTGCGCTGAGTTTGTCGAAGAATTCGTCGATCTCGGCATCGCCGATCACCAGCGGTGGCAACACGCGCAGCGTCTGGTCGCCTGCCGCAACGGTCAGCAGCTGATGGTTGTCGCGCAAATGCACGAAGAACGGGCGGCTTTCGACCTTCATGCGCAGGCCCAGCATCAACCCCTCGCCGCGAACGAAATCGAACAGGTCGGGATAATTGCCGATGAACTGTTCGAGGCGGCTGCGGATGCGTTCGCCCTTCTCGCGCACTTCGGCGAGGAATTCGTCATTCGCCACCGCGTCCATCACCGCCATGCCCGCGGCCATGGCGAGCGGGTTGCCGCCATAGGTCGACCCGTGCGTGCCGAACACCATGCCGCGTGCGGCCTTTTCAGTGGCGAGGCACGCGCCGAGCGGGAAGCCGCCCCCAATGCCCTTGGCGCTGGCCATGATGTCGGGTTCGACGCCGTAGAGTTCGTAGGCATAGAGATGGCCGGTGCGCGCAACGCCGCACTGGACCTCGTCGAAGACCAGCATCAGGTCGTGTTCGTCGCACAGGTCGCGCAGGCCGGAGATGAATTCCTGGCTGGCGGGGCGAATGCCGCCTTCGCCCTGGATCGGCTCGACCAGAAAGCCTGCCGTTTTCGGCCCGACCAGCGCCTTTGCCGCTTCGAGATCGTCGAATTCGCAATATTTGAACCCGTCGAGCAGGGGCATGAAGCCCTTGTGCATCTTTTCCTGATTCGACGCGCTGATCGTCGCCATCGTGCGCCCGTGGAAGGCGTTGGTGAAGGTGATCAGTTCCGTGCGGTTCGCGTCGCCATCTTCGTGCTGGTGATAAGCACGCGCGGTCTTGATCGCGGTTTCCACCGCTTCTGCGCCCGAATTGGTGAAGAACACCGTGTCGGCGAAAGTCTTTTCCACCAGCCGCGCGGCCAGCGCTTCACCCTGCGGGCTGCCATAAAGGTTGGAGACGTGCATCAGCCTGGCCGCCTGCTCCTGAATCGCGCCGATGAGGCCGGGATGCGAATGCCCGAGCAGGTTGACCGCAATGCCGCTGGCAAAGTCCAGATAGCGCGTGCCGTCTTCGTCGATGAGGTGGCAGTGATCGCCTTCGACCGGGCGGACCCCGCAGCGCGGGTAAACAGGCATGAGCGGCGTGATGGACATCGGAAACCTCTGGAGCTGACTTTGGTGAAAGAGAAACTTGAAAGAGAAATGGCGGCCCCGGTGAGGAGCCGCCATCTCGGTGATTTACCGGTCGGTCTATTGTCTTGCGCCGCGCCGGTCAAACCGGCCGGGCGCTGGCCCGTGCCTAGTCGGAGGCAGGGACCAGATTGACCGCCGAATATTTCCCTCGTCGGTCCACCTCGAGGTCGAACTGATAGCGTTCGCCTTCGTTGATGGCCGACAGGCCGGAGCGTTCGATCGCGCTGATATGCACAAAGGCGTCGGGCTGGCCGTCATCGCGCGTGAGGAAGCCGAAGCCCTTCATCGCGTTGAAGAACTTGACCGTGCCGGTCGCCTTGTCGCCGGTCAGCTCACGCTTGGGCGGGCCGGCATTGTCGGCAACTTCGACCACATCGCCAACGACCTGGATGTCCTGAGCGGAGATCTTGCCACCGCGATCGACGAGGTTGAATTCCAGTTCCTGGCCTTCGCCGAGCCCTTCCAGACCGGCGCGTTCGACCGCGCTGATATGGATGAAGACATCTTCGCCGCCACTTTCCTGCTGGATGAAGCCGAAGCCTTTCTGGGCGTTGAAGAACTTGACCGTTCCCTTGCCGGTCCCGACGACCTGTGCGGGCATGCGGTTGAAACCGCCGCCACCGCCACCGCCACCGCCGCCGCGCGGACCACCGCCGCCGCCGCCACGAAAACCGCCGCCGCCACCGCCGCCGCCACCGCCGCCGCGATAGCCACCGCCGCCGAAGCCGCCGCGATCGTCATTACCGAAGCGACCGCCACCGCCGCCGCCACGCCGATCGTTGTCGAAGCCGCCCTGCGGGGCGAAGCCTTCCGGCGGACCACCGAACGGATCGTATTCATCACCGCCGATATTGTCGCGCTTGTCCCGTCCGCGGCGCCGGCCCCTGTCGTAACCCATAATAAACTTCAAACCTTGTCGCGCGGCCCATCATGCAAACTGCACCGGAGCGGGGGCCGCATTGCGCTCCGGATGCGGGACAGGAGTGGCACGAAGGCCAGACCCAATCCTCTCGATTCTCGTCATAGCGAAAAAATGCGCGCAAGCGAACATTTTAGCGTTGCATCCGCATATCGCGCAAAAATGTGACATTTTGACATGCCCGCCGGGCAATGGCGGTTCGCACCCAGCCATCCTTTGTCTTGCAGCCCGCACCGGGCTGCGGCACATGGCCGCGATGGACATCCTGGCCCTGCTCAGCGACCCTGCAACCTGGCTCGCCCTTCTCACCCTGATCGCTCTCGAAGTCATTCTTGGCGTCGACAATCTGATCTTCATCGCCATCCTGTCGAACAAGCTGCCGGACCACCAGCAGCAACGCGCACGACGGATCGGCCTCAGCCTTGCGCTCATCATGCGGATCGGGATGCTGATGCTGATCGGCTGGCTGGTGACGCTGCAAACCCCGCTGTTCGACCTCGGCATAGTCGGGCCGCCGGTGGAGGGTACGAACAAGGCCAGCTTCGAAACCGCCTTTTCCGGGCGCGACCTGATCCTTCTGGCGGGCGGGCTGTTCCTGCTGTGGAAAGCGACCAAGGAAATCCACCATTCGATGGAGCCGGAAGACAATAGCGGCGACCTGCTCGACAAAACGCCCGGCGTTTCCGATGCCGCCAAGGCGACCTTCGGGGCGGTCATCGCCCAGATTGTTGCCATCGATCTGGTGTTTTCGGTCGATTCGATCCTGACCGCCGTGGGCATGACCGACGACATTCCGATCATGGTCACCGCCGTGGTCATCACCGTCGGCATCATGATGGTGGCGGCCGATCCGCTGGCGAAATTCATCGAAAAGAACCCGACGCTGGTGATGCTGGCGCTGGCCTTCCTCGTGATGATCGGCCTCGTCCTCATCGCAGACGGTTTCGGCTTCCACGTACCCAAGGGATATATCTACGCAGCCATGGGTTTCTCGGTCGGGGTGGAAATTCTCAATATCATCCAGCGCGGGCGGCGCACCGCCAGGCTGGCACAGGAGGCATCGACGAAATGACCGAATTCAAGCGCATCACGGACGGGCTACTGGCTTCGGGGCAGATCGAGCCCCAAGATGTGGCGGCAGCGAAAGAACAGGGCGTCACCCTGATCATCAACAACCGCCCCGACGATGAAGCCCCCGGCCAGCCGAGCGGCGCATCGATCGAACAGGCTGCGAATGAAGCGGGCATCGCCTACACCGCGATTCCGGTGAGCGCGGGCGGGTTCAGCCAGCCGCAGGTCGATGCCATGGCGCAGGCGATGGACAGCGCCGAAGGCACGACGCTCGCCTTTTGCCGCACCGGCACGCGCTCCACCTTGCTCTGGGCGCTGTCCGAGGCGAAGAAGGGCCGCAACCCCGACGATATAGCCGCCGACGCCGCGCAGGGTGGCTACAGCGTCGACCCGGTGCGCCCCACGATGGACATGTTTGCCGCAGCCGCGAGCAAGGGCTGACGCTGCCGAAACGCGCCGCCGCCGTACGGCTCAGCGCCGATAGTCCAGCGGCGGTTCGCGATCGCCCAGCAGCGATTCGTACACGTAATTCTCACCGCGCGCGGCGTTGAATTCGGCCTTGGCGCGGGCGCGAAGCTGGGGATTGGTATAGAGTTCGACCGCCGCCAGCATCATCGCCTTCGCCGCGTGCTGTGTGCCCTTGACGCCATAGCTGTGGCCGCTGGCGGCAACCGCCTGCCAGCTATGTGCGGCAGTGCCCGGAACCCAGGTCGCGGTGCGCACGCTGACGGTCGGGACCGCGCGCGAGACATCGCCGACATCGGTTGAGCCATAGCCGGTCTGGACGCTGTATTCCTCCACCGCGCCCGCCGCGCTGAGTTCGGGCGCATCCTTGCCAAGGCTTGTGCGGATTTCCGCTGCCCAGGCGCGTTCTTCGGCGGTGTATTCGATGGGCGGAAGCTGGCGCAGCTTGGCATCCATCATCGTCTGCAGCGATTCGAGCGGGAGGGTCGGGTTGTTGCCATGGATGATTTCCCAATCCACCTTGGTCCCCGTGCCCATCGCAGCGCCCCTGGCGGCCGCTTCGATCCGCGGCCAGAGCGCGCGCACCTCGTCCGCATCGGAATGGCGGACGTAATAGAACACTTCGGCAAAATCGGGCACGACATTGGGCGCCTTGCCGCCTTCGGTAATGACGTAATGAATGCGCGTATCCATGCTGGTGTGTTCGCGCATCATGTTGACCATCATGTTCATCGCCTCGACCCCGTCGAGCGCGCTGCGCCCGCGCTCAGGAGCGCCCGCCGCATGCGCGGAGATGCCGTGAAAACGGAATTTGCCCGAGCGATTGGCAAGGGTCATGCGCGAGGCCGCCGAATTGCGGTCCGCCGGATGCCAGTCGATCACGAAATCGGCATCGTCGAACAGCCCGGCGCGCGCCATGTAGACCTTGCCCGAACCGCCTTCTTCAGCAGGTGTGCCATACAGCCGGACCCGGCCCGGTGTGCCGGTCGCCTCCAGCCAGTTGCGGATCGCAATCGCCGCGCTGAGCGAACCTGCACCGAACAGATTGTGCCCGCAGGCATGGCCCGCATGTTTGTCCGCCATAGGATCGCGCGTGGGCGCAGCAGACTGGGTGATGCCGGGCAGCGCGTCGAATTCTGCCAGAAGGCCGATGACCGGGCCACTATCGTCCCCCTTCGGCGTCCATTCGGCAACGAAGGCTGTGGGAATGCCGGCAACGCCGGGACGGATGGTGAAACCGGCTTTCTCAAGCTCGTCCACCAGCAGGCCGCTCGACCGCGTTTCGAGATAGCCTAGTTCGGCAAAATCCCAGATCGCCTTTGCCACACGCTCTGTGCGGTCCTGCTGCGCGTCCACCGCGCCCAGCGGATCGGCCTGCTGTGCATGGGCCGGTGCGCCCACCATCAGCGCACCTGCTGCGGCGCTCATGGCCAGTCCCGAAATCCATCTCATCACGTATTGCCCCTTCACCGTCTTGCCCCTGCTTGCCGCAAGCTGGCCTTCGTGCCAATCCGTCTTTGCTATGGAACTGTCTGGCGCATTGCTGCAATTTCTCGGTTCGCTGGTCGCGATCCTCTTACTGGCAGGCCTCGCTCTCTGGCTGAAGCTCGGTCAGCCGGAACCCTTTGCCGACGAAGCAAGCGTTCAGCACGCGGCGGACGAGGTGGAGCATGGTTTTCGCGCGGTCGAATCCGCCATCGGCCGCGATGGGCATGCCGCGCTGGCGAGAGACGCTGGCGGGCGGGTCATGCTGCTTCGTACGCATGGCAACAAGGTTGCCGGTCGGCTGCTGGGCCCGGCGGCCCGGGCACGCCAGGATGGTGACGCGCTGATCATCCATTCCGGCGAGCGCTTTTTCGGCGAGGTCAGGCTGGTCATAGCAAATTCCTCAGTTTGGGCCGACGCCATCGGCGCGATAAGCAGATCCGCACATGCCTGAATTTTCACCTACCGAATGGGCCGTCCCCGCCTTCGTCATTCTCGTCCTGATCGAGATGGCCTGGGCGCGATATCGCCGACCCGACGCCTATGAGGCGAAAGACACGCTGATCAGCCTCGCCTTCGGCCTCGGCAGCACGGTGGCGGGAGTTCTATTCGGCGGCATTGTGCTGGCGCTGTTCCTGTGGACCTATCAATTCCGCATCTTCGACATGGGCGAACAATGGTGGACGGTGTGGTGGGCATGGCCGCTCTGCTTCGTGCTCGACGATCTCAAATATTACTGGGTCCACCGCTTCGGCCACCGCAGCCGGTGGTTCTGGGCAAGCCATGTGAACCACCATTCCAGCCAGCATTACAATCTGTCCACCGCGCTGCGGCAGACATGGACCGGGGCCTTCACTCTCGGCTTCATGTTCGCCCTGCCGCTGGTGCTGCTCGGCTTCCATCCGGCGATGATCGCGATTTGCGGCGGGTTCAACCTGATCTACCAGTTCTGGATCCATACCGAGGCGATCGACCGCATGCCGCGCTGGTTCGAGGCGGTGATGAACACGCCCAGTCATCACCGCGTCCACCACGCGACCAACCCGCGCTATCTCGACCGCAACTATGCCGGGGTCTTCATCGTGTGGGACAAGATTTTCGGCACGTTCGAGCCGGAAACGGGCGAGGAAAAAATCCGCTACGGCATCGTCAAGCAACTCGGCAGCTTCAACCTGCTGTGGGCCGTATTCCACGAATGGGTCGGCATCGCGCAGGATGTGTGGCGCGCACCGTGGAAGCACAAGCTTGGCTATATCCTGCGCGAGCCGGGCTGGTCGCACGATGGCAGCCGCGACACCAGCGACACGCTGCGCGCCCGCTGGCAGGAAAGACAAAATCAGGGAGAGAGAACTTAATGGACGAATTCGACGTCATCGTGATCGGCGGGGGAAGTGCGGGCAGCGCGGTTTCGGGCCGCCTTGCCGAACGCGGGAAAAGCGTGTGCCTGCTGGAAGCGGGGCCGCGCAACAACACCATGCTGGTCAAGACGCCCGGTCTGATGCCGTTCCTGCGCGCCGCGTCGAATTATCGCTACGAAACCGTGCCGCAAAAGGGCCTGAACGGGCGCACGGGCTATCAGCCGCGCGGCCGGGGCCTTGGCGGATCGAGCGCGATCAACGCCATGATCTATATTCGCGGGCATCGCTGGGACTATGACAACTGGGCCGCACTGGGCTGCACCGACTGGTCCTATGACGATGTCTTGCCGGTGTTCAAACGCGCAGAAAACAACGTGCGCGGGGCCGATGAATATCATGGCGACGAGGGGCCGTTGAGCGTGTCCGACCAGCGCTGGCCCAATGCCGGGAGCCTGGCTTTCGTCGAGGCCGCTGCCCAGCTCCAGCTGCCGCGCAATGCCGATTTCAATGGCGAACGGCAGGAAGGCTTCGGCATCTATCAGGTGACGCAAAAGGATGGCGAACGCTGGTCCGCCGCCCGCGCCTATGTCGAACCGCGGCGCGGATCGAAAAATCTCGATGTGCGCATCGGCGTGACCGTCCAGAAGATCGAGATCGATCCCGACACCAACCGCGCCAACGGCGTCACCTACAGTGTCGGCGGCAAGCAGCGCACCGTTCGGGCGCGTGGGGGCGTTGTGCTGTCGGCGGGCGCATTCAATTCGCCGCAGGTGCTGATGCTGTCGGGCATCGGTCCGGGCGCGCATCTTGGCGAACACGGCATCCCCGTCCTGCGCGATTGCGACGCGGTGGGGGCCGACCTCCAGGACCATATCGACTATGTCTCCAGCTGGCAGACCGAGAGCACCGATTTCATCGGGTCGAGCCTGGCCGGAACCGCGCGCATGGCCAAGGCGATCATCGAACACCGGCGCAAGCGCACCGGGATCATGACCACCCCCTATGCCGAGGCGGGCGGGTTCTGGACTGTGATGGACGGCGCCCCCGCGCCCGATATCCAGTGGCATTTCGTGCCTGCCATGCTCGAAGATCATGGCCGGACCAAGGTGAAGGGGCATGGCTTTTCGCTCCACGCCTGCGTGCTGCGCCCCGAAAGCCGCGGCACGGTGCGGCTTGCCGACCGCGATGCGCGTTCGGCCCCGGTGATCGATCCCAACTTCCTTGACGACGAACGCGATATTGCCGCGCTGCGCAAGGGCGTGCGGCTGTCGCACCGCATCGTCCAGTCGCCCGCGCTGGCGGTATACGATCCCAAGGACCGTTACCCCATCGATCTGGACGACGATGCCCAGCTCGATGAACTCATCCGCAACCGCGCGGACACGGTTTATCACCCGGTTGGCACATGCCGGATGGGCGGCGATGAAGGCAGCGTGGTCGATCCGAAGCTGAAGCTGCGCGGGATCGAGGGGCTGTGGGTGGCGGACGCAAGCGTGATGCCGCGCCTGGTATCGGGCAACACCAACGCGCCCAGCATCATGATCGGCGAACGCTGTGCCGATTTTGTCGAGGCCGAGCTGGCCTGAGGCAGGCTGCCCGTCCGGGCCGCACCGATCGACACAACACAAAAAGGGGGCCGGAGAAAACTCCGGCCCCGATGAGTCTTTGTTCGCAGGAGGAACATCGTAAGGCGGGAACGGAGGGAGAGGTTTCCGTCCCCGCCAAACTTTCGATCAGTTGTAGGCACGCTCTCCGTGTTCGGAGATGTCGAGACCGTTGACTTCGGCTTCTTCGTCGACCCGCAGGCCAACCAGCATCTTCACGACAAGGCCGACAATCAGCGTACCGATGGCCGCCCAGGCCAGCGTGACCACCACGCCGAAGCTCTGGATACCGAGCTGCGCCAGCGTTCCGGTGGAGCCGTCGCCAGGCCCGCCGAGATAGGGCTGATAGACAATCGCCGTGCCGATAGCGCCGACGATGCCGCCCACCCCATGGATGCCGAACGCATCGAGCGAATCGTCGTAGCCGAATTTGGCCTTCACCTTCGCGACGAAGAAATAGCAGACGATGGACGAGACGATGCCAAGCAGGATCGCGCCGAACGGGCCGCTATTGCCTGCCGCAGGCGTCACCGCGACCAGCCCGGCGATCACGCCCGAACAGAAGCCCAGCGCGCTGCCTTTGTGGCCCGCCGCACGCTCGATCACCATCCAGGTGAGCGCACCGGCAGCGGTCGCGACGAAAGTGTTGATCATGGCGAGACCTGCCGAAGCGTCCGCCTCCAGCGCGCTGCCCGCATTGAAGCCGAACCAGCCGACCCACAGCAGACCCGTGCCGACCATGGTCAGCGTCATCGAGTGCGGCGGCATCGGTTCTGCCGGCCAGCCGCGGCGCTTGCCGAGCAGATAGGCCAGCACAAGGCCGGACACGCCTGCATTGATGTGCACCACCGTGCCGCCTGCAAAATCGAGCGCCCCGTCTTCGAACAACAGGCCCCCGCCCGCCCAGACCATATGGGCAATCGGGAAATAGACCACGGTGAGCCACAGCGGCACGAACAGCATGGTCGCGTTGAACTTCATCCGTTCTGCCGTTGCCCCCAGGATCAGCGCGGCGGTGATAGCGGCGAAGGTCATCTGGAAGCTGATGAAGACATATTCGGAAATTACCTCGTCGGTGAAGGTGGCCGCCGTGCTGGCGGCATCGGTCTGCATGAGGAACAGATTGCCCCAGCTGACAAAGGCGTTGCCTTCAGGTCCGAACGCGGTGGAATAGCCCCACATCACCCAGATGAGCATCGCCAGCGCGGCTGTCGCGCCGATCTGGGTCATGGTGGAAAGCATGTTCTTGGACCGGGTCAGCCCGCCATAGAACAGCGCCAGACCCGGCAGGATCATCAGCAGGACCAGCAGGGTGGATGTCATCATCCAGGCATTGTTGCCCGGATTGGGCACGGCGGCAGCGGCTTCGGCTGCCTCCTGCGCGATGGCGGCAGTCCCGCCCAGAAACGATAGTCCAAGAGCCGCAGCACCGGACGCGAAATTGCGAAGTGTCATTGGGGTTCCCTCCTGTCGGCTCAAAGCGCGGTGTCGCCGGCTTCGCCGGTGCGGATGCGGGTGGCTTCGGCCAGATCGAGGACGAAGATCTTGCCATCGCCGATTGCCTGCGTGCTGGCGGTGGTGCGGATCGTTTCCACGATCTGCGGCGCGAGATCGTCGCTCGCGGCGATTTCCAGCTTCACCTTGGGCAGCATGTTGGTGGAATATTCCGCCCCGCGATAAATCTCGGTCTGCCCCTTCTGGCGCCCAAAGCCCTTGACTTCGGACACGGTCATTCCCGCCACCCCGATCGAGCCAAGCGCTTCGCGCACCTCGTCGAGCTTGAATGGCTTGATGACTGCTATGATGTATTTCACGCCTTCACCCCTGCTTGCATGCGCCGATCCCGTCGCCGGCTTCGCAGGTGCAGCAAAACGCATGCCAAAGCCGCGCAGCCCGCAGAACTGCGCGACTCCACCGTCAGAACATGGGCAAACTGCCTATAATTTAACCAGACGCCTAATTTTTAGGCAGTTCGAGTTCCGCGATGACCGGCAGATGGTCGGAGGCGCGGGCCGAGAGCGCGGTGTGGTGCACTTCCGCTTCCACGCAGCGCCAGTCCCTTGACGCAACAATCCGGTCCAGCGTGGCGATGGGCGCCCTGCTGGGATAGCTCCGACCCGGCGTGAGCAGCGTCCAGTTCCGCTCGAATTCGCGCATAGCGCCGCTTGCGCGGCCCCATTGGTTAAAATCGCCCATGATCACGGTGGGATGCCCGCCCCGCGCCTCATCCGCAAAGTCGATCAGCGCACGCACCTGATCGCGGCGACGCAGGCCCGACAGGTCGAGATGCGTGCCGATCACACGGATCTTGCGCCCCTCCACCTCCAGTTCGCCGCACACCGCGCCGCGCGGCTCGAGCGTCGGCAGGTCGAGCGCATGGCTCTCGCGGATGTCCATATCGCGCCGCACCAGCAGCGCATTGCCATGCCAGCCAATGCTGCGCGCTCGCCGCGCCACGGGGACGACCCGCCACGGCGTATCGTCGATCAACGCACGGGGCAGCACGCTGGCGCGCTCGCCAAGCCGCCGGTCGGCCTCTTGCAGGGCGATGATATCCGCGTCGATCTCGCGCAGGACCGCGAGGATACGTTCCGGATCGCGCCGCCGGTCCAGGCCCACCGCCTTGTGGATGTTGTAAGTGGCGAAGCGCAGTTTCACCCGTCCGGCCGCTCGCCTTCGATGAAGCGGTCGGTGGGACGCGTTTCGATACCGTCAATGCTGCGATTGCGCATCTGCCGCTTGCGCACATATTCATCCGGATCGGTTCCGGCGTAATACTTGACCAGCGTCTCGCGCTCACGCTCGAACTGCATAAAGGGCACGCCCCAGCCGCAACTGGTCTGCACACTCTCCACCGAGATGTCGAAAATCTGGCGCGTGCCCGGCAGCAGAGTGAAATGCTGCGCCAGTTCGTCCCAGCCATCGTCCTGCGGCAGCACCGGCTTGCCCGTGCCATACAGGCGCAGGATCAGCGCAGGCTGTTCGAAATTGCACACCATGATGGTGATCCGCCCATCGACGCTGAGATGCGCGTGCGTTTCATTGCCCGAACCAGCGATATCGAGATAGGCCACGCGGTTGGGCCCCAGCACGCGGAATGCGTCATACCCCTTGGGGCTGAGATTGATCCGCCCGTCCTTTGCCGCCGTGGCGACGAAGAACACCGGCTGCTTCGCCAGCATGGCGACGTGATCGTCTTCCAGCCGGTCGAAGAATTCCGCCATCAGAGGAAATCCCTTATGGTCTTCATGAAACGGTCGAACTGGTCATGGTGGAGCCAGTGGCCGGCATTTTCGAATTCGATCACCTCGGCATTGGCGAAATGGTCGAGCCGTCCGTCACCTTCCGGGTTGGAGGCCCAGCTATCCGCACCATAGAGCAGCAGCGTCGGCGCGGTAATTGCCGCCCATGTCTGGTGCAGGAACTCATCCGCGATATCCTCGGTCGGCCAGACATTGAGGTGCGGATCGAACTTCCAGCTATAGGTGCCGTCTTCGTTGCGGTTGACGCCGTGCAGGGTGAGATGGCGGGCCTGTTCCTCGGTGAGGTAGGAGTTTTCCTCGATCATCCGCGCGAAGGCGGCTTCGATGCTCTCATACTTGCGCGGGGTCCGGCCCGATGCCTTGCGCTTCTGCCCGATCCATTCGTTGAGCCGTTCGGGATAGGGCTTCTCGCGCAGTTCCTCCTGCCGCTTGGGGCTGGGGCCGAGGCCTTCGATGGCGACGATCTTCTTCACCATATCGGGGAACGTCCCGGCATAGCGCAGCGAGACATTGCCGCCCATCGAATGGCTGACGATGGTCACCGGGCCAACGCCCAGCTGGTGGATCAGCTGCGCAAGGTCATAGACCATGTCGCCGGAAGAATAATTGCCATCGCTGACCCAGTCGCTGTCGCCGTGTCCGCGATGGTCCATCGCCACTACGTGCCAGTCTTCGCGCAGCTCCTCCGCCACCCAGTCCCAGCTGCGCGCATGATCGCGCCCGCCATGGACCAGCACGAGGGGCGGCTTGCCGCGGTTCCCCCAGTCGAAGTAATTGAGCTTCAGTCGCTGCGAAATGAAGGTCTGCGAAGTCGGGCCGAGAAACGTCATGGTGCTTCCATGCTGCAATGCGGCGACGGCTTCAAGCACTGGTGGCCGTCAGCGTTCCTTCGTGGCGGAGAAAGTCAGGTCGGGATTCTTTTCCGCCTGATAATTCACGTCCCACGGGCTTTTCGCCATGAACACCAGATCGCCATCACGGTCGCGGGCGAGATGCGCGCGGTTGAACTTCTCGAATTCGTCGAGCGCTTCCTGCTTCCCCTTGATCCAGCGCGCGGTGGCGAACGGCGCCTGTTCGAGGCTCGCCTCCACCTTGTATTCCGCCGACAGGCGCGAGACGAGCACGTCGAGCTGGAGCTGGCCGACCACGCCGACGATCCATTGCCCGCCGATCTCGGGGTAGAACACCTGGATCACGCCCTCTTCGGACAGATCGTCGAGCGCCTTCCTCAGCTGCTTGGTCTTGGTCGGGTCTTTCAGAATCACGCGGCGCAGGATTTCCGGCGCGAAATTGGGCAGGCCGGTAAAGCGGATGACGTTCTTCTCGCTCAGCGTATCGCCCACGCGCAGCGTCCCGTGATTGGGAATGCCGATGATATCGCCCGGCTCGGCGGTATCGGCGATCTCACGGTCCTGCGCGAAGAACAGGATCGGCGAATGGATCGCCACCGGCTTGCCGAGGCCACTCGGCGTCAGCTTCATGCCGCGTTTGAACGTGCCCGACACCTGCCGCATGAAGGCGATCCGGTCGCGGTGGTTTGGGTCCATGTTCGCCTGGACCTTGAAGATGAAGCCGGTCACCTCGTCATGGCTCGGCGCGATCTGTTCCTCGCCTGCGGGTTGCGGACGCGGCGGCGGGGCGTATTGCGCAATCGCATCGATCAGCTCGGTGACGCCGAAATTCTTGAGCGCACTGCCGAAATAGACCGGGGTAAGATCGCCCGCGCGATAGGCGTCCAGATCGAATTCGGGATAGCCGATCTGCGCCAGTTCGATTTCCTCGGCAAACTGGTCGGGAATGGCCGGATCGCAATCGCGCGTTCCGGTGAATTCCTTCGACGGCCCTTCCGGTCGGGCGACGCAGCCGGTGGCGAAATCGAGCACGCCTTCGAACTGCCCGCCCATGCCGACCGGATAGGCTTGCGGGCTGACATCGAGCGCCAGCATATCGGCAATCTCGTCGAGCAGTTCGAACACCGGGCGGCCTTCGCGATCAACCTTGTTGACGAAGGTGATGATCGGCACGCTGCGCAGCCGGCACACCTCGAACAGCTTGCGCGTCTGCGGCTCGATCCCCTTGGCGGCGTCGATCACCATGATGGCAGAATCGACCGCCGTCAGCGTGCGATAGGTGTCTTCGGAGAAATCCTCGTGCCCCGGCGTGTCGAGCAGGTTGAAGGTCACGCCGTCACGCTCGAAGGTCATCACGCTGGACGTGACCGAGATGCCGCGCTGCTGCTCGATCTTCATCCAGTCGGAACGCGCCCGCCGCGCTGCCCCGCGCGCCTTGACCTCGCCCGCAAGGTGGATCGCGCCGCCTTGCAGCAGCAGCTTTTCCGTCAGCGTGGTTTTACCCGCGTCGGGGTGGGAAATGATCGCAAAGGTGCGGCGATTGGACATTTCGATTTTCCTCGTCATCCCAGTGGAAGCTGGGATCTGTGTCGGACGGGCGCTTGGCCTGATGGAGATCCCAGCTTCCGCTGGGATGACGGATGGCTAGTGGTGCTCGCGCGCCACCCGGAACCCGGCAAAGTCCTGGCTCACCGGCATCAGCTCGATACGGTTGATATTGAGGTGTGGGGGCAGTTCGGCGATCCACCGGACCGTGTCGGCGATATCCTGCCCCGTCATCGGGTCGGACCCGCGATAAAGATCGTCCGAAGCCTCCTGGCTGCCGGTGCGCACCAGCGTGAATTCGGTTTCCACCATGCCCGGCTCGATGCTGGTCACGCGCACGCCAGTCCCATGCAGGTCCGCGCGCAGCGCCAGCGTGAAGTGGTTCACGAACGCCTTGGAACCTGCATAGACATTGCCGCCGGGATAGACGTAATTCCCCGCGACCGAACCGATGGCGATGATTGCGCCCTTGCGCTCGATCAGCGTGGGCAAGAGCTTGCGCGTCATCTTCACCATGGCGGTCACATTGGTGTCGATCATGGTCTGCCAGTTGTCGAGGTCCGCTTCCTGCGCGGGCGACAGACCCTGGGCGATCCCGGCATTGTTCACCAGCAGGTCGATCCCGGCGAAATCCTGCGGCAGGCCTGCAATCGCGGCATCCATCGCAGCTTCATCGCGCACATCGAACACGCAGGCATGGACCTTGTCCGCGCCGAGTTCCTCCACCAGCGCATCGAGCCGTTCCTTGCGCCGTCCCGTCGCCACGCAGCGCCACCCGCTCGCGACGAGTGTGCGAACGGTGGCCTCGCCAATGCCTGCGGTGGCTCCGGTGACAAACGCAGTTCTGGTCATCCTCGCAGCTCCGCACCTTGCTTGGTGGCATTGGCCACGACCTTGTCGGAAATCGCCTTGATCTCCGCATCGGTGAAGCTCTTCTCGCCCGGCTGGAGCGTGACTTCCACCGCGACCGATTTCTTGCCTTCGGGCACGCCTTGCCCTGCAAAGACGTCAAACACGCGCGCATCGACGATGGCTTTCTTGTCCGCTCCCTTCACCGCGCGCAGCAGGTCGGCAGCGGCGAGATCGGCAGGCGTCAGGAACGCGAAATCGCGCGTAACCGGCTGGAGCGCAGGCGGCGCATAGGCAGCGCGGGCGAAACCGGCATTCTTGCGCGCGGGGATGGCATCGAGGAAAATCTCGAGAGCCATCACCGGCCCATCGATATCGAAGGCCTTCAGCGTGTTGGGATGCAGTGCGCCGAAACGGGCCAGCACGTTTTTGGGGCCGAGGCGCAGCGTGGCCGACTGGCCGGGGTGGAATTGATCGCCCGCCTCGCCCATCACCATCAGGTTGGCGACCGGCGCACCGGCAGCCTCCAGCAGGGCCTGGGCTTCGGCTTTGGCATCGAACGCATCGAAGCCTTGCGCCTTGCCATTCGCCCAGCCGCGCGGCGTCTTCTCGCCTGCCAAAACCACGCCGAGCGTGGGCTTCTCGTCACTCGCCCCGTCTTTCCCGCGGAAATAGCGCCGCCCGATCTCGAACACGCGCGTACCCGCAGCGCCGCGATCGGCATTGCGCTTGGCCGCCATCAGCAGGCCGGGGATAAGCGAGGGGCGCATCGCCTTCATGTCTTCGCTGATCGGGTTGTCGAGCACCCACAATTTTTCCCGACCATCCTGAGCCTGTCGAAGGACGAAATGCTCCGCCTCGCGCGTGGGGAGGAAGGACCAGGTCACCGCCTCGTCCAGCCCGCGTGCGGCGGCGGCGCGGCGCAGTTTACGCTCCATCGCCTGCTGCGGTGTCGCCGTGGGCTGCGCAACGCCCTCTGCACGCGGCAGCGGGGTGCTTTCCACCTTGTCGAGGCCGTGAATGCGCACGACTTCCTCGACCAGATCGGCTGCGCCCTCGATATCGTGGCGGCGCGGCGGGCAGGTCACTTGCCAACCTTCCCCGACCGCGAAATCGAGCGATTCGAGAATGCGGCGCTGCTCGCTCTCGGCCACATCGACCCCGCCGAGGCTGCGGGTCAACGCGGTATCGAAAGCGATGGTCATGGCATCGCACGGAGGCTCGCCCGCGCGCGTGACTTCGCTTGGGGTTCCGCCGCAGGTCTTGACGATGAGATCGGTCAGCAGAGCCAGACCATCGTCGAGAAAGGCCGGGTCCACCCCGCGCTCGAACCGGGTGCGCGCATCGCTGGCGAGGCCGAGCTTGCGGCCCGTCACGCCGATCCGCTCGGGATCGAAATAGGCGATTTCGAGCAGGACGTCGGTCGTGCCCTCGCCCGCGCCCGAATGCTCACCGCCCATGATGCCACCGATATCGTGCACACCGCTGTCATCGACAATCACGGTCATCGTGTCGTCGAGCGTGTAGGTCTTTTCGTTCAGTGCCTCGACGGTTTCGCCATCCTTCGCGCGCCGGGCGACGACCGCACCGGTCAGTTTCGCAAGATCATAGACATGCGCCGGGCGACCGGTCGCCAGCATGAGGTAATTGGTGCAGTCGACCAGAGCCGAAATCGGGCGCTGGCCCGCCGCGATCAGGCGGCGCTGCATCCAGGCCGGGCTGGCGCCGTTTGTCACGCCGCGAATGACGCGGCCATAGAAGGCAGGGCAGCCTTCCGCATCGTCGGTGCGGATTTCGACGGGGCAAGCGCCCTCGCCCGCAATGCTCGGAACCTCGATTGGCTTGAACGTGCCGAGCCCCGCCGCCGCAAGATCGCGGGCAATGCCCATCACGCCCATGCAATCGGGCCGGTTGGGGGTGATCGCCACGTCGAAGACGGGCGAGGCGTCCTGATATTCGGCAAAGCTCGTGCCCACCGGCGCATCTTCGGGCAGTTCGATGATGCCGTCATGCTCGTCGCCGAGTTCGAGTTCTCGGACCGAGCACATCATGCCGTTGCTTTCGACGCCGCGGATCGCGCTCTTGCGCAATTCCATGCCGTTGGCCGGGACCACCGCACCGGGCAGACCAAGCACGCCCTTCATACCGCTGCGCGCATTGGGCGCGCCACAGACGACCTGCAGCGGATCGCCCTCTCCGGTATCGACAGAGAGAACTTGCAGCTTGTCGGCATCGGGATGCGGCGCGGCGGTCAGGACATGCGCGACGCGGAAACCCGCCAGCTTTTCAGCCGGATCTTCGATGCTTTCGACCTCGTGGCCGATCGCGTTCAGCGCAGCCGCGATGTCCGCCACGCCCGCTTCGGTGTCGAGGAAATGCTTCAGCCATTCGAGCGAGAATTTCATGCTTTCGCTCCTACGCCTGCGGAAAGGGTCGGCTGATCGAAGGGCGAGAAGCCGTAATGCGACAGCCAGCGCCCGTCGCCGTCGAAGAAGGCGCGCAAATCGTCCATCCCGTATTTGAGCATGGCCAGCCGGTCGACGCCGACGCCGAATGCGAAGCCCTGCCATTGATCCGGGTCCAGCCCGGCGAATTCGATCACGCGGCGGTTGACCATGCCGCTGCCCAGCAATTCCATCCAGCCGTGGCCCGGCGCATCGCCATCACCGCCCAGCACGCGCCTGGAGCCATTGGGGCCATTCTCGTCCTTCCATCCGACATCGACTTCCACGCTCGGCTCGGTGAAGGGGAAATAGGACGGACGCAGGCGCAGGACGATATCGTCACGCTCGAAGAACGCCTTGAGGAAGGTTTCCAGCGTCCATTTGAGGTGGCCGAGATGGATGTCACGGTCGATCACCAGCCCTTCCACCTGGTGGAACATCGGCGTGTGGGTGGCATCGCTGTCGCTGCGATAGACGCGGCCCGGCGCGATGATGCGGATCGGCGCGCCCTGCTTGACCATGCTGCGGATTTGCACCGGCGAGGTGTGCGTGCGCAGCAGCATGCGTCGCCCTTCCGTGTCCACATCGGGGAAATAGAACGTGTCGTGCATGGCGCGCGCGGGGTGCGTTTCGGCCATGTTGAGCGCGGTGAAATTGTGCCAGTCATCCTCGATCTCCGGCCCGGTGGCGACGGAAAAACCCAGGTCGGCGAAGATTTCCGCCAGCTCGTCCATCACCTGGCTGACCGGGTGGACGCTGCCGCACGGTGTTTCGGGCGCAGGTAAAGTGAGGTCGAGCGTCTCGCTGGCCAGCCGCCTGTCCAGCTCGGCCGCCTCGATATCGCCCTTGCGCGCGTCGAGCGCGTCCTGCACCGCCTGGCGCGCGCCGTGAATCTTCGGCCCTTCGCTCTGGCGTTCTTCCGGCGTCATCTTGCCGAGCGTCTTCAGCAGCGCGGAAATCGATCCCTGCTTGCCGAGAAATTCGACTCGCAGCGCCTCCAGCGCCTGCGCATCGCCAGCCCCTTCGATGCGCGCCAGCGCATCGTCCTTGATGTGTGTCAGATCGGTCATTGCGAAGGCCTCTAGCGGGCCTCGTGCCAATGCTAAAGCCCGCAATGCCCACCGGCGGGCCGGAATTTCGCCTTTTCCGGAACGATCAGGCGACTGCGGCGGTCGGTTCGTGCAGCACCTGCACCGCCTCGCCCACGATCGCCTTGCGGTCCCTTGTGGCGGCAGACAGGATGGGGTGCGGCATGGCGGCATATTCGCGCGGGGTCATGCCCATGAACTGCCGGAAATCGCGTACGAAATGGGCCTGGTCGTGATACTGGTCGTCGATTGCCGAAAGCCAGGTGAGCGAGGGATCGAGCATTGCGCGCGCAAGGCTGCGCAGGAAACGCTGGCGGCGCAGCAGGATTTGCGGGCTGAACCCGAAGGCGCGTTTGCAGAACCGCTCCAGCGTGCGGGTTCCGAACCCGGTCAATTCGCCCAGTTCGGCCACCGTGCGCACATCGCCCGACACCAGCGCCGTGTTGACCGCGACAATCGCGTTTTCATCACGGATCGGCCGGTCGGCAAGGCCGCGCAGATAGCGGACAAGGCGGCCGGCCTCCGCTGGCAGATCGGGGGTTTCGCCAAACAGGCCGCGCGCGGCCCCGGCCATCACCTTGCAGGCCGTGTCGCGGCGCGGATCGCAAAAACTGTCGGCAAAGCGGCTGGCATCCTCGCCAATGAATTTTGCCCAGCCAAGCGGCAACAGGCCGATGCCCCAGAGCCTGCCGGGGCCGATGCGAAACCGGGTTGCGCGGCTGGTCGGCCCGGCCAGCACAACAGTCGGGGCGCGCTGCAATTCGCCCTTGCCGACGACCGCGCTCATCTCGCCGCGGTCGCGAATGCGCAAATTGGCCCATTCCGGGTGGAGAAAATCCTCGACCGGACCACCCCGGCCGACCTCAACATGGTGGAAGGCCGCGACATAGGGGGCCAGGTCCGCCGGTGGGAGCTGGAAATGTACCCGTGCCGATGTCTGTCCGCCCGAAATCATCGGCGTTGTCCATCCAGTGTGCGAGCCCGTATTTCTGCCACTCCCTTGCTGGCCCAGCGGCCATCGGTCAAGCAGACCCAAACAGAAAGGGGCGGCCCGCAAAGGCCGCCCCTCAATGTCTGTTCACAGCGATCCGCCCGGTCGGGGCAGAAGGCAATCAAGCGGGAAGCGCCTGCTTCGCCTGCTCGATGATCGCCTTGAAAGCCGCTTCTTCGTTCATGGCGAGATCGGCCATGACCTTGCGGTCCAGTTCGATGCCAGCAAGCTTCGTGCCGTGCATGAACTGCGAATAGGTGAGGCCTTCGGCGCGAACCGCAGCGTTGATACGCTGGATCCACAGAGCGCGGAAATTGCGCTTCTTAACCTTGCGGTCGCGATAGGCATACTGGCCGGCCTTCTCGACGGCCTGGCGGGCGATGCGGATGGTGTTCTTGCGACGGCCGCGATAGCCCTTCGCCTGATCCAATAGACGCTTGTGCTTCTGGCGCGTGGTGACGCCGCGTTTAATGCGAGGCATTTCGTATTCTCCTTAATTCGCGCTCAGTCGAGGCCGTAGGGCGCCCACTTCTTCACCGCCTTGGTGTCGGCTTCCGACAGGACAGTGGTACCGCGGTTCTGGCGAATGTACTTCGCATTGTGGCTGATCAGGCGGTGGCGCTTGCCAGCGACACCATGCTTGACCTTGCCGGTTGCGGTGATCTTGAAGCGTTTCTTCACACCGCTTTTGGTCTTCAGCTTGGGCATTTTCATCTCCTACTCGGATATCGGGTCAGAGACACGTACAACCAGCCCTGGCAGCCCTTACGGCCAGACCGGAAGATGAATCACGTGTCGGTGAAGGGCGCGCATCTAGCGATTCTGCGCGCAAAAGCAAGTCAGAAGTGGGTGAGGTATCCACCATCGACCGCCAGCGTGTGGCCGGTGATGTAACTTGCCTCGTCCGAGGCAAGGAAGGCGACCGCCCCGGCAATCTCATGCGGTTCGCCCCAGCGGCCCAGGGAGGTCCGGCGCGCAAGATGACGTGCGATATCGGGATCGTCGGTCATCGCCCCGTTCGCCTCGGTCGCGAAATAGCCCGGCGCGACCGCGTTCACGGTGATGCCCGTACCACCCAGCTCGGCGGCCAGAGCGCGGGTGAGCGCCGCCAGCCCGCCCTTGCTGGCTGTGTAGAGCACGTCGCCCCGCGCAATATCGGCCGCGATCGAGGTGATGTTGACGATCCGCCCATATTTGCGCGCCTGCATCAACGGCACGGCACGCCGAGCAAGGTCGAACGGCGCGACGAGGTTGGTGGCGAGCATCGCAGCCATGTCCCCCCGACCCAGTTCGGCAAGCGGGCGACGGTCACGCTGGCCGACATTGTTGACGAGGATATCGAGGCCGTCAGCGGCCAACTGTTCGAATGCGGTAGCGCAGGCTGCATCCTCGGCGATATCAAAGGCAAGGATGCGCGCCTTATCGCCAATTGTCTCTGCCGCCGCCTCCAGCGCCGCCTCGTCACGCCCATTGAGCCACACCGTCGCACCGTTATCGGCAAGCCGCTTCGCAATCTCGAAGCCCAGCCCGCGCGATGCCCCGGTAACGAGCGCGATGCGCCCTTCGAGTGTTGCCTTCTGGTCCATCTCAGTGCTCGTAGATCATCTTGGCAGTCATGCCACCGTCGATGTTGAGATGTTGCCCGGTCAGGAAGCCGGCCTCGTGCAGATAGGCCACCGCCTCGGCGATGTCTTCGGGCCGGCCGATGCGCCCGGCGGGATGCTGGTCGCGGTCTTTCTGCCGATGCTCGGGGTGGGTGCGCTTTCCCTTCTTCTGCCACGGGCCTGTTTCGATCCAACCGGGGCGGATGGCGTTTACGCGGATCTGTGGGCCGAGCGAAACGGCAAGCGAGTGCGTCAGCGCGTCGAGCCCTCCCTTGGCGGCGGCATAGGCAAAGGTTTCCGGTTCGCTCATCACCGCTCGGGTGGAAGAGATATTGACGATGCTCGCACCTTGTTCCCGGCGCAGCAGCGGCAAGCTGGCGCGGCTTACGAGGAAGGCGGCGGTCAGGCTCGCATCGATCCACGCCTGCCAATCCTTGAGGGCGACGCTTTCCAGCGGACCTGCATAGGGGTCGGCTATCCCTGCATTGTTGACCACGCAGTCAAGCGCGTCGTCTCCAAGCCATTCGCCGATCCGCTCGAAAGCCACGCCCACTTCGCCTTCGCGCCCGACGTCGCAGGTCAGAAAAAGCGCCTGCTCGCGCGGCATCGCAACGCGCAATTCAGCCAGAGCCTCCGCATCGGTGTCGAGGCCGATCGTGCGCCAGCCGAGCCCATGGAAATGCATGCAGATGGCGCGCCCGATACCGTTGCCAGCGCCTGTAACGAGAATGGTCTTCATGCGGTCAGTAACGCAGGGCTATCGTGAGTGTGCCCCGCGCGAAACACGTTAGCGCGTCAGTGCGCGTCGCTCATCGCTTCGAGGACATCCTCGAGCCGTGCCGCATCGCCCAGCGCGATCACCCGGCCATCGCTTTCGGCGTCGAGCGGGTTGCCCTGCCAGTCGCTCATCACGCCGCCCGCGCCTTCGACGACCGGGACCAGCGCGGCATAATCGTGCAGCTTGAGGCCGGCCTCGATGACGATATCGACATGCCCGGATGCGACGAGGCCGTAATTGTAGCAATCGCCGCCATAGATGATCTTGCGTTCCGCCACCGCCTTGGCGACGCCCATGAACGCATCGACATCGCTGCCCGAAAACTGGTGCGGCGTCGTCGTGCCGAGCACGGCGTCTGACAATTCCTTGCACGATGCGACACGGGCGGGCTTGCCGTTGAAGGTCGTGCCTTCGCCGATCCGCCCGACCCAGCGTTCCTTCGCGATCGGCTGGTCGATCACGCCCAGCACGGGCCAGCCATCCTGCATCAGCGCAATCAGCGTGCCGAAGATCGGGCGGCCGGCGATGAAGCTGGTCGTACCGTCGATCGGATCGAGCACCCATTGGCGGCCTGCGCCTTCATTGCGCGTGCCGTATTCCTCGCCAATGATGCCGTCGTCGAACCGTTCGGCCTCCAGGATCGCCCGCATTGCAGCTTCCGCGGCCTGGTCGGCTTCGGTCACGAAGCTGCGGTCGGCCTTCTGTTCCTGCGACCATTCGCCGCGAAACAGCGGACGGATCGCCTCTCCGGCGGCATCCGCCAGGCGGTTGGCAAGAGCGAGGTCGGCCGCGCTCGCCATATCAGTCGAACAGGCTTGAGACAGAACTTTCATCAGCGATCCGCCGCACCGCTTCGCCGATCAGCGGAGCGATGGTGAGGATGCGGATACGGTCGGAATCGCCCGCATCGTCGGTCGGGCGGATAGTGTCGGTGATGACCAGTTCCTTCAGCGCGGACTTGTCCACCCGCGCCACCGCGCTGCCCGACAACACGCCATGCGTGATATAGGCGGCGACCGATGCCGCGCCCTGATCGAGCAGCGCCTGCGCGGCATTGCACAGCGTGCCGCCCGAATCGACGATATCGTCGATCAGGATGCAGTGGCGGCCCTTCACATCGCCGATGATGTTCATCACTTCCGATTCGCCGGGGCGATCGCGCCGCTTGTCGACGATTGCGAGCGGGGCGTTGTCGAGCCGCTTGGCCAGCGCGCGGGCGCGTACCACACCGCCGACATCGGGACTGACGACCATCAGGTCCTGATCGCCGTAACGCGCCTGGATATCGGCGGCCATGACGGGCGCGGCGTAAAGGTTGTCGGTCGGGATATCGAAGAAGCCCTGGATCTGCCCGGCATGCAAGTCCACCGCCAGCACGCGGTCGGCGCCCGCCTGGGTGATGAGGTTCGCCACCAGCTTGGCCGAAATCGGCGTGCGCGGGCCGGGCTTGCGGTCTTGCCGGGCATAGCCGAAATACGGGACCACCGCCGTGATCCGCCGGGCCGAGGCGCGCTTCAGCGCATCGATGCAGATCAGCAGTTCCATCAGATTGTCATTGGCCGGGAAGCTGGTCGACTGGACGAGGAAGACGTCTTCGCCGCGCACATTCTCGTGGATCTCGACGAAGATTTCCTCGTCGGCGAAGCGGCGCACGCTGGCGTCGGTGAGCGGGATTTCGAGATAGGCTGCGATCGCACGCGCGAGCGGCAAATTCGAATTGGCGGCCATGATTTTCATCGCGCGATTCCTGTCTGATGCGGCGGGTGGCCCCGCCCTAGTCCACTGGCCGATGATTGCAACATTACGCCTTCGTGACGCGGTGGAAAGCGGCCGGGGTCAGGCGGCTTGCGGCAGGTCCATCGCATAGACATCCAGTTCGCCGTGCTCTGCATCCGCGATCCGCTTCTCATAGCGCATGCCGAGCTTTTCCAGCACGCGGACCGAGCCCGTATTATCCGGCTCGACCAGCCCGATGATACGGGTCAAGCCGAACAAAGCGGGCTGTTTCCCCATGATCGCAGCGGCGCTTTCGGTCGCATAACCCTTGCCCCAGCAATCGGGCAGGAAGCGATAACCGATATCGGTTTCACCCATGTCTTCGAGATATTTCAGCCCCGAAAACCCGACCAGCCGGCCCGACGCTTTCTCGATACAGGCCATCCGCCCATATCCGAATTCCGCATAATCGCGAATCGGGTGGGAGGCGAGCAGCGCCGCAGCTTCCTCCTCCGACTGCAAGGGTCGGTCGGCGGTGTAGCGGATGACTTCGGGCAGCGCGACGAGCGGCAGATAGGCCGCTGCATCGGCGGGCGTGAAGCGGCGCAGCACCAGTCGGTCGGTTTCGATGGTGTCGGCCATCAACGCGCAGAGGAGCTACACCGGGCGCGGATCACCGCGCCTGATGCTCGCCCTTGATCCACCGGACGGTCCCGCTCGAGGCGCGCATCACCACGCTTTCGGTCGTCATCCGGCCGCCGCGCAGATATTTCACGCCATCGAGCAGCGAGCCGCTGGTCACGCCGGTCGCGGCGAAGATGCAATCGCCCTTCACCAGATCGTCACGGGTGTAGATACGGTCGAGATCCTCGATCCCCCATTTGGCCGCGCGAGCTTTCTCATCGTCGTTGCGGAATACGAGACGTCCGTTGAACTGTCCGCCGACGCAGCGCAGAGCCGCCGCCGCCAGCACGCCTTCGGGCGCACCGCCCTGGCCCATATACATATCGATGGTGGTGTCTTCGTCGGTGACCGCGATCACGCCGGCCACATCGCCATCGCCGATCAGCACCACGCCGCAGCCAAGGCCGCGCAATTCGGCGATCAGGTCGGCATGGCGCGGCCGGTCGAGCACGCAGACGATGATATCCGACGGCTTCACGCCCTTGGCCTCTGCCACCGCCTTCACATTGTCGCTGGGCGATTTGGCAAGGTCGATGATGCCTTCGGGATAGCCCGGTCCCACGGCCAGCTTGTCCATATAGACATCGGGCGCGTTGAGCAGGCCGCCTTCGGCAGAAGCCGCCAGCACGGCGAGCGAGTTCGGCCCGGCCTTGGCGGTGATGGTCGTCCCTTCGAGGGGGTCGAGCGCGATGTCGATCTTCGGCCCCTTGCCCGGCGCGCCGCCAACCTTTTCGCCGATGAACAGCATCGGCGCCTCGTCGCGTTCGCCCTCGCCGATCACCACGGTCCCGTCCATATACAGCTCGTCGAAGGCCTTGCGCATCGCCTCCACCGCAGCGGCATCGGCGGCCTTTTCATCGCCACGCCCGATCAGCTTGGATGCCGCCACAGCGGCCGCTTCGGTCACGCGGACCATTTCCATGACGAGAACACGGTCGAGCGGATTTTCGAGTTCGGAGTTCATAAAGGGTTCAGTCCTGCGGCGGAGGATTTAAGGGAATGGTTTGTTATTGCGCGGGCCGTAGCCGCTGGAGGGGCAGATTGTCGAGTAGAGCCGCACGCATCTTGTTGCTGCCCGTTTTCTGTCTGTCGGCAACGGCCTTCTCCCAGGACGCCCGACAAGGCGCTCCGCCAGAATCACCGCTCGATCCGATCGATCCGGTAGAGGCGGAGCCGCCGCCGCGCATCGACCTGCTCACGCAAACGCGCGAAACGATGCACGCGGATGAATACGAAGACTGCACGGCGGAACAGGAAGCGGCGATCATCGCGGGCGAAATCCTCGTCTGCCGCCGCAAGCGCGACCAAGAGGATCTTCGCTATTCATCTCCCGAAGACGCGAAAAACCGCTATGCGCGCGAAACCATGCACGCGGGCGATCGCCCCCCGGTGGATGTCGCAGGTGCGGGCATTTTCAAGGGCGAGCCCACCGTAGGCAGTCTGTGCATCCCCGGTCTGCAAAAATGCCCGCCGCCGCCAGCCATCGTTGTGGACTTCGATGCCCTACCCGAAGCACCGCCCGGGTCCGATGCAGACCGGATCGGGCGCGGCCTGCCGCCCCGGGGGATCGATGACCCGGAGAAGGCAGACGAGACGCCTCCATCGGCGAACCCGGCCCAGCCCGATCTCGATCTGCCGCCCGTGCCGGATTTTAGCCCCTGAGGATCGGCAGCACCAGCGGCGGCGCCGTCAGATTGGGCGAGCCGTCGAGAAGTTCGACCGCTTTCGCCACGCAGCGTTCCTTGCCTTCATGCGTGACCATGGCGATCAGCACCTCGCCGCCTTCGGCTTCGCGCCCTTTCTGGATCAGGCTTTCGATGGAAACCTGCGCATCGCGCATCGCCGCTGCTATTTCGGCCAGCACGCCGGGTTCGTCGCGCACGGTCATGCGGATGTAATCGCGCCCCACGCGGTGGCCCGGATCTGCCGGTTCCATTCGGACCAGCTCAGCCACGGGGACCGAAAAAGGCGGCGCGCTGTCGCCGCGCGCCAGATCGACAAGGTCGGCGACCACCGCACTTGCGGTCGGACGGTCGCCTGCGCCTGCCCCCTGGAACAGCAGGCGGCCGGAAAAATCGCCTTCCGCGACCACGGCATTGGTCGGGCCGGTGACATGGGCCAGCGGATGGCCGCGCGGCACGAGGCACGGCCGCACCCGCTGGAGCAGCCTGGGCGCGCCGCCTTCATTCGTATCGCAATCGGCCACACCGACCAGGCGGATGACATAGCCAAGCGCATCGGCCTGCGCGATATCGGCGGCGCGTACTTCGGTGATGCCCGTCGTTGCGACGGCATCGAAATCGATCCGCGCGCCAAACCCGATGGCCGCAAGGATGGCCAGCTTGTGCGCTGCATCGATGCCGCCGACATCGAAGCTGGGATCCGCCTCGGCATAGCCCTTGGCCTGTGCCTCTCCCAGTACGCTGTCGAAGCTCGCGCCGGTGCGCTCCATCTCGGACAGGATGTAATTGCACGTTCCGTTGAGAATGCCCGAAACGCGTTCGATCGTGTTGGCCGCAGCGCCATCGCGAAGCCCTTTGATGACAGGGATGCCACCTGCCACCGCAGCTTCGAATTTGAGGCCCACATCCTGCTCTGCGGCGAGCTGCGCCAGCTCCAGCCCGTGATGCGCGACCATCGCCTTGTTGGCGGTGACCAGTGCCTTGCCGCTGCCCAGCGCGGCACGCGCCAGTTCGAGCGATGGTCCATCATCGCCCCCGACCAGTTCGACCACCACATCGATATCGTCCCGCGCGGCCAGGTCGGTCATGTCGTCGACCCAGTCATAGGAAGACAGGTCCACGCCCCGGTCACGCCCTCTGTCGCGCGCGCTGACTGCGACCACCTGAAACGGGCGGCCCGATCGCGCCTCGATCATGGCGCGGTTGCTCTCGATCAGGGTCAGGACACCCGCACCGACCGTGCCCAGGCCGGCAATCGCGATGCGCAGCGGATCAGCCATGGGCCGCCTCCGCAGGTGCGAAGCCAAAGGCGCTGCGCACGGCATCGGGGATGCGCCGCGATTCGCCGCTCGCCAGATCGACATGGACCTGCACGAGTTTGATCTCCGCGCGCAGATCGTCGGGTTCCTGCGTGCCGTAAAGGTCAATCGTCATTGCCATGCTGGAATTGCCCATGCGATCGACGACCAGCCGACCTTCGATCAGCTCGTCGACCCGGATGGGCCTTTGGTAATCGACCTCGGCACGGCGGATGTGGAACTCCGCATCCCGGGGCAGGCCGTGCGCGTAACGATCACGGAAATATTCCGACACCAGGATATCGGCATATTCGAGATAGCGTGAATTGAAGACGACCGCTTGCGGATCGACCTCGGCATAACGCACGCGGAAAGTGTGTTTGAACGGTTCCATTGCCGCGAGCGCCTAGCGCAGGCGGCCGCCGCAGGGGAACCAGTTTGTCTATCGCCGCTGCAAGTTTGGGCTGGACCGCCCGCCACCCGCTTCACCCGCGATTGCGGATACAGGGACCGAGCTGAGCGATGAGGTAACCATAGTCCTGCTGCGCGATCTGCCGCGCGCGCGCGTCTTCTGCGATGTTCGCAGATGCCGGGAGTGTTTCCGGCAAGGCGCAGGCCAGCCGATACCAGGGCAGCGTCCCCTGCCGCACAGGGCGCACCGACTGGTCGACCAGTTCGGACCACGACACGCCCCAACGCGGGGCCATGCCCGGCCTGCGAATAACGCTGAGCGACACCGGGGCTCCGCTTTGCGTCTCGAGGAACACCTGCGTTTCCGATTCGCCTGCAAGATTGCCTTCGACCGCCAGCGCATCGCGCACACCCGTCACCACGGGCGGCGCGTCGCGTTCTACCAGCGAGGCGAGAATGGGCCGGAGACGGGCTTCCAGATCCGCGCTCCATGCGAGCTGCGCGCGCGGATCGACCAGCTGAAGCTCGCCCGGGCGATTCCGCACGGGCCGCGCAAACAGGATCACTTCCTGCTTCTTCAGCTTCGGCGCCCTCCCCCGCGAATCCAGTGGCACATCGACCAGATAACGCAGCGATTCGCCCACCGGGACCGATCCGGTGAGGAGCGCAATCGTCTGCGCTTCTATATAGAGTCGCGCATGCCCGGGGGCGAGACCGGGGGCCCGCTCCGCTTCGACCTGCGCCTGTTTGCGCACCTGTGCACGCACGACCAGCAATGCCCCATCGGCCAGATCGACAAGGTCGACATAGTTGGGCTGGCTGTCCGACGGAGCAAAGGCAGGTGCTTGCGCCGAAAGGGGAAATCCGACGCCGGACGACAGGGCCGCAGCAAGGGCGAGGCACTTTGTGGATTTCGATATCATGCGTTTTGGATCCTGTCTGAATGTGCGGTATTTTCTGCCATGCCTATCGCAAATCCGCACGCGTCTTGGGGTTCCAAGCAGCAGAGCACTGAATTGCGCGTTAACCGATAAAGCGTTTGCGATGGCTTGTTTCGCTGGCTAAGGGGTCCACCTGACCGGGGCAATTCTCATGTTTTCGCCTCGGACGGTCCAGGGGACGGACCGATGGGGAGAGATCGGGCCGCATTCTTCGTGCGACCCGTAATTTCGTCTTTCGGTAATGCTCTTGAACCGTGTTTCGGAACTTGGACAGCGGCCCAGCCGTTGGACCGGGTACGCCAGAGCCGGCGTTGGCCGGCTACGACGATGGAGTAGTATAACCGAATGGCATATGCTGATCAGCAAATGAGCGGTAGTCGAGTGGTATCGATTGTCATCGTTGCCCTCATTCATATCGCAATCGGCTATGTGCTTGTCACCGGTCTCGCCTACAAGGCGGCACAAAAGGTGATCGAGCGCGTGACGACGGTGGACGTTGAAGAACCGCCGCCGCCTGAAGAGCCGGACGAGCCGCCGCCCCCGCAGGAAGTGCCTGACACGCCTCCCCCGCCGGTGGCCCCACCCCCGCCCATCAGCATTGCGCCGGCCCCCCCGCCGATCCGCACGCAGACCACGATCCCGCCGCCGGCCCCGCCCGCGGTGCTGATCCCGCCGCCTGCGCCGCCCGCACCGCCGCCGGCTCCGCCCGCGCCTTCGCAGGCTCGTGCTGTGAGCGCGAAAAATCAGTCCAGCTGGACCCGCCGGATCATCCAGAACTACCCATCGCGAGCCATTCGCGAGGAACTGGAAGGCACGGTCGGTCTACGTGTGTCGGTCGGTCCCGACGGCCGTGTGACGGGTTGCTCGGTAACCAGCTCGAGCGGTCATGGCGTTCTCGATGACGCCGCCTGCAAGGACTACACGCGATATGCGCGGTTCAATCCTGCCCTTAACGATGCGGGCAACCCGATCAGCAGCAGCTATTCGCAATCGATTGCCTACAAGCTCAACTGACCCGTTTAAGCATTACCTAGATAAGGACTTCTCGCTATGATTATTCAACTCCTTGCCGCCGCAGGTGCTGACGCGGCTCCCACCAATCAGTTCGGCTTCATGGAAGCGATGGAACAGGGCGGTATCATCGCCTGGTCGATCTTCGCTGTTCTCGTGATCATGTCGATCGGCTCGTTCTACATCCTGTTCACCAAGCTGTTCGAGCAGAATAAGATCATGCGTCAGTACAAAGGCGTTCGCACCGGTTTCTGGCGCGCCAACAGCCTGCGCGACGGCGCTGGCAAGCTGGAAAAGAACAGCGCATGGCGCCAGATCGTCGACGACGCCATGAAGGCCGACGATGATCACTCCAAGATGACCGACACCCGCGAAGCGCACGATTACCTGCACGGTTCGCTCCAGGCTTCGGAAGACGCGATCAACGCCAAGCTCGCCAGCGGCCTGCCGTTCCTCGCATCGGTCGGTGCAACCGCACCCTTCATCGGCCTGCTCGGTACGGTTATCGGTATCTACCGCGCGCTCATCAACATCGGCCTCGCCGGTTCGGCCTCGATCGACAAGGTCGCTGGTCCGGTTGGTGAAGCACTCATCATGACCGCCATCGGCCTGCTGGTCGCTGTGCCGGCCGTGCTTTTCTACAACTGGCTGCAGAGCCGCAACCGCCGTATTGCGGAACTGCTGACCGGTTTCTCGACCGACGTGCTCGCTTACATCAGCTCGGACGGCAAGGTTAAGCCGGTCGTCGCGCCTGCAGGCACGACCACCACTGCTGCCAAGCCCGCTACGGCGACCAAGCCGGCGACGACCGCTGCCGGCGCACAGGTCAAGAAGTAAGCGTCAGATGCGGGCGGCCTCGCGCAAGGCCTGGCCGCCCGCTCCTCGATTTCGAACGACCACTGGCGGATAGGATCTAGTCATGGCAATTTCTACGGGAGGCGGCGGCGAGACGCCAATGTCCGACATCAACACCACCCCACTGGTGGACGTGATGCTGGTGCTCCTGATCATCTTCCTCATCGCAGTTCCGGTCGCCATCCAGACGATCGAGAAGCTGCGCATCCCGGTTTTCGAATCCACCGAGTCCAAGGACAAGGTCGAAAACCTCCTGCTCACCGTCAGCTCGACCGACGAAGCCGGGCTGAGCGCGGGTGAACCGGGCTATGCCGGTGCATCGCGCAACGGCGAATGCCGGGTGTATTTCAACAATATCACCCCGGTGACCTCCGACGAGCTTTACGATCAGTCCTTCGAGCGGCTCGATGCAATCGTGCAGCGCGCGGGCGGACCGGAAGCGATCATGGACGATCCCGACGCTATTCCGCAGGTGCATATTCGCGGTGACGTGAATGCACCCTGGGCCTGCGTCGCGGGTGCGATCTACAACGTCCAGGCGGCCGGTTATCCGACCGTGGGCTTCATCTCGAACCCGGTCGATCCCAACGCGTAAGCGTTGCGACCGGGCGAACGAACTCAGGAGTAAACCTCATGGCAATGTCAGGCGGCAAGGACGATGGCGCGCCGATGATCGACATGAACATGACGCCGTTGATCGACGTCCTGCTCGTGCTGCTCATCATGTTCATCATCACCATCCCCGTAGCCACCCACGCGGTCAATATCGACCTGCCACAGCCGAGCCCGCCGACGGATGAGATCCCGATCGAGCCGGACAAGAACAAGCTGATCCTCACCGCGCAGGACCAGATCCTGTGGAACGGCGAGACGATCACCGAGGGCAACCTCGTCAGCTTGCTGCAGCAGTCGCTGACCATCAATCCGGAACCCGAACTTCAGTTCGAACCGGAAGCCCAGGCGAGCTACGAAATCTCGGCACGCGTGCTGCAGATCATCAAGGCAAGCGGCGTGACCAAGTTCGGCTTTGTCGGCAACGAACGCTATCGCAGCTTCGGCAAAGCAGGTGCGGTCGGCGGACAGCAATAACGCTGAGATCCGATACAAACGAACCAAGAGAAGGGGGCGGAGCGATCCGCCCCCTTTTTTGTTGTGCAGCGCGAACGCCCTACCGCCTTTTCCACGAACCACTGCGCCAATCATCGCACAGGATGCTCTATCGACGCCATTGATGAGCACAGCTTCACAGTGACGCCCAGTTATGTTATCATGTTACGCGAAGGAGAAGTTCGATGGCACTTTCTTCCACCGCGTCCGGCGTACCGATGGGCGAGATCAACACGACACCACTGGTCGATGTGATGCTCGTCCTCCTCATCATGTTCGTGGTCACGATCCCGGCAGCAACGCATGAAACGAGCATGGATTTACCGCAGGACTGCCCCAGCTGCCCGCTGCCCCCGCTGACCCAGGACAGCAATCGGGTGACCATCGACATTGACGATCGCCTGCGCTGGAACGGAGCGATCATCACACAGGATCAACTGGCCAACCTGCTCTATCGAAGCCGGCTCTTGCCGGTCGAACCGGAACTGCAGTTCGAACCTGCGGCCCAGGCGAGCTACGATGTGTCAGCGCGAACTTTGCGCATTATCGAGCGCAGCGGGGTCACACGTTTCGGCTTCGTCGGTAACGAGCGCTATCGCAATTTCTGATGCGTCCGGGCCGCGTCACCGACTGACTCTCAACCGACATCGTCTTCCAGCCGATCTATCCGCATGGCCGCCCCGGCAAGCGTCTCAGCTTCCAACAACAGCTCATCGTCGGCCGAACCCTGCGGCATATTCTCGCGCCCGATCATCACCATCACCGGCACGGCAAGCGGGCTGACCCGGTCGAGTTCGACATGGTCGAGGCGGTCCTGTGCCGTGTCCAGAAGGTCGCCCAATCGGCCGATATCGGTCATCATCGTGCGCGCATCGGCCCAGGCCGCCTCCAGCAGCAGATGGTCGGGTTCGTATTTGCGCAGCACGTCATAAATAAGGTCGGTCGAGAAAGTGACCTGCTTACCCGTCTTGCGCTTGCCGGGATGCTGCCGGTCAACCAGCCCCCCGATCACCGCCACTTCGCGAAAGGCGCGGCGCAACAGGTGCGAGTTCTGCACCCATTCCACGAACTCGTCGGTCAGGATATCGGGTGACAGCAACGGCACGGGATCGGCGACCGGCTTCAGGCCCCACACGGCCAGGCAATAATCGTTGGCGACGAAGCCGAGGGGATGCAGCCCGCGATCCTCCATCCGCTTGGTTATCAGCATGCCGAGCGACTGGTTCGCGTTCCAGCCGACAAAGGTGTAATAAACGGTGTAGTGGCGCTTGCCGTGGGGGAAGCTCTCCGCCAGCAGGCGGTCCGGTCCCGGCATCCGGCTGCGCCAGTCCTGCACTTCCAGCCATTCGCGCACGTCGTCGGGAAACCGCGCCCAGCCCGCCCGGTCCACCAGCATCTCGCGCACCCGGTCGGCAAGATGGGTGGTGAGCGGCAGGCGCTGCCCGCCATAGGACGGGATCATGGCCGAGCTTTTCGCCGCACGCACGATCACCTCCATGTCCTGCAGCTTGACCACTTTAAGGCTCATTCCGGCAAAGGCGAAGGTGTCGCCGGGGCTGAGCTGTGCAGCAAACCTCTCCTCCACCTTACCCAGACTGCGCCCGCCGCGCCCCCTGCCCGCCTGAATGCGCACATCGAGCATTTCGGCATCGATGATGATCCCGGCATTGAGCCTGTGCCGCGCAGCCTGCTCGGGGTGGGACAGACGCCATTCGCCCGATGGTTCGCGCACAATGCGGTGGAAGCGGTCATAGGCCTTGAGCGCATAGCCGCCCGTCGCCACGAAGTTCAGCACGCGCTGCCATGCGGCCTCGTCCAGCCAGGCATAGGCGAGGCTCGAGCGCACCTCCGCCAGCAAAGCCTGTTCGTCGAATGGCGCGGCGCAAGCACAGGCCATGACATGCTGAGCCAGCACATCGAGCCCACCGGGGCGAAAATCCTCACCATCGCGCTGCCCTGCATCGACCGCTTCCTTCGCCGCTATGGCCTCAAGGAATTCAAAGCGGTTGCCTGGGACAAGCAGCGCGCGGCTTGGCTGGTCCAGCCGGTGATTGGCCCGGCCGATGCGCTGGAGGAGACGGCTTGAGCCCTTGGGCGCGCCCATCTGGACGACCAGATCGATATCACCCCAGTCCACGCCCAGATCGAGGCTGGCAGTCGCCACCAGCGCGCGCAGCTCGCCACGCGCCATCGCGCCTTCCACCTTGCGCCGCGCCTCTTTCGAGAGCGATCCGTGATGGATGCCGATGGGCAGTTTGTCATCGTTCACATCCCACAGGTTCTGGAAGATATATTCGGCCAGAAAACGCGTATTGGTGAAGACCAGTGTGGTGCGGTTGGTGCGGATATGTTCGTAAAGTTGCGTGATCGACCATGTGGCCGCATGGCCGCCCCAAGGCACGCGCTCTTCCTCCGGCAGCAGGATTTCCACATCGGCCGGAGCGCCCTCTTCGCCCTTCACCAGTTCCACGCTGTCGAGATCGCCCCACGGTGCAAGCCATTCGCGAAACGCCTCGGGCCGTGCCACGGTGGCCGACAGGGCCGCGCGCTGCATCTTTGGCGCAATCTCCTGAAGGCGTGACAGGGCCAGTGCCAGCAAATCGCCGCGCTTGCCGGTGGCAAAAGCATGCACCTCGTCGATCACCACGCGCCTGAGGGTGGAGAAGAGCTGGAAGCTGTCGGGATAGGACAGCAGCAGCGAAAGGCTTTCAGGCGTGGTCAGCAGGGCATGCGGTGGCTTGCTGCGCTGGCGTTTCTTGCGGTCGGACGGCGTGTCACCGCTGCGCGTCTCGACCCGGATCGGCAGGCCCATTTCCGCGACCGGGGCGATGAGATTGCGTTGCACATCGTGCGCCAGCGCCTTCAGTGGCGAGACATAGAGCGTGTGCAACCCATCGGGCGGCGGCGCACCGTCGAGCCGCGAGGGCGCAAAATCCGCCAGCGTCGGCAGGAACCCCGCCAGCGTCTTGCCCGCGCCGGTATCGGCAACCAGCATGGCATGCCGCCCGGTATCCGCCGCCGCCAGCATGTCCGCCTGATGCCGCCGAACCCGCCAGCCGCGTCCAGCGAACCACTCGGCGATTTCGGAAGGGATGGCGGAAGTGCTCACCCCGAGAGAGCGCTTAATTCCCTCACCCGTTCCACCACAGGCGTCAGACCTCGTCTCCGCCTTCGTCCACGGGCTCCAGGTCGGTGGCGGACACGCCCAGCAATTCGGCGAGCCGTCCGCGCTCGGCCGGGGAGAGGTCCTCGATATTGCGCGGCTCGGGCAGGGATTCCATCTCGGCGCGCATACCAGCCATCAATTCGGGCATGCGCTTCATCATCAACGGCATCATCTCGCCCATCACGCTCATGACCTGGGGATCGGTGAAGATAAGGAAGCTCTGGGCCGCGTATTTCTCGCCCGAAGGCGTGGCGAAGAATTGCGCGATGTGGGCCAGCTCACGCCGTTCAAAACGCACCGCATAGGCGCGCGCCAACCCAGCGCGGAAGGAGGGCTCGATCTCGTCGGCGAGATCGGCCACCAGCTTGATCACCGAGGCGTTGATCAACCGCGTGCGCGCTTCATAGGCAGGGTCGATGATTTCCATCACCTCTCCCAAGGTTGCCTCGCCAAGCGTATCGACCTGCTCCGGCTCGAGCCCCGCGATCGCCGCGATCTGACCTATGGGAATGGTGTTCACCGAGGCAGAGATCTGGTCCATCATCGGCGCCAGCGTCTCATCCATCATCTTGCGGTAAGTGCCGGCCGGAAAAGCCTTGTCGACGATAGCCTCTGCCTGGGGCAGACGCGCGTCCTGCTCAGCGTTCAGCGGTTCGCTGGCAAAGGCTGCCGCGAAGTCTTCCATGGCCTGCTGCGAAACCTGTCCGCCAGCCGCACGATCCTGGGCCATCGCCGGTGCGCTCAACCCCATTGAAATCACCGCAGCTGCGGCCAGAGACAATTTGCCAGACACTTTCCAAAGACCCCCGTTTGATATCCTTAGTGGCCAACGCTTTCGCCGCGCTCCAGCCCGCTCAACGCGAGCTGCTCATCGATCTGCTCCATCAGCCGGGCAAGACCATCCGCGCTCTCGCTTTCGGCGCGGGCGACCAGCACATCCTGTGTGTTGGAGGCGCGCAGCAGCCACCAGCCATCCTCGGTGGTGACCCTCACGCCATCGGTCGTGTCAGCCACCGCATCGCCGGCCGCGATGCGCGCGGCGACTTCTTCGATGGCGGCAAATTTGCGGCTCTCATCGACCTGGAAACGCATTTCCGGCGTGTTGACCATTGCGGGCATGGCGCTGCGCAGATCGGTGACCGATCGGCCAAGCCGGGCCGATGCCGCAATCAGCCGCACCCCGGCATAAAGCGCATCGTCAAAGCCGTAATAATCGTCGGCGAAGAAGACATGGCCGCTCATTTCGCCTGCCAGCGGGGCCTTTGTTTCCTTCATTTTGGATTTTATGAGCGAGTGCCCGGTCTTCCACATCACCGGGGCCCCGCCATGGGCCGATACATGATCGAACAGCGCACGTGACGCCTTCACGTCCGCTATGACGGTGACGCCGGGTTTTTTGCGCAGCAAATCCTCGGCATAGATCATCAGCAACTGGTCGCCCCAGATCACACGGCCCTGGCCATCGATGGCGCCGATCCGGTCGCCATCGCCATCGAATGCCACTCCGAAATCGAGGTTCTTTGCCGCGACAAGCGCGCGCAGATCCTCAAGATTCGCCTCGACAGTGGGGTCGGGGTGATGATTCGGAAACTCTCCATCGACATCGGTGAACAGCAAATGGTGTTCCCCCGGAAGGCGTGCCGCCAGCGCCTCCAGCGCCGGGCCCGCTGCGCCATTCCCCGCATCCCAACCGACCCTGAGGCCAGCGAGTATGTGTTCGTCGATCCCGTCGAGACCGCGCAGGAGACGTTCGATATACTCGCCAAGGAGATCGCGGCTCTCGACATCCCCGGTCCCGTCGAGCCAGTCCCCCGTCGCCGCCCTCGCCCCGAGGGTCTGGATATCCGCCCCGAAAAATGGGCGGCCCTGAAGCACCATCTTGAAGCCGTTGTAATTGGCGGGATTGTGGCTGCCTGTTATCTGAATGCCGCCATCCACATCTTCGGCTGACGCTTCGGCGTAATACAGCATCGGCGTTGCGCCCATGCCGATCCGCACGACGTCGCAGCCGCTGGCGGTCAGCCCTTCGATCAGCGCATGTTCCAGCATGGGCGAACTGACGCGCCCATCATATCCGACGGCCACTTTCGACCCGCCTTGTTCGCGCAATATGCTGGCGAAGCCACGTCCGATGGCCCGCGCATCGTCGGGGCCAAGCGTTTCACCGATAATGCCGCGAATGTCGTATTCGCGCAGGACAGTCGGATCGAAGGCGTGGGTCATGGAAGCGTGTCTCGCTCTGTGGTGGAAAGCTCTTCAAGCAGCAAATCGCGCGCGGCGTTAATCTCTGCCAAACGCGCATCGGTTCCGCCCCGGTCGGGGTGGAGCACGGCGGCCATCTTGCGATGAGCGGCGCGAATTTCTGTCTCGCCTGCGCTGGCCGGCACATCGAGCAGGCGGCGCGCGCGGTTCAGCCGGCGCGAACGATCCGTCTCGCTGCGCAGGTAATCCCAGGGCCATTGGCCGAACGCCCAGCGAATGCCGATTGCCAGCAGGACCAGGATGACGGCGAACTTGATCATGCCGCATCGGCCCGTTGATCGGATTTGAGGCCGGGCAGGTGAAGGTTCGCGACCAGCCCCCGCAATTCCTGCCGCGCCACCAGATGGCTCGTGCCGAGATCGCCCAGTTGGCCCTTGTCGAGCAGGGTCAGCCCGGAGGGGAACAGCTCGCGGTAGATCACGCGCTCCGACAGGCCATGCGCGATCCGAAAGCCGACCCGTTTGGACATTTCCGCCAGTGCCTTTTCCAGCCGCGCCTTGTTGCGCGCCTCGGTATAGCCGGTGCGGTTGCGCACGACGACCCAGTCCATCTCGCTGCGCTGCTGCTCCAGCTGGGTGCGCCCGCGCTTGATCCGGGCTTCCCACATCAGTTCAGCATAGAAGGACAGTTTCTTGACCTTGAACGTCTCTGCATCGACCTGCCCAATGAGATCGAAATCGACGAAGCTGTCATTCAATGGCGTCACCAGCGTGTCGGTCTGCGAGGCGGCATGTCGGGCAAGGTCATCGTCGCGGCCCGGCGTGTCGACCAGCAGGAAATCCGCCCCGTCGGCACGCTCTGCAACGAATGTCTCGAACTGGTCCGGGGTCATCCCTTCGACCACGTGACAGTCGGCTGTCGGCAGGTCGATCCCGCGCTTGCCCGCCGTTTCTGCACGGTTCTCGAAATAGCGATGCATGGTCCGCTGGCGGTGATCGAGGTCGAATGCGACCACCCGCTTGCCTGAATAGGCGAGTGCCACCGCGACATGGACCGCAGTGGTCGATTTACCCGTGCCGCCCTTTTCATTGGCGAAGGTGATACGGTGCGGGCGGGCCTGGGTCACGGTCTGTCGAAATCCTCGCATGATCTACGGTTTATCGCGCGCCATCTCGCGGCTATCGCGGCGTGCCTCCTGCCTTACTGAAGGGCCCGATACCGTGCAAACCATCCATCACCTGCCCATGTTGAGAAAGGTGCTCGCCGCGCTCGAGGACGGGGGCGGAACCATCGCGCTCGTGCCGACGATGGGCGCGCTGCATGAAGGGCATCTGACGCTGGTGCGCGAGGCGCGCAAGCGGGCCGACCATGTCGTCGTGTCGATCTTCGTCAATCCGCGCCAGTTCGGTGCGGGCGAGGATCTGGACGCCTATCCACGCCAGCTCGAACGCGATGCGCGGCTGCTGGCCGCCGAGAAGGTCGAAGTGCTGTGGGCCCCGGAGGTCTCCGAGATGTACCCGCAAGGCTATGCCACCAACATCTCCGTCGCCGGGGTCAGCGAAGGGCTGTGTGGCGGCGACCGGCCCGGACATTTCGATGGCGTGGCGACGGTCGTGTGCAAATTGTTCAATCAGGTTCTGCCGGCGATGGCGTTTTTCGGCGAGAAGGACTGGCAGCAGCTCGCCGTGATCCGCCGGATGGCGCGCGACCTGCATCTGATCCTGCCGCATGTCGATGCGATCCACGGTGTGCCCACCGTGCGCGAGGAAGACGGCCTCGCCATGAGCAGCCGCAACACCTATCTCACGCCCGAACAGCGCCGCTCGGCCAGCGCCCTGCCGAATGCGATGCGCCAGGCGATTTCAGCGATCCGTGACGGCGCGCCGGTAGCGCAGGCCACCGGGAACCTGCGCGATACACTGATCGTCGCCGGGTTCGATTCGGTCGATTACGCAGAACTGCGCGACGCGGATACGATCCAGTCGCTCGACAAGGACAATGGCAGTGCCCGCCTGTTCGTCGCCGCGCGCATTGGTGGCACGCGGCTGATCGACAACATGCCTATTGGCTAGGCAGCCGAAATCTGGAGGAAGGCTGGAGCGGGTAAGGGGAATCGAACCCCTCTAGCCAGCTTGGAAGGCTGGAGCATTACCACTATGCTATACCCGCATACAGCACCGGGCCGGACAGGCGCGGTGGAGGTGCGCGCAATTGCCACCGTTCGACCGCTTTCGTCAACAGCGCTTTCGCTTATTGCGCGGTTGGGGCCTTCGGCGTTTCTTCCCCTTCGGGATTGCTGAATTCCTCGATCAGGCTGGGCGCCTCTTCCGTGATCGCCTGGTCTTCGGGCACATCAATGGTCAGGTCGACACGGCGATTGGTCGCACGTCCCGCCTCGTTCGGAGTTCCATCGGGCTTTGCATTGGGGCGCAGCGGGTTCTGTTCGCCAAAGGCGATGACGGTGATCCGCTCTTCCTCGACACCGTTTTCGACCAGCCAGTCGCGCACGATATCGCCCAATGCCTGCGAGCGTTCGAGCGCCTCTTCATCGCTACCGCGCGAATCGGTGTGGGCACGCAGTGTGATCGGACCGCCTGCAAGCATTTGCGGTGAGCGGGCAATGGTCGCCAATTCTGCCTGCATCGGCTCGCTCAGCTCGACATCTTCGAGCGCGAAGGAAATGCGCGCGTCGAGCGGGGCGAGCGGCGGTGCTTCGGGCTGCTCCACATCGGGGCGCATGATCGAATTCTGCGGCTCTTCCGCGCCCACTGTCGGTTCGGGTTCGGGCGTGCGGTCATCGCCGCACGCGGTCAGCAACAATGCCGCCAAGGTGGCCGATGCCAGCATCGCCGGTCTGCTCGCCTGAATCATCGTGTTCCTGTCCCTCATGCCGGTTGCGCTGCCGTTCCGCCCTGTTTGCCTGCCTTCTTCGCGTTTACCTCTTCGGCCGTTTTCGACTTCGGGGGCGAGAAGCTCACGATCACATCACCCGCACGCGGTTCGGGCGCGGCCGCGTGGGTGAAGAAACGCATCCGCCCATCGCGGCGGACCAGCATCAGCATGTTCGCCGAATCGGGCAGCTTCTCCTGCGCGTCTTCGAAATCGAATTCGTCCGACAGCTTGGTCTTGCGGAAGACCCAGCCACCGCGCTGGCGCTCGTTCACTTCCTCGACGCCATAGCCGGTTTCGAACAGGGCGCGACCGCGCAGGCTGTGCGGCAGGGCATGCCGGTCATCCTCGTCACCCGCCTCGCCCAGCTGGTACACAGAATCGCGACCGATCTCGTGCGCGAATTCGTTGCAGACGAGCGCGTTATACGCCTCGTTCTCGGTCGCCGCGACCAGCACCTGGTAAGGTGACAGGTCGAGATTGTGCTCGGTCGCTTCGTTGAGGATTTCGCCGTGATAGAAGGGGATGCCCTTGCGGCGCGCGGCGCCGAGGCGTTGCCAGCTGGAATCGACCACCATCACCGGGGTCTTCAATTCCTTCATCTGTTCGGCCAGCGCGATGGTCCAGGGCGTGCTACCGACGATCAGAAGGCCGGGCCGCGTCTCGCCTTTCACCTTGAGCAGCTTGGCGACCGGATCGATGGTGAAGCCGTGCGCAACGATGGTGACGACCACCACTGCAAAGCTGAGCCCGATCAGCACATTGCCGTCGTTGAAACCCAGATCGGCAAGGCGCAGCGCGAACAGGCCGGAAATGGCGACGAGCACGATACCGCGCGGGGCGATCCAGGCGAGGAAGAGGCGTTCGTTCCATGGGATGCTGCTGCCCAGCAAGCTGAGCAAGATGGTCGCCGGGCGAACGACGAACAGCAGCGCCACAAGGAACAGGAGGAAGTTGAAACCTGCCCCTGTGCGCGGATCCAGATAGGCCAGATCGCTCCACTGCAACGATGCCGACAACAGGATGAAGATGCCCGACACCAGCAGGATGGCGATGTTTTCCTTGAACGGGTGGATCGACCGCAGGCTCGACACGCTCATATTGGCCAGCGCGATCCCCATCACTGTTACCGCGACCAGTCCGGCTTCATGCTCGATCTGGTTCGACAGCACGAATACGGCGATGACCGTGATCAGCAGCACCGGAACCTTGAGATATTCCGGCACAGCACCCCGCGGGAAAGACCATGCGATAACAAACGCGGCAGCAAAGCCGATGGCCCCGGCGATGGCGGCGGCCAGGATCAGCGGCGGGACAACTTCGAACACGGTCGCGCCCGGCGCTTCGGCCACTTTGCGGAAATATTCGTAAGCGATCACCGCACACAGCGCACCGGTGGGATCGTTGACGATCGCTTCCCATTTGAGGATCGAGGCCGGGCGCTGCTTGACCGATGACTGGCGCAGCAACGGGATCACCACGGTCGGCCCGGTGACCACCAGAATGCCGCCGAACAGGATCGCCACAGGCCAGACCAGCCCGGCGATTTCATGCGCAGCGACCGCGCCGAAGAACCACCCCAGCAGCACGCCGATCGTGGCCAGACGCCAGACCGCGCTGCCTGAGTGGCGCAATTCGCGAAAATCGAGGCTGAGGCCGCCTTCGAACAGGATCAGGGCAACGCCGATGGCGACCATCGGTTCGATCAGATCGCCGAAGGCATGTTCGGGATTGAAGATGCCCAGGATCGGCCCGGCAAGGAAACCGGCCGCCAGCATCAGCACGATCGCAGGCCAGCCTGTGCGCCAGGCCAACCATTGCGAGCCGATGCCCAGAATGCCGATCAAGGCGATGACGAGCGCTTGTTCTTCCATAATGTCGGTTTATCCCGCGCTCCACTGCGTGCCGCAACAGCACCCACCCTGGTCTGGCCACCCCTGGCCTCAGTTGTCCCAATGCACGAACTCGCGCAAGTTTCCGAAGAAGGTCGGTCTATACGATAGCTTAATCGCCATCGAATGCCATCAACGTGTGCACTTCGACGTCGAGATCGCGCAGCGCCTTGGCCCCGCCAAGGTCTGGCAGGTCGATAACGAACACCGCATGATCGACCCTTGCGCCCGCCTGACGAAGGAGCTGCGCCGCTGCGCAGGCCGTGCCGCCGGTCGCGATCAGATCGTCGACCAGAACGACCCGCTGACCAGCATGGACCGCATCCGGGTCCATTTCGAGCCGGTCGACACCATATTCGAGAGCATAGTCCACGCCGATGGTCTTCATCGGCAGCTTGCCCGGTTTGCGAACCGGCACGAAGCCGATGCCGAGTTCGACAGCAACTGCCGCCCCGAAGATGAAGCCACGCGCCTCCATCCCCGCAATCGCCTGCGCCCCGGCGGCGCGGGCATGGTCGGCGAGCGACGCAATGCTCGCCTTCAGGCCATCGGGATCGCGGATGAGCGTGGTGATATCGCGGAACTGGATGCCTGCGCTCGGCCAGTCGGGGATGGTGCGCACCAGCGCCTTAAGATCGTCGGCCTGCATCAGCACCCTTCAAAGCAAACGCCCCTCGCATCGCATGGGATGGAGGGGCGCTTTTAAAACATATGCGAAATGGCGCTTAGCCTTTCGCCTTTTTCGGTTTCACTGCTGCCCAGATCTGCTGCTTGGAGAAATAGGCAAGCACGGTGGCGAACAGGAGGAAGACAAGCACGGGCCAACCCGTCTGCTTGCGCTTCACCAGGGTCGGTTCTGCCGTCCAGGTGAGGAAGGCGGCAACGTCGGTGCTCATCTGTTCGATGGTTGCTTCGGTCCCGTCGGCATAGGTGACCTGGCCATCGGCCGTCAGCGGCGGAGCCATCGCGAGGTTGAGGTTCGGGAAATAGGGGTTGTGATGCAGCCCCGCGCCCGGCGCAGCCTCGGGATGTTCGGCCAGCAGTTCCGCCGACGGTTCCTGATAACCGGTCAGCAGCGATGCGACATAGTTCGACCCGTCGCCGCGCGCCTTGGTGATGAGCGAGAGATCCGGCGGGATCGCATTGTTGTTCGCTGCAGCGGCTGCGACATTGTTCGCATAGGGCGAGGGGAAGTAATCGGTCGCCTCGCCGGGGCGCATATTCGCTTCGCCGGTGTTCGGATCGATGCCCGGAACCTGCCAGCTGGCGGCTTCGGCCTTAACCTGCGCTTCGGTGTAGGTGAGCTCGCCCAGATTGCGGAACGACACGAACTTCAGGCTGTGGCAGGCCGAGCAGACTTCCTTGTACACGACATAGCCGCGCTGGAGCTGGGCATAGTCCCACTTGCCGAAAGGCCCGTCGAAGGAAAAATCGAAATCCCTCGGCTTTTCGTAGGGCATGTGCGGCGCCGCTTCTTCCGTCGCGGCGGTGTATGCGCCGACCACGAAGGAGATCAGGGCCACTGCTGCGAAGCCCAGTCCGACGAGGATTGAGATAATCCGGATCATGCTGTCGTCTCTTCTCTCGTATCTCTAGTCGCGCTCAGACCGCAGGCTTGGCGTTTTCGCCCAGCACGGCCTTCTTGTCGGAGCCGAGCACCGCTTCGGTGATCGAATAGGGCAGCGGCTCGGGCTTTTCGATCTGGCTCACGATCGGAATGATCACCAGGAAGTGGAGGAAATAATACGCGGTCGCGATCTGGCTCAGCATCACGAAGGGTTCTTCGGCCGGGGCGCCGCCGCAATAGAACAGCACTGCCATCGCCGGGATCAGACCGAACCAGAAGAACTTACGGAACAGCGGGCGATAATGGCCGCTGCGTACCGGCGAACGGTCGAGCCAGGGCAGGATGAACCACAGCAGGATGGCTGCGAACATCGCAATCACGCCCCACAGCTTGGCCGGCAGGATGAAGTCCATCGTGAAGGCACGCAGGATCGCGTAGAACGGCCAGAAATACCATTCGGGCACGATGTGCGCGGGCGTCGAGAGCGGGTTCGCTTCGATATAGTTGTCAGGGTGGCCCAGCGCATTCGGCAGGAAGAACACCATCGCGAAGAAGAACAGCAGCACCACGCCCAGCCCGAAACCGTCCTTCGCGGTGTAATACGGGTGGAACGGCAGCGTATCGCTTTCCTGCTTCACTTCCACGCCGGTCGGGTTGGACGAACCGGGGATGTGCAGCGCCCAGATATGGAGGATGACCACACCGGCAATCACGAAGGGCAGCAGGAAGTGCAGGCTGAAGAAGCGGTTCAGCGCGGCATTGTCGGGCGCAAAACCGCCAAGCAGCCAGATCTGGATCGGCTCACCGACAACGGGGATCGCCCCGAACAGGCCGGTAATCACCTTCGCACCCCAGAAGCTCATCTGGCCCCAGGGCAGGACGTAGCCCATGAAGGCGGTGGCCATCATCAGGAGGAAGATCACCACGCCGAGCAGCCAGATCATCTCGCGCGGGGCCTTGTACGAGGAGTAGAAGAAGCCGCGGAAGATGTGGAGATAGACCACGATGAAGAAGAAGCTCGCGCCGTTGGCGTGGGCATAGCGCATCAGCCAACCCCAGTTGACGTCGCGCATGATGTGCTCGGTCGTGGCGAAGGCAACCTGCGCGTTGGCGGCATAATGCATCGCCAGCACGACGCCGGTGATGATCTGCACCACCAGAAAGAACCCGGCCAGAACGCCGAAATTCCAGAAATAGGAAAGGTTGCGCGGAACCGGGTAACCGGCGCCGACCGCATTATAGACGAGGCGCGGCAGCGGCAGCTTCTCGTCGAGAAACTTCATGACCGGATTGGTCGGGGTGTATTCCTTGGCCCAGGCGAAGCTCATGTTCGTGTCTCTTCTCTGGTTCAGCCGACGAGGATGGTGGTGTCGGTGGTGAATTCGTATTCCGGCACTTCGAGATTGGTCGGTGCCGGGCCTTTGCGGATGCGGCCCGCAGTGTCGTAGTGCGAACCGTGACAGGGGCAGAAATAGCCGCCGAATTCGCCCTTGACCTCACCTTCGGCAGCACCCAGCGGCACACAGCCGAGGTGGGTGCAAACGCCCATGGTGACGAGGATGTCGCCGTGGCCTTCCTTGGTGCGATCGGCCAGGGTCTGCGGATCGCGCAGGCTGGCATTGTCGTCACGCTGGGCAGCGGCAATTTCTTCTGCGGTCAGGCGCTTTACGAAAAGCGGCTGCTTGCGGAACACCGCCTTGATAGCCTGGCCGGGCTCGATCGCCGACACATCGACCTCGGTCGAGCTGGCGGCGAGCACGTCTTTCGACGGCGCCATCTGGCTGATCAGCGGCAGCAGCACGGCCGCCCCGCCCACACCAGCCGCACTGACGGCGGCGATATCGATGAAGTCGCGGCGGCGAATGCCTTCGCCGTCCTGCGTATCGGGAGTTGCGGTTGCAGCGGTGTCTGCCATCGGCCCCTATGCCTGTCTTGACTGCGGCCCCGAAAGCCCGGGAATCCGCGTGGAAACGGGTTACGACTGGGTGATGGACCTGCATCCGAAAGCGGACACGGCAAACAACCCTCCAGCCGGTTTGGACGGGCCTGTAGCCGCAATGCCGCCCCGTGCCAACCGGGATTTTGGCAAGTGCTGTCAGGTTTGTCGCAAGGCTATGACGCTGATCTGACGGCCCTGCGTCGGCTCCTCGCGATGGGTGGCGCGGCGATAGGAATGGAATCGCGCGGGGTGCGCGTAGGTATCGATGCCCAGCGGCTCGGCCTGCCCGATCCCGGCCCGTGCACATCGCATGGCGACATAACCCTCGAGATCGAACTGGTAGTGTCCGGCACGACCCGAAGCGAAAAATTGTCCGTCACTGGCATCGAACAGGTCGCGCATCGCGGCATCGACCTCATAGCTTGGCTGGGCGATGCAAGGCCCGATGGCAGCGCGAATGTTCGCCGGTTGCGCACCGAGTTCCGCCATGCGCGCGACGGTGTTCTCGATCACGCCGCCCAGCGCGCCGCGCCACCCGGCGTGGGCGGCCCCGATCACCCCTGCCTGTGGGTCGTGGAGCAGCACCGGCGCGCAATCGGCGGTGACGATGGCGAGTCTGAGACCGGGAATGTCGGTGACCATCGCATCGACTTCAGGGCGCGCGTCGTCGGGAAACGGCGCGGTCACGGCCAGCGCATCGGCGGAATGCACCTGTTTCACGAAGACGGTCGGCATCTCTCCGCCGACCAGATCCAGCGCCATGCGGTCGCTTTGCTGCCGGTCGAGAAAGCCATGCGGCGCAGTAATGGCGCTCGAAGCGATAACCTGCATGGTGTCAGCCATCGAGACTGCGCGAAACTTGCTCATACGTATCGCGCGACAAGCCTTTCGCCTGGGCAATCCGCTCAAGCTCCCCGCGCATCAGCGCCGAACGCCCCGATTCGATCCGCCGCCAGCGGCCCAACGAGGGCACGAAGCGCGCCGCCGTCTGCGGATTGATCGGGTCGAGCCGCAGGATGAGGTCCGCAATCATCCGATACCCCTCCCCGCTTTCGCGATGGAAGGCCTGCGGATTGCCCGCAAAGGCCATATAGAGCGAGCGGACCCGGTTGGGATTGCGCAGCGTGAAATCCGCGTGGTCGGCCAGCGCCTCGACATGTTCCAGCGCCGAAGGATGCAGCGACATTGCCTGCAGGCTGAACCACTTGTCGATCACCAGCGCATTGCCACGGAACCGGTTGTAGAAGTCGATCAGCCGGTCGGTGCGCTCGGGCGCGGGCAGCCCGGCCAGCATCATCAGCGCGCCCTGCCGGTCGGTCATGTTGTCGGCGCGGTCATATTGGTGCGCGGCCAGCTCCGCTGCCTTTTCAGGGTCCGACGCGGCAGCATAGACCAGCACCTGCGTCTTGATCTTGCGTGCACCGCGTGCGCCCTCATCGGCATAACCGACCTTTTCAGCCCGGTCGTAGAGCGCATGCAACTTGTCCGCCAGTGTCGCGCCGAGATAGGCCTTCAGCGCCTCACGCTCGGTATGGATGCGCACCGGATCGGCGGCGTCGAGCTGGTCCATCAGATAGGTCACGCCCGGGAGCATCATCAATTCGGCGCGCATCATGTCGTCGAGCGCACCGTCATCGAGGATCGCACCCAGCGCCGCCACAATATCCGTGCGCGCTGCATCGCGCTTTTCTGCAGCCAGATCGCCATCGGCCGCAGCGAGGAGATGCCCGACCACCAGATCCTGCATCGCCTCGTAGCGGGCGAAAGGATCGTCATCATGCGCGGCGAGGAAAGCGAGATCGGTGCGCGCAATATCGCGCTCGATCCGTACGGGCGCGGAAAAGCCCCGGTTGATCGACAGGACAGGGTCGCGCGCTTCAGGCAGTTCGAAGGTCTGTGCGTCGTCGCGAAGGATCACCAATTGCTCTTCGCCCAGGGAATTGGAGGCGCGGTCATGCAGCGCAATGCGCAGCGGGATCGGCATGGGCCGCTTGTCAGCCTGCCCCGGCGTCGGCGGCACAGTCTGTTTCAGTTTGAGAAGAGTCTTGCCCCGTGCGCTTTCCAAAGCGCAATGGATCTTCGGCGTCCCGGCCTGGCTGTACCACAGGCGGAATTGCTGCAGATCGAGGCCCGCCCCGTCTTCGATGGCAGACACGAAATCCTCGCAGGTTGCCGCCTCGCCATCGTGGCGGTCGAAATAGAGGTCGGTCCCTTCGCGGAAGCTCTCCTCGCCCGCCATCGCGCGCATCATGCGGATGACCTCTGCGCCCTTGTTATAGACAGTAGCGGTATAGAAATTGCTGATTTCGCGATAGGAATCAGGCCGGATCGGGTGCGCGAGCGGGCCGCTGTCTTCGGGGAACTGGACGCTGCGCAGCACGCGCACATCCTCGATCCGCTTGACCGCTGCCGAGTGCATGTCTTGGCTGAACAACTGGTCGCGCAGCACGGTGAAGCCTTCTTTCAGGCTCAGCTGGAACCAGTCGCGGCAGGTCACGCGGTTGCCCGACCAATTGTGGAAGTATTCGTGCGCGATCACGCCTTCGACCGCGTCGAAATCGCCATCGGTGGCGGTTTCCGGGTCGGCCAGCACGTATTTCGTGTTGAAGACGTTGAGGCCTTTATTCTCCATCGCGCCCATGTTGAAATCGCTCACCGCGACGATGTTGTAGAGGTCGAGATCGTATTCGCGCCCGAACGTCTCCTCATCCCAGCGCATGGAGCGTTTGAGGCTTTCCATCGCATGTTCGGTGCGCGGCAGGTCTTCCGCACGCACCCAGACATTCAATTCGACTTCGCGCCCGTTCATGGTGGTGAAGCTGTCGCTGCGCGCGACCAGCTGGCCTGCGACCAGCGCGAAGAGATAGGACGGCTTGGGCCAGGGGTCGTGCCACTCGGCCCAGTGATCGCCACTGTCCCCATCGCCGCTATCCACCAGATTGCCGTTGCACAGCAGCACCGGAAAGGCATTTTTCGGCCCGCTCATCCGCACCGAATAGGTGGACAGCACATCGGGCCGGTCGGGGAAGAAGGTGATGCTGCGGAAGCCTTCCGCCTCGCATTGCGTGCACAGCATTCCGCCAGAGGCAAACAGGCCCATCAGCTTGGAATTGGCGGAAGGATCGATTTCGGTCACGATCTCGACCAGATGGCTGTCGCCTTCCAATGTCAGCACCAGATCGCCGCCATCCATTGCCCATGACTGGCATTTTTTCCCATCGACCGCGACCGATACCGCCTCGATCTCATCGCCATTGAGCCGCAGTTCGGGCGAGTTTTCCGCATCGGGATTGCGCTGGACCTGCAATCGCGCGGTTACCCGCGTTCGCTCCAGCCCCAGCTCGAATTCCAGCCGCGTCTCCGGCACTGTCCAGGCGAAAGGCGCATAATCCTCGCGCCGGATGACGGGCGGATCGACCGGCTGCATGGCCGCATCGGCCATTTCGGGATTGCCGTCGGCGGTGGCGGGGGTGCGGGCTATATCCATTGTGGCGCAAAATCCTTGGCTTGGCGGAAACGGTCTGGTCTAGAACGCGGCGATGGCGCGATTGTTCATTTTCGGTCTCGGCTATACTGCCCGGCATATTGCGCAAGACCTGACTGCGCGCGGCTGGGGCGTCGATGCGACGGGCAGTGCAGGCAATGTCGATTTCGACGATATGGACGCAGTTCTGCGGGGCCTTTCGCAGGCCAGCCATGTCCTGTCATCGGTCCCGCCGGTAGACGACACCGATCCGGTGCTGGATCGTTATGGCACGGTGCTGGAGGGGAAGTGGCGCGGCTATCTCTCCTCCACCGGCGTCTATGGCGATGCGGGCGGCGCATGGGTGGACGAGGCATCGCCCACCGGGGCGGGCCGCCGGATCGCGCGGGCAGAATGCGACGCGCGCTGGGTGGATACGGGCGCGCGCGTCTTCCGCCTGCCGGGCATTTACGGGCCGGGCCGCAGCGCGCTGGACCGGGTGCGCGAGGGCAAGGCGCGGCGCATCGACCTGCCGGGCCAGGTGTTCAGCCGTGTGCATGTGAACGATATCGCGGGCGGTGTGATCGCCGCGCTCGAACGCGATGTAGCGCCGGGGGCCTACAATCTCGCCGACGATCTGCCGACCAGCCAGAACAGCGTAACCGAAGAGGCCTGCCGCCTGCTTGGCGTGGACGTGCCGCCCTTGCAGACGCTGGACGAGGCGGGCCTGTCGGACATGGCGCGCGGATTTTATTCGGAAAACCGCCGCGTGGCGAACGGCAAGGCCAGGCGCGTGCTCGGCTGGCAGCCGCTTTATCCGACCTATCGCGAAGGGCTGGCCGCGATCATGGCTCTGGCGTAGCGCGCTTCGGCGGCGCCGCTGCCCGCCCGCGCATCGCCACCACCATTCCGGCCAGCGTAATCCCCGCACCGGCCGCGGGAAGCGGCCCCCACAAGAACCCTTCGAACAGGGTCGACAGGATCATCGCCACAATCGGCACGATGACGGAGCTATAGGCCGCCTGCCCCGCCCCGACCTTGCGCACCAACCCGTAATAGAGCGGGAAGGTGATGACCGAACCCGCCAGCCCCAGATAGAGAATGCCGAGCGTGTATTCAGGCCGCGGATCGAATTGCGGCGGACCGACCGTCGCCAGCGCGACGCCGGCGTTCAACACCACGCCCACCACCATCGACCATGCCAGCAGGGTCAGCAATGGCTGGCGCTTGGCCCCCTCCATCGCCTGGACGATATTGGCGACGCTCGCCGCCAGAATGCCGCCCACGGTCAGCGAGGCGCCGGTCAGCACCTCGGCCAGCGTCGCAGGCGAGGCGCGCCATTCCTGCGCGAAAAGCATCGCCACGCCCACCGCCGCGATGGCCGAACCGAGCACGAATTCGCGCCGGATCGCCTGGCCGAGCAGAAGCTTGCCAAGAATGGCATTGGGCACGACCAGCAGCGCGAACATCACCGCCACCAGGCCCGAGGTGATGAATTTCTCCGCATTGTAGACGAAGCCGAAATTGAGCGAGAACTGGAACAGCCCCAGCGCCAGCGCCCAGCGCCAGCCTGCCTTCGGCAGGGCAAATGGCTCTCCCCGCCAGCGGGCCAGCGCGAACATGCCGAGCGCGGCCACGACAAAGCGCCAGGCAATCGACCAGCTCGGCGCGACGCTGGAAATCTGGTCGCGAATGACCAGCCAGGTCCCGCCCCAAATCACGCTGACCAGCAGGAAAGCGGCAAGATTGCGCGGCGCGAGCAGGCTTTCACCGCCGCCGGGCTGCGCGCTCATAGCGACGCAATCCCCTTGGCGAGCGCGCGGGCATCTTCCTCGCGCGTGTTCCAGGCGGTGACAAAGCGGGCGGCATCACCGCCCCAATCGTAAAAGCCGAAGCCCTGCGTGCGCAGCGCCTCACGCTCTGCCGGGGTGCAGCGCATGAAGACCTCGTTCGCTTCCACCGGATACATCAGCCGATCGCCGCATGTCCCGGCAATCTCCTGCGCCGCGGCGTTGGCAGCACGGGCATTGGCAAGCCACAGATCGCCATCGAGCATGGCGAGGATCTGCGCAGCGAGGAAGCGCCCTTTCGATTGCAAATGTCCCGCCCGCTTGCGGCGATAGCGGGCGACATCGGCCAGCGCGGCGTCGAAAAAGACGATGGCTTCCGCGCTCATTGCCCCGTTCTTGACGAAGCCGAAGGAGAGCGCATCCACGTTGCCCGCCGTACCGGCCGCATCACCGCCCAGAAACGCCGCTGCATTGGCAAAACGCGCGCCGTCCATATGCAGGTGCAGGCCGCGAGCCCGGGCAAGGTCGGCAATCGCGACGATTTCATCAGCGCGGTAGACGCATCCATATTCGCTCGCCTGCGTAATCGAGATCGCATGCGGCTGGACCTGGTGCACATCGTCGCGAATCGGATCGATGACCGCGCGGATGGCATCTGGCGTGACCTTGGCCCCTTCCCCCTCGGTCAGCATCAGCTTTGCCCCGTGGAGGTAGAAGCCCGGCGCGCCGCCCTCGTCCATCTCGATATGCGCCTCGCGGTGGCAGACGACGCCGCCATGCGGCTGGACCATCGTGGCGAGTGCCAGGCAGTTGGCCGCCGTCCCCGTCGCCACCCACAACACCGCACATTCGCGCCCGAACAGCGCGCTGAAACGCGCGTCCAGCGCCTCGGAAAGCGCGTCCCCGTCATAGGGTGGCTGCGTTGCATCTGCGGCGCGCATCGCGTCCCAGATTTGCGGGTGAACCGGCGCGGTGTTGTCGGAAAGGAACTGGCTCATCGGGGAACGGCCTTAGCCGCAGGCACGTTCAGTGCAAGAAAGGAAAACAAAGGAAAGCGCCTTGGACCAGGTTACAATTACGCATTACACATCGGGCAAGGGCGGCGAGTATGTCGCCGAAATAAAAGACAGCGAGCATGTCGGCCGTCTGCAATGGGACCGCGGGCAGGATGGCGTGCGCATTGCGACCCACACGCTGGTCCCACCCGAGATCGGGGGGCGCGGCATTGCCGCGCAGCTGGTGGAGCGGATGGTGGCCGACGCCCGCAAAAACGGTTTTCGTATCGCGCCGCGCTGTTCCTATGTCGCAGACAAGTTCGACAAGAATCCGGGCTGGAGCGATCTGCGCGCGTAATCAGCCTTCGGAAATTGTGCTGAAATCGTCGGCTCCGATGCTGGACAGCACGCTGTCGCGCAGCTCGCGCGCGCGCGGCAGCGCAAGCCCACGCAGTTTAAAACTGCCGCCGGCCAGCCCGAAATGCAGCGTTGCATAGCCGCGCCGGAACGCAAGCGGTCCTTGCGAAATTTCGACCGATTGCAGCTTCACCCGATTGCCGACCAGCGTGCGCGGCGCAAGCCAGCCCGACCGGGCATATATCTGCGCCCCGTCGATGGCATGGCGATCGAATTTCCAGAGGAAAAACGGCCGCGCAGCAAGCGCCAACACCAGAATGAACCCGAGGCCGAAGAGCAACGGCAACCAGCGCAGGCCGATAATCTCGGCGAGCATTATCCCGCCGAGCGTGAGCGGGACCAGGATGAGAAACGGCAGCAACGCATTGTCGATGCGGTAGCGCATGCTGGCGCGATGCCAGTCGAGCGCTTCGTCGGGCGGCACAAAGCCGGTGGCGCGGGCCACGGGGGCCAGCTCGTCCCACTGCGCGAAAGGCGCAACAGCGTGGCTGGAAGATCCCGAATCCTGCGCAAGGCTGACGACCTTGAGCCCGTGCCAGCCGAACAGGCGGCGCACGATCCCGGTGTCATAGCGCAGCGCCTGCACCCGGTGGATCGGCATAACGGTATCGGTCCGGGTCAGCAGGCCACGCCTGCGTCTCAGGCCCTTGGGCGTGCGTTCCAGCCGGAAATCCCATTCGCGCAGCGCCGTACGCACAAGGCCGCTGGCAAACCCGACCACGGCGAGCGCCGCAAAGGCAAGCAGCGCGCCGATCGCCTGCGTCAGCATACCCAGCCCGGCAAGCCAGCGCCCCGGCCCCGCAAGCTGCTCGCGCCAGGCATCGAAATCCCACAGATCGAACGGCAACAACGGTTCGAATTGCTGGGCAAGACCGCCCACCACCGCCACCAATGCAAGCGAGAATTCGAACAGACCGAAGGTGAATACCCGGCGCGGCGGCATGGCGAACAGCTCGTGAGTGTCCGCGACTTCATCGGCCACATCGGCGCTGTCCAGGGATGCAACCAGCGGCACTTCGCCTTCCTTGCGCGCACGGACGAGATCGCGCAGCCGCTCGCCCTCCGCCTCGCGCAGATAAGACAGTTTCAGATCGTCCTTGCCGCCCGCGCCGGTATCGAACGACACCGCGACAAGACCGAACAGGCGCGGCAGGAATTTCTGCTCAAGGCCAACATCCTGAATGCGTTCATATGGCACGGACCGTGCCGAACGCGACAGGATGCCGCTTTCCATCCTGATATCGGCTTCGCCAACGGTATAGGTCCGCCGCCGCCAGCCGATATAGGCGCCAAGCGTGATGCCGCCCATCGCCAGCAGCGCCACCCCGGCGATGACGGCGATGCCCCACAATTTGTCGCCAAGGCCGATGGATGCCGCGATCACGCCGAGAACGATGTTCGGAAAAGCTTCGGCCGCGGCAACGAACAGGCCGAGAAATTCGGTGCGGCGCGGCGTGCCCGCGAGGTCGCCCGGCACAGCCACCGAAGCATGCGCCGTATTGGGCGGCGTGGTCTGGGCAGCTTGTTCAGGTGCGATGGGTTCGCTCATCGTGTGTCGCGCCGGATGGCGGCGCGGATTTGCTCGCGCATGGCCACGGCGTCTTCATGGGCAAGGCCCGGCAGATGGACCGAAGAATTGTGATTGCCCGCCGTGTGCACCGTCAGCGTGGCAAGGCCATAGAACCGTTCGAGCGGCCCCTGATCGACATCGATATGCTGGACCCTGCCGAACGGAACCACCGTGTCCGAGCGGAACAGGATGCCGCGCACCACCCGCAGCCGTTCCTGCGCGATGGAAAAACCGCGCGCCTGCCAGCGGCGCATCGGAATACGGATGATGATGACGGCGGCGACGATCAGGATCGGCACGATGAACGAGCCGCGCGGCAACAGGTCGGCCATTTCGAGAACCCCCGCGCCGATCACGAACGGGAGACAGACAAGCAATGCCATGATCCTGAGGACCTTGACGTGATCGGGATGCAGGGGCGTCAGCGCGGTTTCGTCCATACTGTCTTGTCTAGGCAACACAGCTTTCCAGTCAAGCTCGCAAGCCACGCCGACACGCGCCTGTCATCGCCGATTTGCCGGATTGTTCGAAAAGTTCCGGGATGGTGCTGCTGGGGAGGATTGAACTCCCGGCCTCACCCTTACCAAGGGTGCGCTCTACCACTGAGCTACAGCAGCAAACCTTACCGGCAAATCCGGATCGATGCCGGATGGGCGCGCGCTATTGTTCGCATGGAAAGGAAAGTCAAGCCAAGCTTGAGCAATGCGCGGCAAAGCGGCAAGGCGTTACGCATGAGTGGAGATCCGCAAAAGAATATGTCGCGCGAGGAGCGGCTGGCCGCAAAATTGCGCGAGAACCTGCGCCGTCGCAAGGCGCAGTCGCGCGCGCTGGACGATGCGGTGGACGAATCGCCCGCCAAATCGCTGGTCCAAGCCAAATCCCTTCCCAAAGATGGCGACGCCAGCTAACGCGCGTTGCTCCTAGGATTCCATGCGGGAGCGTTCATGCCCAAACTCATTCTTATCCGTCACGGCCAGAGCGAATGGAACCTCGCCAACCGGTTCACCGGCTGGTGGGATGTCGACCTGACCGACAAGGGCGTGGCCGAAGCGCGGGATGCAGGCCGCCTGCTGGCAGACAAGGGCGTGCTGCCCACCGCCGCCTTCACCAGTTATCAGACGCGCGCGATCAAGACGCTCAACCTGGCGCTGGAGGCATGCAACCGCCTGTGGATCCCGGTGACCAAGCACTGGCAGCTCAACGAGCGGCACTATGGCGGGCTGACCGGCCTCGACAAGCAGCAGACACGCGACAAGCATGGCGACGAGCAGGTGCATATCTGGCGGCGCAGCTTCGATACGCCCCCGCCGCCAATCGAGGAAGGCAGCGAGTTCGACCTGTCGGGCGACCCGCGTTACGCCGGGGTTCCGGTCCCGGCCGCCGAAAGCCTCAAGATGACCATCGAGCGGGTGCTGCCCTATTGGGAGAAAGCGATCCTGCCGGTGCTGTCGAGCGGCGAGACGGTTATCATTTCCGCCCATGGCAATTCGCTGCGGGCGCTGGTCAAGCACCTCTCGAACATTTCGGATGAGGACATTACCGGCCTCGAGATCCCGACCGGCCAGCCGATCGTCTACGAATTCGGCGACAATATGCGCCCGTCGGGCGAACGCTATTACCTGAAGGATGCCTGAGCAATGACGGGGGGACGCGCCAAGGTCGCCATTATCATGGGCAGCCAGTCAGACTGGGGCACGATGCGCCGTGCCGCAGACGTCCTGGCCGAACTGGAGGTGGATACCGATGTCCGCATCGTGTCGGCCCACCGCACGCCCGACCGGATGTACGATTTCGCCCGTCAGGCGGAGAGCGGGGGCATTTCCGTCATAATCGCCGGTGCGGGCGGCGCGGCACACCTGCCGGGCATGGTCGCAGCGCTCACCCATCTGCCCGTGCTGGGCGTCCCGGTGCAGTCGAAGGCCCTGAGCGGCGAAGACAGCCTGCTGTCCATCGTCCAGATGCCCGCAGGCGTCCCGGTCGGCACGCTGGCCATCGGCGAAGCGGGCGCGACCAATGCCGGACTGCTTGCAGCCGCCATTCTTGCAGGCACGGATAGCGCGCTTGCCGACCGGCTGAAGGCATGGCGCCAGGCGCGCAGCGATGCCGTGACAGAGCGGCCGGTGGACTGATGCTGAAACCGGGCGGCACGATCGGCATATTGGGCGGCGGCCAGCTTGGCCGGATGATGGCGATGGCGGCGCTTCCGCTGGGCTATCGCTGCATCGGCTATGCCCCGGAAGGGGACAATGTGGCAGGCGACGCCTGTGCCGATTTCTTCACCAATCGCTGGGACGACACCGCCGCGCTGGCCGCCTTTGCCGCGCGCTGCGACGTGGTGACCTGGGAATTCGAGAATGTGCCGTTGTCCGTGGTGGACGCGATCCCCGCCGACCGGCTGCACCCGCCGCGCAAAGCGCTCGAGGTGGCGCAGGACCGCGAGAACGAGAAACGTTTCGTCGAAGGGCTGGGCGGCAGGCCCGCACCATGGGCACGGGTCGAAAGCCGTGCCGATCTGGATGCGGCCATCGAACGGATCGGCACGCCCGGCATCCTCAAGACCTGCCGCGATGGTTATGACGGCAAGGGCCAGTGGCGCATTTCCTCTTTGCAGGATGTCGACGCGCTTTCCCTCCCTCAGGCGGCCTGCGTCTATGAAGGCTTCGTCGAGTTCGAGGCGGAATTTTCCGTGATCCTCGTGCGCGCTGCCGATGGCGAGATCCGTTTCTGGGATTCGACCCGCAACGAACATGACAGCGGCATCCTGGCCCGCTCGATCTACCCCGCAGGCCCGGCCATCGAGGCGCAGGTGGACGAAGCGCGCAATCTTGCCGGGCAAGTGGCCGACGCGCTCAGATATGTCGGGGTGCTGACGCTGGAATTCTTCGCTACGTCGCAAGGTCCGGTGTTCAACGAAATGGCCCCGCGCGTGCACAATTCGGGCCACTGGACCATCGAGGGCGCGGCGACCAGCCAGTTCGAAAACCATATCCGCGCGGTGGCGGGACTGCCGCTGGGCGATACGGCGACGCGCGGGTCGCGGATCGAAATGCTCAACATCATCGGCAAGGATGCCGATAAGGCGCACGAAGAGCTGCGCGAATTGCATGCGCACCTCCATCTCTACGGCAAGGCAGAGGCGCGCGAAGGGCGCAAGATGGGCCATCTCACGCGGCTGATCGAGGCGTGACGCTCGACCTGTTCGCGATCTATGCCCGCGCGGCGAACGGCGCCATCGGGCGCGACGGTGCGCTGCCCTGGCATCTTCCCGCCGATCTCAAACGATTCAAGGCACTGACCATGGACCGCCCGATGATCATGGGCCGCAAGACCTTCGAAAGCCTGCCCGGCCTCCTGCCCGGCCGCCGCCACATCGTGCTGACCCGGCGCGAACGCTGGGACAGCAGCGGCGCACAAGTCGTCGCATCGCTCGAAGAAGCGATGGCCGCCGCGACCAGAGACAACCCGGCAGGCGCTGCCGCAGTGATTGGCGGGGCGGCCATATTCGATGTGTTCCTGCCGCATTGCAGCCGCGTCGAGCTGACCGAAATCCATGCTGAATTCGAAGGCGACACTTTCATGCGCCCGCTCGGGCCCGAATGGGAGGTTGCGGGGCGCGAGGATTTCGAGGCCGCCGGGGATACGCCCGCCTACAGCTTCGTCACGCTGGAGCGATGCGCGTGAAACGCCGGGTGCTGATCGGCCTGCTCGTGGTGCTGGTGCTGGCTCTCGCCGCATTCCTTGCCCTTGCGCCCGGCATTGCCGAGCGCAGCATGAACCAGGTCGACAGCGCGGAAACGATCGAAGTGTCCGAGGAGGCGAAGGCGCTTCACGCGACGCTCGATATCGTCGACCTGCATTCCGACACGCTGCTGTGGAAGCGCGACATGCTGGACAGTGCGGATCGCGGCCATGTCGACCTGCCGCGCCTCCAGCAGGGCAATGTCGCTCTCCAGATTTTCTCCAGCGTGACGAAGACCCCGCGCGGACAGAATTACGACGCGAATTCCGCCGACACGGACAATATCACGACGCTCGTGGTGGCGCAGGCGCAGCCGGTGCGGACCTGGGGCAGCCTGCTCGAACGTTCGCTGTTCCATGCCGCCAAGCTGGAGCAGGCAGCGGACGAATCGGATGGCGCGTTGGTCCGGCTGGGGGACGCGGCCGCCATCGATGCGCTGATGCAGGCCCGAACGGCAGGCAACAACAAGCCGGTCGGCGCGCTGTTCAGCGCCGAGGGGCTGCACAACCTGGAAGGCGATGCCGACAATCTCGACCGGCTGTATGCCGCGGGCATGCGCATGGCGGGGCTGACCCATTTCTTCGACAATGCGCTGGCCGGGTCGATGCACGGGATGGACAAAGGCGGCCTGACGCCGCTTGGCCGCGACGTCGTCCGGCGGATGGAGCGGATGGGCATGATCGTCGACATTGCGCATTGCAGCCACCAATGCGTGTCCGAAATCCTTGCGATGGCGCAGCGCCCGGTCGTCTCCAGCCATGGCGGCGTGCAGGCGACCTGCGCGGTCAATCGCAACCTCACCGACGAGCAGATACGCGGGGTCGCGGCGACAGGCGGGATCATCGGCGTGGGGTATTGGGATGGCGCGGTGTGCAGCACCAGCCCGCGCGCCGCAGCCCGCGCGATGAAGCATATTCGCGACCTTGTGGGGATCGAACATGTCGCGCTGGGCAGCGATTACGATGGCGCGGTCACGGTGGGTTTCGACACTTCCGAACTTACGCAGGTGACGCAGGCACTGATCGATGAAGGTTTCAGCGAAGCGGAAATTCGCGCCGCCATGGGCGGAAACGCGCTGCGCGTCATCCGCGCAGGGCTCGTCCCTCTGGGCGAGATTGCGGGGCGCCGCCAGTGAGGTTCCTCGACCACCGCGAACCGATGCCCGAGAGCTTGCGCGGTGCGGTGATCGCGCTAGGCAATTTCGACGGCTTCCATATCGGCCATCAGGCCGTGGCGAAGGAAGCGATCGACTGGGCGCGCGCCGAAGGCCGCCCGGCCATCATCGCCACTTTCGATCCGCATCCGGTGCGCTTCTTCAAGCCCGACGTCCCGCCCTTTCGCCTGACCACGCTGGAACAGCGGCAGGAGCTGTATCTGGCCGCCGGGGCATCCGCGATGCTGGTGTTCCATTTCGATGCGGAACTGTCAGGCACGAGCGCGGAGGATTTCATCGGCAAAATCCTGATCGACCGGCTCGGCGCGAGCGGCGTGGTGACGGGCGAGGATTTCAGCTTCGGCAAGGGCGCGAAGGGCGATGTCGCGCTGCTGCGGTCGCATGGCGGCCCGCTCGGCCTCGAAACGCGCACGGTCGGCGCAGTGATGGATGGCGGCGCGCCGGTATCCTCCAGCCGGGTGCGCGAGGCCCTGCGCGATGGCGACCCGCAGGAGGCCGCGCGCCTGCTCACCCGCCCCTTCGCCATTCGCGGCATCGTGCGGCATGGCGACAAGCGCGGGCGCGAAATCGGCTATCCCACCGCCAATCTGTTCATCGAGCACTATCTGCGCCCGCGATACGGCATTTATGCGGTGACGGGTCGGATCCTGGCGACCGGCGAGGTGTTGCAAGGCGCGGCCAATATCGGCGTACGCCCGCAATTCGACCCGCCCAGGGAGTTGCTCGAACCGCATTTCTTCGACTTCTCCGCCGATCTCTACGGCCAGGAAATCGAGGTCGCCTTCCACCACTTCCTGCGCGGCGAGGCGAAGTTCGACACGCTCGACGATCTGATCGCGCAGATGGAGAAGGATTGCTTGGCCGCGCGCACTCTTCTAAGCGCGCGCGGCAATGACTGACGAACCCAAGCGCGATTACAAGGACACCGTCTTCCTCCCGAAGACCGCGTTCCCGATGAAGGCCGGCCTCCCCCAGAAGGAGCCGGCGATTGCCGCGCGCTGGGAAGAAGAGGACCTTTACGGCCAGCTGCGTCAGGCCCGCGCCGGGCGTGAGACCTTCGTGCTCCACGATGGCCCGCCCTATGCCAATGGCGATATGCATATCGGCCACGCGCTGAACCATACGCTGAAAGACATGGTCTGCCGCACGCAGAACCTGCTGGGCAAGGACGCGCCCTATGTTCCAGGCTGGGATTGCCACGGCCTGCCGATCGAATGGAAGGTGGAGGAACTCTACCGCAAGAAGAAGAAAGACAAGAAGGCGGTCCCGCCGCGCGAATTCCGCGCCGAATGCCGCGCCTATGCCCAGAAATGGGTCGATGTGCAGCGCGAGCAGCTGAAGCGCCTCGGCATCATGGGCGACTGGGACAATCCCTATCTCACCATGCAGTTCGACAGCGAGGCGACCATCGTTGCCGAACTGATGAAGTTTGCCGAAAGCGGCAATCTCTATCGCGGATCGAAGCCGGTGATGTGGAGCCCGGTCGAAGAAACCGCGCTGGCCGAGGCGGAGGTGGAGTACGAAGACATCACCTCCACCCAGATCGACGTGGCGTTCGAGATTGTAGAATCGCCGATCCCGGAGCTGGTCGGTGCGCATGCGGTGATCTGGACCACCACGCCGTGGACGATCCCGATAAACCAGGCTTTGGCTTACGGGCCGGAGGTTGGGTACCAGCGCATCAAAGGGCCGGACGGTCGCCACTACGTCGTAGCGTTCGATTTATTAGAAGCGTTCTTCTCCCGACAGGGTTGGGAATACGATCCTTCGATGTGGGACCGTCACGAGGATGGTTGGGACGGTGATGATGTCGGTTTCAAGGGCGAGATGCTCGCCGGAACCGTCGCGCGCCACCCGATGCACCATCTCGGCGGGTTCTACGCCAATCCGCGTCCATTCCTGCCGGGCGATTTTGTCACCACCGACAGCGGCACGGGCCTTGTCCATATGTCACCCGACCATGGCGAGGACGATTTCCTGCTCTGCCGCGAATACGGCATCGAACCGGTGTTCGCGGTGCAGGGGAACGGCGCCTATCGCGACGATTGGCCGTGGCTAGGCGCGGACGATCTCGATGCCGAGGGCAAGCCGCGCCGCCGCAGCGTCATCAACAAGCCGTTCAATTCGCCCGAAGGCCCGATCTGTTCGGATCTGCGCGAGGCGGGCGCGCTGCTGTCCGCGAGCGACGATTACCAGCACTCCTACCCCCATTCGTGGCGCTCCAAGGCCAAGGTAATCTATCGCTGCACCCCGCAATGGTTCGTGCCGATGGACAAGGAACTGGGCGGCGGCGGCACGCTGCGCGGCCGCGCCATGTCCGAAATCGACCGCGTGCGCTTCGTGCCCGAAAAGGGCCGCCGCCGCATCGGTTCGATGGTCGAGGGCCGCCCCGACTGGGTGCTGAGCCGCCAGCGCGCCTGGGGCGTGCCGATCACGCTGTTTGTCCGGGGCGATGGCTCCTATCTCCAGGACCCGGACGTCAATGCCCGTGTGGTGGCCGCCGTGCGCGAGGAAGGCGTCGATGCGTGGGATGAAAGCCGCAAGGCCGAATTCCTCGGCAGCGCGCACGATGCCGACGAATTCGAGATGGTCACCGACATTCTCGACGTGTGGTTCGATTCGGGCTGCACCCATGCCTTCACGCTGGAAAGCGGGCGCTGGCCGGCGCTGAAATGGCCTGCCGACCTTTATCTGGAGGGCAGCGACCAGCATCGCGGCTGGTTCCAGTCCTCCCTGCTCGAAAGCTGCGCCACACGCGGGCGCGCACCTTACGATCAGGTGCTGACCCACGGCTTCACGATGGCGAGCGACGGGCGCAAGATGTCCAAGAGCCTCGGCAACACCATCGATCCCAACAAGGTGATGGAACAATACGGCGCGGACATCATCCGCCTGTGGGCGCTGAGCGTCGATTTCACCGAAGATCACCGGATCGGCGATGAAATCCTCAAAGGCGCGGCGGACCAGTATCGCCGGTTGCGCAACACTTTCCGTTACCTTCTCGGCGCGCTCGACGGGTTTGTCGGCGATATGGGCGATACCGGTGAAGTGCCGGAGCTGGAGCGCTATGTGCTGGCGCAGTTGGCACAGCTCGACGGCAAACTGCGCCAGGCGGTGCAGGACTACGACTTCAACGCCTATACCCGCCTGCTGGTCGAATTCTGCAACGAAGACCTGTCGGCCTTCTTCTTCGATATCCGCAAGGACAGCCTCTATTGCGACGGGCCGGACGATCCGCGCCGCAACGCCTATCGCACCGTGCTCGATATCCTGTTCCACGCGTTGGTCCGCTATGCCGCGCCGGTGCTGGTGTTCACCGCGGAAGAGGTCTGGTCCACCCGCTATCCCCAAGGCGGCAGTGTCCACCTGCTCGAATGGCCGCAAGTGCCGCAGGTTGGTGCGGACAATGCGCGCTGGGATGCTTTGCGCGATCTGCGCGAGCGGGTGAACGAGGCGATCGAACCCTATCGCCGCGAAAAAACCATCCGTTCCAGCCTCGAAGCCGATGTGACCGTGCCGGAAAGCGCCGTGCCCGATGGCTTTTCCGATAGCGATCTGGCCGAATTGTTCATCACCGCGTCAGTCACGCGCGGGCAGGGCGATGCAGTGACTGTTTCCCGTACATCGGACCACAAATGCGGCCGTTGCTGGCGTCTCCTGCCTTCCGTGTCGGAAGACGGGGATTTGTGCGACCGCTGCGAGCCGGTGGTTGCAGCGATGGATGCAAACAAGGTGAGCGGCGCATGAGCCGGGTTGCGAAATACCGCCTTTATGGCTGGCTGCTGGCACTGGCGATCTTTGCCGTCGACCAGCTGGCGAAATGGTGGGTCAAGGGCCCGCTGCAACTGCGCGAGAAGGGCGTGATCGAACTGATTCCGTTCTTCGATCTGCGCTGGACGCAGAATTTCGGCGTGTCGCTCGGCATGTTCGAGGCGACCAGTCTGGAAATGCGCTGGATGCTGGTTGCAGTCACCGCTCTGATTGCGCTGGTCGTCACCATCTGGATGATGCGCGAAAAGGCGCTGGGCGATATTATCGGCCTCGCCCTGATCCTGGGCGGTGCACTCGGCAATATCCGCGACCGGTTCAATCTGGGTTACGTGATCGATTATGCCGACCTGCATTTCGGGGATTTCCGCCCCTTCCTGATTTTCAATATCGCCGATGCCGCCATAACCATCGGCGTCGTCATTATCCTTGCCCGCGCCTTCCTGATGCGCGACAAGGAAGTGGACGGCCTGATGGATGGCAAGGTGGCGTCGGCCACGGAGAAAGAATGATGAAGAAGCATAGCACCCTCGCCCTGCTGGCCGTTTCGGCCACCATGCTGACCGCTTGCGGCAGCGGCGGTTTCCTCGACCGTGACCGGCCGGACGAATTCGCCGTGCAGCGTCAGGCGCCGCTGGTCGTGCCGCCCGATTTCAACCTCGTGCCCCCGGCTCCCGGCGCGCCGCGCCCCAGCGAAGGCACGGCTGCAGACCAGGCGCTCGACGCGCTGTTCGGCGGTCCGGCGCAGCGCAGCCAGGTGGAAACCAGCGCGCTCGACCGTGCAGGCGCAGCCGAAGCGGGCATCCGCTCCTCCATCGGCGACCCGGGGACCAACACCGTCGCCAAAGGCCGCGTGACCCGTGACATCATCGCCGCGCCCGAAGGCGATGGCGGTGCGGCGCAGGCAGTTATTCCGGGCTGAATTCTTGTTTCATGAGCCCGCATCCGCGGGCTCGTCCTCGGCGCTGTTTCGACGCTACGCGCCGAGCGCCTGCGGGGCGGCCGCGTGGCCTTGCGGTCGCTGACGCGACCGTGCTCCGCCGCCAAGCCGAGCCCTCAACGCATGTTGAAGACGCGAGCCGCAGGCGAGTGCAAGGGCGACTGCCCGCCCGCAGCGACCGACAGAGAGCGAGGAGAGCCAAGCGCGCGGATGCGCGCGCCGGCGCCTGAGGCTCAAATCAAAAAGCGCCCCGCAGGTGCTCGGCGCGTAGCGTCGAAACAGCGCCGAGGACGAAGCCACAGATGCGGCTTCGAAAACAAAAAACTGACCTCAACCCTCGGCCTGCTCCCCCTCCGCCGCGGTAACCTGGCTGACGAGCATCTTGTCGATCCGTTTGCCGTCCATATCGACCACTTCGAAATGCCAGCCCTGCTCGGTGAAGCTCTCGCCTTCCACCGGCAGTTTCTTGAGGATGGCCAGCGCATAGCCCGCTGCGGTGGCGAATTCGCGGTCGTCGCCGTAATCGAGGCCCAGCCGGTCGGCCAATGCATCCGCCGATAGCGAGCCGGACACCAGCAACGAGCCGTCCTCCCGCTCGACGACACCGGGAACCTCGCCATGGTCCTGATCGCTGGCGAAATCGCCCACCAGCGCGATCAGCAGGTCGACCGGGGTGACGATACCGTCGAGATGGCCATATTCGTCATGCACCATCGCCATCGCGACCTCGGCCTGTTGCAGCACGCGCAGCGCGTCGACCGCGTCGAGCTGGTCGGGGACGATTTCCGCCTTCTTCATCAGCGCGTGCAGCACCACCGGTTCGCCCGCGACCATCACGGCGAGGATTTCGCGCACCTTGGCAATGCCGAGGATCTTATCGGGCGAGCCGTCTGCAACCGGCAGCAGCGAATGCGCGCTGCCTGCGATAGCCGCGCGAATCGCATCTTCGTCGGCTGCGATGTCGATCCAGTCGATCTGGTTGCGCGGCGTCATCATCTCGCGCACCGGGCGCTCTGCCAGGCGCACGACACCTTGCAGCATCTGGTGCTGTTCGTGCTCGATGACGCCCGAACGGGTCGCCTCGGCGAAAAGCATATGCAGCTCTTCCGCCGTGACCGAACTTTGCCCTCCGGGCCGCACGCCGAGGAGGCGAATGAGGAGGCTGGAAGACACATCGAGCAACCACACCAGCGGAGCCGCAACCCGCGCCAGCACCGCCATCGGGCGCGCCATGGTGATCGCGATCGGCACGGCGGCGCGTAGGGCGACCTGCTTGGGCACAAGTTCGCCCACCACCAGACTGAAATAGGTCGTCAGCGCGATCACCAGCGCGAAGCCGGCCTGTTCGGCGTAGTCGCCCGGCAGGCCGAGCGCCGCCAGCCGTTCGCCCACCGGTTCGCCGAGGCTTGCGCCCGAATAAGCACCCGCAATGATCCCGATCAGCGTGATGCCGATCTGCACGGTGGAGAGGAATTTACCCGGGTCTGCGGCAAGGCGCAGCGCGGTCTGCGCCCCGGTGCTGCCGCGCTGTGCGGCGCCTCTCAGGCGCGCGGTGCGCGCGGAAACGATGGCGAGTTCCGACATTGCGAAAACGCCGTTCAGCACGATCAGCGCGCCGATGATGATCAGGTCGGTCCAGGGAAACGGTGTCACGCCCATCGCGCTAGCACAAATGCATCGCCGCGCCAGCCCGGCAGGTGCGCCACAGGCCTAATTCGCGCGGGCGCGGAACAGCCTGCGATCTTGCGTGTTTGTGCCAATGTGACGCGGGTTGGGCGCGTTTGGCCACATGTGCGGGCTGGAAAGGTCCGGATCCCGCGCGAAATTGGAGGACACAATAACATGAAAACCCCCCGCATTCTCATCGCCGCCCTGGCATCGGTATCGCTGGTCGGCCTGTCCGGCTGCGTCACCGATCCGAACACCGGCGAACAAAAGGTATCGCGCACGGTGCTCGGCGGTGCTGGCGGCGCGGTCGTTGGCGGCCTTCTGGGCGGCATTATCGGCGGCAAGACCGGGCGCATTATCGGCGCGGTCGGCGGCGCGGCGGCCGGTGGCTATGTCGGCTATCGGATGGACAAGCAGATCAAGGAAATCGAGGAAGCCACCGAAGGGACCGGCGTCGATGTGACGCAGGTCACCAATCCCGATGGCAGCGAAGCGATCCTGGTCAACCTGCCCGACGGCGTCACCTTCGAAACCGGCAGCTACACGATCAATCAGCGATTCCGCGAAACGCTGGACAAGATCGCCGCCAGCATGCGTCAGTATCCCAACAGCCTGATCGACGTTTACGGCTATACCGATTCGACCGGGTCGGAAGATTTCAACCAGCGCCTTTCGGAACAGCGCGCCCAGGCAGTGTCAAGCTATCTCGTCCAGCAGGGCGTCGCCAGTTCGCGCATCCGCTGGCAGGGCTTCGGCGAAGACCCGCGTTACTTCAAGGGTGACAACGGCACGGAATATGGCCGCGCGCTCAACCGCCGTGTCGAAATCAAGATTATTCCCTTCGACGAGAGCGACGTGCGCGAAGCGCAGCAGTCGCAGGGCATGTAACTTCGCCCTATCCGAAGGAATTGAAGGAAAGGGTCGGCCTGACGGTCGGCCCTTTTCTTTCGCGGGTTAAAGAAAAACCCGCCTCGCGCTGCGCCTGGCCGACAATCAGCCGGGCTTCTTCATCCGTTCTGCCAGCCGCGCAACGACATCAGCATGAATGGCAGGTGCGCTGGCGATGACGCCAAAGGCACGCGGGTCGCGCTTGTTGTAGTCGAGCTTGTTGCCGAATGCGTCGCTGATCGCCGCCCCGGCTTCGCGCGCGATGAGGGCAGCGGCGGCGACATCCCATTCAAAGCCCCAGCGCACCGTTGCCACCAGATCGGCCTCTGCCGCTGCGACCATCGCGATGCGCAGGGCAATCGAATTGGGTTTGTCCACCGCCACGAGATCCCTGTCCACACGGGGCAGCGAATCGATGGGAACGCGTGCTCCCGCCATCTGCGTACGGGTGGACGCCATCAAAGGCTCACGATTGCGCAGCGCGCCCTGCCCGGCCACCGCTGTCCAGGTTTCGCCGCGTGCTGGGGCGCAGAGCGCCCCGATCAGTGGACGTCCATTGCTGATCAGCGCGACGGACACCGCCCAGCCCGTCCGCCCGCGAATGAAATCGCGCGTCCCGTCCACCGGGTCGACCAGCCAGATCAGGTCCCGCCCCAACCGCTGGGGATCGTCGGCGGTTTCTTCCGACAGCCAGCCCGCCGAGGGAAGCAATCCGCACAGCTCCCGCTTGAGAAACGAATCGACCGCCAGGTCCGCATCGCAGACCGGGCTGCCCGGCTCCTTTTCCCAGCTCTTGAGCGAATGGCCCGCACCAGGCCACAGATCGAAGGCGATTCGCCCGGCTTCGGCGACGATGGATTCGAGGCGTTCTCTGTCGATCATTTGGATAGGCAGCGGCCCTGCACCCGGATTGCCCACTTTTCAAGCGCGCCCATACATGCTTATGCCGCGCGCAAACCCCAGATCACGGCGCTTTTGCGCGAAGGACGAGAGCTCTCATGAACATTCACGAATATCAGGCCAAGGAACTGCTGGCGAAACATGGCATCGCCGTGCCCGCCGGACACGCCGCGCTGAGCGTCGAGGAAGCGGTCGAGGCCGCCAAGAAGCTTCCCGGACCGCTTTATGTCGTGAAGGCCCAAATCCACGCCGGTGGCCGTGGCAAGGGCAAGTTCAAGGAACTCGGCCCCGACGCCAAGGGCGGCGTTCGCCTCGCCAAGAGCATCGAGGACGTCGAAGCCGACGCCAGGGACATGCTCGGCAACACGCTCGTCACCGTGCAGACCGGCGAGGAAGGCAAGCAGGTCAATCGGCTTTACGTGACCGACGGCGTCGATATCGCCGAGGAATACTACCTCTCGATGCTGGTCGATCGCGCAAGCGGGCAGGTGGCGATGATCGTCTCGACCGAAGGCGGGATGGATATCGAAGAAGTCGCCCATTCGACGCCTGAAAAGATCACCACCATCACCATCGACCCTGCGCAGGGCTTCATGCCGCATCATGGCCGCGCGATGGCCTTCGCGCTCAAGCTCGATGGCGACCTCAACAAGCAGGCGCAGAAGCTCGCCAGGAAGCTCTACGAAGCGTTCATGGCGATGGATTGCGAAATGCTCGAAATCAATCCGCTGGTCGAAACAAAACCCGATGGAAATGGGGATGCCCAACTGCTCGTGCTCGACACCAAGATGAGCTTCGACGGCAACGCCCTGTTCCGCCACAAGGATATCGAGGAACTGCGCGACGAAACCGAAGAAGATCCGGCCGAAGTCGAGGCGAGCGAATACGATCTCGCCTACATCAAGCTCGACGGGAACATCGGCTGCATGGTCAATGGTGCAGGCCTGGCGATGGCCACGATGGACATCATCAAGCTGAACGGCGCCTTCCCGGCCAACTTCCTCGACGTGGGCGGCGGCGCGACGACCGAGAAGGTCACCGCGGCGTTCAAGATCATCCTCAAGGACCCGGCGGTCGAGGGCATCCTGGTCAACATTTTCGGCGGCATCATGAAGTGTGACGTCATTGCCAACGGCATCGTGCAGGCGGCCAAGGACGTGAATCTTTCGGTTCCGCTGGTCGTCCGCCTCGAAGGCACGAATGTCGAACAGGGCAAGGACATCCTCAACAATTCGGGCCTGCCCATCGTCAGCGCAGACGATCTGGGCGATGCCGCGAAGAAGATCGTTGCCGAGGTGAAGCAGGCGGCCTGATCGCCTGCGAGGCTTGCCCTTGACGTAAACGTAAAGGGAACGCTACAACCTCTGGGCCATTCGTTTAACAGGCGGCGCATCTGCGCCGGTATCCACCACTGAAGAAAGGGATTTCGCGCATGAAAATCCTCGTCCCCGTGAAGCGGGTGATCGATTACAACGTCAAGCCTCGGGTGAAGCCCGACGGGTCGGGTGTCGATCTTGCCAATGTGAAGATGAGCATGAACCCGTTCGACGAGATTGCGGTCGAGGAAGCGATCCGCATCAAGGAAGCGGGCAAGGCGGAAGAGATCGTCGTCGTGTCGGTTGGCCCGGCCAAGGCGCAGGAAACGCTGCGCACCGCGCTGGCGATGGGTGCGGACCGTGCGATCCTGGTGGAAACCGATGACGAGGTCGAACCGCTCGCCGTCGCCAAGATCCTGAAAGCCATTGCCGAGGAAGAACAGCCCGGTCTCGTCCTGCTCGGCAAGCAGTCGATCAGCGATGACAGCAACCAGACCGGCCAGATGCTGGCCGCGCTGATGGGCCGCCCGCAGGGTACGTTCGCCAACACGGTCGAGGTCGAAGCGGATTCGGTCACCGTGAAGCGCGAAGTCGATGGCGGCCTGGAGACGGTCAGGCTGACCCTTCCGGCGATCGTCACCACCGATCTGCGCCTGAACGAGCCGCGCTATGCTTCGCTGCCCAACATCATGAAGGCGAAGAAGAAGCCGCTCGATACCAAGGCGCCCGGCGATTACGGTGTCGACACCGCGCCGCGTCTGACGACCACCAACGTCACCGAACCGCCCGTCCGTCAGGCCGGCGAAAAGGTCGAGGACGTCGATGCGCTGATCGCCAAGATCAAAGCGCTCGGCATCGCCTGATCACCCGGACAGGAAAGGAATAGACATATGAAAACTCTCGTCTGGGTCGAACACGACAATGCCGAGATGAAAGACGCCACGCTGGCTGCGGTCACCGCCGCCGGCAAGCTGGGCGAAGTGCATCTGCTGGTGGCCGGATCGGGCTGCGGCGCCGTGGCCGAACAGGCTGCGAAGATCGCTGGCGTGGGCAAGGTCCATGTCGCCGACGATGCGGCTTACGAACACGCGCTGGCCGAGAATGTCGCGCCGCTGGTTGCGGACCTGATGGGCCATCACGATGCGGTGCTGTTCCCTGCCACCACCACGGGCAAGAACGTTGCGCCGCGCGTCGCCGCGCTGCTCGATGTGATGCAGATCTCCGACATTCTCTCGGTCGAAGGCGACAAGACCTTCACCCGCCCGATCTATGCCGGCAACGCCATTGCCACGGTGGAATCCTCCGATGCCAAGCTCGTCATCACCGTG